>CALGJQ010000036.1 GCA_937928545.1 uncultured Verrucomicrobiales bacterium
CTCTCCAAAATTTTCCAAGCCGCCGACTGATTCGCGGCTTGGAATTGAAGTGCGGTAGGGATCTTTGCGAAGGCCGATTTTGGGGAAGATGGTGTTGAGGTTTGGGAACTTGCTCAAGATGATGGAGTTTTGGGTTCGCAAGTCCATTTTGGGATAGTCTCGGAAACCGACGGTGTTGATGGGGCCTACTTCGACGTTGTTTTCGATGAGGACGGTTCCTTTGTTTGGGCCTCGCCAATTATTACTTTCGACGGTGACGTTGTTGACGAAGCGGGAACCGTTGGGGTGCTCGGGTTGCCATTCTGGGTTTAGGACGTCGGTCCAAAGTTGAGTGCTGAGGCGATGTTCTTTTTGAAGTTTTTGGCCGTATGATTTCCAAGGTTCTTCGAGGGGCTTGAAGGCACGGAGGCGGTCTTCGTAGCGGGTTCCGAGGCGGTAGTTGCGTGAGATGCCGCGGTCGTCGATGCGCTGTTGAGAATTTTGAATGAGGAGGTTGTGTTCGCCGATGTTGTCGTGGCCGCCTCCGAACTTTAAGGCATCGATGCATTGGTGGATGATGTTGTAATAGTGGAAGTCTCCGCTGTCGCCATCATCGCAGTAGAATCCATTGGCGCGTTTGTTGTGGTGGATGAAGTTGTAGCGGAAAATATTTCCGTAGGTGTGCCATTCTCCGTAGCCGTAGGTGGCACCGGTGTCGGAGGTTTGGAGGGCGCAGTTGTGGATTTCGTTGTATTCAAAAATGACGTTGTTGTCGTTTCGGTGCTCGTAGGCGCGGGAGGGGGTGTGGTGGATGAGGTTGTGGGAGATGGTGAGGCCGATGACTTCGTTCACTCTGATTCCGCCGGTGTCGAGATGGAGTTGGCCGGTGTGATGGATGTGGTTGTTGGTGATGACGGAGTTGCCGGGGGTGAGGTTTTTGCGGTCTCCGATTTTGTTGAGAGTGATTCCGGAGTGACCAATTTCTTTGAGGTCGTTGCTTTGGATGAGGTGGTGGCTTCCTCCATTTATGACGATTCCGTTTTCGCCGATGGCATCGATGAGGCAGCCTCGGATGGCGAGGTGCTTGCAGTGATCGAAAATGAGGCCTGTTCCGAGTCCGCCTTGGAAGGTGAGGTGGTCGAAGCTGAGGTGGTCGGTCTTGGTGGCTTTGATGATGGGCTTTGCGGAATCGACGAGGGTGATTTGGAGATTCTTTAGATCATCGGTGGGGTAGAAGTAGACTTTGCGGTCTTGGAAATCGATGGCGTACTCGCCGGGTTGGTCGATCTCCTCGAGTAGGTTGAGGGCGTAGTAGCGTTCCGTTCCTGATCCTGAGCGGTATGTTTTTCCGTCATAGGAGGTGAAGTTTTTACTGTACTTTGAGCCCATGCCGCCGGGGGGGACTTTGGTGAGCTTGAGCCATTTTTGATCGAGATTGATTTCGCGGACGAGGGAGAGTCGGGGGGACCAAGTGGTTCTCCAGTGGCCGCGAAGCCAGAGGTCGTGGCCGGAGTCCATGCGTTGTTTCCAGCGCTTGGCGCGCTGGGTGCCATCGAGGTCGAGTTCATTGGTGTGATCGCCGTTGGTGGGCTTTCCGCCGGTGTCGAAGTAGAAGCTCTCGTTGTCGCGGGTTCCGTTGGGAGTTGCCCAGCCGGGGTCATTTTTCGGGGTGATTTTTTCATTGTGGTTGGGCCACTGGGCGAGGCGTTGGCGTTTGCCGTTGACGAAGAGGACGAAGGATTCTGTTGCTCCGGCGCTTTGTTCAGACTTGGCGAGTCGGTCGCTGTTTTCGATGCCTAGAGCTGCGTAGTCGAGTTGGTAGAGGAGCTTGGATTTGGTTTTGGGGTGGACTCGGGCGGCGGCTTTTTTTGAGAGTGCTTGCCAAGAGTTTGGGGAAATTTTTTTGCCCGAAAAGAGATGGGCAGATTCTTTTGGCGGCGACTGATAGATGATGGGGGCCGTGGGCGAGCCGCTGTCTTGGGCTTCGAGGAGGAAGGTCTCGTGTCGCTCATGGATGCCACCATGAATCGAGACAATGGCACCGTTTTTCAGGCTTGCGGGGGATGATTTTTTGAGTCGGCGGATTTCATCGCGTGCTCTTTCGAGAGTGGCGAAGGGGGATGTTTGGGAGCCGTTTGCGGAGTCGTCGCCTGTTGTTGCGACGTGGAGTGAGAGGGGGCTTGCGTGGAGAAGGGATGTGAGAAGAAGGAGAAGAAGGGTTTTCATGCAGGGGCTTGAACTGCAGGCGGATACGAAGGGAATCCAAGGTGTATTGCAAAAATCATTTGAGAGGGCTCTTGATTTTGGGTGTTGTGAAATGACTTTGAGATCAAGGTGAGTGTGGGGTTTTAGGTTTCTTGGGCTTATATTTTTTTGCAAAACTCATCGCCTTCTGACATTCCCTTGGGGTGATGGATCTTCATAAATCGATTTTGCCCCTGTTCTTAGCTTTCATGTTGATTTCGCCCAGTGTGGCGACACAGCCCAATGTCATTCTGATTACAGTTGATGACCTTAATGACTGGATCGAGCCATACGGCGGTCATCCTCAAGTTAAGACTCCGGAAATGGAAAAATTTTGCAAAGGTGATGTCTCTACTCCGGGAGCGATCGTTTTCCGCAATGCCGTTTGTGCTGCTCCTGTTTGTGGTCCCTCTCGGTCCGCGATGATGTGTGGCTATATGCCTCATCGCACTGGGATTTATAACAATAGCACGAACATGCTCGACTCGCCTCTGGTGCAGCAAAACCCCACGTTGCCGGAATATTTCCGCCTTCACGGTTATTACACTCTTTCGACTGGGAAGTTTTTCCATGGTCATCAATCGGTGAATGGTCAGGACTATGGGCACTGGGCCTTTGACCTCCATGAGTGGACTTCGCTCTTCGATAAATCCGACCCGTCTCAAGAGACCGTCAGCAAAACAAACACCTTCAAGGGTGTCGTCGATGCCACTTCCAACTACGGAAATTTCGCGCAAACCAAGGGCCTTTCCTGGGGGCCATCGCTGAATCCAAGTTTCTCCGCTCAGAAAGATTATGGCAAAGCCACTTGGGCCAAAAATCAACTTGAAGGTAATCTCCAAGAGCCTTTCTTCATGGCGGTGGGAATTTACAAACCTCACTTTCCATGGTTCGTGGCGCAAGAGTTCATCGACCTCTACGATGAGTTTGATTCCGCTCCCGGTGCGGGTGATCTTGCCAATCTGGTCACCCCCACGGTTCTTGCGACGGACCTTGACGACATCGACCGCATCTCAAACGGAAACAATACCTTTTCCTCGATGAAAGACCATGACTGGATCGTAGCCAACGACGCTGAGCATAACACGATAAAGGAAGCGACCCGCCACTATCTCGCGTGCGTGAGTCAGTCTGACAAATGTCTCGGGCGCATCATGGATGCCTTGAACGCCAGTCCCTACAAGGACAACACGATCGTTGTGATCGTGGGCGACCATGGCTGGCATCTTGGAGAAAAACTTCAGTATCATAAGCAGACTCTCTGGGCTGAGTCCGTGCTCACTCCTATGATGATTCGCACCCCGTCCACTCCTGCCTCAGCGAGTTATCAGTATTGCGATAACCCGGTTGGCCTTATCGATCTCTACCCAACGCTCATCGATCTCTGCGGACTGCAGCCCAAGCCTGATCTCGACGGATCAATCCTCAGTCCCATGCTCGCCAATCCATCTGTGGATACCGGCAGCGCCGCGATCACGGTGAGCGCCAAAGGAGTTTCCGTCCTCACGAAGGATTGGCATTACATTGAAGATCGCCCCAAGGACAACGTCGGTAATCTCGTTTCCAAACAGCTCTATGATCGCAATGCCGATCCCATGGAGCACAACAATCTTAATGCGGGGAACAATCCCAGTGCTGCGGCCTTAGCGAAGATGGCAGAGTTGGATGACCTCGCTCCTCAGGTCTTCGCGGCTAATGTCGAAGTCGATCACGGCAACGCGCCTAACAAAGATAAGGACACCACGATCAAGCCACTACGTCTCATCGGAGATTATGACGGGGACGGCTACAACGACCTTTTTGAGCAATTCCTCGGCACCAACGGCGCCCTCGCTAGATCCGCCGATCCTAATGCTGCGGCTTACCCGAGAATTTCACTGAAGGCGAATGGAAAGCGTGCTTTCCACTACGGGGTATCGTCGTCGTTCAGCAGCTTCACCTTTACCCACAAGCTTCAAAAAAGCAGTTCTTTGGAAAACTGGAGTCTGGGATTTGATGCCACGGTTAGCAGCGATTTCCCCAATTCTTACGAGTATGAATTTCCCCTCGCGGAGGACAAAGAATTTGTCAGGCTCGAAGTGAGCGCCTCTGAGTAGCGTGATTTTAAATTAGAGGGCGCGGGCGGTGCGGAGCTGGACGGAGGTGATGGTGGTTCCGGCTTCGGAGGTGATTTTGATCTGGTTGTTCTCGCGGAGAAGCTCGACGGGCACTTGAGTTTCGAGAGGGGCGAAGAATTCGCTGAACTCGTGGGCGTCGCCGAGGTTGATGGGGATGGTTGTGCCATTGACGGAAACAATGAGAGCTTCGGAGAGGCCGCCGCGGCGGTGAGCGCCGATGATGAGGCGGGCTTTCTTGGCGGTTTTTGCTTGGTCAACTTTGACGTCAAAGGTCTGTGGTTTTCCGGCGGTGGCGACGGCGGTTTGGTGGGCGAACCAGCGGTCGAGGGTGAGGGTGCCAGCGGGCTGGAGTGGAGCGCTGGCGGTGAGGTGGATCACGGTGGTTTCGTTGACATCGATGGGGATTGCGGAGGCCGAGACATCGTGGCGGGCTTGGAAGATGACTTCGCCTTTGTGGTAGTTCAGTCGGGTTTGCTGGGCGGTCTTTGCGCCGATTGTTTGAGCGAGCTTAGAGAGGTCGAGCGAGAGTTGGCGTCCGCCCATGTTAGTGACGGCGAGGGAGATGGTGTTGTCTTTGTGGACGGCGACGACGTCGAGGTAGTCGCGCTCGAAGTAGACGGGGAGACGTTTGCCCTCGAAGTCCCGCCAGAGTTCGAAGAAGTGGGCGATGGGGGTGGGTTCAAAGTCGTCGATGGTCCACGGTTTTTTGATGTCGGTTTTTGGAGTGAAGGCGGCGTCGCCACTGAGGGGATTCCACGACATGTGGAGGAAGACGAAGGGGACGAAGAGGTCGATTTGGTCGGGCCGTTGCATCGACTTGGTGAGGTAGGCGTTCCAGGCGTGGAGGCGGAGCCAGTTGTCGGATGGCTCGCGGCCATTTTGGAGGGAGCCGCACTCGGTGATGAGGATGGGGAGGACGTTATCGACCTTGTGCATGTGGGCGCGGAGCATGTCGAGGGTGGCCTCGTAGCGGCCGAGGAGGTAGTTTGAGTAGCCGAGGCCACGACGTTCGTGGGCGCCGAGGGTGAGGGCGTTTTCGTAGAAATGGTGGGAGAAGAAATCGAGGTGGCCTTTGGTCTCGGTGATGAAGCGGGCTTGGTCGCGGAAGAGTTTGAAGTCGCCGACATGGACCTGCATGTAGGCGGAGGAAGGGCCGCCGACTTTGGTGTTGGGTGATTTTTGGTGAATGGCATCGGCGACCTTATTGTGGAAGTCGGCGAGGAGTCCCCAGCCATCGATGCCTTGTTTTTCTTTCCAGTGGTGGGCCCACTCGGATTGGACGCTACTTTCGTTTTTGACCTCCCACCAGGTGGCGGTGAAGCCGGCGTCTTTGACTTGGTCGGCGACGAAGGCGGCGGCGAGTTCGGCGGCTTGATCAAAGTGATCGATGAGCGGGGTGCCGCGGCCGGTGAGGGGGACGGACATGAAATCGGGCCAGTCGTTGAAGCAGGAAGTGAAGGGGATGGCTTGGTATTCGGGGATCGCTTGGCGGAGGGCGGAGCCAGCGTTGTAGCGTTCGAAGAAGGAGAGGTCGGCGGAGCCGGGTTTGTCGGCGCGTTCTTTGAGTTGGGGTGGGTTTTTGCCGTATCCTCGGGTCAGAGCGGGGTTGAATTTCATGAAGCCTCGGGCGGGGTGGAAGCCGCGTGCGAGGGCCCATTTCTCGAAGGACTGATGGGTCGCGCCGGGGGTGGTGTGAGTGCGGAACCAGCGGTCGCGTTTTAGCTCTGAGCTGCCGCCGATGGAGAGCTCATGGGTGGTGTCGACGAGGACCTCGACGCGTTCGCGTGGATGCTCGGAGCCGAGGTCGCGATAGGGGATGTCGTCGAAGGCGGGGGGGATTTGTTTTTGGGCGATGAAGACGAGGTCGTCGATGCGGCAGGTGTCGCTTTCCTTTTTCATGAGGACGCGAATTTTCATGGGCTCGTAGGGTTTGTCGGTGACGGGGAGGGAGGGCATTTGGACGCGGTAGAAGTCTTTGGTCTGCTTGCTGCGGGGTGGAGCTGAGTTGGGGGAGAAGGGGAAGACGTGGACTTCCTTGATGAGGTCGAGATTGGCTCCGTGGAAGGCGAAGTGACGGAAGAGGCCGGCGATTTTTTCGGCGCCTGGTGGGAGGGCGAGTTCATCGCCGTGGCGAATTTCGCGGGCTTCTTTGAGGATGGTGAGTTCTTTGAGGCCCTTGTCTCGACCTTCACCGCGGTAGCTTGTTTTACGGTCTTTGGCGAAGGTTTGGAAGAGGTAGTCGTGGGTGGCTTTTTTGCGTTGGCCTTCGGGGCTGAGGGTTTGTTCCTTTTTGAGAACGGGTATGATGTCGGAGGGGATATCGAGTTTTCCATCGTGGGCTCCGGCGGCGAAGGTGCTGAGGTGGTAGGTGTCCTTTTTTGACCAGTCGGCTTCGAGGCGCTGGTCTCCGAGGATGATGCGGCCGAGTTTTTGGCGGAACCATTCGGCAAGTTTTTGGTAGTCGGAATGGGCGGCGATGTTGTTGGTTTCGCCGGGGTCAGAGCGGAGGTCGAAGAGGGCGAGTTCGACCTTGGCGGTGTCGGTGGTGAGGGCCCATTTGATGTTTTCACCGGGAGGGTGTCCCCATTTTTCGCCAGGCTTGCCGTCCTTTTCACGGTAGCGCATGGAGAAGGCGAAGTGATCGGAACGGAGGTAGGCGCGGGGTCCGATAACGTGGCACATTTCGCCGATGACATAGTCGCGCTTTTTCTTTTGGGTGAGGATGTCGTCGAGGGGGAAGCCGTCGAGATGTTGGTATTTTTCTTCGCTGAGTTTAGCTCCGGCGGTGCGGAGAATGGTGGGGGCGAAGTCGACGAACTCGACCCAGTTGTGAGAGATTTTTCCGGCGGGGAATTTCTTTTTATCAGAGGAGACGGCGATGACGGCGCAGTGGTTCGAGGTGTCGTAGGGAGCGAACTTTGCCTCGCCGCCTTGTTCGCCGAGGTGCCAACCGTGGTCGCCGATGACGTAGAGGATGAGCCATTCACGGTTTTGTTTTTTGGAGTAGTCCTTGAAGGCTTGGATGGACTGGCCGACGAGGGAGTCGCCCATGGCGCAGAAGGCGTAGTAGTCGCGGATGGCCTGTTGTTTGTCCTCGGGGGTCATGTCGGCGAAGTTGGTTTTTTTGAACCAGGTGAGGAGTTGTGGCGGAAGGGTTTTGTGGGATTCTTTGGAGAAGTCGGGGACTTGGTAGACTTTATCTTTGAATTGGTCGCGGAATTCCTTCGAGGGAAGTACGGGGGTGTGTGGGAAGTGGAACCAGAGGCTGGCGAAGAGGGGTTTGTCGCTGGGTGGTCCGGTGACTTTTCGATTCCAAGGGGTGCGATATTCTGAGTCGGGATGGGTGAGGAATTGGCGGAAGGCGGCATCAAATTCGCCGTCTTGGGTTTTGGCGGTGGGTTGTGGGCTGACGCCGCCTATAATGAGGTTGGGGTTGTCGCGGGTGTAGGAGTAAAGGAGGTCGAGCTCGCGATCGATGCGAGTTTTATTTTGCATGACTTTGTCGGCGGGGTCTCCATCGATGGGGTAGAAGAGGGTGACGGGGGCATTGGGCATGTTCCAAAAGACTTCCTCGCCGGTGAACCCAGTCTTGTCCCAAGTCTTGGCTTTTGACCAATCGGTATAGCGTTTTTTGCGGGTTTCTTTTTGTCCGATTTCGATGTCGTGGAGGGCTGTTTTCTCGAGTTTCTTTTTTCCGTGGTGGAAGATGCCGATGCCGTTTTTTCCGAAGTGAGCGGTGTGGTAGCCGAGGTCTTTGGCGAGCTCGGGAACGGTGGGTTTGGCGAGGTCGTAGTCGCGGTGGGAGTTTTCAAACCCGAGGTGGCCGGAGCGGTGAGGGTAGCGGCCATAGATCATGGAGGTGCGGCTTGGGCAGCAGCCGGGGGAGTTGCAATAGGCGCGAGTGAAGAGAGTGCCTTGGGCGGCGAGTTTGTCAGCTTGGGGCGAGCTGACGTAGCCTAGAGCGCTGTGGTCGCGGTTGGAGGTGGCGCGGTTGTAGGCGCCGATGGAGTCGGCCCGGTGGTCATCGGTGACGACCCAGAGGATATTGGGCTGAGCGGCGCTCAGAAATCCGAGATTTGAAAGGAGGAAAAATGCTAAAAAAGAGAGGAAGAGGTGGTTCCGCATAAAGGGGAACTTGCCAGCCCAATTTATGAATGACGATGGGAAAAATTTTGAGGGCGTGGTCAGGGTTTACTTTACCGATTTGATCCGCTTGATGATGGCCTTTTGTCCATCGAGCGAAAGTCCAGCGATTCGAAAGCTATCAAGTGAATAACCATTTTGGCTTCCTGCGATGCGCGCTCGAAAAAAAAATCAAGATCGATGTCACAATGTTGGCCCCTAGTGTCAATACTCTCTGTGAACTCTCTCGCTATGTCAGCCAGCTCTGAAAAACCTACTCCACGTCAGACTTTTTCGGTGCTGGCCCGTGAACACCATCGTATGGCCCTCCTCTATGCGCGCACCCTTGCTGGTGAGGAGCACACGGCTCGTGATCTTGCGCAGGATGCCTTTCTCCTAGCTTGGCAGAATTGGGATCGCTTTGAGGTCACCCGTGACTTTGGCTCCTGGCTCCGCGGGATCATCCGGAATAAATGGCGAGAACACTGCCGGAAGAATTCCCGCGTCAGCTCGTGGGATGATGAGGCGCTTTCGCAGTTGGAAGACACGCTCAAAGAAATTCCCCAGGCTGGATTCTTCGATGAGCTCAAAGACTGCCTCGATAAGCTTCCCGAAACTCTGCTCGGCCCGGTCCTAGCCCACTACTACCAAGACCTTTCCACGGCGGAAACCGCCAATCAATTCAATGCCTCTGAGCCTGCCACCCGCAAGCGCCTCCAACGAGCTCGCGCCGCCCTCAAGACCTGCCTCACTTCTAAAACCTCTCACGCTTAAGACCTATGAATGACGACAATTTTATCGACCAAGCCCTCAAGGAACACGCCCGACTTGAAGGAAAAGATGATCAAGCCTTCCTCGACCAGTTGGAAGAAGAGCTCGACCAACATCCTGTCAAAAATGAGAAGGCGATTAGCAAAAAGAAAAGAGGTTCAGCCTTTTCCGCGATCGCAGCCCTCTTCCTGATCACTGGGACCGCTCTTGGGATCTTTTTCCTCAGTGAAAAAATGAAGGAGCGCGCGGCAGACGATGTTGCGATTCTTAGTGTGGATGAACCTCAATCTATGGACATTCAAGAAAGTGTTCAGCTTTCAAGAGGAAGAATCCAGTCCTCAACGAGTCCAGCGCCTTCGGGCTCTATTTCTACCGTTCCATTGGGAGGTTCTGTGAATGGGCCTGTTGATTTTCTTGTGGAAGGTGAAGGCTCTAGGGGGAGGTATCCTTTAGCGACTCCTGCGCCAATGGTCCTAGGATCTAGTGAATCAACGAGGAAGGTAGGAAGCCAGGGGATTATTGATGCGGAAGAAGCTCCTCGATTCAGAAGTATTCCTGCCGTAGGTCGTCTTTTTGGAGACGCGAAAGAAGTTCCTTCCGGTGAGCAATATGGCCAGCTCATCGAGACCTCTTTTCTCTCGCCGCTCAAAGCGCCGCTTTCGACCTTCTCGACCGATGTCGATACCGCGTCTTATACGAACATTCGTCGTCACGTGCAGAACAATCAGGCGATCAATCCGAATGCCGTTCGCATCGAGGAAATGATCAATTATTTCGACTACTCCTACCCGCAGCCAGAGGGCGCGCATCCCTTCGCTGTTCAGAGTGAGGTTGCGTCGTGTCCGTGGAATGAGAATCACCGCCTCGTGAAAATTGGCCTGCAAGGAAAGTCCGTGAATCAGGGCGAGCGCAAGGCCGCGAATCTGGTCTTCCTCATCGATGTCTCAGGCTCGATGAGTAACGCCGATAAACTCCCGCTCCTCGTCCAATCGTTCCAACTTCTTCTTAAAGAATTGAATGAAGATGACCGCGTCAGCCTCGTCGTTTACGCCGGACGCCAAGCCGTTCTTCTCGCTCCCACTGCGATCGATGACTCTGGCCGAAGCCAAGTTGCGAAGGCTCTTCAAAACCTTTCTGCTGGAGGCTCCACGCATGGCTCTGCGGGAATCACCACTGCTTACGAACTCGCTCGCAAGGCTTTCATTACGGGAGGGGTGAATCGCGTCATCCTTGCCACGGATGGTGACTTCAACGTCGGCGTCACCAATCATGAAGCCCTTCTGCAGCTCGTCAAAAAGCAAGCCGATGGCAACATCTCCCTCACCGTTCTTGGCTTCGGTCAGGGGAATCTCAATGATGCTCTTCTCGAAAATCTCACGAACAAGGGCGATGGGAATTACTACTACCTCGACTCCCTCCGCGAGGGGCGAAAAGTCTTCCAAAGCGGCCTTACGGGCACGATTCAGACCATTGCGAAAGATGTAAAAATTCAGGTCGAGTTCAACCCCGGGAAAGTCGCGCAGTATCGCCTCATCGGCTATGGGAATCGCCGCTTGCGGGATGAAGATTTTGCGAATGATAAGATCGATGCCGGTGACATTGGCGCGGGCCATCGTGTCACTGCGCTCTACGAAGTCATTCCCGTCGGAGCCGAGCAGTCCGCGCTTCCCAGTGGTCTGAAATATCAGAAACAAGAAGAAGCGATCGTGCCAAAAGCGAAGCTCATTGATTCTCCCGAACTCCTCACAGTGAAGCTCCGCTACAAGCAGCCCGATGGCGATGTTTCTACCGAGATGAGTGAGGCTCTGATTGATGAAAATAGTCAATGGCAGCAAGCGAGTGAAGACTTCCGCTTCGCTTCCGCGGTAAGTCTGTGGGGAATGCTCCTGCGCAGTTCGGAACACGTTGGGAGCGGTAATCCTGAGCTAGTCACCCAACTCGCTCTCAGTGGAAGAGGTGATGATGAAAAAGGCGAGCGCGCTGAGTTCTTAGATCTCCTTCGGCGCTGGTCCACGCGTCGCTAGGAGAGCGTTGTTTTCTGTCGCAGCAGAAAGGCCGCCAGTCAAAGTGGTGGGGAGGGTGATCCTTAAAATGTTTCGACGTTTCATTTTGGATTAGTGGGTGAGATGAATTTTCATCGTCATTCGTTCGTAGAACGGTTGGGGTTCCCGTAAACAAAATACCGCACTCCTTGCTCGCTGTCTTCGTAATATTCGACCATACCATTGCGGACTTTTAGGAAAGCGCCGCCTTCCTTGTGGTAGATTTTTCCATCAGTAGAGATTGATTCTAAGTCTAGTCCAATGAGGCCTCCTGCTCGTGTCACTTCCCTGAAATTTTGTTTTATATTCCAAGCGGAGAATGGCGGCACTTCGTGAGTGAGCGCTTGAACGAGTCCTGCCACTGTTTGATCAAATTCGGTCATTTCACAAAACTCCATGAGCGGTGCTTTGACGTCATCGATCTCGAAAGTGACCCAAGAACTTTGGATGTGCTCGAGGAACCGTTCCTCTTTGTAGCCGATGGCAATACTTTCGAAGGTGTTGGAATTTGCTTCCTCTTTGAGTCGTTCGTAGGAGTTGAAAGCTGAAAGGTAATCGAGTGCCGCAAAGATCAAGACGATCAAGGTGGCTGCGGCGATGATGAATTTTGGGCTCAGTTTCATTCTCATCCAAAGAAGCCGTATGCCACAAAGATCGCGGCGATGATGCCGGCAAAGTCGGCGGCGAGACCGGCGAGGAGGGCGTAGCGGGTGCGGCGGATTCCTACCGAACCGAAGTAGACGGCGAGGACGTAGAAGGTGGTTTCGGTGGAGCCTTGGAAGGTGCAGGCGAGGCGGGCGGCGAAGCTATCGACACCGTGGGTTTCCATTGCTTCGGCGGCGAGTCCCCGTGCCCCGGATCCGGAGAGAGGTTTCATGAGGGCAGTGGGGACGGCTTCGACCCAGCGGTCATCAACTTGGGCGCTCTGGGCTCCCTTTGAGATGGTATCAGTGATGGCGGTGAAGCTGCCGGATGCGCGGAAGACTCCGACCGCGACAAGCATCGCGACGAGGAAGGGGATGATCTTTACCGCGACGCCGAAGCCTTCTTTCGCACCTTCGACGAATTCCTCGTAGACATTGATCTTACGCAGGGCGCCGAGTGTGAAGAAGCCCACGACGATCGAGAAGATGACGAAGGCGGCGAGGAGGGCGGATTGGGATTCGACGGCGCTTTGAGAGAGTTGTTGGAAGTAGTAGGCAAGTCCGGCGATCGCAGTGGTCATTCCGAGAAGCCAGACGAAGACGATGGGGCGGAAGAGGTTAATCTTTTGAATGAGAGAGACAATGGTGAGCCCGGCGAGTGAGGAGCAGTAGGTGGCGATGAGGATGGGGACAAAGATATCAGCCGGGTTTTCCGCACCAGCGGCGGAGCGAAGAATCATGACCGAGACGGGGATGATGGTGAGGCCACTCGTATTTAGGACGAGGAACATGATCTGGGCATTTGAGGCGGTGTCTTTCTTGGGGTTGATTTCCTGGAGGTCCTTCATTGCTTTGAGGCCCAGCGGGGTGGCGGCATTGTCGAGGCCGAGGAGGTTGGCGGCGAAGTTCATGATGATGGAACCTTGAGCGGGGTGGCCTTTGGGGACTTCGGGAAAGAGTCGCACGAAGAGGGGGCTGAGGAGTCGGGCGAGGATGTTTACGGAGCCGGACTTTTCGCCGACTCGCATGATGCCGAGCCAGAGGGCCATGCCGCCGATGTAGCCGAGGGAGAGGGTGGTGCCGATCTTTGCCATGTCGAAGAGGGCAGTCATCATGGCCGGGAAGACGCTGTAGTCTTGCCAGAAGATTGTTTTGGCGAGGGCGACGATGAAGGCGATGAGGAAGAAGCCGAGCCAGATGAAGTTGAGGGCCATTCCTTAGAGTCTTGGTTCTGGAGGGAAGAGTCAAGAAGGGGGCACGGAGGATTCCAGTTGACTCAGGCCGTCATCGAACCTAAACGAACGGCGTTCCTGAGATTGCTCTAGCCAACCGAATGGGACTTTTCACCTCCTTACTGCTAGGAACAAACTACGATCATGGCCTCCACAGAAGAACGCAACAAAAACAGAACTCGTCCCTCAAAGTCGAATTCAGCGAGAAACAAACGTCAAGCTGACCACCGTAAGCGTCTCATCGCCTTGGGAGTGGACGAAGCGATTGTCGCAAAAATGACCCCGAAAGAGGTTCGCGATAAGTTGAAGTACCCAGCCAAAGTGGCGAAGGAGTTCGGCTCGAAGTAATCCTCATTGGATTCATAAATAGATTTTTAAAAGGCCGCATTGAGTGCGGCCTTTTTTTGTGTTCTTCGGAATCCTCTCATTCTCTCTTTTCGCAATCGTTCAGAATGAATATGACCTCGCCATGAGCATTCAGAGACAGGAGACCAAGCAACGGATGAGCCGCGTCGTCATTCACAACGACACCATCTACCTCTGCGGACAGGTCGCGAAAGACTCCAGCCAAGGGGTCACGGAGCAGACCGCCACGATGCTTGAGAAAGTGGATGACTTACTCCTTCAGTCTGGCTCAGACCGTGAGCATCTCCTTTCTGCAACCATCTATGTGCGAGACATGAAGGATTTTGCAGCGATGAATGACGTTTGGGACGCCTGGGTGCCAGAAGGTCATGCCCCAGCGCGAGCCTGCGTGGAGGCGCGGATGGCACGGGCCGAACTCTTAGTGGAGATCTCAGTGGTTGCGGCCGTGAGATGAATCGTGAATTTTGAGGGTGGACTGGTGAGTTGCGGATGGGGCTCTCTCCGTCAAAGCGAAAGCTCCCAAAAATTCACCAGTCCACATTCACCATTCTAATCTCCCGCTCACTCGACCACCCCCAAATTTGCCCACATCAAACTAGCTCAGATCACCAAAAATCATTAAAAATTGAGGGATTGAGCAGACTTCTCTTTTTGTAAGCTCGGCATGAATGGCAAATGGACGGCGAAGTAAATTTCAGCACGGTCGACACCGAAGACCCACAAGGGCTCACCCCAGAATCGTTCCAATCTAATCTCACCGAATCCGAAATCCATCTTTACGATGGCGGGAACGTCCTCATCCCAATCATTGGCGAAGACGGAACTCCCATGATTCAAATCATTACCTTCGAGCGACTCGATGCGACCGGAAAACGATTCTGGCCACCAAGCTCAGAGTAAGTCGCTGGTCTTCACTGAGCGACTCGTAGGGATCTCAGTTCGCACCGGAGGAGCCTCCAGTGTTGCTGTCCCAGATCAGCTCCATTTCAGTCATCTCTATAATTCGATAACCTACTTCAAATGAGTTCTTAGGGAGTGTTTCACCTTGTTGTATGCTTGGCATACGAATTTTCAGACTTTCAAGTCAGTCCTCCGTTGGACTGGACAACGAAGGACCACATTCAGTTGGTGAAATTTTAATCCTAGGAACTACTTTATCTTTGGTAAGAAAGTCAGAGACGATAACCTTCGGATGATATTGTTCAATGGCTCTCCCGAAATATAAGCAGGCTGCGTTAGAGGCACATGGTAGAAGGTGAATTGTAGAAACTTTATAGTCAGTAGAAATTTTATGGAGAAGAATATTCATGAGGTGCTGGAATTCCAGCCCATCAGCTGGGTGGCCGATGCAATTACCTGACTGCTCTTTAACTGTGACAATGATTTCACTCGAATTTTCCTGACTTAGGATCTCTTCTGATCTTTTCGATAAAGAGTTCGGGCTTGCGGTCAACTCGAGTCGGATAACAACAGAGTCCAAATTCTGAGGGATTATTGGAGGCTCAACGATCAGTATCTTAGCTCCAACGGGTTCTTGAAGCGGCCAACACCACTGTCCCAATTCTCTGGTTCGTAACGCAGCCATAACGTTGTTCTTGTTCCCGATTAGAGCCCCTAATGACACGAGAAGGGGCATAGGGCCACTTGCAAAAATCCCATAAGATTGGCCACTAGACTGGGCTGTCTGTTCTAAGTGGGCATGAGACGCTCTTAACATGTGAGGAGCAAACTTCCAAAAATCAT
The DNA here is from genome assembly GCA_937928545.1 of uncultured Verrucomicrobiales bacterium. GTDB lineage: Bacteria > Verrucomicrobiota > Verrucomicrobiia > Verrucomicrobiales > Akkermansiaceae > SW10. Next base: position 15,261 of record CALGJQ010000036.1, read on the forward strand.
CGGACTTGTCGTCTTTGGATCCAGAAATGTTTGAATCATCAATGATTTGAAGTTCTCCACTGGATCTCAGAAACGAAGTAGCCAAGCAGTTGCTCACTTCTCGGGGTGTTGGAGGAGAAACGGGCTGGCCGTTTATTGGCCAACAAAAACTATAGGTTTTGACTGGGTGAAACTTAAGAAGGTCAAGAAGAGCATTCTTGTCGGTGATGAATCTCGTCCTCATCGCTTCAAGCCTATCTCTAGGGAAATCTGCGCAAGCAACTCTGTCGATCAAGCGGTGGCACTTGTCGCAGAGTAGCATCACATTGGAAGGAACATCGGATAGCAGCGCAGATTCTCCGACTTCTCCTCGTGGTCCTTCTTCAGAGGATGCGACGATATGGGCAAGGTAGCCAAAATAAGAATCATCCCCGGAAAGCTCGTTTTGGTTGAGTTTCTCGGCGCAACCTTCGAACATGCATCTCATCGAAGCGTCGTCGAACACTTTCCGCCCTGTATCTGTACTGAATTTCTCTCCTCGGCCTTTCCCATGTTTGACGCCTTTTTTGGGTTCTTCGAAAACCTGTTTAAGATGTTTTTGAATCAATCCATCTCTTGAGCAATGGGCTAGAAAAACAGAGACTTTCTCAAGAGATAAAATGTCTTCTTTCTGAATGCTTGATTTCGATGTGAACAGAAATCGCGACTGTCTTTTAGGGGCAAATAGGTTTGTGACTTTCCATGCGTCTTTCTCACAAATATTGGCACGGAATGCTGCTATAACCACTTCGTTTTCAAGAAGGACAAAAATCGAGTTGTGATGATTCTCGTCGGTTAGCAGTCCAAATTCAGACCACAAAGTGTTCTCGTTTTCTAGGGTTTCGAAGTAGTTCGAGACATCTAGGTAGCTGGAGAATGGAGGGCTTTCAGTCTGCATTTTTTTCATTTCTCTGTGGGTGTATTTAGGCTGATGAACTTCATTTTGGTGATCCTATTATTCACCGAAAGATACGCTGATGTGCTTTTGAGCCCTACAATAACGAAACAGAATTCTCGGAATTGAGGGTTGGCTTCTTGCTGCCTCTCCCATCCCCGGAAATCAGCTTGAGATGGAGACGGGTCATCTTCGGGATGGGTGTGCCATGTTCCAAGTAATCGGATTTTCCCTCCGGAATTTTTAGCTTCTAGATCAAGTTCTTTCTGATGATTTTTTCCTGAAATTTTGAAAGTGAACCGTGTTCGGTTGTCCGATTTTTTTGGCACAGTGGCTTTTTCTAACCAAATGCGACTTGTATCAGAGTCAATCGAAGCCATCAAAATTCCACATGCTTCAGGAGTATCCGAATATTTTTGTCGGTGCTCGTCCCATTTTTTTTGGACAGAATCCTCGACAAGAAGGAGGACTCCTTTGTCTACGAAGCCAATTTTATAGCTCTTCATTTTGAGCAGAGCGCGCATAGTTGATTTTTGGTTGGGATTTCTTTAAGCTGGCTTTCAAATTGGAAATATCGGTCGGTAAATTTTAGGTTAGGTAGTTCTTCGTGAACGAGATTGCCGCGCCAGGAGACTTTTTTTCCTAGTTTAGTTTTTTCTAGGAGTGCTCTGATGGCTAATTTTGTTGCCATATTGGCAGTTTGCGAAGCGTCGAGTATTGAGTAGGGAAGAAATAGCGAACCGCAACTCCCCACGTGTTCTGTTACATTTTGATTTGGTTTTAGGAAATTTAGATTGGGTGTTAGAGATCGCTCACCTTCACCCCCAGGAATCAAGAAATTGCATTGGTGGCATCCGTTTTCATAATTTCCACCAACTAGAACAGCATGACCACCGATACCATTTGGTTCGAGCCACGTGTAGACTACAGGAGTCTTAATCCCTCGAAGAATCAGCTTTTCATTGAATGCGAATTCATGGGTGGAATTTCCAATTGCGACAATTATGAGGTCAAAGCTTTTCAATTGAGAATCGGTGAGGCCAAGTAACTTAGATTTTGAATGTTCGAGCCTAGTAAAAGGAAATTTTTGACCAAGTTCAGTGGTAATTGCAGGTGCTTTGAGGATGCCATCCCACCTCATACTTAATAATGAGTGCCGATAAAGATTGTCTAGGCTGAATACGTCATGATCGGCTAGTGCTAGTTTACCGATTCCAGAGCTTGCTAAGGAACTTGCTATTACTGACCCGACCGATCCGCACCCAACTACTAAAGCTGATTTCTCTTGTAGTTGAGCAGTGCCACCACCACGGGGGATAAGATAATCTCTGGTATGAGGGTCTACAGTTCTGGCGGAAAAACTCCAATTATCCAGAAAGTCTAAGGCGATAGGAGCCTTCTCTTTATTGATCGAATTGGCAATTAGAGCAAACCAGATGTCTTGGTCCTCATAGCGAGTGCGGCAGACTATCCAGAATTCGGTTGATCGGGTGTGGCGGGCTTTATTTCGAAGTTCCTTTTTTTCTTCGTGCGTTTGGACCTGAAGAAAATGTCTCCACCACTGCTTCAGGTCATCGGTATGTGAGGGAGGGGCTATGAGCCCATTAAGATTTATTAGTAACCCTTTTCCTGAAGTGCGTCTGTCTTTTGATTCAGCTTCGATTCTAGGTAGGTAATTTTGAGATTGGCTGTCAAGTTCTTCTAGAAGAGCAATCGGTTTTGAGAGCAAGTTCTGAGACTTTGATTTGGGGCGAGTACAATGGAGATCAGTGATCGTTTTGGAGGATTCTCCGACCAGCAGTATGGGTTGGTCGGTTACTGCAAATTGCCAATGTCCCACAAATTCACGCAGGCATTCTTTCTCGTTTAAGTCGGGATCAAGAAATGCTGGTTTGAATGTCGCTATGGCCTTGTTTAATCCCGCCAAATAAACTTTCTCAGGAGAATGAGAATCAAGTGCCAAGGCATCTGAACTTCCACCGCAAATAAGGCCAAGATCACTGAATTTCTCTTCGTTTTTTTGAACTAGGGTCCTTGGCCATCCCACGTGAGCTAGTCTGCCGTAAGAGCTTCGTTCACAGAGAAAATACTCTGGAAGCGAATGAGGAAAGGCTCCCTCCAAATTGCCAAGGATTTCAAGCGAGGAATCCCCAATTTGGTGTCGAGTCCGTATGTATCCCTCGGATGAATCGACAACCTGATTCCTCTCACTTTCTAAGTATGAAATAACTCCAGCTACACTCATGCTCCCGAAGGGTCACCAACAAGTCCGCTGCCAACGTAAATATTTTTCTTAACTGACTCCTTTTTCTCTGCGAGTGGAAAGTCGTCTCCGAACTGTTGACGTAGAATTTTGGACTGCTCGACCACGTCTTCCTCAATTATAGCCAAATCACATTTCTCAAGAAGCTTAACTAGTTTAGTGCGAAGAGGGGTTCCGACCGGAGAGCCATGGTTTTCGAAAATATCTCTCCACGGCCTAACTGGAAGGGGGACTCTAATTTTGTATTTAGTATTTTCAAAATCGATTGGAGAAAAATAGGAACTTAGATAGAGAATGTTGTGAATTGTCTCTCTTAGCGCTAAGAGGTCATTGGCCACTCCATCTTCATTGACTTGTTTCGAGAAAGAGTCCTTGGCCATCAATGTGAGCCCGATGGAGTAGACTTTTTTCCTCGCTGTTTCGCTTTTGTATCTAACGTCCCTCCAGCGCTTGAGATATCGGGCGATTCGGCGATACTGGCTCTTTTCGAGAGAAGTTAAATATCCGTTTTTGTCTTTAAGGTGGTCAATTAGGCCCTTCGGATCGTTCCCATCCCAGATTCGAGTGGCGTCATTTGAAAATTCTTTTCCTACTGCGAGTTCAAGGTTTCCTAGTGAATCTTTACGGTAGATGGGGTAGTCAAAATGAAGATCATTGCCTACATAATCGGCTGTAACACAGGGTTTTTTAATCGCGGGATTTGAGAATCTGCGATTCTTAAGTGTGTCGCGCAGAACTTTCTTTGGAGCGATTGGATCGTCTGGTGAATCTTCCGAATTAATGACAAGCGCCCGATCAATGTCTCTGTCGCCATATAGCGACACGATCCCTGTGTTCACTCCATCAGCCATCGAACCCTGAATGAAGTCTTCAACTATTGGGTATCCTGCCTTTTTAAAGGCGGACTTTATCTCAATTTTGATACTGTCGTCTTTTTGTCGAGCCTCTTTATAACGTTTGTCCTCGCGGGTTAGTTTGATGGCATTGTGGAATTTGTCGAATTGTGTTTGGATGCTCATTTTTCTGAATTGAACTATACCTCTTTGCACCTTTCATGCCATTTGTTCGGCTGAACAAACTCAGCCCAGCTCGCGATCTTATATTTTTAGTTGTTTTATCGCGATCGGACGCGATTACGTAAAAAGTGAGTCTCGCCGTTCGGGTAAGCACGGTGAATTTTTAAAAATAGCAATTTTGCGAGGATTTTGACGGTGGTGTATTTTTCATTGTCAACAAATCTTGATATGAATATATCTATTAAAATTTTCGAGTTGGCTGTATCGAAGTGTCGCGATGTGTGACAAAATGCCCCATCTGTTTGCATTTGCGAAGTCAAAGGAAACTGTATCTTTCAAAGATATTAAAGGCCGGCTGCGTAAAGAAGGCAAAAGCCACTCCTGTCACAAAACTATGCCAGCCATATTTTGAAAGAAATTATGCTAAACCACTTGTCCATAAAGTCATGCGGAGATTTTCAATGTTCAAAGTTGCCGCAGATTTGAGAAGGATTTCCGCAGATTAACGCAGATTTTTCTCGGAGGGTTCTCCGGCCTCTTAGAGCATCGGCGATGCTTAGCTCCCAGTTCCCCCAACCCCCAGAGTGCCCTTGGGTAAAAGGGGTGAACCAACGAAGCCCAGTGGCAGATCCCGCGCATGCGGGGGCCGCCCTGGGTCTTTGAGGCGGGATAAGGATGCGCGAGCCTTTGGATGCTGAATCGGATATGAGATGCCCGAAGCGCGCCGTTTCGGCATTGGAGCTGGCGGCGGGGGCATCGGGTGAGTGCTGTGAGATTCGACACGTTTTGCTCGCTCGGTTCTGGTCTATGCGCAGACCTAGGGCGGCGGTCGTCCTTCCTCTGCCCGTGGGCTACGATAGATCGCTCCGGTTGGGGCTGGAGGGCGAAGAAAGATCCTTGCGCTCACGCTTGATTGTTTGGCCTCTTGGCAGGGAGTTTTTAACACCGATTTTAACACCGATTTATGAGGATGATTTTGGATTCTTGAAGATTGGGAGAGGGGCTTGAATTGAGGGAGGAGTGAGATTTGGTTTCTCGTCGTTTTGGGTTTCGACCTTCTGATTTTTGAAATTAGGATTTTCGTCTGCACATATCGTGAGTGAGCAGAGTTATTTCCTTAGCATGATTGCTTTGGACTCATCAGGGCTGTTTCAGCTTGCTGCGTGGGCAGATCTCCCTAAAGTTTTCTGTATGACATCTCCCCCCATCTTTCGTTCGTTGATCTATTCTTTGGTAGTTTATGGGCTAACGACCGGAGTTTCAGTGGCTTCTGCGGCGACAGAGCTCCAGGAGGAGAAGGTTCAGGTTTCAATGACGCTTCCCGATGGTGCGCCTGATCAGTTTTCGGCAGAGCTACCTTTCGAGGGAAGTTCTTTGAAGTTGCGGTTTTGGAAAAATAAGGTGACTGGTGAAAACACTCGCTTCCTAGTGCCCAATGAAGCGGGAGTGCTGGAAGAAGTGGCTTCTTGTGTTGAGGAAGCTTATTTGGGGGAAGTCAATAAGCGGCCTGACTATTCGGTCACTGCGGTTCTCACAAAGCAGGGCTTACTTGCGACGCTAATACGGCCGGGGGAGTCGCCGATTACGGTGGAACCGGTATGGGCTTCCGGTGATCGGAGTCAGCATTGGGTTTCGGCGGGAGAATTAATGGAGGATTGGGAGTGCCCTTGTGGAGGGCATGGTGAGAACGGTGGGCATGGGGATCCAGTTTCGGAGCTTTTGGAATCTCTTTCGGGCGAGACGGCAAAAGTGAAAAGCAGCCCGGCGCTGTTCTTAACAAGCCGGACGAAGAGCAACGGAAGTGCCACGCTTCCGCCGACGAGGGTGATCGAGGTTTTAGAATTTGAGGTTGGAGTGGAGATTGGGTCGCGAGCTTTTGAGGGGAACTATGGGGGGAATTTGGCGGCTGCTCAAGCGGCGGCGGCTTCGATTCCGGCAAATATGGATGCGCGGTATTTGCGAGGAGCGGGGATCAAGCATGTGCTGGGAACGATCATTATCCGAACGAATGCTGCGAGCGATCCGCTGCGAAATTCGGTCACTGCGACCGGGACAGCGGGAGGAGCGGGAAGTAGTCTGGATGCGTTTCGTGATTATTGGAACGGGAATCCGGGCGAGGTTGGGAATACTCATGACCTAGCGGTGTACCACGTGAGGTCGAATCCATCAGGTCTGGCGTGGGTGAATAGTGTGGGATCGGGCAATCGCTATGCGACGACCGGGAGTAATGGGCCGACGAGTTGGGCGGATGGAACTCTGGTTCATGAGTTTGGGCATTCGTGGAACCTCCGCCATACGGGAGATGCTCCGATTAATGAGTATAATTATGGAAGTGGAGCCGTACCGCCAAATTCTTTTTATGAGGCGAAGCCCAGAGGCAATGGGAACGCTGCTGGGGGAGATCATACTTTCGTTTCGGTGATGCACGGATCAGGAAATAACAATATTGGGAGGCTTTCCACGGATGAGGCGGCGACCGTTTTTTCGGCAAAACAGAACAAGAGCTCGTTTGGAAGAGTGGTGACTAATCCGGGACAAGTTCCTCCCTTTGGCCATCGAGATTCTGCTTTCGTATCGGTAGGAGGTGCGGTGAGGATCGATGTGATCGAGAATGACTATGATGCGAATAATGACGTCTTGAATGCGGTTTTGCGAGATACCGTGAGTGAGCAAGGAGGGACGATTTCTTTATCGACTGGGACTGGGCCGGGGGGGCGAAATGAGCTGCTTTACACGCCACCAGCGAGTCCTTCAGGAGAGATCGACTTTTTTCACTACACGGTCTGTGACCCGAATGGGGGTACCGATTTTGGGGCGGTTTATGTGACGATTGGAGAAGATTTGTTATTTGCGGAGAGCTTTATTTATCCGTCGGGGAGCTTAGATGGTCAGAGCAACTCGGGGATTGTTTGGGAAGATCGCTTTGGTAGTGGTCCGACAATGGTGGTGCCGAGTGAGAAGTTGTTGGAGATTTCAAACGGGGGGCCTTTGAGCGCTGGTGGAAAAGTTGTGCAAAGTGCGAGTGATCGCTTTGCGTTGGCATTACCAGCGAAGGCGGCAGGGGGAAGTAACGGGACGGTGCGTTATATCAGTTTTATTCAGAAGCTTACTTTTGCGGACGTAGGGCGCTCTCAGATTGTTGAGTTTTGGAATGGCGATCCGGTCAGTAATAATACGACGTTTTCATTTGGAACGGATACGAATGGGGATGCGCCAGACTACGGTTTGTTGATTGATAAGGATGGCGCGGGGATTCCGCTGGGGCTGGGAAGTCCTGATGCGGAGGCGCATTTGATCGTGTTAAAAGTCGAGTATGGATCGGGTGATGCGGACAAGGTCAGTGTGTTTTTGGACCCGGGAATGAGTGAGCCTGCTTCGCCCGATGCTTCAAGCAATGCGACGAATCTGGCCTTTAACCGGATTGGCTTTGGTTCCTTTCAAGGAGGGGGACAGGAGCTCGATGAGTTCCGGATCGGGACCACTTATGAAAGTGTGGTGCCGCAGGAGATGTCTGAGTTATTCTTTGAGGAGGACTTTACCTATCCCGCGGGAAATCTGGATGGCAGGACGAATGATGGGAACGCATGGGATGATCTGACGGGTGGGGGATCGACTGTGGTTTCAGGGGATCGAGCGGTTCAGACGGCTAGTGATCGAGTGGCGCTGATTCTTGATGAGGAAGCGGTGGGTGGAGTGAATCATAGCGTGCGCTACATTAGCTTTTTACAGAAATTTGCGAGCTCGGATACGAATCGCACGCAGATTGTCGAGTTTTGGAATGGAAATCCGGTCGCTAGTAATACGGCATTTTCCTTCGGAACGGATACGAATGGAGCGGCTCCAGATTACGGGCTTTTCGTCGATAAAGATGGTGAGAATATTCCGGTCGGTTTGGGAAGTCCTGATGTCGCGGAGCACCTCGTTGTCTTTAAAGTGGAATACGGTCCTGGTGGGGGAGACGCGATCAGTGTTTACATCGACCCCGGAGCGTCTGAGCCAGCGATGCCGGATGGAATTGCATTTCATTCTGATCTCTCATTTGACCGTTTGGGATTTGGGGCCTTTCAAGGTGGGGCGCAAGAGATCGATGAAATTCTGATTGGAGCAACTTACGGTGATGTGGTGACGATCGTTAATCCAGACTCTGATAATGATGGCTTGCCGGATGATTTCGAGCGGATGTATTACCACCCCACTGATCTGAGTGTCACTGATGGAAGCGATGATTTGGATGGTGATGGCGTGAGCGATGGGGATGAATTCATTGCCGGGACTGATCCTGTCGATCCGAATTCACGTTTTAGGATTTCTTCGATTACAGAGATCGCAAATTCGGAGCTTCTGATCGAGTGGAGTTCTGTGGCTGGGATGAACTATTCGATTTGGAGAAGTGTGGACCTTTCTCCGGGGTCATGGACGCAAGTTCCCGGTTCAGTGACGGCGACTGGTCCGGTGACGGGGAAAACGGTTCCTAGTGCGAGCGATAAAGAATTTTTCCGAGTACGAGTAAACCCGTAGTTCGGATTTTTGATGTTAACGAGCTAGAGGGTAGTGAGGGTTTGGGAGTGGGATTCTTTTCCGTCGTAGGCGGTGAGGATGAGCTGGGTTCCCGGTTTGATGTTGGGGAGGGATTTTAGGGGCATCGAGCCATCTGGGCGGGAGCGGGTGCCGCGGATGGGGCGGCCGTCGGGGTGGACGAGGCGGAGGTCGGCGTTGGGGAGGGTTTTTATTTCGGGGAGTTGGCAGGTGGGGAGTTGGCCGGATTGGGAAGCGGTTTCGGTGAGGGAGCCGCCGCCGCGTGGGGTTTCGGAAGGTGGGTCGATGAGGTTGCGGATGCGGAGGGCGATGGTGGGATCGGCGGGGGTGGGGTCGAATTCCATTTCGAGGAAGTTCCAGTAGTAAGGGTCGTTTTTTTGGTGCTTCTGGAGGTCGGGGGTGGCGTGGATGCTGTGGTAGAGGGAGTGGACGCTGAGGGGGCGGCCGTCGAAGTCTTTCATGGAGGGGCCGAAGCCGGGGATGACGGCGCGGCCGCCGGAGCGACCGATGGGGCCGAAGGAGGATTCGATGAGGCGGTAGTCGGTGTTTTTGATGATGGAGCCATTGTGGACGTCGCCGTAGACGGTGACGACGCCGTCGCGCTCAGAAAGGAGTTCGATGAGGCGGTCGGCGCCGGCTTTGACCCATCCGGCGTAGTCGGCGGCGACGCGGTCGCGTTGGTCGAAGGCGGTTTTGCCTCCTTTGGCTCCGGTCCAGATGGTGTGGAGGGCGTTGAGTCCGGTGAGGCAGATGAGGGGGGCGGAGTCGGTGCGGATGAGTTGCTGGAGCCAGGCGAATTGTTCTTCGCCGAGGAGGGCGCGGGTGGGGTCGGTGCGGTCGTAGGCGTTTTCGACGTGATCCCATCCCCAGTCTTTCCAGATGTTGGTGTCTTGGGAGCTGCGCCAGAGGCGGGCGTCGACGATGGTGAGGGTGAAGTCGCGGCGGGGCATTTTCCAAGCGCGCCATTTTTTGGGGTTGGCGAGGGGGTCGACTTCTTCGGCGCCGGTGACGAGGTGGTGGACGATTTGGAAGTTGCGTCGCATGTAGGAGGGGTCTTGTCCGAGGCCTTCGTGCTTGCGGATGGCGATTTGTTCGGGGCCTTTGACGTCGTCCATGCCGTAGTCGTGGTCGCCGGGGTTGATGATGTTCCAGTGTTGCATCATTTGCCAGCGGGAGGTGGGGCCGAAGATGGAGTTGGCGATGACTTTGTAGGCGTCATCGGTGCTGGGTGGGTAGAGGACGAGTTCCATGTACCAGACGTCGTCTTCCCAGACCATGATCTGGAAGTTGTAGTCGTGGAGGTGTTTGTAGGCTTCGAGGGTGGGTTGGTCGCGGACTTGCCAGTCGTCGCCTCCGCCGAGCATTTGGAAGCCGGCTTCGGTTCGTTGTTGGAGGCCGGAGGTGATGGCGTGGCAGCTGAGGCCGCAGAGTTTGTAGGGGGCTTTGAGTTGGGGAAGGCGTCCGACGTAGGAGCCGGAGGTGGGGACGTCTCCGACGAGTCCGGTGCCGGGTCCGCAGGCGTGGGTGCCGATGCGGGGGTCAGAGGTGACGTTTTTTCCATCTTTCCAGATGGTGTAGTAGAGGGTGGCGTCGCCGGGGCTTTTGGGGAGGGTGGCGGTGAGGATGGCGGTGTTTCGGCGGAAGTCGTTATTGACGATTTTTGCGCTGCCGGTGACGGGGACTGAGGACCAGCCGTCGGCGGGAGTCGGTGAGTCGGCGACGCGGATTTCGGCTTTGGTGCCATCGGATGCGAAGACGCTGACGAACTTGACCTGCCATTTGCCGTCGACCTTTTTTAGGGTGTCGCCGAGGGGGTAGCAGGCGGAGCAGTCGGCGTGGCCGACGGTGAGGGGTTCGTTTTCGCCGGGGTCGATGGAGAGGTCGGAGATTTCGAAGTCGATGAGGCCTTGGGTGGCGATGCCGAAGAAGCCATTGGTGCGGGTGCGGGGGATGTTTTTGAGGGTGAGGGTGATGGAGTTTTGGCCTGATTTCAGGGTGGTGGTGATGGTGGCTTTATCACTGCCGCTGACGGAGAGGGTAAGGGTGAATGGGTCGCCGGGTTTGAGGGCGGGGGTTTGGGTGGGTGGGGGTTGGGCGGATCGTTTCTTTTTGTTGGAGGGTTGTTTGAGGACGGCGACTTGGCCGTTGTCGCGGTAGCCGATGAGGGTGGCTTTTTTTGATTTGTTGTAGCCTTCGAAGAGGTTGCGACCGCCGATGGCGATGGCGATTTGTCCGTAGCCGGATTGGTACATTTTCCAGTCGGGGGAGTCGCCTGGGGGGACGGTGGGAGGGTCGGCGAGGTAGGTGCCTTTGAGGGTGATGGTGTAGTTGCCGCTGAGTTTCCAGTCGCGTCGCCAGAGGATGCCGTGGGGGAGAGATGGATCGTAGTCGGTTTCCATTTCTTTTTTGGCGTGGGTTTCGGAGTGGTAGGGGAAGCCGGTGCGGCGGGCGCGGTCGCCGATGTTTTTGAGGCGGCGGCGGAGGGCTCCGTTTTTGATCTGCCAGTAGCCGGGGTTGAGGGATTCCCATTCGGGGCCGTGGATGAGGGAGTCGGGGCCGGAGAAGGTGAAGGTTTGGCCTTTGAGAAGAGGGGCGGCGAGGAGGGAGGCGGAGGTGGTTTTGAGAAAGTGGCGGCGTTTCATGATTGGTTTTGGGTGAGGTGGAAAAGTTTGAGAACTACTTTATTTTGTATTTCTCGAGAGTGTAGTCGGCTTTTTTACGCTTTGTTTTTAGCTGTTTGAGTTGGTCGGCGTATTAGGGGGCTTTGGCGAGATTGTCTTTTACGGCTCTTTTTCAACCTGGAAGAATCCTGACTTTGAATTAGCATCTAGCGTAGCGAGGCCGATGCCGCTTGAGTTGGTCGTGATCGAGATGATTGCGCTAAAAGAAGAGAGGTCTGGAGAGTGTTTAATAAGATAGCTCGTATTGGGAGCGCCGGTGATTTTAAGAGCAGCAGAGCCTTCAGTTATGGTGATTTGGGTAATGTGCGGTGTGTTGCTTATTAGTTGAACTGTTAGGCCATTCCACAGAGCCCCTTCTCCACCGAAGGTTTCTGCATCTGTGGGCCAGATTTGTGCGTGGGTCAGGGAGCGGATTTCGGGGATTTTCCAAGCTAGGTAGGAGCTGGGTGTTTCATCGAAGAGGACAGTTTTGAAATTGAGGCATATGCTAAAAGCATCATGCTCTAGAGTGGTGACGCTGTTGGGGATGTGGAGATGGGTAAGACTCAGGCAACGGTAAAAGGCAGAATTCCCGATGGTGGTGACGCTGTGAGGAATGGTGACGCTACTTAGGTTTGTACAGTGACTAAACGTGAGTCTGTTGATGATCGTAACACTATCAGGAATGGTGATGCTGCTTATGCCATCGCAATATCTGAAAGCAGCGTTTCCAATGGAAGTGACTCCTTCGGGAATAACGATCTCAGTAAGGCCAGTGCAGCCTTCGAAGGCAGAGTCTCCGATGGAGGTCACGCTACTGGGGATGATGATATTAGTGAGTTCTTTTAGGTTTCGAAATGCAGAATCGCCAATCGTCGTCACTGTATTCGAGAGCGAGATATGGGAGAGATTATCGTTTTTATAAAACGGATCGTCTGGGATGGTTGTGACACCTTCTCTAAAGGTCACTGAGGCAAGTTCCGGATAGCTGTAATAGCGAAAAGTGTCTGCTGTGAAATCGTTAGCGAGCGAAAGGCTGGTGATTTTTTCACAACCATAGAATGTATTAAATCCGAAGGAGGATACCATGCTGCCAAGAGAAAGGGTTGCTAAATTTTCACAGGAGTTGAATGAGTTGTTCCCGATAGAGGTGACGCTGTCGGGAATGATCACCTCAGTCAGATTTGCATTTCGATTGAATGCGCTGTCTCCAATTGAAATGATCCCTTCAGGAATGGTGTAGCTTAACTCGGCTTTGTTTTTTGGGTAGGCGACAAGCAGGCTCATCGACTTGTCAAATAATACTCCATCAAGGGATCGATAATTGGGATTTAGAGGATCAACGGATATTGTGGAGAGGCTTGGGTTTTGCGAGAAATCTCCGCCTGCCGCGGCGGTGACGCCGTTTCCTAGAGTGATGGTGCTGAGACTTGGATAGTGAGAAAAGCGAAGAGCATCATAGCAGATGTCGTTTGCGAGTGAGAGGGTGGTGAGGTTCTCGCAACCGTCAAAGGCGTTGTAATCGATGGACGTAATGGTCGCAGGGAATGAGAGTGTCGTGAGACTTTGGCAGCGATTGAAGGCGTAGCTGCCAATGGAAGTGAGGCCCTCAGGAAAGGGAATGATATTGAGGTTTCCACAACTACTAAATGCGAAGGTCTCGATAGAGGTGAGACTGTCAGGAAGGGTGACGTTTGTGAGATTCTGAGAGCCAGAAAAGGCTGAGGCTCCAACGTGAGTGATCGCATTGGGGATTATGTAGTCCGATTCTGGTTTTCCAGATGGATACGTGATGAGCAGAGTCATCGACTGATTAAATAGCACTCCATCAAGCGATTTGAAATTTGGGTTTGCCGGATCGACGTCGATTCGGATCAAGCTGGTGCAGTCTGTAAAGGCTTGAAGATCTAGAGTGATGAGGCTGCTGGGGAGAGAGGCATTGATAAGGTTGTGACATCCTGAGAAGGCTCTTCTTCCTATGGATGTTACGCTCTCTGGCACCGAAATACTGGTGAGGCTCTCGCAATCCCAAAAAGCGAGTTCACCGATGGAGATTAGGCCGTTGGAGAGGTCAATGTTGTTGAGGCTGCTACATCCTGAGAAAGCACGGTTACCAATGGAGGTCACACTCGGGGGGATCACAATATTGACGAGATTTTCAGCATCTTCAAAAGTGTTAGCTGGAATCGAAGTAACTCCGCTGCCTAGCGTGATCGAGGTTGTGTTTGTGAAATTGTTAAAGGCTTCAAGAACCAAGTCATTTCCTATCGAGGTTGTGGTGAGGGTCAGCAGGTTCGAGAATGCGCTGTCTCCAATTGTGATGATACTCTCAGGGATGGAGAGGGTGGTAAGACTTCTGCAATTGTAGAAGGTGTTTTTCCCGACAGCGGTCACGCTTTCAGGCAGTGTAAGGGTGGTGAGATTTGTGCAATCGCTGAAGGCTCTTTCTTCAATCGTAGTCACACTATTCGGGATCGTTATTGTGGTGAGGTTCTTGGCATTGATGAAGGCCCTGAATCCGATTGTTACGACCGTGTTTGGGATGCTGTATTGTTCTTCCTGTTTCCCTGCTGGGTAAGAGATGAGTAAGTCTAATGCCTGATTAAATAAAACTCCTTCGGCAGATCGGTAGTTCGTGTTTGTAGGATCAACGGTAATCTTGGTGAGTGCGCTACAACCTTCGAAAAGGTTTTCCCCAATGGTTGTTACCATGCTTCCAAGAGAGATTGAAGTGAGCTCGTTGCAATATTTGAAGGCTTCTTTTCCGATGGAGCTGACGCTCTGGGGAATGGTAAGCTCGGATATTTTCAAACAGCTTTCAAAGGCGTTGTCTCCGATGGATGTGACGCTACTTGGAATGGTGACGCTGGTGAGGCTTCCGCAGCCCTCAAGAACAGAATTTCCAAGGTGAGTAATGCCATTTCCCAGAGAAATGGATTCGAGATTGGTGCATCGCAAAAAGGCGGAGTCTCCGATAGAGGTGACGCTATGAGGAAGAGAGAGGCTGTTAAGCAGGCTGCAGTAAGCAAAAGAGTAATTCCCAATTGAAGTGAGGTTGTCGGGGATGTTGATCGAGGTGATGCTAGGGCAATAAGAGAAAGCGTAATCCCCAATAGTGGTAACGCTATTTGGAAGGTTCAGAGTGGGTAAGCCGGAGCATCCTTGAAAGGACTTCTCACCAATTGAAGTAAGGCCGTTTGGAATGGTGATGCTGGTAAGTTCGGTAGCACCTTCGAATGCGAAGCGCCCAATCGAAGTGACGCCATCAGGAATAGAGTAGTGTCCGTTCGTTTTTCCCTCGGGGTAGGCTATGACGGTATCCAGTGATTTGCTGAATAACACGCCATTGAGTGACTGGAAAATTGGGTGTGATGGCCCAACAACAATACTAGTGAGAGCGTCGCACCAAACAAAGTCTTCACCATTAACAGTGGTTACACCATCCCCTAGAATGATAGAAGTAAGGTTAGATAATGAGTGGAAGTTGAGGCTTTCGATGCTGGTGTTATTATTTAGAGAGATTGCGGTTAGGGCATGAGACTGAAATAAAGCGTTAGGACTCAAAAAGGTGACACTGGCTGGAATGGAGATGCTGGTAAGATTATCACAATCGCTAAACGCAAAGCTGTCAATTGAGGTAAGAGTGGATGGGAGTGAAATTTCAGAGAGACTTGTACATCTGGAAAATGTGAAGGAATTGATGGTGGTGAGTGACTCGGGAAGTGAGATGCTAGTGAGGCTACTGCAGCTTCGGAATGCAGAACCTTCAATGGAGGTAACACCATTTGGTATGTTGATCTCAGTAAGGCTCTCGCAGCTGTGAAAAGCGTCTTCTCCAATTGAAACTAAACTGCTGGGTAGAGAGATCCCCGTCAGTTTATCGCAATATGCGAATGCGTCTTCACCGATAGAGGTGAGGCCATCGGGCAAAGAGATGCTGGTGAGGTTTTCACAAGATGAGAATGTTGAAGGTGCGATGACGGTGATGTTTTCTGGGACAATGAAAGTAGTGAGCCCATCGCAGCCGCTAAAGGCTGAATTGCCAATAGACGTGACACTGGCGGGAAGTGAGATGGTTGTGAGGAATTGGCGGGAAGAAAAGGCAGAGGCCTTAATTGTGGTGACAGGGAGACCTTCAAGCGTGGCTGGGATTTCTAAAGTGCCAGTAGCGAATGTTGAACATCTGGTAATGGTGATTTCGTTGTTCGCACTTGTCCAAGTCAGGTCATCGATCGAAGCGGCCTGCAGGGAGTCAATTGAGGTCAAGATGAGCGCGTAGAAAACTTTCATATCATTGCGAAATAGGTATTAGGAGAGATGAGTGACTCTTTGATGACTTGCAGTTTATTCTCAGACCTCTGCTTTCTTTATCATAGTGATGTGCAGGGCAGCGAGGATTTAGTTCTTGAGCAATTAATCGGAAAATTAATTTTTGGAGAAAGGACTTCTTGATCTTTTTGTTCTTTCGTTCTGCTCTCGATCCAACGAAGGAGAGAGTCGTCTCGCTGTTGATGTGACTGGTTTGTTCGAGAATGGTGAAGAAATTGGGGGTTTTCGAATAGGTGCGAACCTTGGTTGGGGGGAGGATTAGGTGGTTCGGATCGCGGGCTTCACTTCATTTTGTATTTCTTGGGATCGTATCCGGCTTCTTTACGTTTCGTTTCTAAGCGTTTTTTAAGCTGATTGAGACGGTCGGCGTATTTGGGATCATTGGCGAGATTGGTGAATTCGCCGGGGTCGTTTTTTCGATCATAAAGTTCTTCGCCTTTCGCACCGAATCCCCAATGGGTGAATCGCCAATCATGCGTGCGAATGGATTCACCTCCGCTGCGGCTGATGGTGAAGGCTAGATCTTTGGCCCACTTCTTTGTTGAAGGGTTTTCAAGGAGAGGGATGAGGCTTTGGCCTTGAAGGTTTGTAGGAGGCGTTAATCCAGCGAGCCCAGCAAGCGTTGGGTAAAGGTCGACGAGTTCGGTAATCTGGTGGCATGCGTTTCCGTGTGAATCGGACATCCACGGAACGCTGAGGATAAACGGAACCCGGGTCGATTCTTCGAAGAGGTGCTGCTTTTGAAACTTATGATGATGACCCAAGAGATAGCCGTGGTCGCTGGAAAAAATGACGATGGTGTTTTCTCGCAGTCCCAGTTCGTCGAGGGTATCGAGCACGCGGCCGACCTGAGCATCCATGTAGGAAATGCTGGCGTAGTAGGCTTCCAGCAGTCCTTTGTGAAGCTCGGGAGTCACGCCGTAGCGATCGAGGGATTTATAGTTGCGAATGATTCCGGGGACATCGTCGAGATCGCCTTCGGGAACCTTTGGGGCGACCATGGCATCGCGATCGTAGAGGTCGAAATATTTGGATGGGGCGACGAGTGGGACGTGGGGGCGAACGAAGCCGCAGCCTAGGAAGAAGGGCTTGTCTTTGTTCTGCTTCAAGAACTCGATCGCGGCATCGGCGGCCATGCCGTCGGCATGTTCTAGGTCGCCGCTTGAGGCTTCCACTCCGGTAAAGGTTTGGGAGCTTTTGTCCTTGGGTGACCACTCGGTTTTCTTGCCGGGGGCGTTCTGTTCGGGTGCCTTGATGTTGACCGTTTCGTCCCATGATTGGGGGTCGTCATGGTCGGCTGTTCCCGCGATGATTTCGAAAGGGATGCCCATGTGGTAGATCTTGCTGACGCGACCGGCATGATAGGAATTGTTGCGGAAGAGTTGGGAGAGAGTGACCACATTGGGGAGGTTTTTGCGAAGGTTACCGCTGTTGCCTAGCATGCCATTGGTGTAGGGATAGAGTCCGGTCATCAAGGACGCGCGGGAGGATCCACAGACCGGATACTGGCAGTGCATGTTTTCAAAGCGGAGGCCGCGCTTGGCGAGAGCATCGAGCTGTGGAGTTTTGCATTGGGGATGTCCGAATCCGCTGAGCGCGGTGTTGAGATCATCCGACAAAAGAAGGAGGATATTGGGTTTCCGCTCTTCGGCTTGGGATGATGGGGTGAGGCACATCGTCGCGAGAATGAGGGAAATAAGAATCTTCATACTCAAGTGAGGATGGGGTGTTCATCGGCGGGTTCAAGTTTGATTCTGGCTTGCTGGGAATTTACTTTTGGCTGAGGCGGGATTCTGGCCCCCGCAGATCGGAGCAGCGGGGACGACGGTCTCAGATCCCCGCCGTTTTTCTGCTGCGGAGTTTGCCGCGGAGTAGTGGGCCGATCGAGAAAGGCACTGGTTTCATATCGGGGGGACGCCTCCGCTCCCTGTTTAGTGAGAATTATTTGATACGAAGCGGCTTTGCGTTGGGGGGAACCCAGCCGTCTTTGTCGCGCTTGCGCTTGATAACCCAAGCCTCTTTGGCTTCGGAGACTTGGGCTGCGGTTGGGCCAGCGAGGGGCCACTCGGGGTCTGCGCGGTGGGCGTCTTTGAAGATGGCTTCCGCTTTTACGACAAGGGCGGGTTTGTCTTTTGCGAGGTTGTTTTTTTCGCCGGGGTCTTTTGCAAGGTCGTAGATTTCGATGGCTTTTTGGTAGCCATTGCGGACGGCTTTCCAGTCACCCCAACGGGCGGCTTGGATGGGGTTTCCGGTGTGGAGTTCCCAGTAGAAGTAGTCGCGCTTTGGGGCCTCTCCACCTTTGAGGTAGGAGAGGAGGGAGTGGCCATCGGTTTCGTATCCTGTTGGTGGGGTGGCTCCGCTCATTTCTACGAAGGTGGGTATGAGGTCCCAGAGGGCCCAGGGGGATTTATCGACCCGACCGGCGGGGACGGTGCCGGGCCACCAAGCGAAGGCGGCTTGTCTCAAGGCTCCTTCGTACATGCCACGCTTGTATCCACGGAGGCCGTTGGCGTCTTGTTTGAAGAGTTTGCCGATTTCGGAAGAGGGGTTGAAGGAGGATCCGTTGTCGCCGGTGAAGACGATGAGGGTATTTTTATGGATACCGAGGTCACGGAGCGTGTCGACGAGTTCGCCGATGTCGGAGTCCACACGAGTGACTTGGGCGGCGTAGGATTTTTGGAGGAGTGACCAGTCTTTGTCTTTGTAAATGCCGAGGTCATCGATCTCATGTGCGCCGTGGGGCAGGGTGATGGCGTAGAACATCATGAAGGGATTTTCGGCGTTCCCTTTGACCCATTTGATCATCTCGTTTTGGATGAGTTCTTGGGCGTAGGTTTTGCCAAGGCCTTTTCCTTTGTTCCCGGGGAGGGCGATCGCTTGGTCGTCATCGTAGAGGTAGGTGGGGAAGTAGGAGTGGGCGTGGCGTTGGCAGTTATAGCCGTAGAAGCGGTCGATTCCTTGCTTGTGAGGGGAGCCGGGGGTGTCGAAAAATCCCATGCCCCATTTGCCGAAGGTGGAGGTGGCGTAGCCGGCAGATTTTGCGACTTCGCCGATCGTGACGGTGTCGGCGGGGATGGGCCATTGGCCTTCGGGAACCATTTCGCGGTTTCCGCGGACGGGGCATTTTCCGGAGTGGAGTCCGGTGA
Source organism: uncultured Verrucomicrobiales bacterium (assembly GCA_937928545.1). Taxonomy (GTDB): domain Bacteria; phylum Verrucomicrobiota; class Verrucomicrobiia; order Verrucomicrobiales; family Akkermansiaceae; genus SW10. The sequence goes on from CALGJQ010000036.1 coordinate 34,124, forward strand.
AGAAGACGGAGCGGCAAGGGGCGCAGACGGAGGTGCCGCAGTAGGCTTGCATGTAGCGGGTGCCTTCTTTGGCGAGTTGGTCGATGCGGGGAGTCTTGATGAGCTCCTGACCATAGACGCCGACGTCTCCTTGGGCGATGTCATCAGAGAGGATGAAGATGAAATTGGGCTTCTTTTCTTCGGCGAGAGCGAGCGAGGTGCAGGAAGAGAAGAGGAGGATCCTTTTTAGGAGTTGAGAGAATCTCATGGGATAGAAATACGTTAGGATTGAGTTTGGCTTTCGATGATTTTTCGTTGTTCGACCCAGAGGTGAGTGAGGGGGGAGTCTGGAAGGGTGGTGTTTTCTAAAGTGGGGGAATCTTTGGGAGGAGAGTTTTGTGGAAGGAGGTAGTGGGGGACGAGTTCGTCAGTGTAGGGAAGGAGAATGGGATGGCCATCGGAGTCGGCGTAGACTTCGCAGCTGGGGTAGCCGGGGGTGAGGATGGGTTGGCCGGCGGAAGCGGCGAGGATTGCTTTTGGGGTTTCGAAATATCCAAGGGGGAGGTCACGGCGGAGGAGGAAGTACGGCTTATCTCCGACTTGAGGGAATTGCTGATTTTTGAGATGAGCGATTTGTTCTGGGTTGAGGGGCTTTTTGGGCTTGATGATGAGGTAGAGGCCTTGTTTGGCAGTTGAGCTGCGGACGAAGTCGACTTTGGGAAAGTCTTGGTAGGATTCGAGGTCGAAGGCGGGGATGATTTGGTCTGGGGTATCGATTTCCGGTCCAGTCATGCCACCTTCGGGAGGGAGGAATCCGAAGCCGTTGGCGAGGGCGGCCATTTCGTATTGGAGTTTTGGGGAAGGATTTGTTGGGCAGATTTGGCCGGCTTGCACGGTGTCGAAGCCCATGATGTGGGCTTCTTGAATCATGCTGGCGAGAGTTCCATGAGGGGTGCCTGCATCGGAGGTGATGATGATGCCTCTTTCATAGGCTTCGGCTTGCAGCTTGAGGCCGATGGCGACATCTACGAGGGGATTGGTGAGGATGAGGTGGGCGTTGTGTGAGATGGCGAGGAGGGATGAATCGGCCGCGAGGTTAAGGTCGCCGCTGGCTTCGACGAAGACATCGATGGGTTCGTTTTTGAAGAGGTTGCGGATTTCATGGAGGCTCGTCTCGCAGCGCCAAGCGAGGTCCATGCCATCGGTAGCGGCGACTTGAAGGGCGACACCTTGAGCGATGGGGCTTGTTCCGATGATTCCGATCCTAAGGGGGGTGTCCAGCATGGGGGAATGATAGGGGGATTTGGGATGGGGATAAGAGCGAATTTATTTTTTGAACATGGATTGGATCATTTCGCCGATTTCTAAAGTTGTGAGACCTTGTTTCCGGAGGGTGGCGATTGCGAGGGAATCAGATCGCTTGGCGAGGCGTTCGCCGGAATCATCACAGACGAGGCGATGATGGTGATAATTGGGTTCAGGAAATTCGAGGAGGGATTGGAGAATGCGATGAATGTGGGTTGAAGGGAGGAGGTCTTCGCCACGGGTGACGAGGGTGATGTCTTGTGCCGCGTCGTCGACGACGACGGCGAGATGGTAGGAGGTGCCGATGTCCTTTCTTGCGAGGATGACGTCGCCGAGGAGATCAGCTTTCACGTTTGTCTTCGTTCCTCGCTGAGTTTGGAAAGTCAGGGGACCAGTGAGGGATGAGGCAATTTTGGAGTCGAGGCGCCACGCGGGTTCGGGGTCACTGGGAGTTGCTTCGCGTTTGCGACAGGTCCCCGGATAGAGCGGTCCCTCGGGGCCATGAGGGGCGCGGGTCAGGTGAGAGAGTTCGCTTTTGATCTCCTTGCGAGTGCAGTAGCAGGGGTAAACAACGCCGATGTCTTTCAGTTTTTCCAAGGCCTCCTGATAGTGATCGAGGCGATCTGACTGTCGCCAAGGTTCCTCATCCCAAGTGAGGCCGAGCCAGGTGAGGTCTTCGATGATCCCGTCATAGAACTCGGGGCGGACGCGGGTGTGGTCGATATCTTCAAAGCGGAGGAGAAAGCGCCCGTTTTTCTGCCGCGCGGCGGAGTGAGCGATGATCGCGGAATAGGCGTGGCCGAGGTGGAGTCTTCCCGTGGGGCTGGGTGCGAAGCGTGTGATCTTCATGAAGTTCTCAAAAAGTATTAGCCCGATCAGGAAACATCGTCTACTTGTTTGGCGAACATGAAGAAGGTTGTGATTGTCGGTGCTGGTCCGGGAGGTTTGTCCTCTGCAATGATCTTAGCTCATCGCGGTTTTGATGTCACGGTGCTTGAGAAAGCTGATCGTGTTGGTGGTAGGAATTCGGAGCTGAAAGTGGGTGACTACACCTTCGATATGGGGCCGACTTTTTTGCATCAAAAATTTACCCTTGATGAGATCTTTGCCGAGACGGGGCGGGAGAGCGCGGACTATCTGGATTTTGTGAAGCTGGACCCGATGACGAGGTTGACTTGGGATGAAGAGACCTCGATCGAGACGACCAGTGACATCGAAAAAATGGCAGCGAATATTGCTGAGAATTTTCCGGGGAACGAGGATGGGTATCGACGGTTTATGGCAGATCATGCGGCTAAACTGCGCGCGATTTATCCAGTTCTACAGAAGCCGTATCATAAGGTGACCTCCTACCTGAGGTCGGAGATGCTTAAGGTGATCCCATACATCGCGACGACGAAGACGGTGGTGGATGTGTTGGAAGATTATTTCGAAAATGATCGGCTTAAGTTGGCCTTCACTTTTCAGGCGAAGTATCTGGGGATGAGTCCTTGGAAATGCCCGGCGCTCTTCACGATCCTGTCCTATACCGAGTATAAGTATGGCATTTACCACGTGCAGGGTGGCTTGTCTCAAATTTCAGAGGCGATGGCGAAGGTGGCGCGGGAAGAAGGAGCAGAGATTCGGCTTTCGACTCCCATGAAAGAGGTGGTTTTCAAGGGGAAGGAAGCCAAAGGGGTCTTGCTTGAAAATGGAGAGATTTTGGAAGCGGACCATGTCTTCATGAATGCGGACTATGCGCATGCGATGGTGAACCTGATGAATAGTCAGAGTGTGAAGCAGGAGAAAATGGCGGAGAAGAAGTTCTCTTGTTCGACCTTCATGCTCTATCTCGGCTTGGACAAAGTTTACGAAGATGAGCCTCACCATCACATTCTTTTTGCGGATGACTACGAGCGAAATGTCGATGAGATTCGGGGGGAGAAGGAAGTCTCGAAGGACATGTCAATCTACGTTCGCAATAGCAGCGTGATCGATCCGAAGGTGGCTCCGGAGGGGCATTCGCAGCTCTATGTTTTGGTGCCCACCATTAATACGCGTCACGGTCATGACTGGGAGGCGACGAAGCAGGAGTATCGGGATTTGATTCTGGATAAGATTGAGGAAAAGACGGGGATGAAGGATCTGCGTGAGCACATTGTGGCGGAGCGGATTTTGACGCCGGAGGATTGGCGAGATGGGAGTGATATTTTCTTGGGCGCGACTTTTAATTTAGCCCACACGATTGACCAGATGCTCTACTTCCGCCCTCACAATCGCTTGAAGGGCTATGACAATCTTTACCTTGTGGGTGGGGGAACTCATCCGGGGAGTGGCTTGCCGACGATTTTGGAGAGCGGGCGGATTTCTTCAAACATGCTTTGTGATAAGCTTGGAAAGGAATACTCGCGTGCGGACCTTGCTCCCGCTTTCTTAGAGGCGTGAGTGAGGAAATTTCCATGAAGCCGATTGGGCGAGTTGAGAGTTGCTTCGGCGAAAAATTTGGAACGCCGAGACAGAGTGGGATTGTGCCGGAGGCGAAGGGGCGGGTTGTTTTTGAAGATGAGGTGCCGGCGGGGGCGTGTCGGGGCTTGGAGGAGTTTAGTCATGTTTGGATTATTTTTCTTTTTGATCAGGTGGAGGAAGGGGAAGAGCGTTGGTTCGTGCGGCCGCCGCGCTTGGGTGGGAATGAGAAGAAGGGAGTCTTCGCGACGCGTTCGCCCTTTCGGCCGAATCGCATTGGGCTGTCATTGGTGAAGTTAGAGGCGGTGCATGATGATGCGATTGAGGTGAGCGGTTTGGATTTGGTTGATGGGACGCAGGTGCTGGATCTTAAACCTTACCTTCCTTTTGTGGAGGCGATTGCGGAGGCGGAAGGGGGCTTTGCGAAGGAGGCTCCTAAGGAACTGGGGGTTGAATTTCCGGGTGAACTACGGGCTGGGTTGGGGGAAGATGAGCTAGCTTTGATCACGCGGATTTTGGCGGTGGATCCTCGGCCGGCGTATCACGATGACGATGATCGGGTTTATGGCTGCTTGATTGCGGGAAGCAATGTGAAGTGGCGTGTGGAAGGAGAGCGGGTGATCGTTCTTTCCAGAGATGCCGACATTCGTTAGTCAGGGGGTATGAACTTTGACTTTGAGAGTGAGCAGTCGATAGATGCTCAGAGTGATCTCTTTTTTATGAGCCAAGCATTGCGAGAGGCGAGGCGGGCTTATGAAGTGGGGGAGGTGCCGATTGGGGCGGTCATTGTCAAAGATGGACAGGTGATTGCGCGCGGGTGGAATCAGGTTGAGACGCTGAAGGACGCGACGGCGCATGCCGAAATGCTCGCGCTGACCTCGGCTCAGACGGCCTATGGAGATTGGCGACTGGAGGGCTCGACACTTTATGTGACGAAGGAACCTTGTCCGATGTGCGCGGGAGCGATCGTGCACTGTCGACCGGATCGAGTGGTTTACGGAGCGATGGATCCGAAGGGCGGTGCGGCGGGGGGTTGGATTAATTTGCTGCAGAGTAATCCGCCGCTGAACCATCGCTGTGAAATCACGATGGGCGTGATGGAGGAGGAGTGTGTGGGAATGTTGAAGAGTTTTTTTAAGGAAGCGCGGGAGAAGAAGGCGGCGTTGAAGGCGGCGCAGATTCCGCCTTCAGAGTGATTGAGCGAGATGAAGAGCTTTGAGACCTAAATAACAATGACAGATAGTATTCAGAAATTACTCAGTGATCTGGAGTCTGAGCGTAGATTAGAGATTCTCTATGCTTGTGAATCGGGCAGTCGGGCGTGGGGATTTCATTCGCCGGACTCAGATTACGATATTCGTTTTATTTATCGGCGTCCGGTCAAAGACTGTTACTTGGTGACAAGTGGCTCGGACACGATTGAGATTCCAATTAAAGATGACCTAGATCCCGGTGGGTGGGAGTTGCGGAAGGCACTCGGGCTTTTAGCGAAATCAAATGGCGCGCTCATCGAGTGGCTTCATTCGCCGATCGTGTATCGAGCGAATGAGGAGTTTCTCAAAGAAATGCGTGAATTGGCTCGTGATAATCTCTCGCGGCGTGGGCTTGCTAATCATTATCGAGGAATGGCGCACCGGGTGGTTGAGACAGGATTGAAAGAGGAGTCGCCAAGTGGGAAGGCTTACCTCTATGCGGTAAGGGCGACTTTGGCGGCACAGCATGTGATCGAGACTGGCACACCTCCTCCGGTGGAGTTTTCGGATTTGCTCCACTATTTAATCCCAGAGGATCGTGAGGCAGTCGATTTTCTTCTAGAGTGGAAGAAGACAGCAGGGGAGAAAGATTCGCCCGAGCGTATGTCCACGATCGATCGGTTTGTGAAAGAATTGCTGGAGCAATTCGGGCGCATTTGTGATCAGCTTCCGAAGGACCCACCTTCGCAGGATCCTTTTAATGAGATGCTCCACCGTTGGACGCTATGGCCGTGATGAAGAAGGAAGAATTCACGCTGGACCGGGTGCGTGAGCGGGACCTCTTGCTTTTTGAAGCAGTGAGTGGGAGTCGCTCCTTTGGAACTCATCATGAGCGGTCGGACACGGACTTACGCGGGATTTTTGTGGCCCCGGAATCGTTTCGTTTGGGTCTCGATGAGGTTGAGCAAGTGAGCGATGAAAAAAGTGACGAGGTCTATTATGAACTGGGTCGCTTTGTCAGCCTCTTGCTGAGCAACAATCCAAATATTGTTGAGCTTCTTTATACCCCGGAATCTTGCGTGAGGTATCGCCACCCGGCCTACGAGCTTCTGAAGCCGGAGATCTTTTTGTCGAAACTGTGCCGTAAGAGTTTTGGAAACTATGCGATGGGGCAGATCCGCAAGGCGCGTGGATTGAATAAGAAGATTGTCAATCCAGAGCCAAAAGAGCGCCGCCATTTGCGAGAGTTCTGCCATGTACTGGATGGGCAGGGTTCGCTGTCTTTGGTGGAGTGGCTGGAAAAGCTAGAGTTGAAAGAAGCGGACTGTGCTCTCGTCGCGGTGAATCATGCTCCGGGAACCTATGCCATTTTTGATTTTCCGGATGGGCGGGGAATTTTCACCAACAAAGATGATTCGTCAGTGATTTGTTCCTCTGTTCCGAGAGAGGCTTACCCCGTGGCATGGATGAATTGCAATCTCGATGCCTTTAAAGCTCATTGTCGATCTCATCGGGAATACTGGCAATGGGTCGAGCTTCGAAATGAGGAGCGTTATGAAACGAATAGCGCACATGGGCAGGGATACGACTCGAAGAATCTTATGCATACTTTGCGCCTTCTGGAGCAGGCGATTGAGATCGCACGCGAAGGTCGGATTATCCTTCCCCGACCGAATGCGGAGTGGCTTAAGAAGGTTAAGTCCGGGTGCTATGGATATGAAGATCTGTTGAAGATTGCGGAGGAGAGGAATGAGGAGATGGAGGAGGCTTTTGAGAATAGCGGCCTTCCAGCAGCGCCATCACGTGAGGAGGCTCAAAATATCCTTCTTAAAATCCGTGAAAATTTTAGGAGCAATGGATCCTAGAGTTGGCGCGGCTGCAAGTTGTGAAGTTTTTTAAAGAGGCGCGGGAGAGGAGGATTATCGGGCCTATTGGATTTTGAGTTTCGATGAGCTATCAGCATCAGCTTCCTTGAACTGACCCTCTTGTAAAAATCGCAAGGTCAGTTTGATTGCATCCGGGCGCTTCATAATCATCGGGTGGGTGCAATGCAGCACGATATGGTCAGTCATCCCTTCAAGCTTGGTGTTCTCGATGGAGACTTTTCCATCATCCGACCCCGGAATCATAGCGCTGTTGATCGGGTTGATGGATCGGTCACCGGCGATAATGCCCACTGGGTAGTCAACTTTGCCGAGAGCGAGAGGAGGGCTTGTCTTGGCTGTTCCGAGTTGATCACCGGCAGGGCCATTGATCATTTTGAAAGCGCGCCAGTGACCGATACGATCAACGACCTCACTGCCTTGGTTTGGTGGTGCCAGCATCACTACACGTCCCAGCTCCGGAGCTTGATGACGGGAGAGTAAGTCGCGAACTAAAATGCCTCCCAGTGAATGGGTCACGAAATGGATCTTTGTTGCGCCTTGGTTCCGACATTCCTGCACCGCGGGAGCAAGATGCTCGTCCGCGAGCTGTCGAATGGTTTTCTTCCGTGACGGGTAATCGAGGATCGTCACGGTATAGCCTGCTTTTTGCAGGGTCTTAGCCATCGAGTTCATCGAACTCGCGCTCCGGGCCATTCCATGCACCAAAATAACATGCTCGTTTTCATTCTCTATCCGATCTGCCTTCACCGTTTCAACATAAGGAGCGATCAAGACAGCTGCAGTAGCGATTAGGCAGTAGAAGAAGATGGATTTTCGAGAGAGTCGAAAGGGGCGCTGAAATAGACTGAACATGGTGAAAGGCTAGACTGAAGTCTCTCGATCTGTCCCATTGATCATTTCAATCCAAGCATCGATTGAACGTGGGGTGTTCTGATGAAGCCAAAATAGGACTTCGGTATGGCAATCTTCACTCTGCCTCTTGTTTAAGTGGCGACCGCGAGTCACTCGACGGCTCAGTCTTACGCAGAAATCCAGATTCGATTAAGGAGATGAGGGTTTTGCCATTTTAGCCTGACAAGGCCCCGTCGCCTAGCGTGGAGGTGAAGGACTTCTATCGAGTGCAGATGCCGTCTTCCCGTGCGGCCAAAAGTAGTGCTCCTCGCAGGCCTGCTCGATCATTGAGTTCGGTTCTGAGGAGATACTTTTCGATCTCCGGTAAATCCCAATACTCGCTTCCGGCTTTTGCGAACGAGTGCTGAATCTTTCCGATCAGGGGTTCGAAATTAGACACGCCACCGCCAAAGACGATGGCGTCGGGGGAGTAGACTGCGGTGAGAGTGATGGCCAAGGAGGCGAGATATTCTCCTTCTAAGTCCCAGGCTGGGTGATCCGCATCCAAGTGGTCGGCGGTGATTCCCCAGCGAGTGATCATCGCAGTTCCACTAGCCTTTCCTTCGATACAGTCACGATGCAGTTCACAGACTGAGAATCCGCGCTTTGGTTCATGATCAGATTCTGGAACCAGCAGATGACCCATTTCTGGGTGCATTCGGCCGTGTAAAATCTCACCGTTCATGACAATCCCCCCTCCGATCCCAGTTCCTACCGTGATGTAGACGAGGGATTTTTTCCCTTTGCCGCCACCCAATTCATACTCTGCAAGCGCGGCGGCATTCGCGTCAGTTTCCAAAGTAATGGGCATTTCATTTCCTAAGTGATTCCGAAGAGCGGATATCAAATGAAAACTCTTCCAAGCGGATTTTGGGGTATTGAGATAACGACCATATCTGGGGGAATCGCGATCTAACATCACGGGGCCAAAGGTCCCAATTCCTAAGCCCTCAAATTTCCCATACTTCTTTTGTAAATGATCCAGCGAAGCTAAGACCTCTGGCATTGTTTCCTCGGGTCCCCGTGTTTCAATGATGATCTCTTCTTGGATCTCACCGCTGGCTGAACCGATTGCACAGATCCACTTTGTGCCACCAGCTTCGATCGCTCCATAATAGCCACGTCCAACCTGTTTCATGCTGCGAGAGGGTATCGGGGGGGCGGGAATCCGGCCACTTTTCTTTAGATCTTTTCAGAAGGTTTTAGAACTCAGAGCAAGCGTTCGAGTTCATCGTAGCTCCGGCCGTGTCATTCTTCCAGTCGACGATACCAGCTGTAGTAGAGGATGGTGGAGCCAACTACGAAGACCACTCCAGAGATTGCGGCATAAGTGAACCAGTGGCCCACGAGGTAGAGCGGGCCTACGAAGAGCGCCATGAGGGTGACCTTGCCCATGAGGATGTTAAAAATGATCCGCGAGGGGCGTTCCAAATTCTTAGGTCCATAATAGGCTTCTTCGCTGAGTGCGCTTTGTTCGCGAACCGGTCCCCAACGCCCCTTCGGTCGCACCGCTTTGAAGAACTCCTGAAGACTTGCTGCTGAGGTCGCTTTGGTCTGCAAGGAGCCGAGGACGCAGGCGATGAGAATGAGGACGCCAAAGAGTGGAAAAGTGTAGAGGGTGAAGGTTTGATCAGCCGACCACTGCGCGTAGAGTTCGGCCTGACCGATCATCCCGAAGAGGGACTCCTTAAAGTAATCCAAGGTGGCGAGCAAAAGACCGGTGATGACGCCAGCAGCATAGCCCCAGCCATTCATGCGCCACCAATACCAGCGGAGAAGGTTTGGGAAAAGAAGACTCGGCATGAGTGCCAGCTGCATCCATAAGAAAATCTTCTGAATCGAGTCCGCGTTCCAGCCAATCCAGATGCCGACTACGATGCAAATCCCCGTCACCAAATAACTCAACTTGACCAAAGACGCAGAGGTCAAACTCGGACGATGTGCTTGGAAGAGGTCACGAACAATGATCGAGCTCACCCCATTGAGCGTAGAGCTGAAGGTCGACATGAAAGCAGCGAGAAGTCCTGTGATCAGGAAGCCACGGAGCCAGCCTGGCATCAGCTCAAAGACCGCTGCCGAAAGCACCTGTTCGGGGTCGGTCACGCCTTGCAGTTGAGTCAGACCCAAGAAGGCGATCGATCCCGCGAGCATCCAACGAAAGACCAAAAAGCCACCCCAAGCTGCACCTGTTTTGGCAGCATCTTTTGGGGAGGCCGCCGCAAGGAATCGCTGCTCTTCATAGCAGCCACCGGGGCTTGCCATCCCTCCCAAAATCCCCTTGCAAAGGAATAGCAAAAACAAAGGTCCAAATAGGGCATACTTTTGATAGCCCTCCGGAATCTTCGCTGCCGCCAGCTCAGGTGCGGACCAGGTCGGCCAAGGCGATGGATCCACCTGACTGTGAAGGAGGGGGATATCAAGATGCATAAAGGCGATCACGGCCACCGCGACCCCGCAGGCATTGAGGATGAAGGCTTGGATGACATCGCTCAAAATGACCCCTTTGAAACCACCGAGGAGAACGTAGATGCCGGTGACTAGCATTAGCACGGTGGCGCAGAGCCTCTCGTCATAGTCTAAAAAGGCGGCGAGAAATTTACTGACACCGACAAACGAATACCCAAGGGCAAAAAGGAAAAAGACAACCGTGGCGACCGCAGCTGCCGAGCGGGCTACTCGGCCTCCGGTGTCATCACCGAAGCGGATTTTAATAAGCTCCGCCGCCGTCATCACCTTGGTCCGCCTGATCCATCCCGCGAGGTAGCTCATGAGGAAGGCGGCGATGAGAAAGGCAAAGGCCCAGAACATATTGAAGGCCTTAAATCCGAGGAAGAAAAACATTCCTACGATCCAAGTCGTGCCCGCAATGTCAAAGTTCGAGACACTCCCAGAGAATCCAAGCATCCACCAAGGGGTCTTTCGACCACCGAGGAAGTAGGAATCGAGATTCTTTGCAGAGGCTCGGCGGTGCCAAATTCCGATGCCGAGCATCCCTCCAAAATAGAGGATGATCAGCGCGATTTCGAAGAAGGTGAGATTCATTCTGTGATCAGGGGGGTGACTCCCGTCGCTCCAGAAAGGACAGGGTGAAATTCGACTGGAATGAGAGCGGTCCGACCAAAAGCGGCTGCTTTTTCCGCATCGAAGATCGCGGCAGAAGTGAGCTCATAGCGGAACCGCTGAAAGCCAGGTTGGCTCGCTGGGAAATTGGTATCCCAGTAGGTGTTCATAGGCCATGCAAGCAGCAGGCAGGAACGATTCCGCGGGACTGATTCCTGATTTTTCCCAAAATTAAAGCCCCCGATTTGGACCATCGCGGCATCTGGGCAAGCCAGCGAAACTTGGGCTTGATCACTGGCCACGGACACGAAGCTTTCCACCGTTTGGTAGTCGCGGACAGCTCCCGGGAGCTGCTCCGCATCCAACTCTACCGGAATGCTCGCGCTATCATACCAGGCGCGCCAATCTGTGAGCGCGAGTGGGAAGGTGAAGTAGATGCCCTCGGGAGAAAGGGTGTGGTTTTTGTGGAATCTCGCCTCCAGCATGATGGCCTTACGATCTGCAGGCAGGGTGATTTCCAGTTGCAGCTCGGTCACGCCCGGTGCACTCGGGTAGGTGATGAGCAGGCGCGGCCCCAGCGGGTGTGCGACCGCCTCGACCCGGCTCGGGCCAGTCGCCTTCTCGCGCAGGGCCGGCCAGTCGCTTTGCCAGCCTGACTCCATCCGCTCAGAGAGCTTTTCAAAATCCGTATCAAAGAGCGCATCGCGACCATGATACTTCGGCTTTCCCTCGTGCCTTGAGCCATCGACTGATTCGCGGACGAAGCCGAAAAAATCCCACTCGCTTTCGAGGTCGATGAGCTCTTTCCCGAGTTCCCGATCGATCACGGAAGTCACCGCGCCAGTTTTCTCATCAAACTCGAGGCGGTAGTGTGGCGACTCGATCACGCCCTCAGCGAGGCGGCAGTCTGGAGGCATGTCATCCCGCATTCGCACGTCGGCCAAGTTCACCTTAGCATGTCCCATCGCGGGTAGTAAAAAGGGACCCACTTCTCGCTCCTCATCATCGGTGAGAAGAGCGGCGCGGACATCGAGGCTGTGGATGCGACTGGTGAAATGATGCCAGTCGTTTGTCGGAATCCGAGTCGGCACTGTCAGCATCACCGCGCGGGGATTCGGAGCCGGATTACAAATCGCGATCCCTTCTAATTCTCCGCCTTGCTTGGGGTTGCCGACCCACTTTTCGAGCGCTCGTCGCAGAACCCAAGAGGTCAGTGAACGGGCTTCATAGGCGTATGAAAATTTATGACAAATCCCTGCTGGTACATCATCGGCCTCGTGATTCCAAGTCGGGGCCCAGCTTCCCCAAGTGTGTTCATCGAAGACGAGGGCATTCCACCAAGCCTTATCGAGGTCCGCGATGTCGGACGCGAGTGCTCCACCCACTTTTGGAATGGTCGTGAGGCGCGCTTTGCTTTGCCGATTGATGCGGGTTTCACGCGCGCTAGAAGCGCTGCCAAAGTTCCAAAAATCTGGCCAATCCCCTCGATGCCGTGGGACATCTTCCAGTGGGACTTGGTGCATGTATTCCGCCAATTGATCGGAGGTGACACATTCGATGAGTGGACCATTCCCTGCTTCATTCCAACGGTGGACCATCTCTGCGACATGCTCGTCGGGAGGATTATTATCGACGAAATCAAAGTGAGTCGCCGAGAGAAGAATGAAGTCATGGGGGTAATCCGAGATGCGCTTTTCGAGACTTTCTAGATAGCGGTCCAGCCCCTCTGTCATCACCTGTAGCGAGCGCTCCTGCGGCTTCATCCAGCGGTGGAAGGAACAGTAGTGCTCCGAGTTAAAGGTGCGGATCGTTCTCCCATCCGGGCCTTCCCAATCGAAGATCAATGGACGCTCCAGCGGGTGCCCACCGAAGTGAGGATTGATTCCCATCATGAGGCTATCGACTCCGTGATCGAGAAGATGGCTCACGACCGCCCACGGCAAGCCGTTGACATCGTGATTGATGGCCATGCGAAACGGAAGCCCGAGCGACTCGCGGAGGCGGAGAGCTGGCTGCAGCGAGCGGTCCAAATCAGCGGCTCCTAGCATGGGTGTCATGTTGAAAAAGAAAGCACCTGCTCCCATCTGGCCAGACTTCACAAGGCTGCGGAATCTCTCGATGTCTTCTTCACTCGCCTGCCCGAGCCAGTCTTCCAAGGTCGATGTTACCTCACAGGTCCAGCGAAGTCTGGAGGGCGCGGGGCGGTTCGCCGTCGCCTCGCAGAGATCGAGCGCGCTGTGGATAATATCGCGATGAAGCCGCCACACCACCGGCTGGCTATGGGTGTAGCCGAGGTCGGTATGGGTGTGGTTGATGAGGAGGATCTTTGAGATCTTTTTCATAAAGAAGCAAGTTGGACTGCTTTTACTTCACGGTGACTTTTCCTGCAAAGGACCACTCGGTCTCGTTGCGGTTCGCCGATTGGTCGCGAGCTTTGACTCGGTAAGTATGAGTCCCGGGCTTCTTTCCCTTCACCCGATATTCGTTGGACTCCTGCCAGCCGCTCGTCTCCTTTGTCTCCACGCACTCGAAGAGATATTCGACCCCGCTGGGGTCCTCGGCCTCGATGCAGATCATGAAAATCGAGCCATCATTCTGCTGGCTCGGCGGCCCGATCCAAGTCATGGGGGATGGATTAGGTGGGACTCGATCATCCGCGTTTACTAAGCCTCCCACGGATTTCCAGGAGGACCCTAGTCTCAATTCATCAACTAGGTAGTCGCCAAATCCGTAGCCTTGCATCTGAAGTCTGATCACATTCCCGCTGCCAATCTCGGCGGTCGCGGTGAGGTCTGCACCCGCGAGATCTGGCTTTTTGTCTAAGGGCGGATTGATCCACATCGCGATCTTATCTCCTTCGCCGAATTCATAGCGAGCGACTACGAAGTAGGTCTGATTCGCCTTCATCTTCACCTTGCTGTGGGCCATGTAGATTGAAAAGTCATCACCCCAGACCTTCCCGATGGCGGCCGGTTCATTGGCATTCGGGACCACGAAGACATCGCCGATTCCCACCTTCGATGGACGGATCAGGTAGCTCATCCACATCGTGGTTTCATCGAGACCGATTCTCCCCGTGATTTCTCGGACCACTGAGCCGCCTTGCTTTTCTGCCTTTGGCTGCATTCGGATCGCTCCTCCCGAGCTTTCTAGTCCTTCATAGCTCAGGCCTTCTTCCTGAAAAGTGAAAGTCTCACCCCTCTTGAAGTCCCACGGACCTTTCCAGCCGACCCCGTTCTCGCCGGGATCTCCTTTTTTGTAATCGAAGGGCTCGTAGCTATTGATGTTTGCGATCCCGGTCCCGGCACTTCCTGAGACAAAGTCACTCCCTTCAGAGCTGCCGGCTTCATTGAAGGCGACCACCCAGTAGAAATACTCGACTCCTTGCTCCACGGAGCTATCGACAAATCTCTCGACCGTCGGGGGAAGGTCCGGCGAGACCTGCTTACCCTTTGCGCGGTTCTTACCCTCACTTCTCATCACGCGGAATCCGATGGGCGAGACTTGGCCGCCCCCGTTGCGCCACTCAAGTTTCACTTTGCCCTTCGCCGTGCCCATTGTCGCTACCACGAACTCTGGGGCGAGGGGCTTCTCGGCGGCCTCTCCCAGATACTTTGAGAGCGCGCGATTACTCGCCGTGAGTCTTTTTTCAAACTTGGCGTAGCTCTCTGCTGGGTATGGCCATTTTTGATAATTCCAAGCATGCTCTCCCATCGCGGGGACTCGGAGGCGGACCCGCTCAAGGTGATATTTCAGAGGCGTCTCCCAAGTCGTTAACATCCCGCCGAGGATCTTACTTCCCAGTTCCTCGTCCGCCACCTGCTCCCAAGTGACCGCACCATATCCACCGGGAATGCCGTCTGATCCCTGACGCATCAGGTTCCAATCAGAGTAAACTTTCTCCACTGGTCGGGCCAACTTAGAACCCACAACGTAGAGAGGACTCCAGGCTGAGTTCACCACGGGCCACCCTTCCTTGAGGTAGCTCTCCATCGGGCTCGCCCCGAATTCGTCGTCATAATACGCGACGACGCATTGCTCTTTCAAAGGACCCAAGTGTGAGTCTTTTGCGTTCGGTCCATTCCAAAACATCATCTTGGTTTCAGGACTCTTCTTCGTGATCATCTTGAGAATCTTAGCCGCAAGCTCCGAGTTCATCCCGCCTTCTCCAAAGACTGGTCCCACGTGGTAATAAGGGAGCTTCCCATCTGGGTATCCTGCTGAGAATTGCTCGATCGCCTGATCGATCGAGATTTCCATCAACTTCAACCAGCGATCTTCCGCTTTTCCGGTAAAGTCAGCGTAGCTTCCCTTGCCATCCAGCTCATCTGGGAAGCCCGCGAAATCGTCCGAGGGATTATAGTCCTTCTGCATCGCATTTTTCATGTGATTGAAGCTCGGGGTGCATTCATTATGAGGGAGGAAATAGACTCCTCGCTCATGGCCGTATGCGATGAGTCCATCCATCTCCTCTTTAGAATAGAGGCGGTGTTTTTTTCTCTCCTCGGCGGTCATCTTCCCAGTCTGCGAAAGGAGTGCGCCGATCCACTGATCCTCGCCGGTGTGGAGGGAAATATAACGGACCTTATACCAGCGGCAGAGGTCCACGAATTTCTTAAGATCGTCAATCGAGTGCCACTGGTTTTTCACATCGATCATGTGAGCCCGGAAAGCGGACGAGGGGTGATCTTTGATCGAGAGGGCTGGCATTGAGACCTTCCCCTCGACCTGCGATAGCGCTTGTAACATCGTCACCGAAGCCGCTTGTAGGCCATCCATCTGTGCCGCTTTGAGGTGAATTCCTTTCAGAGATTTCAGCTCATATTCTTCTGCTTTCGCAGCGAATCCCTTGTCCAAATCGAGAAAGATATCTCCCGCTTCTGGGCTTCCACTGCTGATAAGCTCCAACTTGAGCCCAAATAAGCGGTCCAAGTCTGACCGTAAGATTGTTGCCAGATCGCTGGCCTCAGCCTGCGTGTAGACAATCCGACTTGCTGACGTGATTTCCGTCCAGCCTTCGCTCATTGTGACCTCCTTTGGCAAAGGAATCAGGGGGAGGGATTGGGTCGCAAAACAGGCCTGTGACGCCGAAAAAGCCATCGACAATAGTGCCGCGCAATTGTTCCGTAAAATTCTCATAAAATAAGAGCCGAAGGAACAATATCGCCCGATCAATTCAAGCAAATAAGACGATTCCCCCTTTAAAAACTCATTTTTGACCCCAAAGCCGTCGTTTGATCCTTCTTTACGACTTTGCTCACTGCCGGTGTCCCTTTTCTCGGCGGCGTTTCAGCGATGAGAAGAAGGTGGGATAACATAGCTTCCGCTTACGATGGTGCGGCGATGGCGGTACCGGCGAGGTGGGCGGTGGTCCAGGCGGCTTGGAAGTTGAAGCCGCCGGTGATGCCGTCGATGTCTAGGACTTCGCCCGCGAAGTGGAGGCCGGGGACTTCTTTGCTTTCCATCGTTTTGAGCTGGAGATCATCCAGCGAGACGCCGCCGCAGGTGACGAATTCGTCTTTGTTGAGGCTTTTTCCATCGACCACGAAGGTGGCTTTGACGAGTTCTCCGATGAATGCCGTACTTTGGGCTTTGGTGATGGTGGCCCAGGTGGTGTCTTCGGTGATTTTTGAGGTCTCGCACATGCGGTGCCAGAGGCGTTTAGAGATGCCTTCGATGAGGCTGCGTTTCATGACCTTCCAGGTGCCGTTTTCTTTACGGTGTTTTTCGAAGATGCTGGCGACGCTTTCGGGGCTTTCGGAGCCGGTCCAGTTAACTTCGACTTTGAAGCGGTAGTCGCGGTTGGCGAGGTCGCGCGCACCCCATGCGGAGGCTTTGAGGATGGCGGGGCCGCTGAGTCCCCAGTGGGTGATGAGGAGGGGGCCTTGGGATTCGAGTGAGTCGATTTTGACGTGAGCGTGGGGGACGGAGACGCCTTGGAGGTCGTGAAGGCGGATGTCGCCGATCTTGAAGGTGAAGAGGGAGGGGACGGCTTCGCTTGTGCTGTGGCCAAGGTCGTCGACGGGTTTTGCGGCGTCGCTACTGCGGATGCCTCCGGTGGCGATGAGGAGTTTTTTGCTGCGGTAGGTTTGTCCGAGGCTGGTGTAGATTTCGAAGCCGTCTTCGATGACTTTGACATCAGCTACGCCACAACGGGTGCGCCAAATGACGCCGTGATCTCGGGCGGTGTCGATGAGGCAGTTGATGATGGTTTCTGACTTGTCGGTGGTGGGGAACATGCGGCCATCGGCTTCGGCTTTGAGTTCGACGCCGCGTTGCTCGAACCAGGTGATGGTGTCGGCGGGTTGGAAGCGGTGGAAGGGGCCGATGAGGTTTCTTTGCCCGCGAGGGTAGCTTTGGACGAGGTCGCGTGGGTCGTAGCAATCGTGGGTGACATTGCAGCGGCCACCGCCGGAGATGCGGACTTTGGTGAGGACTTCGGCGCTTTTTTCGAGGATGAGGATTTTTTTGAGTCCAGCCTCGGCGGCGGTGATGGCTCCGAAGAATCCGGCGGCTCCTCCGCCGATGACGATGAGATTGAGTTCTTCGGTGACCATGTGGAGGGGACTTAAGGCTAATTTTGACTGAAGTGCCAATCTTTCAGCTGAGCTTGGGGTGGACACTCGGGAGAGTGTCCTTCCATGCGGTGCGATGATGAAGTAGATCTTGAGCATGAAAGGGGAAGTCTTCCTAGAGATGCGCGGGATCGAGAAGAGCTTCGGTTCTCAGACGGTGCTGCGTGGGGTGGATCTGGATGTTTATCGGGGGGAGACCTTGGTTCTGCTTGGGGGATCGGGTGGAGGAAAGTCGGTGCTGATGAAGCACATGGTGGGACTGTTGCAGCCGGATGCGGGGACGGTGACTTTGGAGGGGAAGGTGATTTCCGATCTTTCAGAGCGTGAGCTCTCGTGGGCACGGCGGAAGATTAGTATGATGTTTCAAAATGGGGCGCTCTTTGACTCGCTCACAGTGGGGGGGAATATCGCGTTTCCGTTGGTGGAAGCGGGGGTTAAGGATGCTGAGGAGATTGCCAAGCGAGTGGAGGAGGCCTTGAAGATTGTGAAGTTGCCGAAGCAGAAGGAGAAGATGCCTTCTGATCTTTCGGGCGGAATGCGGAAGCGGGTGGCTTTGGCACGGGCGGTGGTGGAGAAGCCATGTTGTGTGCTTTATGATGAACCTCATGCAGGGTTGGATCCGGTGACGGGGGACTCGATTGATCATTTGATTCGTGATTTGGCACGGGATCATGGGATTACCAATGTGGTGATCACGCACGAGATTCGGAGCGTGTTCCGAATCGCGGATCGGATTGTTTTTATGAAGGAAGGGCTCGTTTACTGGGTGGGGACTCCGGATGAGCTTAAGGCGAGCAACGATCCGGTCTTGGTGAATTTCATTGAAGGTCGTTCAGAAGATTCGGATTTGTGATTTGGCTTTTCGTGAGCATACTTTTGCCATGGCGACCAAATCCAGAAAGACCGAAACACTTGTCGGGCTTTTTCTTTTCATCGGCTTAGCGCTGTTGGCCGGGATTATTCTGCTCTTTGGGAATATCGGGGATTTTTTCAAGGGCCGCTATGAGATTAAGGTCAATTTTACGGAGGCCTCAGGAGTGATTAAGGGGAGCACGGTGCGGCTTCGCGGTGCTAAGGTTGGCGAGGTGGCTACTAAGCCAGTTTTGACGGGAGATTCGATGATTCAGGTGACATTGCAGATCGATGACCGCTTTCAAATTGATCAGGGGTCTGTTTTCCAGATCGGACAGGCGAGCCTTTTGGGTGATAAGGAAATTATTATCACTCCACCGGTCAGTAGTTCGAATCTTTACCTAAATCCGGGAGCTGTGGTGATGGGGAGCGACCCGGGTGGATTGGATTTGCTTCAGAGTGAGGCGGAGGTGATTGCGGTGGATGCTCGGATGCTCTTGCAAGATGCGAAGGGGACTTTGTTGAAGCTAGAGAGCTCGATGGATGAGATTCGCAAAGTGGTGGAGAAAATGGGGACGACAATGGATACGGTGAATAGTGGGCTTTTGACGGAGAAAAACATCGGGGCTTTTGGAAGCACTTTGGCCAATCTTGATCGAGCAAGTGCGACCTTTGCAGATCTTGGCGAGAGGTTAGATCCGGTGGTGGGAGAGGTGGAATTGGCGGTGAAGGAAGTCCGTGAGACGAATGAAACGGCTCAGGAAACGATTACGACGGTAAAGGGGGCGATCGAGACGGCACAAGGAACGATGAAGACGATGCAGGGGACGATAGCGAAAGTTGATCCCGCTTTGGAGAGTGTGCCTCGGGTTTTGAATTCGATTGAAAAAACGGCGGATCGCGCGTCGGCGGCGATTGAAAAAGTGGACAATAAGAAGGGGGCCTTGGGAGCGCTGGTTTCGGATCAAGAGTTGAAGACGGATATGAAAGATTTTGTGAGGAATTTGAAGAAGAACGGGGTCTTGCGCTATAAGGACGAGGATGAGAAAGAGGAGGATCCGCGTGATCGCTTCAAAGGGAGACGGAGATAGGAACCCGGTCTTGCCAGAGGTGTGGGCATCTCACGCTTCGAGGTGATTCTCTATTTAGAATCATGAGGGCCGAGGAGGCCTCCATCGAGTGGTGTTTCTTCGGGTTCTTCCTTAATTCCAGAACAAGCTTTCCGGAGGAAGATGACGCCGAAGATGGCCGAGAGAAACGAGCCGACTAGGATTCCTATGCGGTCATCAACGCCGGGCGATGATCCGGATCCTCCCTCAAAGGCAAGTGAACCGATGAAGAGGCTCATGGTGAAGCCGATGCCGCAGAGGCAGGAAAGTCCATAGATCTGACGCCAGGTCACATTGTTTGGAAGTTTCGCAAGGCCGGACTTCACCACGATTAAGGCAGCTCCAAAAATACCGATCTGTTTTCCAAAGAAGAGGCCGGCTGCGATGCCGAGTGGGACGGGTTCAAGCAGCATCGCTGCGCTCATTCCGAGAATGGGAACTCCGGCATTCGCGAAGGCGAAAACAGGGAGGATCATGAAGACCACCCAGGGGTGGAGTCCGTGCTCCATTCGGTAGGTGAGCCCTGTTTCATCCTTAGCGTCTTTTCCGGTTGGAATGAAGGCAGCGAGGGCAACTCCAGCCAAGGTGGCGTGGACTCCTGATTTTAAAACCGCGATCCAGAGAATGATTCCAATGAGCACATAAGGAGTCGCTGATTTGATGCCAGCTTTGTTCAAGCTGAATAAGCCAATGAGTGCGGCGAGGGCCCAGGCCAGCGAGGTCATGGAAAGTTGATCGGTATAGAAAATCGCGATGATAACGATGGCGGCGAGATCATCGATCACGGCGACCGAGGTGAGGAGAACTTTCAGGGCGACGGGAACTCGGCTGCCTAGCAATGCGAGGATGCCGAGAGCGAAGGCGATGTCAGTGGCAGCGGGAATGGCCCAGCCATTAATGGCCACGGGGTCACCCCAGTTGATAAGGGCATAGATGCTGGAAGGGACGGCGATTCCTCCGATGGCGGCGAAGAGTGGTAAGATGATCTTTTTCCGGTCGGAGAGTTCTCCGTAAAGAACCTCTCGTTTCAATTCGAGGCCGACGAGCAGGAAGAAGACCGCCATGAGGCCGTCATTGATCCAGAGGATCAGCGGCTTTTTGATTTCCCATTCACCGATGCCAACGCGGGCGTATGTTTCGAAAAGCTGAGCATACCAGCTAACGCCAGAGTTCGCGACGACGAGTGCGGCGGCCATGGCGATCATGAGGAGAACACCTGGGGTGGCGTCGTGGTGGAGGGCGTGTTTGAGCTTTTTGTTCATCGGTGGCTTTCACGCCTCTGGTTCTCTATGATCCTAAATACGGAGGACAGATGGCTTATGTTTTGGGGTGTGCAACCGCTTTTCATTTTTTCAAGATCCTAGGCCGTGAGTGTCTAGGAGCGTGGTGGGGTGGTCGTTAGAAAAGGGGGCGGTTTTTGTAATCAAAAAATCAGAAACGATGCCGCTGATCTTTTGTATGAAAAATTACCTGAAGAAAAAATGGCAAGACTGGCGTGGCACGATTCTTTTTATCACATGTGTGGTTTTGCCGGTCAGGGCGAGCATTGCCGCGATCAACTTTGTGCCGACGGGGTCGATGAATCCCACGATTCTTGAGGGGGACTTTGTCTTTGCGAATCATCTCTCATACAGCCTGCGAATTCCGATGACGGATTATCGGGTGGCCCAGTGGGGGAATCCTGAGCGGGGAGATGTCGTGATTTGTTTTTCGCCAGACGATGGCATCAGGTTGGTGAAGCGGGTGATTGGGATTCCGGGTGATGTGATTGAGATGCGGAATCAGCAAGTGTCGATCAATGGAAAGGTTCTGGAGTATGGTGAACTGGACGAGGAGGTAATCTCTGAAATGAACCCTGCGCTGCGAAGTCAGGCGATCTTTGCGAGTGAGAAATTAGGTGATCGTGATCATCCCGTGATGGCTCTTCCGAGGGTGTATTCACCTCATCGTAGTTTCCCGAAAAAGGCGCTGGGAGAAGGTGAGTATTTTGTGATGGGAGACAATCGGGACAAATCCAAGGATTCACGAGTTTTTGGGATCGTTCCGCGCGAGAAGATCGTGGGCGAGGCGACGCATGTTCTGATCTCTTTTGATAAGACTGACAAGTTTCAGCCGAGGTGGGGTAGGTTCTTTACAGAAATGAAGTAGGGGGACGGGCTTCTTGAAAAATCAATGGGCTAATTCAACTCCGAGCTTCAAGAGGGACAAATGAGTTTTTGTCGGTTTTTGAGGTCTCGCAATTACCACAAAAAAACGACGACACGAGTGCCGTCGTTCAAAATTCGTTGAGTAAAGCGATTTGCTTACTCCTCGTCGCTATCGCTCGCTCCGCTGTCTGCGGTTTCCTTAATGTCGGTGAGAGCTTCGATGAAGTCACCGAGGATTTCGGCAGGAACCATGATGGTGTCACGATTTCCACTGACGTCTTCGGTAATCTTAACGACGCGACCGCGGCTGTTTTCTTTGAGATCGAGAAAGAAAATTTTACGATCAGCGAGGATTTTTTCAGTGTGAAGGACTTCCTGGTTCATGGCTTTTACGACTTGAGAATTCACGTGGACCCTTGCAAAGTCAACGTGAAATTTACTTAGAGGAATTGTGAAAAGCCACAGAAGAGCTTGGAATTTTCAGATGGGAGATCTGGAGCGGGATCATGGGAGTCGAGATAGTGACGACAGATGGCAAAAAATTCGGCTTTGGTTTTGACGCGGCGGATGTCGTGTTCGAAGCCTGCGTCGTATCCCTGCACGATGTAAACGAGGTATTTTTTCATCTTCTGGACGTGTTTGTTTTCGACGAAGTCTGAGATGACTGCGGCAGTTTCTTCAAAGAGGCGTTCGATGTAATTGAGGACCATACGCTTGGTAACCATTGGAGATGGTGCGTCGGAGAGGGAGGCGCGGATTTGTTCAAAAATCCACGGATTACGGATCGCACCGCGCCCGATCATGAGGCCGGCGGCTTGGGTGCATTTAAGGTAGGCGAGCCCGGTTTGACAATTGACGACGTTGCCATTTGCGATGACGGGGCAGGGCATTTGCTCGACGGCACGGCGGACCCAATCATCATGAACGGGAGTTTGGTAACGTTCTTTGACAGTGCGGCCGTGGATTGTGAGGAGGTCGATGGCGTGTTTTTTGAAGATGTGAAGGAGGGATTCAAATTCGTCTTCGGATTCGAAACCGATTCGCGTTTTCACGGTGAAAGGAAGTTCTCCGCAGGCTTCGCGGAGGCGTCCGAGGAGGGTGTCGATCTGATCGGGTTTTCGGAGTAAGCCGCCTCCGGCATTCTTGCGATAAACGACGGGAGCGGGGCAGCCGAGGTTGAGATCGACTCCGGCAATGGGGTGCTTTTTGAGCTCAAGAGCTGTGCGGACGAGTTCGTCAGCATCTTGCCCGATCATTTGTGCGATGATGGGACGGTCGGTGGGGTTTTCGGTGATGGAGCGAAGGATGTAGGGCTCGATGCGGGAGTGGATGTGGACGCGAAAGTATTCGGTGACATAGACATCCGCTCCTCCAAAGGCGGCCATCGTTCGAAGGAAGGGGAGGTCGGTGACGTCCTGCATGGGAGCCAGAAAAAGAGCAGGACGGTCTGAAGGGAGCATTAATTTCACGGGAAGTGACGGGGCGAGCGTGGCAGGAATGAGCTGGGTTTGGGAGGAAAAGAAGTGGGCCTGCGATCGTTGGCAGATCTGAGGAGGGTGAAAAAAGATGAAAAAAATTTAGGGGCTTGGTGATTCGGTGACGACTTAATGGGTAGAGGGCTATCCTCCAATTCCTGATGCAACGACCCAAAATAGAACTTGAAGCCCTTCCTGAGCGAGAATCAGGAAGGGTTGATTGGGGGCGTTCGCTGGAAAATTAATGTGGTTTCCTATGAAATTACGAAAAGAAACAAGATCTCTTAATATAAAATAAATCCTAAAAATAGAATGAATCTGTATCGTTTAATGCTTGTTGGCCTGGGCGTGCTTGGAGCAACACCTGCTAGCGCTGTCTTACTCTCTTATATGCCGTTTAACGGAGGAGCAATTGGCCAGTCCTTGGCTGATAGCGTTCATTCGGGGAATGGTGCGGTTGGTTTTGGTTTTGCCCCAACCTTCACAGCAATTACAAATGACACTAATGGGGTCTATGTGGCTGGCTTGACCGGTAGTATGGGTGGTTCGGGCAATGCCTTTTTAGCCGGAGACGGAGGTAGCCATCGGAATCGCTTCGTTATTGATGGTGCGACAGCCGCTTATCAAAATTCTAATCTGCTGGTGGGTCAAAGTAACCTTATTACCTTTGGCACGCTTTTTGGAAGCTTCCTCGTGGCTAACCCAAATGGAGCGCCCACGGGCTTTTCTGGTTTGGAGTTTTCGCGTGGTGATGCGACCACGAATCGCAGACTCACTATCGGGGAGGCCGCTGGCTCGAACGATTGGGTTGTTCTGAGTGCAGGGCAAGCCGCAGCTACCGCAGATGCGAGCAACCTTGCTTTGCCAACAGCGGATTCGACTACAACCCGTGAAGTCGTTTTTCGAATCGACTATAATGATCCTGGTGTAGGAGTGGACACCTTTACCTTGATCAACGCAGACGGAAGCGACGGTGACTCGGGAGTAGGGGATTTTGCTTTTAGCAGCCTTCATCTCGCGAGTTTCGGTGGTAGCCCCGGTGTTGTTTACGATGAAATCCGTCTTGGAACGACTTTGGCAGATGTTTACACAGTAGTCCCTGAGCCGTCGGTAGCTCTTCTCGGTGGATTAGGCCTTCTAGGTCTGCTTCGTCGTCGTCGATAGAAGGTTATCCTCCAATTCCTGATGCAACGATCCAAAATAGAACTTGAAGCCCTTCCTGAGCGAGAATCAGGAAGGGTTGATTGGGGGCGTGCACTGGAAGATCATGAAGCTGAGTTGAGGAATCTTGTTAGGAAGAGGCTTGCTGGCTCAGGAGAGGGAGCGGTGGATGATGTTTTGCAGGAGGTGGCGATCGCCGCGCATTCGCAAGGGGGATTAAAGGTCAGTCTTGGAAGTGAAAAGGCGTGGTTGAGGCAAGTGGCGATTAATAAGGTGAAAGACTACTGGAGAAGGACCGAGAGGAGGGGCGCCTTGGATCAAAAATATCGCAGTGAAAAGGGAGCTTCCGCGCCTGAAGTCGAGTCTCCTTATGAATGGGTTCTGGCCTTAGAGACGAGTAAAGTGGTTGAAGGAGCTTTGGCTCAGATCGGTGAGGAAGAGAGGGATGCGCTTGTTCAGAAATATTTACAGGGACGAAGCTGCCGCGATATTGCGGAAGGCGAGGGATTGCCTGAGAAAGCGATCGAATACCGGCTGAAAAAAGCCCGGGAAACGATGCGGACGATTTTAACGAAACTTATTTAAAACCAACAACTTGAGATAATGGAAAAAAACCAAGAAATGATTGCCCGTCTTATTGACGGAGAGCTTAGCGATCATGAGAGATCCGATTTTCTGACTTTTCTTGATCACGGGGGCTCTGAAGATTGGAGGTCTCTAGCCCTAGGATTTGTGGAACGTCAGATG
Source organism: uncultured Verrucomicrobiales bacterium (assembly GCA_937928545.1). Lineage (GTDB taxonomy): Bacteria > Verrucomicrobiota > Verrucomicrobiia > Verrucomicrobiales > Akkermansiaceae > SW10. Next base: position 58,946 of record CALGJQ010000036.1, read on the forward strand.
ATCACTGAGGCTCTATGGAAGATGGAGGGGAAGACGGCGAAGGTGGTGAGTTTACCAGAGAAGAAGAGGAATGGGGTAGGTGGCTGGATGAGCTGCGCTGCGATGCTGATCTTTGGCTTGTTCGTAGGCATCGTCGGCCCTGATCTGAGTGGCAAGAAATCAGGAGAGGTCGTAAGTGGAGACTCCCAAAAAATCCTTTCCAGTGAGGAAGATTTGAGAGAGCTGGTGCCATTGGTTCACACTGCGAACACCTCTGGCCATTCTTCGATGAGGCTTGGTTATATCTCTGCAGATTTCCGGGATGGAAGCCAGTTGATCGTGCCAGTTAACTACATTCTCGATCAAGATCGCTAAAAAATCTAAAAGCCAAAACCAAAAAAAATCTATGAAAAAAACAATACAAAATGTCGTGCTTGGAGGACTTTCCTCACTTGCTTTAGTCGCTGGTTCAGCCTTTGCCGATGAAAAGGAAAAGGCTCCCAAGGGAGGTGTCCTAAAGAAAGAACTCTCCGGAATTGAAACCCAAGTCCGTGAGCAGCTTAAGGGAAGTGGACTCTCTGAAGATATGATCAAACAGGTCTTGAAGAGCGTTGAGGGATCGGGAGCTGCCAAGAAGAGTAATGCCAAAGTCATCGCTCGGACGATGGTGATCGGTCCAGATGGGAAGCTTCTCAGCGAATCGGCAGGCAAGGACGGTCAAAAAGCGCCTTGTGAGAAAGGTGGGGTCGAAGGAATTGCTGGCCTTGAGAAACTTCTTTCAGAGATCGAAGACGACGACATCAAAAAGCTTCTTGAAAAGAACAAGGATGAAATTGTCTCAGGCAAGGTCGTTATGATCGATGAGGAAGGAAATCGGATCGAACAAAATCTGACCGAAGGTCAGAGCCTCGATAAGATGTTAAAAGAGGCTCTTGGTGGCATTGATCAAGATATTAGGGCCGACGTGACGGGTCAGAACGTCAAAGTATTGGCGGGTAAAGTCGATCAACTGCAAGCCGAAATGGCGGCCCAACGTCTTCTCCTTGAGAAGATTCTCAAGAAATTGGACTAATTTTGGCTTTCAGCCTAAAGATAGAATTAATTGCAGTGGCCGGGCTCTTTAAGAGTCCGGCCACCTTCTTTTGAGCTTGGCGATTTCTGAGGCAAAGCCGGAGGAGAAGATGGAGTAGTCCGAGAGGTCCTACCTGGGAGCCAGAAAAAGAGCAGGACGGTTGGCGGGGAGTATGGACTTTAGGGCGCGGCAATGGCGCTTTGTTTTTGGGTGCCAAGGCCATCGACGCCGAGTTCTACGGTGTCGCCGGGTTTTAGGAAAATGGGGTCCGGTTTGATGCCCATGCCGACGCCGGGAGGGGTGCCGGTGCTGATGAGGTCGCCCGGAAGAAGGGTCATGAATTGGCTGATGTAGCTGATGACTTGGGGGACATTAAAGATCATCTGAGCGGTGCTGCTGTTTTGAAGGGTCTCGCCGTTCAGCTTGAGCCAGAGTTTCAGATTGTGAGGATCGGGGATCTCATCGGGAGTGGCGAGGAAGGGGCCGAGCGGTGCGAAGGTGTCGCAGCTTTTGCCTTTGACCCATTGCCCGCCGCGTTCGAGCTGCCATTCGCGTTCGCTGTAGTCGTTGTGAAGGGCGTAGCCTGCGACGTGTTGGAGGGCGTTGGATTCGGAGACGTAGGAGGCTTTTTTGCCGATGACGATGGCGAGTTCGACTTCCCAGTCGGTTTTTTCTGATTTGCGGGGAATGATGACTTGGTCATTGGGTCCGCAAAGAGCGGAGGTCGCTTTGAAGAAGAGGATGGGTTCTTTTGGGATCTCGGCTCCGGCTTCCTTAGCGTGGTCGGCGTAGTTGAGACCGACGCAGATGATCTTACTGGGGCGAGCGATGCAGGAGGCAAGGCGGGTCGAGTCGTCGATAGTGGGAGCGGAGTCGGCATGCTCGGCGGCCCAAGTGCTGAGGAGGGCGAGTCCGTCGCCGCCGAAGAATGATTCGTCGTAGTCGGAGCCGTATGCGGAGGCATCGATGCGGCGGCCGTCGGGGAGTTGTAGTCCGGGTTTTTCTTGTCCGGGATTTCCGAAGCGGATGAGTTTCATGTTTTAGATTTGGAAATTTTGATGGGGCTTGGTTGAGGGGGATGTCTCACGCAGAGGCGCGGAGGCGCAGAGAGGTTTTTGGGACTTGGTTGAGGTTTTCTTTAGCGGAGAGTCATGGTGCCGCCGTCTACTGGCATGGCGGTGCCGGTGATGAAGGAGGCTTCATCCGAGCAGAGGAAGAGGGCGGAGGCGGCGATTTCGTCGGGTTGTGCCATGCGGCCGATGGGTTGGGCTTTGGAGAGTTTTTGGAACATCTCGGCTTGGTTGTCGGGGTAGTTTTTTGCGATGAAGCCATCGACAAAAGGGGTGTGGACGCGTCCGGGCATGAGGGCGTTGCAGCGGATTTTTTGATCGAGGAAATCTTTTGCGATGGCGTAGGTCATGGTGAGGACGGCTCCCTTGCTGGTGGCGTAGGCGAAGCGGTCGGCGATGGCTGAGACGGCCGCGATGGATGCTAGGTTGAGGATGACGCCGCCGTGGTCGTTTTTGATCATGTGGGAGAGGGCGGATCGGGTGCAGTTGGCGGGGCCAAAGACGTTGATTCGCTGGATGCGTTCGAAGTCTTCGGGGGAGGTGTCGAGGGCGTTGCCGACGTGGGCGATGCCGGCGTTGTTGACTAAGATGTCGATGCTCCCACGTCGTTCGGCGATGGTATTGATGACTTGGTCGACTTGTTGGTGGTCTGAGACATCGCAGAGGGTTGTTTGGACGTCACCACCCGCGGCGCGGATCGCTTCGACCGCTTCATCCATGGCTTTTTGATTGAGGTCTAGAATTTCGACGCGGGCGTGCGAGGCGGCGAAGCGTTTTGAGATCGCCAGGCCGATGCCAAGGGCTCCTCCAGTGACGATGGCGGTGCGGTTTTGGAGGTCGATGGTCATGAATTTTCGTGGTTGGTGTAGCGGCCAATCAGAGGGTATTGCTCAAGTTCCAAGACGGAGCCGGTGATGGGGCGGGAAGTACGAGAAGCCCAGTAGACGGCGGCTTCGGCGATCTCTTCCGGAGTGACGAGTCGGCCGGAGGGAGCGGCGTATTCGGGGAGGGTTTCGGGCCAATCGGCGGGGAGGCCGTCGTTGAGTTTTACTTGGTATTCGTTTTCGGTGAGGGTCCAGCCGACGTTGAGTTGATTAAAGCGAACCTTCTTTGGGCCGAAGGCATCGGAGAGGTTTCGGGTCATGGTCATGAGGCCTCCCTTGCTGATGGAGTAGGCGAGGAGGTTGGCTTGTCCGCAGTGGGCGAGGACGCTGCCGATGTTGACGACGCAGCCTTCGCTTTTCTCAAGAGCGGGCATGAGGGCGCGGATGAGTTGAAGGGGGGCGCGGAGATTGACGGCGATGATGCGGTCGAAGAATTCGACGTCAGTATCTTGAAGATGGCCGCGAGTGGTGAAGGCGGCATTGTTGATGAGGCAGTCGAGGCGGCCGAAGGCGGCGAGGGCCTCGGTCGCGATTTGAGCGGGGGCTTCGGGTGATTCGAGGTTGCCTTGGATGAAGGCCGTATTGTCATGGCCAAGTTCATCTCGCAGGGCGTTGGCGCGTTCTAAGTCACGGCCGTGGAGGATGACTTTGGCACCTTCGCTGACGAAGAGTCGGGCCATCGCGGCGCCAATGCCGGTGGTGCTGCCAGTGATGAGGATGACTTGGTCTTGGAGTCTCATGGTTTAGTCGAGGAGGGCGTTGCGGAGGATTTGGGCGGGGTGGAGAGCTTTTCGTTCGGTGCCGTCGTGGATTTGGTGGCGGCAGGAGGTTCCGGGGGCGGCGATGAGGTCATCTTGATCTGCGGCGCGGACGGCGGGAAGGAGAACGAGTTCGCCGATTTGATTGGAGATTTCGAAGTGTTCCTTTTCGTAGCCGAAGGATCCGGCCATGCCGCAGCAACCGCTGGGGATGACTTTGACTTGGTAGTTTTGTGGGAGGGCGAGGGCGGTTTCAGAGGCGGAGGTGCCAGCGAGCGCTTTTTGAAAACAGTGGCCGTGGAGGTGGACGGTTTTGCTTTCGCTGGTGAAGGAGGCGGAGGTGATGCGACCGGCGGCGGCTTCGCGAGTGAGGAATTCCTCAAGCATGAGGCAGTTTTTGGAGAGGTTTTTCGCTCGCTTGTCGGAGCAGAGGTCGAGGGCTTCGTCTCGGAAGGTGAGGATGGCGGAGGGCTCGATGCCGATGAGGGGGCTGTCTTCAGTGATCTTGTCGGAGAGGAGGCGGAGGTTCTCGTGGATGATTGCCTTGGCCTTGCGGAGGAAGCCTTTGGAGAGCCAAGTGCGGGCGCTTTCGAGGTGCTCGGGGATCTCGACGGAGTAGCCGAGTTGTTCGAGAAGTTCGACGGTTGCGATGCCGGCGGAGCAGTCGTGGTAGTTGGTGAACTCGTCGTTGAAGAGGTGGACCTTGCTTAGGGTTCCTGCATTGGGATGAGGTTTGTGGCTTTTGAACCACTTGGCGAGGGTTTGTTTTTGTACGAGGGGAATCGTACGTTGAGGGTGGAAGCCGGTGAGTTTGTTGAAGCTGCGTCGGAGGAGGGGGGTGCCGAAGAGGAAGTTCCAAGCCCAAGGCACGCGGGAGGCGAGGCTTTGGCTGCGGGTGAAGTTGGCGATGAGTTTTGAACGGAGAGGAGCGCCGTTGGCATCGTAGTCCTGTTGTTGGAATTCGGCCTTCATTTTGGCCATGTCGATGGTGGAGGGGCATTCCTTTTTGCAACCCTTACAAGAGAGACAGAGGTCGAGGACTTCGCGTAGCTCTTCGTTGGCGAGGGGATGTTGCTCGCGCGAGTTGGTGATGACGTTGCGGAGGGTATTGGCGCGGGCGCGGGTGCTGTCTTTTTCATTCCGCGTGGCCATGTAGCTGGGACACATCGTGCCGCCTGCGAGGTGGATTTTTCGGCAGTCGCCGGAGCCGTTGCACATTTCCGCCGCGCCGAGAATGCCTTGGGTGGCGGACCAGTCGAAGATGGTTTCTACCTTGGCGGGCTTCGCTTCGAGGTCGTTGCGGAGGTGAGTGTTCATCGGCGGGGTGTCGACGATTTTTCCGGGGTTAAAGATGTTGTCGGGATCCCAGGTGCCTTTGACTTGTTCGACGAGGCGGTAGTTTTTTTCGCCGATCATTTGGGCGAGGAATTCTCCGCGGAGGCGTCCGTCGCCGTGTTCGCCGGAGAGGGAGCCTCGGTATTTTTTAACGAGGGTGGCGATGGTTTTGGCGACTTCGCGGAATTGATGAAGGCCCTCCGCAGTTTTTAGGTTGAGGATGGGGCGAAGGTGGATTTCGCCTGAGCCAGCGTGGGCGTAGTGGACGCATTCGAGGTTGAAACGTTCTTTGAGCTGGCTGTTGAACTCGGCGATGTATTCGGGGAGGTCGGCGACATCGACGGCGGTGTCTTCGACGACGGGAGCGGGTTTGGCGTCGCCGGGCATGTTGGACATGAGGCCGAGGCCGGCTTTGCGGAGATCCCAGATTTTTTCGGTGTCAGGGCCGAAGAGGACGGGGTAGGCGTAGCCGAATCCGGCGGCGCGCATTTCGGATTCGAGGCGGTCGGTGACGGCGAGGACTTCTTCCTGCGATTGGCCGCGAATCTCGGTGACGAGGACCGCGCCGGGCTCGCCTTCGAGGAAGAAGCGGTTGGCGGAGTGCTCGAGACTGCGCTTGGTGCAATCGAGGATGTAGTGGTCGATGAGCTCAACCGCGAAGGGATCGTGGCGGATCGCGATTTGGGTGGCGCGGAGGGCTTGGTCGACGTTTTCGAACTGCGCGCATTGGAGGCCGGTGACGGGTGGCGGGAGTGGGTTGCAGTGGAGTTTGATCTCGGTGATGAAGCAGAGGGTGCCTTCGCTTCCTGCGATGAGCTTGCCGAAGTGGAAGGGCTTTTGGCTGCTGGGATCGAAGCAGGAGGCGTCGGAAAGAAGATCGAGGGCGTAGCCGGTGTTGCGGCGGGGGATGGAGGGTTTTGGGAATTCGCGGGTGATCTCGGCGCGGACTTCGGGTGGAGAAAGAAGGGCGTGAATTTCGCGGTAGAGGCGGGTTTCGAGGGTGTCGGGGCCTTGGCATTTGGCGGTGAATTCTTCGGCAGAAAGGGGAGCGAAGGTCGCTTTTGATCCATCGGCTAGGATGGCGGTGACTTCGAGGACGTGGTCGCGGACGCTGCCGTATTTGATGGAGTTGGAGCCACAGGAATTGTTGCCAAGCATGCCGCCGAGCATGGCGCGATTTTGGGTGGAGGTCTCGGGGCCGAAGAGGAGGTCGTGAGGGAGGAGGGCGCGGTTGAGTTCGTTGCGAATGACGCCTGGTTGGACGCGCACGGAGTTTTCTGCGGCGTTGATTTCGAGGATCTCGGTGAAGTGCTTTGAAACATCGACGATGATGCCATTACCGACGACTTGGCCTGCGAGAGAGGTGCCGGCGGTGCGGGGGATGATGCCGATTTTGTGTTGGGAGGCGAAGCGGATGAGCTCGATGAGGTCGGCTTCGGACTTGGGGATGGCGACGGCTTGCGGGGTTTCTTGGTAGGCCGAGGCATCAGTGGCGTAGATGCCACGCATGAGGGAGTCAGTGTGCAGTTCACCATCGAGGCGGGTGGCCAAATCAGTGAAGGGTACGGAGTCCATGCGGGGGAAAGCTTGGCACGAATGGGAGGAGTTTGGGAGAACAAGAAGGAGGAGCCTTTTACTTTGTTTTGATGGCCTTGTAGATGATGGGCTTGAGAGTTTTTTCGAGGTTCCAGTTGTAGGGGAGAGTTTGCTCCATGGTGACGACGACGAGGTCGTGTTTTGGGGAGATCCAGTAGTGGGTGGAAGCCATGCCGCCCCAGCCGTATTCGCCGATGGGAGCATGGGGGTCCCAGCGTTTGTCTTCGGAAATACGGACGTTGAAACCGAGTCCGAAGCCGACGCCGTGACGGACTTCTTCGCCAAAGGAAATGGCGGGGATGGCATCGGAAAGTTGGTTGGTGGTCATGAGTTTGACGGACTTTTCTTTGAGGTAGCGTTTGCCTTGGAAGGTGCCGCGGTTGGCGATCATTTGGAGGAAGCGGGCGTAGTCATTGATGGTGGAGACGAGTCCGCCGCCGCCGGAGAGGTGGGCGGGTTTCTGGAGGAACTGGGAACTTTTTGCGGGTTCTACGGTGACGAGGAATCCTGCTTTTCCGCCGAAGACATCGGAGAGGCGAGAGGATTTTTCGGCGGGGACGTGGAAGGCGGTGTCGGGCATGCCGAGGGGCTTGAAGAAGCGGGTCTGGAGGAATTGATCGAAGGGCTGACCGGAGGCGACTTCGACGACGCGGGCGAGGAGGTCGGTGTTGATGCCGTAGACCCACTGGGTGCCGGGTTGGTAAAGAAGAGGGGTGGTGGAGATGGCAGTGGTCATCTCGGCGAGGGTTTTGTTACGGGCGAGAGGTTGGGCCTTTTGGTAAAGGGCATCGATGGGGTGGGGTGACCAGCCGTAGGAAAATCCGGCGGTGTGGCGGAGGAGGTCTCGAACGGTGGGGGCGGGGTCAGCGGGGATCGGGTCGCCGTTTTTTTGCCAGACGGTGAGGTTTTTGAGTTCGGGAAGGTGTTTTGAGATGGGGTCATCTAGGTCGAGCTTTCCTTCTTCGTGAAGCATCATGGCAGCGGCCGAGGTGATGCCTTTGGTCATGGAGTAGATGCGGAAGAGGGTGTCTTTTGTGATGGGCTTCTTTTCGGCGCGATTCGCGAGGCCGAATTGTTTTTGGTAAACGATTTGGCCTTTGCGGAGGACGATGACGGAGGCTCCGGCGAGGCGTTTGGTCTCGATGAGCTTTTCGACGGCGGGGTCGATTTTTGCGAGAGCCTCAGAGGACATGCCAAGGGTCTCGGGTTTTGAAAGGGAGAGTGGTTGGGATTTGGGTTCCTTTGCGGTGAGAGGGAGCAGGAGGAAGGGGAGGAGGAATTTGGTCATGACGGTTGAAGGGGATCTAAGGTGACATCAATATTTCAGCAATGCCAGTAATGAGTCTGGGCACCTGAAGCGGAGGCTTTGGATTCCCAACATTTGTGTTATCTTAACGCTGTGGAAGGCACAAAAGAACTTATTTGCTCGATTGACGCTCGTAAGATCGAGCGAGCACGAGAGGCGTCAATGGAAGAGAAGATGTTGGATGGTCCACGTCTTTTTAGATTGTCTTGCCAAGCGATCAAAGCGGGCCTGCGTCTCGACCATCGTGAAGCCGATGAAGAGAAATTGCACCAATTACTCATCGAACGAGTTTATCAGAAATGAAATATGGTGAAGAGGCACCAGGATTTGACGAATCGATATTAGACAGATCGGCGTGAATATTTTTTGAGGTCAACTCCTGAAATATCAGACGCAGGGACGAGGCAATAATGTTTTTCATCCACGATTTGGACCTGATCATCAGCGACATCTAGTTCGAATACAGCGATGAGATTTTCGGTGATGAACTGTGTGGAGATAGCTCTACAGACAAGGTCTGGAAACTTCTCGGCGCAACAGCGAAGATCTTGCTGGGTTTGCACGACGGAGAGTTGATCTGAACCCCCTTTTGCTTGGACTGGGATGATGTATTGGCAGCCATTTCGGTCTACGCCGACGTAAACTTCATCGATCTCAACTTGTCCGGTTCCTTTGACCGAGGTGCGGAGATGGTTCTGCAGAGAATATGCTGCAATTCCCAAGAAAATATCAAGTAGCCGATTATATCGGACCTTGGCAAGCAGTGCTTGCTCATCTGTAAGAGAATAGGCGGAAATGATTTCCGGAGTGGAGTCGGGAATCTTGATTGCAATCAGGTTTGGATTCGGAAGAATTCTACTGATTTTCACGAGCTTGAAGAGGTATTTGGCGGAACCACCACCTTCAATAATCCACTCCATTCCCTTTGGTTGGGTTGCCAGAATAGAATCAGGCAGATTGTTTCGATACCGAAAGGAGTAGATCACATCACCAAGATTCTTCGGAAGGGATATTTTGAGCTTCTTTGCGGCTGTTGCCAAGTCAGGTCGAATAAAGGGGACGTTGGTTTGTCCTTTTTTGAATTTCGAAAAAAAGATTTCTTCGACAATTTTCTGATATCGATTTAGCGGCGGGATATTGGGAGGCATCGCTTACTTGGAGATGAGTTTGAGTCTCTCTGCTTCAGTCTGAGCTTGAGTTCGCTTTTTTGCTCCACTTTTACGATCTCGCTTGGAGACTGGTGTAGGAATTCCCCAATACTTAGAAGCCTGACTCAGGTCCATTTTAAGGAGATTTGGGTCCCCAAGTGGCAGGGTGCGACGGGGTTTTGATATCTGCAAATTCATCGCTTGGATCACTTGTAACGCGACAGCCCGAGCGAGCGGTGGAGGGACTGCGTTTCCGATCTGGCGTGCCCCATGCCATTTTGTGCGATGAAAGCGGAACCAGTCAGGAAATCCGTGTAGTCGTGCCATCTCACGGACAGTGATGCAACGGTCATTTGCGTAGTGGATGGGGCGAGGGCTAGTGAAAGCGCCGCGTGCCGCGTCTGTCCCTGCCCGTAGGGTATTCGATACTCCGTTTGGTGACAGTTTGAAAAATCGTGAGATGGGTTCTACCGAGCCGGGTTGAGTTTCAGAAAAACGATTTTTTGAAATGTCGGAATGTTGGGTTCGATAACTTGAGGTAAGAATATCTGGGTTCCATTTTCTTTTATAGCCCCAATGCCAAGAACTGGCCGTTTCACAGCGCATCTCTTTCGAGTAGGCAGAAGTTGAATTACCTACTTTTACATTCACTTCGTCAGACTCAAGCAGCTCTTGAAAATCATCGGCATTGGGGAGGTCTCCGATTGCTTCCGAGCAAGAGGGGCCAGTTGGGAGAAGTAGCTCGGATTTTTTCCCTGATTTTGTGGTGATTTGTTCTGGGTAGATGGGAACAGTGAGGCCTTTTTTTGATCCTAGCAGGAATAGTCGCTGGCGGTCTTGGGGGACACCATAAGAAGCGGCATTAAGAACCTGCCATTTTTGACGAACCTCATAACCGCTCTGCTCGAATTCCCCAATGAGCTCCTCAAGAAATTGGCGGTGCTTCCCGACGGTAAGACCTTTGACATTTTCGAAAATAAAATAGGAAGCGTCTAGCTCGTTGACGATACGGACAAAATCTCGCACGAGTGAATTACGTGGATCGTCGAAGGCTCGTTGACCAATCAATGAAAATCCTTGGCAGGGAGCTCCTCCAAAGACTACATCGACGGGCTTTTGTTGTATCTTTGCAGCTTCTCGGATTTGGTCTCCGGTGATGTCTTGTACGGACTTCGGGAGAACGACACAGTCGGGGAAATTGAACTTATGAATCGCTGCATGGACTGGATCAATTTCGACAGCTGCTACAACGTCGAATCCAGCCTGTTCAAAACCCAAGCTCATTCCACCAGCACCTGAAAAAAGATCGACAGCAATTGGACGCTCGTTCATCATTACTAATCAAAAGAACAGTTATTATTCTGCGTGTCAATCATTCTGTAAAAAGTGAGTTGATTCAAGTCAACAAGTCGAAATGCGAACGCTATTGTCGCTGGTTTAACCATGGGGATTTGATTGTAAATTTTCGTTTCCTCCTGATGAAAATGGATTTTCACCGATCCAAGGAAGCTCGGGTTCTAGTTAGGTTTGCTATGTTAAAGTTCGGCCAGTTCTTCGGCGAAGCCGGAGGAGAGGATGGGGAAGCGGCACCAGGATTTTGGGTCGAGGTTGAGGTCGTCGACGTGGAAGGAGACGGCGTAGCGTTCGCGCTTCCATTGGTTGCGGGACCAGAGTTTGAAGAATTTGATGGTCCAAGCTTTCATGTCCTTCTTGCTGTGGTCGGGATGGTGGCGGAGGGCGAATTCCATGGCGGCCCTGGGGCCTTTTTTGTCGCGGATCGCGGCGCGCTCGATGGTGTCGAGGACGTCGTAGGGCATGAGGTCGCCTTCGTCGGTTTGCTTGTCCGCTTTGGGGCGGAGTTCGGCGGTGGGTTGTTGCTTATTGATGAAGCTGAGGTTGGTGTAAGGGCCGGTTTCTTCGAGGCCATCAGTTTCCATCCAGCGGAGCCATGAGCGGAGGTAGTCTTTATCAATGCCGGCGATGGGGCTGACGCCGCCGCTGGTGTCGCCATCCATGGTGGCGTAGCCGACGGCTGCTTCGGAGCGGTTGCTGGTGGAGAGGAGGAGGGCGTTGCGAATGTTGGCGAACATCCAGATGCCGGGGGCGCGGACGCGGGCTTGGATGTTTTGGCGGGTGAGGTCGTCTTTTTCCCAGCTGAGTTGGCGTTTGAGGACTTTTTCGATGGTGCTTTCGTAGCCTTCGACGAGGTTGTCGACTTCCCATTCGGCGTAGTCGCACTCGAGCATTTCCGCGACTTTTTGAGCGGCGGTGCGGGTGACTTCGCCACTGTTTTTAGTGCCTTGGTATGCGCAGAAGAGGAGCTTCTTCATCCAAGTGGCTTTGGACTTGGGGAGCTTAAGGTAAGAGAGTCGTTGGCGGGTGGCTTCGGTGCCGAGCTCGTCGGTGGCGAGGTCGATCATGATTTTGGCGAAGCTGGCGACGGCGGCGGAATCTGCGCCTCCGCTGAGGGAGACGACGAAGCCATTTGACCAGCTTTTACGCATGTAGTCGAAGTAGGCGAGGGCCATGGCGCGGGTGAATTCTTCTTCCTTGGACATGGGGGCGACGGACTCGTGGCCATCGCGGCGGGTGACTTGGGGCCAGTCGAAGAAGAGTTCGATTTCGGGGCGGCCTTCGACGTCGACACGGCGGCTGGCGGTGCGGGCTTGGTGGAGGCGGTTGCGTTCGATATCGACCGATTTGACGGCGAGGGTGACTTCTTCAAAAGAGAAGCGGCGGCCCTCGGCGGTGATTTTTCCGTGGTCGGCGATGAGGCCTCCGCCGTCGAAGATGGCGCGGCCGGATTCGTTTCCGAGGAGGTTGGCGTAGACGTAGGCGACGCCGAAAGCGCGGGAGCCTTCGATGACGAATTGCTCGCGGACTTCTTGTTTGCCGAAGGCGAAGTGGGAGGCGGAGGGGTTGAGGATGATGTCGACTCCGGAGCCGGAGAAGTGGCGGCCGGGGCGATCGGCGACCCAAGCGTCTTCGCAGACTTCGAGGGCGATACGGATGCCATCGAGGTTAAAAATGAGGTCGCCGGTGGGGAGGGTTTCGCCGTCGAAGTCTTCGGCGATGACAATGCCCTCGGGCCAGGCTTTGAACCAGCGGGGTTCGTAGTGGAGACCGTCGCCAGCGAGATTTTGTTTGGCGACGAGGCCGGCGATTTGTCCGTCGACGAGGAGGGCGACGGAGTTATACACCGCGTTTTTGACCCAGATGGGGAGGCCGACGGCGACGATCATGCCTTGGGTCTGAGGGGCGATTTCGAGGAGGCTGGCCCAGGCGCGGGTGGCGACTTCGTGAGAGAGGAAGTGGTCTTCACAACCGTATCCGGTGATGGCGAGCTCGGGGAGGCAGAGGACTGAGACCTCTGCGCTGCGTGCTTGGGAGATGGCTTCGAGGATGCGGCGGCGATTGCCGCTCCAGTCGAGAGGGATTTGGTTAAGGCAGCCTGTGCCTACGCGGATGGTGTCGGCCATGGGGAGAGGGTGAGGGGTGAAGGATGAAGGTTCAATGTTGGAATTTGAGTGCTTGGCTGAGGGTTGATCTTTCGTAAGGCAGCTGAGCAGGAGGGGTGTGGTTGAGGGGTCTTGGGTTGGGGGTCTTGGGTTGGGGGGGACTCGGGCTAAAGCCCAAGCTCCGTATTAGAATGGGGGATTGCTTTCTGGGGGGATGATTGAGAGTTTGGGGAATAATGATGCATGCGTATTCTATGGTGTTTGGGGTTCTGAATGGTTTGGAGGTGCCGCGATGTTAAGGTTGATTTTTTGTTGCTGTTTTATGGGGGGGGGATCTCTGGATGCGATTGTGTGGAGAGCTGATCTTTCTGAGGCGCCGAATGAGGCGAAGGGGGAGATGAAGCAGGTGGGGAAGGTGCACTTTTCGGTCTTGAAGGTTTTTGGGGCCTCGTGTGTGGCTTTGGGAGGTGAGTGGGTTTTGACTTGCCGTCATGGGACGGATCAGTGGTCGAAGGTGGGGATGTCGGTGAGTTTTCCGTCTTTAGGGGAGAAGAGCTATAAGGTTGAGAAGGTGATCTTTCCGGAGAAGGGGGATTTTGCTTTGTTGAAGGTGGATCGGAAAATTCCGAAGACTAAGGTGCTGAGTTTTTTTGAAGGGAAGATTGAGAAGGGGCAGAGGGTTTGGATTGGTGGGTTTGGAATTGCGGGTCCGACTGGGAGTGCGAAAGAAGGTGGGACATTTCATGCAGGGCACAACCGAGTGGATGGAATGCGGGGAGGGAAGATCTCGATTAGCCTGAGTAAGCCGGAGGATGAGACGGTGGAAAAAGATGAGGCGACGATTTCGAGATTCGATAGTGGCTCGCCGATTTTTGTGGAGACGAAGGGAGGTTGGAAGTTGGCGGGGGTGGCTTCTACGGCATCGAACGGAGGTAATCCGGGATATGGAGATCGTGGCAACTATGCTCGTTTGAGCGATTTAGGGGATTGGCTTAAGGCGCAGATGGGGGTGGAGAGAGGGCGATCAAGGTAGGGGGAGGTGAACCACGGAATACGCGGTTGACACGGAACGTTGAGGGGAGCCGGGCTGGTTGAGCTTGCTTCGAAAGGAGGGATGGGAGATTTTTGACTTATGGAAAAGAGACGACTGGGAACAAGCGGGATCGTGGTGAGTGAGATTTGCATGGGGACGATGACGTTTGGAACTCAGGCGGAGAAGGCGGAGAGTTTTAGGATCATGGATGAGTCGGTGGAGGCGGGGATTGATTTTTTTGATACGGCGGAGGTGTATCCGGTGCCGCCGACGGAGGAGCTGGCGGGCTTGACGGAGAAGTGGGTGGGGGAGTGGTTGAAAGGGAAGCCGAGGGAGTCGGTGATTATCGCGAGTAAGATAGCGGGTGCGGCGCATGGGTGGTTTTGCCCGCCGGTTCGTCATGGTAAGGCGGCGCTGGATCGAGTGCATTTGCGGAAAGCGCTGGAGGGGAGCTTGAAGAGATTAGGGACGGATTATTTGGATCTTTATCAGATTCACTGGCCGGATCACGGGATGCGAGCGGCGGATACGCTGGAGGTTTTGGACGAGTTTGTGAGGGAGGGGAAGGTGCGGACGATTGGGTTGAGTAATGATAATTCTTATGGGGTGATGAAGAGTTTGTGGACGAGCGAGGTGGAGGGGTTGACGAGGATTGATACTGTGCAGAATAATTTTTCGCTGAATAATCGGAGGGATGAGCATGAGTTGGCGGAGTGTCTGCGAAGGGAGAAGGTGAGTTTATTGCCCTATAGTCCGCTGGCTGGAGGGGTGCTGACGGGGAAGTATAATGAGGGGGTTCCGGATGGGGCGCGGTTTTCGGAGTATCTTAAGACGGGGGGAATGCGTCAGCGAGCGATGGCGACGCGTTTTGTGAATGAGGGGACGATTGCTTCGACGAAGGCCTTTGGTGAGATTGCGAAGGAGTTGGATCTGGATGTGACGACGCTGGCGACGGCTTGGAGCAAGCAGCATGATTATGTCGCTTCGACGATCGTGGGGGTGAGATCGGTGGAGCAAATGGCGCCGATTTTGAAGGCCGCGGGGCTTGTGTTGGAGGAGGGAACGCTTTCGAAAATCGATCAAGTCAGCAAAAAGATTCTTTATCCGATGGGATAGATGTTTGTATTTTCCCTTGAATAATTGTTGCGTGCAATTAGGGCTGTCTTTGTGAGTATTCAAGCGCGAGATCAGCAGAGAAAACTAGGCCGTAAGCCCGAGGGGATGGCGGCGTGTCTTTTGCCTTTTGAAGAGGATGGAAAGATCGCTAAGGAGGCCTATCAGGATGCAGTGCGTCGGACTGAAGAGGCGGGATTGAAGTGTGCGGTCAATATGGACACGGGCTATGCAAACTATTTGACCGATGAGGAAAGGAAGGATGTTTTGGATTGGACGCGCGAAGCTTTGGGACCTGATCGTCCCTTTGTTGCGGGAGTTTATGTGGAGGGCTTTGAGGGTGATCTATTGGATCTTTATCGAAGAGGAGCGGATGCGATTGCGGAAGTAGGGGGAACGCCGATTGTCTTTCAGACGACGCGTTTTCATGATTGGTCGCCGGGTGAGATTGTGGATCTTTACCAAAAGATTTGTGAGCCGTATGAATCGGTCTTGGGTTTTGAGCTGGGAAAAATGTTTGCTCCGAATGGGATGATTTACTCTGAGGAAATAGTCCGTGGTTTGATGGAGATTCCTGCGATGAAGGGGATGAAGCACTCATCGTTGAGCCGAGGGGAAGAGCTGAAGCGTCTTGCCTTGCGCGATGAGCTGCGTCCGGATTTTAGGATTTATACTGGGAACGATCTTGGGATCGATATGATCGAGTATGGCTCGGATTACCTTTTAGGTCTGGCGGCTTTTTGTCCCGAGAAGTTTGCGGAGCGGGACCGTTTGTGGGCGGAAGGGAGTGAAGATTATTATGAGCTAAATGATGCGCTGCAGTATCTTGGGAACGTCGCGTTCCGTGATGCGGTGCCGGCTTACAAGCATAGCTGCGCGGTCTTTCAGCATCTTCTGGGTCGTATTCCCTCAAGTGAGCCGCATCCGCAGTGTCCTCGTCGTCCGGATTGGGAGAGTGAGATTATGAGTGATTGCGTTGAGAGGCTTGGTTATTAAGCGACATGGCTGAATCTAAAAAGGGAGTGACGATGTCTGAGGTGGCTGAGAGAGTGGGAGTCTCTAAGGCGACGGTTTCACGTGCTCTTGGAGGATCTTCTTTGATCGGAAGTCAGGTTCGAGCGAAGGTGGAGCAAGTGGCTGATGAATTGGGTTACGTTCGGAAGACCCAGAAGCGTCATGCTGATCGTTCGATTTTGACGGTGAAGGTGGTGCTTCCTTCGGTAGATCAAACGAGTACGCAACTTTTTTACAGTTTTCGAAATCTCCTTGTTGGTTTGCGGGAAGGATTGAAGCCGTCGGTGGCAAATGTGATCGTGGAGACTAACCGGAGTGACTACCGTCCTTTTCCTCATAAAAAGGGAGGAGAAGTGGATGCTTTTGTTTTTGCGTTTCATCGACCCTCATCGGAGGTTTTGACGGAGATTGAGGAGCGAGGAGCATCCTGTGTGGTTTTGAATCGGATTGTCCGAGGGGTGAGGCAAGTGGTGAGTGATCATCGTGATGCGCTTTATAAGATGGCGTGCCATCTGGCTGACCGGGGAGTGACGGGGAATTGTTGTTTTGTGAGTTACAGTGGGATCGACGATGTCTTGCGAGCCCGGCTTCAAGGCTTTGCGGAAGGTTGTGAGGATAGAGGAATCGACTTCGATCTAGACCGTGATTCATGGACCGCGGCAACGCCGAAGGATCTGACGCGTGAAGCGGTCAAGGAGCTTTACGATCGAGGGGTGCGCACTTTTGTGGGGGTGAATGATGTGGTGGGAATTATTTTAACGCAGCAGATCCGGACGCTGGATTTACGCATCCCTGAAGATGTGCGAGTGACTGGCTGTGACCGAGGTCCAGTTCACGAGATTACCTATCCTCGACTGACGAGTGTGGATCTCTCGATCAAAACTTTGGCGAAGGAAGTGGGACGTTCACTTCAGTCTGAAATTGTTAAGAAGGAGAAGGCAAAGAATGTGCTTCTTGTGAAAGGGCGGATTTTGATCGGGGAAACAACTTAAAAGCGATGAGCTACCAAGAACTTGCAGTACACACTTTTACGACCAAGCCGTGGTCGATTGATGAATGTATCGAGGGTTACGTGCGGCGGGGAATTGGGGGGATTTCAATTTGGCGTGAGACGCTTGAGGGGGAGGATTTGTGTGCGGTTGCGCAGCAGGTTAAGGATGCTGGCTTGAAAGGGGTCTCGCTGGTGCGAGGAGGATTTTTTACGGGGAAGACTGAGAAAGAGAGGCGTGATGCCTTGGAGGTGAATCGGCAAGCGATTCGAGAGGCTGAGATTTTGGAACTGCCGTCCTTGGTCCTCGTTTGCGGCGCGACGGTGGGTCAGACGCCTCGTCAAAATTACGAACAGATCCGTGACGGAATTGGGGAGCTGGCCGATGAAGCGGAGCGCCATGGGGTGCGTCTTTTGGTGGAGCCTCTGCATCCGGTTTATGCGGGGGATCGATCGGGGATTTCCTCGCTCAAGGTGGCCAATGATCTTTGCGAAGAACTGAATCATACGAATGTGGGGATTGCGCTCGATGTGTATCACGTTTGGTGGGAGCACGATCTGGCGGAGCAGATCGAGCGGTGTGCTGCGGGCGGTTGGCTCGATACCTATCACATCTGCGACTTTAAGCCGGATCAAAGCGACCTTCTATTGGATCGTGGGATCATGGGAGAGGGCTGTGCGGATCTAGTGGGTATCGATGAGATGATGATGGGGGCTGGCTTTGAGGGACTGCGTGAGGTGGAGATCTTTTCTTCGAAATGGTGGGAGCGGGATCAGGGAGAATTTCTGGATGAGATCCTGACCGCCTACGACAAAATTTACCGAAAATAATGAGCACAGAAACGACCGAGAGAATCGGAATTATCATGAACGGCGTCACGGGACGCATGGGAACGAATCAGCACCTTGTCCGCTCCATTCTTGCGATCCGTGAGCAAGGGGGCGTGCGTTTGGAGGATGGAACTTGCTTGATGCCTGACCCGATTTTGACGGGCCGTAATGAGGAGAAGTTGAAAGCGCTCGCGGAGGAATATGGGGTGGAGAAATACTCGACCGATCTTGATGCTGTTTTGGCGGATGATTCCTATTCGGTATTTTTTGATGCGTCTGGGACACCTTATCGAGTTGCTTTTCTGGAGCGTGCGATTGCGGCGGGGAAGCACATTTACTGTGAGAAGCCCACGGCGGTGGATCCGGCTGAGGCCTTCCGCATTGCGGAGGTCGCGGAGGCTGCTGGGGTGAAAAATGGCACGGTGCAGGATAAGCTGTGGCTTCCTGGGATTGTTGCTTTTCGGAAGTTGAAGGAAGAGGGCTTCTTTGGAGAAATCCTCTCCGTGCGTGGAGAGTTTGGGTACTGGGTTTTCTCCGGTCATGACGAGGCTCAACCTGCTCAGCGTCCGAGCTGGAACTACCGCGAGGAAGATGGTGGCGGGATCATCATCGATATGCACTGCCATTGGCGTTATGTGATCGATAATCTTTTCGGGGAGATCACGGAGGTCTTCACGCATGCTGCGACGCATCTTCCGGAGCGGATCGATGAAGATGGTAAAGCTTATGCCTGCACGGCAGATGACTCGGCTTATGCGCTTTTCAAAACTGAGACTGGAGTGCTTTGCCAATTTAACTCGTCATGGGATGTGCGTGTGCGCCGTGATGATCTCCTGACGATGCAGGTGGATGGAACGAAGGGGAGTGCGATTGTGGGGCTTCGGAAGTGCTGGGCTCAGAGTGCCGATAAGACCCCTCGCCCGGTTTGGAATCCTGATGTTGATAGTCCGATTGACTACTACGCGGATTGGGAGGTGGTTGATCCGGGCCCTTGCGACAACGCCTTTAAGATTCAGTGGGAAATCTTCTTAAAGCACGTGGCGCGTGATGAGGCTTTTCCATGGACGCTGCGTGAAGGAGCAAAGGGCGTGGCTTTGGCGGCAAAATCTTGGGAGAGCCATCATGCGGGGTCTTGGATAAAAGTTTAGAAAGTTTCTCTTTCGCTCTTGCGCGCGCCCCCATCCATCGGCGAAGCTTCTCTCAGCACACACGTTGTCCATGGAAACTGTTCTACATTTGCCCGAAACCGAAAAAGCCTCTTCAATCAAACAAGTGGTCTCAGCTTTGCAATCAGCTGGCTTGGAGCCGCAGCATGATAAGAAAGATTGGGGTGACTGGATTAACCTCCCACCAAACAAGACGGTCATCAGCATTGCTTCTGAGCGTGGGATGACGCGCTCCGCGACGGTGGAGTTTGCCGAGGGCGAAGATGATCATCTTGAGATCCCGATTATCACTGCTTTCCGAGAGCTGGGATGGTACGGCACGGATGAGGATGGGGAGTATCAGCTTTAGCTCAAGAAACGCAGAGCGCGTTTTACGATAGAGTGAGAAGGTTCATGGCATTCATGTTCTTTCTGGGGATTCCTTGGAGTTTGCCAGTTATGAGCATGGTCATCACACCTGCGGGAATTTTTCAGCCGGAATATAACTATCAGGCTGACGATGTTATTTTGAGTGTAGCGGCCTGTGTCTGTGGTCTGACGGGGATATTCATCTGGCTCGGGTATCGTTTCAGGTGGAAAGTTGGAAGGTTCCCGATCTTCTCAGTTCAACGATTCTGGATGCTCTCGTTTGGGCATCATTTAGCTTGGACTCTTATTTTGCCGTTTATCTTTTCTTTTGGAACCATGCCCGATTTTTGGGACTCATTTTTTGACTTCTGGTTCATTGATGGCCCGCTTTTTCTGCAGCTGTGGATCGTGATAAACCTGTTGATTGCAGCGACTGGATTCTTCTTTGATGGTGAAGAGTCTGACCGAGAGGCGGCGGTTCCGCTTTAGCTTTTTAGAGATCTTCTAAAAGCGACGGAGGACGGTGTCTTGATCAAAGCGTTCCTCGCGACTCGGGTAGTCGAGGGTGTGATGTGAGCCACGCGATTCTTTGCGCAAAAGTGCGGAGTCCACGATGATAGAGGCGGTCGCGACGAGGTTGCGGAGTTCGAGGATGTCGGGGGTTAGGGTGTAGCCCCAGTAGAATTCCTTCACCTCACGGCGGAGGTTTTTTAAACGGTACCCAGCGCGGCGGAGGCGGTTATCGGTTCGGACGATGGAAACGTAATCCTGCATAGTGCGGCGGAGTTCATCCCAGGCATGGTAGATGTTGACCAGTTCATCGGGGGGCGCGGCGTTACCACTTTCCCAGTCGGGGATGGCTGGAGGGGAAGGGATCTCCTTTCCGGGAGGGTAGAGGCGCATGATTTCGGCAAGGGCGCGGCGGGCCATGACGTTGCCTTCGAGCAGGCTATTGGAAGCGAGACGATTGGCGCCATGTAGGCCGGTGCAGGCAACTTCGCCGACCGCATAGAGTCCACGGATGGAGGTTTTTCCGTGAAGGTCGGTGACGACGCCACCGCATTGGTAGTGAGCAGCCGGGACCACGGGGATGGGCTTTTTGAGCGCGTTGTGGCCGAACTCGAGAAGGGTTTTGTGGATGAAAGGAAAGCGTTCGGTGAAGGTGTCGCCGAGAGGGGTGACATCGAGATAGACGCAGGTTGCGCCGGTGCGCTTAATTTCGGTATCGATGGCGCGGGCGACAATGTCACGCGGAGCAAGTGAGCCTCGGGGATCGTGATCATTAACGAACTCATGCCCTTCGTCATTAATCAAGACTGCGCCTTCGCCACGAACGGCTTCCGAAACGAGGAAGGAGCGAGCTTCCGGACCCGTCGCGGCGGGGTTGTAGAAACAGGTGGGGTGGAATTGGATGAACTCCATATTCGCGACCGAGGCTCCAGCACGCCATGACATGGCAAGGCCATCGCCAGTCGCGGAATCTGGGTTGGTGGTGTAGAGGTAAGTCTTTCCGCACCCTCCAGTCGCGAGGATGACGCGGGGGGATTCCATGACTTTGACCTGTTTGGATTTGGTGTCCAAGACGTAGGCGCCGAGGATTCGGTCATCGGTCACGGAGCCGAGTTTTCCGGTCGTAATGAGGTCGATGGCGTAGTGGTCTTCGAGGAGAGTGATGTTTTTATCCTTCTTGGCAGTCTCGACGAGAGAGGTGGCGATTTCACGTCCGGTGGTGTCTTTCGCGTGAAGAATACGGCGTTCGGAATGACCGCCTTCTTTGCCGAGGGAGTAGCGCTCGGGTTCATCGTGGTCTTCGTCAAAAGCGGTTCCCCATTCAACGAGTTCATCGATGGTCTCGGCACCTTCTTCAATGATCACGCGAACCGCTTCTTCGTCACAAAGTCCGGCTCCGGCATCGAGGGTGTCGGCGACGTGCTTCTCGCAATTGTCCTCTGGATCACGGAGTCCTTCGGGAAGAACGGCGGAAATTCCGCCTTGAGCCCACGCGGTGTTTGATTCGAGGAGTTTGCCTTTGGTGATGACCGTTACGCTACCGTGCTCGGCAGCTTTGATGGCGAAAGAAAGTCCGGCCACACCAGAGCCGATCACGAGAAAGTCAGACATTTGCAAAAGAGATTCGGCTTGAATTGGTTACTTGGCAATTTGTTTTCTAGGGCAGCGAGCCTTCAAGAGAAAGTTCCAGAATGTGGCTGTTGGAGCTTTTGCCTATTTTTAAGAATCCCAAGTTCTCGTAGAAAGGAAGAAGTCCCTCGTTTGAATTCAGAACCTCAGTTTGAATGTTCTCGAATGAGTTATCTCGAGCCCAAACGAGGAGGGTATTGATGAGACTCTGTGCAATTCCAGTTCCTCGATGAGCTGGGTGAAGCCAGACCTGAATGAGATCACCGGTATTAGGGAACTCTATATTTCGATAAATTGCGGCGAGACCGATGGGGGAATTGTCTTTGAAGGCGAGAAAGGTGGCGCGATCTGATTCGCTTGCGCTGGAGCTTGTTTGTTCCTGCCAGCTCTCATTACTGCGGAGTAGGGCTTCTGCAAGAGTTGCGCAGAAGGCGTGCGGGGAATCGGCGAGAGCAGCAAGCCTAAGCTGTTTGTAGAGCTGGGCTTCGTCGTTTTGGACTCTACGAATAAGTGACATAAAAATAGGCGAGTAGGATGAGGCGCGTGGTCCAGGCGATGGTGCGGATCCAGTTGGAGCGGACGAGGGAGGGGGCTTTTTCGGGGGTGAGTTTGGCGTGCTGGGGGACTTGGATGAAAGCGGTGGAGGCCCAGACGGTGGCGAGAAGGAGGGTGGGGATGAGGTGGTCTAGCCAGTTTCCGAGGAAGAGGCAGGCGGCGCAGGTGGTGGCTTCGAGAAACATGAAGGGGGCAATGACGTAGGTCACCTGGCTCATGTAGCGGGTGTGATAGTCATCGAAGGCCTGGCCCTCTAAACGGCCGAAGAGGGGGTAGATTGCGACTTGGACCATCCAGATGATACCAGTCATCGCAGCGCAGGCGATGAGCTGGATCAAGAGGAGGTTTTCGAGCATCTCGGGGACTCAGTTGAAAGTGCTGAGGAACTTTGAATGGGTGGGGTGACGGTCTGAAGTGAGTTGATTCACTGGGATGAGTTCTCTGAGTGTAGTTTTCTGCTGGTTGAGAATTTGCTGAACAACTTGGTCCTTCGTGCAGATTTCGATGAGGAATTTTAGTTCCTTAATGACTTGGCGCTCGGTGAGGTTTTCGATTTGGAGTTCATCGGCGAGGAGCGAAAAATACGAGGGAAGAAAGGCCTAATACTGACCTTATCTTTACTCACTGTCCGACGGTTTCTTTGAGGTTGGCGATCTTAGCACCTTTAAAAAACCCTTCTGGAAAGATGGAGTTTTCCTCCTGAATCTTAGCAGGATCTTCACCTGCATCGATCCGTGCTTGGTCGGAGGCACGCGCGGCTTCTTTCTCCTTGCGACGCTGGAGAAAAAACTCGGGGCCTTCCATGATGATCTTTGCCATTTGCAGGGAGTTTACTGGAGAAGGGGTAATAGGTCAAATCTGCAATGGATTGTGAGGGGGCTTACCGTTTGAAACGGGCGGGACGCCCGCGCTCCCTGAGAAGATGAGATTTGCTCTACTTGTATTCCTTTAGGAAGGCGACGAGGTCGGCGACGTCTTGGGGGGTGAGGGCCATTTGGTCGGCGGAGAGCATGAGGGAGTGTTTGAGTTTGTAGGGTTTTTTACCTTTGAGGCGGCTGCGGGGGATCATTTGGGTGAGGCCGCCAGTGGACATCATGATGAGGGGGTCGCCGTCGTTGATGGCAAGGCCTTGGACTTGGCCGCCTTTTTTGAGGACGACGCCGGAGCCGGAGTAGCCGTGGGCGATGTCGGCTGAGGGATTGACAATGGAGCGAGCGATGACGTCGGGGGTTTGGCCTTCACCCCAGCCTTTGAGATTGGGTCCGTAGTTGACGCCGGTGCCATTGAACTCGTGACACATGACACAGCGCATGGAGGTGGTCTTTCCTTTTGCGGGATCGCCTGTGAGCTTTAGGACGTCGGCGACGGAGAATTTTGCTTTCTCGGGTTCAGGAGCGGTGATGGGAGTGACGACGATTTTTGCGGGGTCGTAGATGCCTCGTGTTTTGAGTTCGTCTGCGATGTCGTATTTTTTCCATTCGCCATTTGCATTGCGGAGGAGCCAGTTGACGGCGTCGGCTTTGGTGGGGCTATCGGTCGCTAGATTGAGAGTGGCTTGGGCTGCTGACTTGTGGTCGATGAATCCGAGGGACTCGACAGCAAAGGCGCGTTGTTCGGGAGTGAGCGAGGGGTGCTTGGCGCGAGCTTCGAGGTCGGCGACGGCGGCGGAGGGCCAAAGGCGCCAAGTGAGTTTGGCAAATTGCTCAGACCATTCGTGAGGGGCACCGGGTTTCATGGCTTCTTTGATGGCGAGCCAGATTTCGTTTTCCTGATTGGCGGCACCGAGGCCGATGGCTTCGACGGCGTTTTTATCGGTGTGGTCGACTTGAGGGGCGAGCTTGGCGAAGAGGTGTTTTGTCTTTTCGGCAGGGAGGTCGCGGAGGGAGAGGGCGATGTCGCGGCGGAGGGCTGGGTCAGGATCGTTTGTGTAGTGCTGAGCGAGATCGATGATTCGTTCTGGACTCTTGGACTCAATGTAGTGCCTTCTGAGAGCGCGGTAGGCGGTGAGTCGTTTTAGGGGATTGGGGTCTTCTCCAAGAATCAATCCGCAGGTGGTATAGGTGCTACTTTCGAATGGGGCGAGGAGCCAGATGGCTCTTGCTGCGAAGTAGGGGTTCTGGTCTCTCGCTAATTTCTGAAGGGCGGGGATGGCTTTTTCGCCCATTTCTTTGAGGGCGGTGAAGCCGAGGAAGCGGGTGTTGATAGCAGGGCTTTTGAGGGCAGTGATGGCTCCTTCGACAGTTTTGAGATCGAAGGTGGGGACGCTTGGTTTGAAGCCTTTTGGGGCGATGCGGTAGATGGTGCCGGAGCAGGAGTCATCGCGATCGCCGTGGCCTCCGACGCGTGGGTCATACCAGTCAGAGATGTAGAGGGCGCCATCGGGGCCGACGGTGATGTCGGAGGGGCGGAAGAGAATCTTGGTATCGTCGGCATCGGCTCCACCGCCGACGAAGTCGGAACCGGCGTATTGTTTGTTGGGGTTGGTGGTGGTGAGGTTGGCTTGTTCGAGTTTGAAGGTCGCGCCTTGGGGCTCGGGCTTGTAGTGGAAGATGGTATTTTTTCCGGGTTCGCAGGAGAAGAAGGAGCCGTTGTAGCTCTCGGGGAGGGCTCCGTTTTCATAGATGGTGACTCCGGTGGGTGAGCCGCCGCCGTAGATGTGGCCGGCGTCCATGGTGCCGGGGTCGTCTTGACGCCAGTGGGCGCGGCTGTGGTCTTGGCCGAGGCGTTTGACGGCTTTATACATTTGCTGGGCGTCGCGGGTGAAGTATCCGGCGCAGCCGTATTCGAGGATGTAGGAGACGCGGCAGGCGGGTGGATCGTCGTTGTCGTTTTGGAAGGCGTTGCCGAAGGAGTCGAGTGATTGTTCGTAGGAGTTTCGGTAGCCGTGGCCGACGATTTCGGCGTTGGTGCCGTCGGGGTTCATGCGGACGGTGAAGCCGGAGGTCCAGATGTGTCCGTCGTCGGAGCGTTTACCGGAAACCGCGAGGTGATCGACGGGCCATTCACCGCCGCCGCCTTTGTAGGGGCCGCCCATGTAGAAGTTTTTGCCGGAGTTGTCTTTGAAGACAGCACCGCAGTTTCCGTTGTTGAAGTAGAGTTTGCCATCGGGTCCGGCGGTGACGGAGTGGAGTGAGTGGTCGTGGTTTTTGGCGTTGAAGCCGGTGAGGAGGACTTCGCGTTTGTCGACGGCGGGGTCGAACTTGAGGTCACGGTTGACGTCGGTGTAGACGAGGAGTTCGGGTGGTTGGGAGACGTAGATGACGTTGTCAAAGACGGCGACGCCGAGGGGGGCGACGAGGGCTTTTTCTTGGACAAAGGTGTGGGAAGTGTCGGCTTTGCCATCGCCAGTGGTATCTTGGAGGACGGCGATGCGGTCTCCGCCGGGGCGGCGTCCGTTGTGGCGGCGGTAGTTGACTCCTTCGGCGACCCAGATGCGGCCGGCGTGATCGATGTCGATGTTGGTGGGGTTGTAGAGGTGTGGGGAGGTGGCCCAGACGGTGATTTCGAGATCGGCAGGGAGTTTGAATTGGGAGAGGTCAACCTTGGCGGGTGGGAGATCTGATTCCCAGGGGGCGTTGGGATCTTTGGCGCTTTTTGGGGTGCGGACCGTGAATTGGACGGAGGCGTCGCTGGTTTTGCCTCCTTGAAGGGCTCCACCGTCGTCGATGCCAACTTGGGCGGTGAATTTGACGACGCCTTTGGGGACTTTGATTTTGATGGTGGATTCGGCGTGGGTTCCGAAGCCTCTTTTGTAGGTTTTGCCATCGATGGTGAGTGGTTTTCCTCCCGCAGATTTGTTGATTTCGAGATTTCCCCAAGCTTGTTTGTGGTCACTGATGAATTCTTTGGCGACGGGGATTTTGGTGCCGTCGGCCGTGTGGAAAGTGGGATCGATCCAGGAGGCCCAATCGTTGGCTTTGTTGCCGAGGTCGTGGACGTGGAGTTCGATGACTTCGGTGCCGGAGATGTCAGCGGAGATTTCGTGAAGACGTTGGGAGTCGGCCGCTTTGAGCTTGGGGCTTTTGGCAAAGTCCTTGGCGAGGAGAGGGGATGTTAGGAGGAGGAGAGAGAGGAGAGATCGCATGTGAGAGGGAATTTACGAAAGTGAGAGGAGGATGCTATCACTAATTGGAGAAATGGAGGTGGGGGGAAATGAACAAATGAACGATTGCAGAATGAACAATTGAGCTTGGATGAGGGGAGGGCTCACGCAGAGCAGCGGAGCAGCAGAGGGATTTTGGGGTGGCTTGGTTGAGGGGGAGGCTCACGCAGAGGCGAAGAGGCGCGGAGGATTTTTGGGGAATGGATGAGGGAGAGGGCTATTTCCAAGAGTGGATGTCGTCATCGGTGCCGGGTTTTTTGTCGGGGCCGGGGGACCAGATGAGGACTTTGACGTCGGTGATGATTTCACTTGTTAAGGGGTCTTTGAGTTGGCGGTTGTAGTCGTAGTCGAGGAGGAGGTGGTAGGGGCTGCCCCAGGGGTCGAAGAGTTCGGCGTAGCTGCCATCTTTATTTCGGAGAAGGCCGTTTTCACCGTCTTTGGCTTCGTGAAAGACGAAGAGGTTACGTGATTTGTAGGATTCCTCAGTTGCGCTGACGGGAGCACAGATAGCGGTCATGAGGGTGTTGTTTCCTTTGCCGGTGGTGAGTTGCACCTCGTCGGTGTTTGAAGTGCTGCCGAGGGGGAGTTGTTGAAATTCTTCGTAGTAGTCGTCGCAGGCGAGGTGGAGCTTGCTCATCGCGTCTCTGGCGCTGGATCTATCGCGGTTTTTTGCGGCTTTGAGATCTGCCCAGAATAGAGCTACGGCGAAGGAGCCGAGAAAAAGAATTGGAAAGAGGATGATTCGGGCGATCTTCATTTGGACTTGGCCCAATTGTAGATGTTGTCTTCGTTAGTCTCGTCGCTCCCAGATTTGCCATCGGGCCCGGTGGACCAGATAAGGACTTTGCGGTCATATAGAATGTCATTTCCGATAGCCAAGGGTTCTCTGAGTTCTTGATCGTAGTCGTAGTTTAGGACGAGGTGATAGGGGTTTCCCCAGGGGTCAAAAAGCTCGGCAGCGTTTTCTATTCGGTGGAGTCCGTCTTTTTGTTCTTTGGCCATTTTGCAGTAAAAGAAGCTCGTCAATTTGTAGTTCTCTTCCTCAGCTGACTTTAAGCCAAGGAGCGCCGCCATGAAGGGGCTGCCGACTTGGGGAGAGGTGGAGGGAGTTGTCGTGATTTGAGCGCTGTCTGAGTTGGTTATTGAGCCAAGAGGGAGTTGTTGGTATTCCTCGTAATAATCCTCACAGGCTGTCGTGAGTTGCCCCATAACAGTTTGTGCGGACGTGATTTGGGCTCGCTCGTTTTGAAGCGTGCGGTTTGAGCGGGTGATTTCTCTTTTTGGGCTGCTTTCGACGGAGCCTTTTGATAATGAGTCTTCGGTCCTAAATGAGGAGCTGGATTCGTCGGGAGTGGGCTCGTTCTCATTGCAGGAAAGGAGCAGGAAACAAGGAGTGAGGAAGATTGCTTTTACGAACTTCATGATATGAGTGTCGCTTGGGAGGTGGAGGAGCGCAAAAGGAATCGAATCCTTGAATAGCGGAAGGTTTTGCGAGAAAGAGGGGGTGTGATTGACGAACTGCGTGCGCTTTTGGGTGAGGAGAAGGTTTCTGCGATGGCGGAGGTTTTGGAGGAGCATGGGACGGATCGGTGGAATTTTTCGTATTTGCCGGAGGTGGTGGTTTTTGCGGAGTGTCGGGATGATGTGGTGGCGGTGATGAAGTTTGCGAGTGAGCGGGAGATTCCGGTGACGACTCGTGGGGCAGGGATTGGTTATGTGGGAGGATGCGTGCCGGTGAAGGGGGGGATTGCGCTTTCGGTGGCGCGGATGAATGCGATTGTGGAGCTGGCGCCAGAGGATGGGGTGGTGGTGACCCAGCCGGGGGTGATTTTGAAGGAGCTGCAGGATGCGGCGAGCGAGATTGGGTGGTATTATCCGCCGGATCCGGCTTCGTTGAAGGAGTGTTCGATCGGGGGGAACTTGGCGACGAATGCAGGTGGGCCGCGTTGTTTGAAGTACGGGGTGACTAAGAATTATGTGTTGGGCTTAGAGGTGGTTTTGGCGAGTGGTGAGGTTCTGAAGGTGGGGGGACGTTGTCATAAGAATAAGACGGGTTTTGATTTGCTGCACTTGTTTGTGGGGAGCGAAGGGATGTTGGGGGTGATCACGGAGGCGACGCTGCGGATCATTCCGCATCCGCAGACGCGATCGATGTTGACGGCGACTTTTCCGGAGTTTGTGGATGCGGCGGGGGCGGTGCAGGCGATTTTGAATGCTGGGCATTTGCCGTCGGCGCTGGAGATTACGGATCAGTTTACGCTGAAGGCGGCGCGGGCTTATTTGGGGGAGGATTCTTTGCCGGCGGGGGAGGCGCATTTGATCGTAGAGATCGATGGGCGGGCGCGGGCGGTGGCGGGGGAGTTGGAGGAACTACGGGAAGTTTTGGAGGGGGCCGGTGCGCTTTCGACGGAGCTGCATGGTGATGCGGAGGCTTGTGAGAAGGTGTGGCAGCTGCGGAGGGATTTTTCTTATTCGTTGCGAGCGACGGGGCTGACGAAGTTGAATGAGGATATCGTGGTGCCGCGGTCGAAGTTGGTGGACTTGGCGAATTTCGCGGCAGGTTTAGAGGAGAAGACGGGGATTCCGGTGGCGTGCTTTGGGCATGCGGGGGATGGGAATATCCATACGAACTTGATGGTGGAGGATTATGATGATCCGGTGGTGAAGGAGAAGGCGGATGCGGCGCTGGATGTTTTGTTCACTTGGGTGCTAGAGAACGATGGGGTGATCACCGGTGAGCATGGGGTGGGCTTGGCGAAGAAGCGTTGGATCAAGGATGCGCTGGGAGAGGTGGGTTTTGCGACGCATTTGACGGTGAAGGATGCGCTGGATCCGAAGGGGATTTTGAATCCGGGGAAGTTCTTGGATTGATGGGGGAGCTTAGAAGGATCGGGGTAAGGATCGGAAGTTGACCTGAGCGAGAACAGGTGGGTAGTTTTAGAAACATGAAAAACTCTTGTTATCTTGGTCTCGGCGTTGCGCTCTTTTCGTCTCTTGTTTTTTCCCTGCCTAGTCCGGCAGAGGAGGACATGAGCAACCCGGTGATCAAGGTTGAGACCAAGAAGGATGAGAAGGGGAAGGAATCGATCTACATGTATATCGATGGGGTGAAAGTTCATGAGACGGATGTGACGAAGCAGCCTTTACCAAAAGTGGTGACGCCGGGGGCCACGGCTACGGATGCTCCTTCGGACGCAATTGTTCTTTTCGATGGGACCGAGAAGTCTTTTAAGGAGAATTGGACCGACACCAAGGGGGGCGAAAGCAAGTGGAAGGTGGTGGATGGAGCTTTAGAGTCGGTGAAACGGGCTGGCTATCTTCAGACAGCGGCGAAGTTTGGCTCTTGCCAGCTGCACATTGAGTGGGCTTCTCCCAGTCAGGTTCAGGGGAAGGGGCAAGGCAGGGGGAATAGTGGTGTCTTTTTGATGGGGGCTTATGAGGTGCAAGTGCTCGATAGTTACGAAAACCAGACCTATGCCGACGGACAGGCGGGGGCTCTTTATGGGCGTGCTAAGCCTCTGGTGAATGCCGCTCGCAAGCCGGGCGAATGGCAAAGCTACGACATCATTTTTCATCGCCCGCTTTTTGATAAAGAGGGAAAGGTGACCCGTCGTGCAACGTTCACGGTCTTACACAACGGGGTCTTGATTCAAGATCATACCGTTTTGAGTGGAGGTACGGGCTGGCGCGGACCTCATGCCGCGACGGATTACAAAGCCCACGCCGATAAGCTTCCGATTTCTCTTCAAGATCACGGGAATCCCGTGCGCTTCCGAAACGTTTGGGTTCGGGAATTGAAAGACTAAGGCCCAAGGAACATGCTGGAGATTTCCTAGGCTTATCTACTGACTGGTACGTCGAAGGTTCCGTGGGGTTTTCCGCTGCACTTCCAGTTACCGACTCGTCGGGCTGGAATGGTGGAAGCGAGAGCTGGGTCCTCAGAAGTGATGTTTCGGTTTGGAATTTCAGGAGTGAGTGCTGGTTCCTCGGCGGTGATGGTAACGTTGACTTCAAGGATGTTCTGGCAGCTGGGGCAAGGACCTGAGCTGAACATCGCTTCTGAGTTGAGTGGAGTTGTGCAAACGGGGCATTTAAAGCGCAATTTCATAACAGTGAGAGGAATATCGAAGGTGTTTAGGGTTCCTTCAATATCTAATTTCATTAATTTCCTACCTGTATTGGACGGAAGGAGGAGGTTTCGAAGAGGAATGCCTATTGCGTTGAGGGTGCTGCGGTGCAGGTTATTGGCGATGACGACGAGTGAGCTTTCGGACGCGCCAAACTATGGTTTGGTAACGGTGGCTCGATTTGAAAAACTGGCCGATGCGCAAGAGCACGCCTTGGTGGTGCTTGCGATGAATTTGGATTGCCTGATCACGGTGGATGAATCGGGATATCTCATTCATGGCGAGGAAGCCTTTGTGGCGGCGATTCATGAAGAATTTCGGCTTTATGACGAGGAGCAGAAGTCGAAGCCGGAGCCTGCGGTCATTCCGGTTTTTAGATCTGGAGTTGAGCTTGCTTTGGTTTGGATCGGGATTTTGTTGTACTGCTTCGCCCGACAATTGGAGGATCCAGCCCTAACAGAGCGTTTTTTGAATTCGGCGGAAGCGGTGGTGGGGGGAGGGGAAATTTATCGCTCTTTCACGGCCCTTTTTCTGCATGCTGATATGGAGCATTTGATGGGGAATGCGGTGTTTGGGCTTATTTTTGGAGTTTTTGCGGCAAATTCATTCGGTCCTTTTCGCGGATGGGGTCTTGTTTTACTGAGTGGCTTTCTTGGAAATTTCTTAAACGCTTGGCTTCATTTTCCAGATGCCTTTCGCTCATTGGGTGCTTCAACGGCGGTTTTTGGGGCGCTCGGTTTATTGGTGGGATCGGGGTTGGATGCGGCCTGGAGGGCTCGTTCTTATCGCAAGGGGATTAGGGCCTTTGCTCCCTTGATGGCGGGGCTCATGATTTTTACGATGAATGGAATCGGTCAGCCTGGGACGGATACGCTGGCTCATATGACAGGGATGCTATTTGGAATCTTACTTGGTTTTCCGGTCGCGACTCTTTTGGCCAGGAAGGAAGGATAGATTTTGGATTTCGCTTGAGATGAAAGATTCTTTGATTCTTTCGTTTTCATTTCCGAGAACCTATGGCAAAGCTGATGGCCTCCTCTTTTTCCTATGTCCCAATCGATAGAAGATATCACCGCTATTTTAAGCGCAACTCCTGAACTGACCGTTTCTGAGCCCGAGCCCGGATTCCCAGTCATCGATGTTCAAACCCCTGTTTCGTCAGCGACGATCGCCTTGCATGGTGCACAAGTTTTGACTTGGGCGCCTACGGATCATCCTCCAGTTCTTTATGTGAGCCCGAAAGCTCGCATGACTCCTGGAACGGCTTTGCGTGGTGGAATTCCGATTTGTTGGCCTTGGTTTGGAAATCATCCAGAAGACCCTTCGAAGCCGTCACATGGCTTTGCTCGCACTCGTTTTTGGGAGCTTGTTTCCGGCGAGCTGGTGGGGAAAGTTGCGACGATTGTTTTTAAGCTTCTACCTGATGAGGAAACGAAGGCTCTCTTTCCGTATGACTTTGAGCTGACTGCAACGATCCGAATTGCCGACAAGTTGCGGGTGAAGTTGAATATGAAGAATACGGGTGAGGAAGTCTACAAGGTGAGTAGTGCGCTGCACACGTATCTTTCTCTTGGTGACATCGAAAGGATTCAGTTGGAGGGTGTGAAAGGTTCTCATTACGTCGATCAGCTGAGTGACGACAAGGAGCCCATCTATCAGGAAAAGAACCTCCAAATTAGGGGTGAGGTCGATCGTATTTATCAATCGATGTCCTCGGTTCTGATCCGCGATCTTGATCGATTCCGTTCGGTCTTTGTCGATAAGGCGGGATCGCGTTCGACGGTGGTTTGGAATCCGTGGAAGGAGCGATCGAAAGAGATCAACGACCTTCCGGATAAGGCTTATCGGGAGTTTGTCTGTGTGGAATGCGCAAATGCTGGCACTGATAAACCGACCTTGCATCCCAACGGTTCTCATACCTTGGAGACGGTGATCGGATTACGTCCGCTCACTTAGGGTGGAGACGTGAGAAAGCCCCGCCGTGATAGCACCGAAAAATCACAGCGAGGCTTATATCTCGTGACCCACCGGAGTGGATCGGGGGAGAGTGGTTAAAATTTACTGGAAGCTCTTTGCTTTGAGAGAGGACTGAATACCGGCGAGATAAGCCTTGGCACCACCTCCATTGTAGCCAGACATGGACTTAAAGACTTTACCCTTCGAGTCCATCAACATGACGGTAGGGTAGCTATTGATTTTGTATTTCTTGGCAACTTTCTTGTTCGCTGCAGCGGCGTCTTCGGGGAGCTTCTTCTTTTCTGGGAAGTCTAAAACGACGACGACAAAGTCCTTCTCAATTCCGGTTTGGAAGCTCTTCTTGGCGAAGACATCTTTGTTCAGTTTGATGCATGGAGGGCACCAATCGGAGCCGGTAAATTTGACGAGCAGGTTTTTGTTTTCAGCGGCGGCCTTCTTCTTTCCTGCTTCAAAGTTGGTGAGGTAGTCCCCTGCATTAGCGATGCTGACGGTAAGGGCAGCGACGAGAGCGAAAAGGGGGGCTTTCAATGTTTTCATCATGTTAGTAGGCGTGTTTCAGAGGGTTTTTATTCCAAAATTGTCGAAGTTTTTTTTCGGCCTGCTATTCGAAGGGGGTGAAACAACGTGTTATTGTCGCTACTCGGAACGCTCATAAGGTAGAGGAAATCAGGGCGATTCTCTCGGATTGTGAAGTGCTCGATCTTTCGGCAATTGAAGATCCTCCCGAGGTGGAAGAAACTGGCACGACCTTTGTTGAGAATGCGGCTTTGAAGGCAGAAGCGATCAGCGCCCTTACTGATGCGCTCGTGCTTTCGGATGATTCCGGACTCGAAGTGGATGCGCTCGATGGGGAGCCTGGTGTCTATTCGGCCCGTTATGCGGGGGAGGATGGCAATGATGCTTTGAACAATGCGAAGCTCTTGCGTGAGTTGAGTGGGAAAAAAGAACGAAGTGCTCGTTTCCGCTGCGTGATTTGCCTTGCCAGAAAGGGTGAGGTTTTGGCGGATTTTTCAGGAGCAGTGGAAGGGCGGATTTTGGAAGGAGAAAGCGGTGCCGGCGGGTTCGGCTATGATCCATTGTTCGCGCCCGATGGCTACGAGCAATCCTTCGCTGAACTCGGTGAAGAAGTGAAGAATGGGATGAGCCACCGCGCTCGGGCGTTGGAAGGAGTGGTGGCTTGGTTGTCTTCGATACGGCCTATTTAATCAGGATGGAGTAGGATCCTGAATGGCTGATCAAGCTGACGACGGTGTCGGTACGTGAGGCTTGATCGATGCCCAGGGCCTCTGCAAGGGGCTTTCCACTTTCAGTGATTTTCTGATCCTTCGTGCATGGAAGGATAATGCGGGCAAATGATCCTGGGGGAGTCGAGAAATCAACTTTTAGGCCACCGTTTTCTAGCTTCTCCCAGCGGACCGTGATTTTTCCGGCCACTGAGTCGTAAGATGCTTGAACCCACGTGAGGCTGTCTCCGCTTGGGATACGGGGCGCGATTTTGACGTTTGTGAAGCCAGCGGAGGAGGCATCGATGCCGGCTAGGAAGCTCATGAGCCACTCGCTGACTCCGTTTCCGATGAAGGAACTTTTTTGCTCGTCTGTCAGCTGAGTGAGGAGGTCGATTGCTTTGTCCTGATTGTTAGTGAGGCTGAGCACGCTGGGGAGGAAGTAGGCGCCGATGGGGCCGACTTTAAGTCCATCTTTTTCGATTGAAGCTAGGAGGGAATCGATGATTATTTTTTGATTCTCTTTCTTGAGGACGGCGCTGCGAAGAGCGAGAAGGTGGGCGCTTTGAGAAGCAACTTTCAGGTTACCATCTTCTTTGAGGAATTGATGGGTGAAGCTTTTCCGAATGCGTGCGGCGTAGTCTTGAAAGCGGATGACGTTGAGGGGTTGCTGCGCAGGGAGAGCGAGCTCGCGGGTTAAGCGGGTGGTGAATCCGAGGTAGCAAAGGTCGAGGAATTCTGCAGGGATCCCTTCGCGGGCTTTTAGGTCGCCCCAATTTGTTCCTTTGAAGGCTTTGTCGGCATTTTCGCGAGCGATCATGTGCTTTTCGAAGTGGGTCCAACGCTTTTTGACAAGATCGTGGTCGCCACCCATCCACCAGACGGGGTGATTGACGGTGATACCGGATTCTGAGGACAGGGCTCCGACAGATTTTGAGCCGGGTTTGATGGGGAAGAAGCCTTCCTTCGTGCGACTCTTATCCATCTGATGAATCCACTCGTTCAGGTGTGGGAGGGCATCGAAATGGTAAAGGATGGCTCTTGCGGAGCGGTGGACTTCTAAACCGGTGCCGAGTTCGGCAAGTCCGCCTTTTGAGGTCTTGGCAATCTGAGCGTCGAGTTTTTTGACGCTTTCTTGGTAGAGGGAGTTGAGTGCTTCTGAGCTGCTTTCGAAAGTTGAGATTCGAGCAGGTTTAAGGAGTTCCATTTTTCCGCCGACGGTGAAACTTGCGGGATCACTCCAGTCGCTTTCGGTCTCTTTTTCATCGTGAACTTTGACTTTCCAATGAACGTCTTGGCCTTCTTTGAGGGGTTTTCCGCCCCATGTGATGAGGTGTTTTGATGCTCTCTTTTGAAGTTTTGAATCCCAAAGGTCAGCAGCTTCTGGAGTGAGTTTGTCAGCTGAAGAAGCGGCGAGGATGTGGTATTTTTTTTGTCTCTTGGTCCGCTCGGTTGAGCTGAGTTTCCAGCTGAGGCGCGGGGTGTTGCTGACGCCGCTGGGGTTTGATTGGAAATCCACTTTGAGCCCGTCAATCTGCAATGGTGCTGCGTGCCCAAGGATGAGAGATAGGAAAAGGATGGAGAAAATGCCTCGTTTCATTGAGGGATAAGAAAACCTTCCTGACTGGGTTTCGCAAGTCGTATCCAATTTTTCCCGACCGTTGGCTAGGCGGAAGGATTAGGAGCTCAAAGATTGAACAGGGCAATGGCTTAGGACTTAGGGGCTCAAAATCTCAGGGGCTTCTTCATCCTGTATGTTGAAAGGTCGTTTTTGAGCTGAGAGCTGAGAGTTTTCTCCGAAATTTTCAGGGCCTCAACGCAGAGAGTTTCGGCTTTTTTAAATTCACCTAGGTTGGCGTGGGCGGCGGCCGCTGTTCTTAGAAATAGTGCTCGGTCTTTCCCTGGTGCTTGGAGAAGAGGGGCGATGACCTTCTTTGCAAGGGGAGCATTTCGAATTTCCTCTGAAGGAGCGGTGCAAAGAATCCAAGCGATATTATTTCGAGCGACTAACTGTTGTGAATCTTTCCGGACCGCTTTTTGGTAAGCGTTGAGAGCCTCCTGCCAATTGCCCATTGCTTGGTGAATGAGCCCTTCGCAGAAAAGCAAGACAGGATCTTGAGGCTTGGACTTGAGTGCGGTTTTAGTGGCTGAGAGGGCTGCTTCGGCTTCTCCAATTTGTATGGCCGAAAATGTGAGTAAGCTGACGTTTGCTGATTCAGTTGGCTCAAGTTTGATAAGCTGGGTCAGGACAGGGAAAGCTTCACGGTGTTGTCCTTGATCGTATAGAATTCGGGAAAGCTCCTTGAGTGATAGGAGGTGATTGGGCTGGGTAGCGAGAGTCTGCCGATAGGCAGAAATGGCTTTTTCTTCTTCCCCAATTTTGAAATGGAGGCGAGCCAAGCTGAAATTCAGTTCGAAAACGGGACGGGAGCGAAGTGGAGCAGTGCCATTTTTGGAAGCTGAAATCTCAGCATTCAGATAAGTGATGGCTTCTCCGGTCAAACCTTCGTCGTGCATTAGTAAGGCAATTTTACTGGGATCGACGCCGCGTGGTTGCTTCCACCAGAGGCCAGGATAGGGAATGGACGCTGCTAGCCGGTCCATTTCACTGAGGTTGAGTAAAGCTAAGTCTTCCACGATCTGGAGTGGGGTAACCGGCCCTCGGTAAACGACCGCGACTCTGCCTTGCTCATCCAGAAGAAAACTAGTCGGGGTCATGAGTGGGAGGTGGATGGCTGAGATGGCCTGCTGAAAGGCGTCAATGCTTCCAACTTCCCTTGGCTTGAGATTCCATTGCGGGAAAGAAACACCGAGTTCATTGAGCTTCTCGAGAGCTAGTTGCTCATCTGAGTCGACGTTCATTAGCTGTATGTTCAATCCTGCATCAGCGAAGACCTTAGGGCTCTGAGACCAGGTTTTGAGTTCGTCGAGACAGACCGGGCAGCTGGCCGACCAGAGGGAGATTAGATTTGGTTTGGCCTTTTCCTTCTTAGGAAGGGCGAAAGGGAAAAGGGGGCGGTTGGCGATGATGAGTCGCCCGGCGTTCGTAAGAGAAGGTGCTTCAAGTGCGCCTGGCGTTAGGGGGAAACGATCTTTAGTTGGAGCAGTCCAGGCGACCGGATCACGCCCTTCGTTCACTCGGTATTTTCCCCCTGCTTCAATTTGAGATAACTCCTGTTGTGTTCCTTGTGGCCATATGATGCGAGTTGAGATGATGTTCCGGTAATTTCCCAAACCAAAGTGGACCCAGGATGAGGACTGGGAAAGATAAGTCCCGCCTGCAGACAGGGTCCGAGATTGTTTGATTTCGTCCCCGTTTGGATCGCGGCTGACAATGGTAATGCGAGCGCCAACGGCATTTCGATTTCCTACGGAGCCCTTTAGAAATAGAGAAACTGAGGAATTTTCGGTATTTTGATCATTGCGAAGGAATCGCACGGTAGGGGCCGTCCGATTCACCATCCAGATATCGAGATCTCCATCAAAATCCCAATCAACGAATCCGAGGGCGCGGGAATCATCGATGAAGTTAAACCCGGTAGCTGCGGAAACATCGGCAAAGCGAGTTGTGCCATCGCGTTGAGCGAGATTTAGGAAGCATGAATTTGGTTCACGGCCGCTGAGTGATTTGCCTCGGGCGAGGAGTCGGGTGATGGCTGCCCAGCCCATGAGGTAGTCGTCTCCGAGCTGGGGTGTGATTTTTTCGGGTGATTGCGCCGCGACCCGGCGCCAGAAGAAACTTCACAAGTCAGCGGGGTCCTCGCCGGTCATAAAGCCATTGGCGACGAGGATATCCTCCCATCCATCATTGTTTATATCGACCATTCGGGAAGCCCAGGCCCAGCGCCCAAGAGTGATGCCGGCGTCTTCACTGATATCGTCAAAGCCTCCAGAGCGACCGCTGAGTAAGGTGTTTCCACGACTCATTCTAAGGAAGTGATCCCGAGTTTCTGAGGTGGCTTCCGTCATGAACTGAGATTGGGTGGTGATTCGATTGCCGGCTCCCGAGAACATGTTGCTTACGTGGATATCGGGAAATCCGTCATTGTTAGGATCACCCCAAGAGGCCGACATGCTGGGTGAGAGGTCTTCTGATCCCGTTTGCGGGGCAACATCACGAAATTTTAGTGATCCTTCATCGCTCACGTTTTCGTAGAGGTTATTTCTTCCGAAGTCGTTGGCGACATAGAGGTCGAGGTCTCCGTCGAGGTCGTAGTCAGCCCATGCTGCAGAAAGGGACCAGC
Organism: uncultured Verrucomicrobiales bacterium; assembly: GCA_937928545.1. Taxonomy (GTDB): domain Bacteria; phylum Verrucomicrobiota; class Verrucomicrobiia; order Verrucomicrobiales; family Akkermansiaceae; genus SW10. Next base: position 96,412 of record CALGJQ010000036.1, read on the forward strand.
GGGTGTTGTTGTGATGAAAGCCTGATTGCGTTGTTTGGTCTTCAAAGTTCCAATCTCCTAAATTTCGGAGGAAGAGGTTTTCACCGCCGTTGTTGGCATCATGCATCGGAAGGGGAATGTGATGTTTGTAGTCTCCTAGGCCGCCCCAAACGCTTCCATATCCGCACACAAATATGTCAAGAAAGCCGTCATTGTCGGGATCCGCCGCCGCCATTCCAAATGGAGCTCCCTTGGCCTTGATTTCGAAGCGCTTTGTGAAGCGGGCCGTTCCGTCGTTTTCCATGAAGACAATTCCATTGGGAATATTTAGGACGAGATCGTTGTCGTCGTCTTGATCAAGATCGATGATCAGGACGGTTCTGGTGTCATTTAGGAAGTTGGCTCGTGATTCTTCACTGTGATCAAGAAGTCTGCCGTCTGTGCTTTGTAAGAGGATGCGGTTGGGGATTCCTCCGGTTTGGCAAAAATAGAGGTCATCAAGTCCGTCCCCATTGAGATCACCGATGCTGAGACCATTGTATCCATTGGTAGAAACTCCTAAGTCTTTATCGACTGAGCGTATCCAATGTGGGAGTCCGCGGGAGAGCTGATCACGGACTTCTTCTTGCGGCAGAAGAGACTCTGTGCAGTCGAGAAAGAGTCGGGATGATGAGGCCTGGCTCCGAATTTCTTGGTAGCGAATTCGCTCAATGGATTGAATCAAGGGGAGCTCATCTCGTGTCCATTTGACGTTCCACTCGGTATTGATCTGAACGCTTTCGCCTTCTTGCTTATGTCCGTCTAAGAGAACGATCACTTTTGTGCTTATCGAAAACTCGGAGGGATGCACGCGATAGATCTTAAACTTGGAGTGAGGGTGCTCGAACTCGTCTAGAATTTTGCCAAGAGAATCTAAGGCTTTCGTTGGACGAGTTGTGAGACTCTTTTGTCTAGAGCTGTCGCTGGGTGCATTTTGGTCCTCTAGGACTCGGAAGCCATTTTGATGATAGGCTACGGTAAGGTCTGAGGGGAGAGGCCGGAGGAGAGTTGACTGAGCATTCGGAGTGAAGAGATTCTCGAAATTTCTATTCCCGTTTGCTGTTTTTTGGGTGAGTGATACACCTAATGTTTTGAGACGTTTTCCCGCCATGGATTCAAAAACTTCGGTATCCCAGCCATCAACTTTGGGATCAATACGATTCAGCTCCTCTTTCAGTTTTTGGCTGAATCCATTTTCAATCGCTTGGGGTGGAATGGCTTCCTTTGTTTCCGTCTCATGAGTTGGCTGGGCGGTTTCCTTGCACGAAGGAAGGAAGATGAGTCCCAGTCCGATGAGGATTGAGGTGATAGGCTGAGTGGAAAAAGTCATTGAGGAGATGAAACGAGAGTGCTGGCACAAAAATACCCAATCTTGAATAGATTGGGTATTTGAAAAAATAAAGATATCGCGCTTTTGGCTGACTACCTTCTGCGTCTGCGAAGGAGGCAGAGACTTCCTAAGCCAGCAAGAAGAGCTGAGGTTGGCTCAGGAACTTCTGAGAAGCTCGCGCCAAAGTTACCGATAACGATTTGCTCGTCACCTACTTGTTCTGAAGCGCCATTTCCATCCGTCAACTTCCCGATGATTTCGATGGTCACTGTGCCAGCACCGGAAACTGCGATGTTGTCGAAGGCTGGATCAGCGCCGAGGTCGTAGAGAGCGTCGTGGCCCCATCCATCCATTCGAGTGCTAATAAATTCGCTGCCATTGGTATCAGTGTCGGCCCAGCCTTCAAGGATCACGCTGGCAGGCGCGCTACTTAAGTAAGTGCCGACATCTAAGGGGGCACCTCCATCACGGTCTCTTGCAGTGAGATCAACGTTGATGACCGTGGTGCCATTGATTTTGACTTCTATCCCGTCGTTATGAGTGTGGTCAATACCTCCTCCTGCTCCGACGATGAGTTTGTCGATGCTTACTTCATCGAAGGCGGCCAAGCCCGTGAGCGTGATGGTCGCCGTAGAGGACAGGCCAGTGATCTCCTGCATAAAAAGACGGTCGCCTGTGACTGAACTGTGAGTGGCTTTGATGTCAACAAAGGTGTGACTCCCACCTGGGTCAGTGGTTTCCCAGCCTCCTTGAGTCCATGACCCAAGGACTTTTGAGGTCACAGAACCACCAGTGATGGTGTCTGTCACCCAGTCGGTTTCGAATGTGGCAACCACTGCTGCGTTTGTTGCTCCTGTGGCGAGAGCGAGTGTCATTAGTGTGTATTTCATAAGATTCCAATGACTCTCGCAGCCTAGGAAGAGCAATTCAACTGAAAAGGTGGCTTTTATGATCGGAGTTGTCGGGTTCTCGAAAGAAAAAATTCAGGGGTGGGAGGCAACTGGTTGACGAGCAATGCAGTAGGCTTTTCAGCGGACACCGTGGCGTTCGCATTTTTTGTTTAGGGATGAGATTAGGAAAGCGATTGACCGAGAGGGAGAGGTGGGGTCTTGTTGCGAAATAATGTTGGAGCGACTGGGAAAGCACTTTGATAATTTGAGGAAAGAGACCCTGCGGGAGCCAGTGGAAGGTGGCTTTATCAAATATCCTTACGGGGTGCCGGCGGGGTTTTATGATCAACTGTGGGATTGGGATGGTTTCTTTATTTGTCGGCATTTGGCGGATCGGCCGGATGAGCCCAAGCCGGAGTATTTTCAGTATTGGGTTCTCAATTTCCTCTCGGCCTATCGTGAGGTGGGGTATCCGCCGGGTTGTGTGACGAATGAGAAGCCGGAAACGGAGCGGCGGGGGTTTTCGTTAAAACCCTTTATGGCGCAGGCGGCCTTGCATGGGTCGGGGGAGGGATTCGAGTGGTTGCGGGAGAGCTTTGATGAAATTGTTGAGATCGTCACGAGGCGGGAGAAGAGCAATCGGGATGAAGCGACGGGGCTCTATTTCTGGGATGATGCGATGCAGTCGGGGGCGGATAACAATGCGGCTGATTCTAATTTGCCGGAGCTGAAGGGCTTGTTTTTGTCCTGCGATCTCAATGCTTTTCAATTTCAAGAGTATGATGCCTTGGCGCGGATTGCGGAAGAGTTAGGGGAAGATGGTGCGCGTTTTCGGGCGGAGGCGGAATCGATCAAGGCGGGGATGCAGGAGCATCTTTGGAATGAGACGCTGGGATCCTTTGATAATCGTCGACGCGATACGGGGGCTTTCGTGAACTGTGTGAGCTATTCGTGTTTTGTGCCGCTGTGGGCGGGGCTGGCGAGCAAGGAACAGGCGGCTTCGATGGTGACGAGCTATCTTTTGAACGAAGATCACCTCATGACGCAGTGGGGTGCGCGGAGTCTCTCGAAACAGGACCGGGCTTATAATAACGTCAACATCATCATCCCGTATTCAAACTGGTGCGGGCCGATTTGGCCGATCGCGAACTACTTTTACTTTTGTGCGCTCAAGAATTATGGTTTCGAGGCTGAAGCGAAAGAGCTAGCGGAGCGATTGGCGGGATTAGTGCTGGCAGATCTGGATGCGATCGGGTCGATGCATGAGAACTATTGTGCTGAGACTGGAAAGCCATTGGCCCCTTCGATCGACCAAGCTCCGCGCTTTGTGGAGGGGGGCTTTATTGGGTGGAACTTGCTGGTGCAGGATTTGCTGGAGCAGTCGGCTTCGTAGGATGTGCGTCGAGGTGCTTTAAGACGCCTTTTTTGATCTTCGACCAAGTCTTGGTGTGGAAGAGGGCGATGGGTTGCTCGGCGATGCCGTAAGGGCCTTGGCGGACGCCGTAGCGTTTTCCTTTTTTGGCGGCTTGGAGTGATTTGTAAGCTTGGGTGGAGCTGCCGTTATCGAAGTCTTTAGAATCCTGTGTTTCTCCGAGGGAGATGAGGCCGAATTCGGTGAAGAGCTTATCAAGCTCGGCCTTGGCGGTTTTGTCCCGAGGTTCGGCAAGAAAGGGGAAGCGGAAGTAGCGAAGGCGGGGGAGGTCGGGGCGCTCGGCGGCGTAGGCTTCTTCGAGACATTCTTCGATGAAGCGGATGCCGACGAAGCACATTTCCATTTTAGAGGTCCCTTTTTTGAAGCGGGACATGTTTTGGTGGAAGGCAGTATGGTTGAAGACCTCGCAGATGTAGAGGTCGCCTTTTTTCAGTCTGAGGAGTTCTCTGACGCCGGTGATGAAGGCGGCGCGTTGCGAGTTGAGGAGTTCGAGAACGAGTTCCTTTTGTTTTGCTTGGTCGGAGGTGCGCCGGAGGATGATATCGAGTGATTTCTCGGAAACAGCGGGGACGTTGGCAAAGAAGATGGCGCGGACTCCACGTTTTTGCAGGTCTTTGGCGATGTCCATGGCGCTGGAGTGACCGCGATCGGTGGGGAGGATTTGGTCGTCGAAGGTGAGGATAGCCCGGTGAGCTTGTTGCTCCTCGCCGATCATGACGGTGCGCTGGATAAGGCGGCGGTAGGAGCCGGTGGGCTTATCGCCAACGCGGCCGAGATTGTAGCCTTTTTGAAAGAGTTTTTCGGGATCAGAAGCTGGGGAGATTTTAGGAACGGCCGGGACAACTGGGACGGCGGGTTCTTCCGGTTTTTTGGGCATCTCTTCCGCTTCCTCGATGACGATGGCTTTTGGGATTTCCTCCGTGGCCGGGATCGTGGGAGTTGTTTCCGTGCCAGGTGCGGGGTCTGCGGGAGCGGGCGGCTCGAGAGGAGGGACTTCCTGAGCGGGTAAAAGGCTCAGCGTGAGAATGTAAATTAGGGGTTTCATTTACTCGGTTTCTTCAGCTTCTTCTTCGGCGGATTTTCCTTCGATGAGCCTTGTGAATTGTTTGATCCACTTGGGTGCTGATTTATGGGTGAGATTTTTTTCAAGATGCGCAAGCATGCGGAGCGCGGCTGCTCTTTGATCGCCGTGATCGAAAAGGTCAATCTCCATGCTCCAGGTGAGGTCTTGGCGACCTTCGGCAAGCCACTTTTCGAAGGCGGGCTTGCGGTCTTTGTCAGCACTGGCCTCGTTGGTCCATTGTTCCAAGAGGAGGCCTTCGTGTTCGATTCGCTTGAGCCATCCTTTGCGCAGGGCGTCGAGAGTTTTGGTGCTGCGGAGGGGGGGGAGGATGATTTGGTCGTAGATTTGCTCGATCTCGAGGGGTGAATCTGGGAGCTGGTCGACCTCGACATCGTCGATTTCATAAGCCTTAGCGAAGATGGATTCGAGGACAGGGCTTTTGAGGACTTGTTGCTGATCTTTGAGGTCTTCGGCATCGCGAAGGATGGCTTCGATCATGCTGATGCTTTGAGAGGAGAGAGAGGTGAGGTCCTTGCTTTGGGTTGCTTCAAGGCTGAGGACGAGCCAGTTGAGTTGGTGGCGGAGAGCGAGGCGGAAGCCTGGGCTATCTGTTCTTTCCTTGTGGCGATTCTTCCAATCGCGGAACTCGCTGGCCTTTTTTGCGAGGTCGGTGTAGCGGACTTTTTCGACACAGTCGAGGTAGAGGGAGTGAGCGGCGGCTGAGCTTTCGCGGGCTTTTTTGAAGGCGGCGAGGGCGACGCCGTAGCGTCCTTTTACGGTGCTGTCGGATCCTTCTTGGATGACCTTAAGTTTCTCGAGAAGGAGTTCTCGGTCGATATCACTCAGGGGTTTTTCTTGCCCGAGGAGGGGTTGGGCAACGAGGAGAGCGAGAGCGGCGAGACGTTTCATTGGGAAATCTAGCGGGTGTGAGATGGAGCTTTTAGCAATGCTCCTGAATTCCAATAGATGGTTTTGTTAACTTTGTCGAAGTTGTATTTTCCGGAGCGATTGCAGGAAGGGCGGTCTTTGAAGTGTTGGCTGACGGCTTTACGGTATTGGGCCTTGTCGGGCATGGACTTACGGGAGGGGTCGAGGTAGAGGCCGATTTTTTGGAACGGGATTTTTGGGAGCCAAGTGGGTGGATTTTTCTTGGGGCGGAAGTCGAGGTGATCGGGGTTTTGGAAAAGTTCGCTAGGATCGATGGTGCGGGAGTTTTCGAAGGTGAGAGCGCCTTTTGGGACCATGGGGTGGCCATAGGTGAGTCCGCTGTTGGGGGAGAATTTGGGGTGGTCGGGTGTGCGGCTTTCGTTCATTTGGGAACCGAGGGTGTTGGTGACTTTGTTTTCGATGGGGAGGAAGCGTCGCTCGTCTGGCTGGTTCATGACTTTGGCGAAGACGGGGTATTTGGTCCACGGAGATTTGTTCCAGCCCTTTTGGCCGACGACTTTTTCGCAGCGCCAGAGGTAGTCGTGTTTGTCGCCGCGTTTGAGTTCGCCTGTTTCGAATTTTGAGAGGTTGGCGATGCGTTGTTTGACATTACCGATGACGCGGATCCAGACTCCGTAGTTCCCTTTCATGAAGATGTTGCCATCGATTTTGTGGCCGCTGCCGCCGTTGATGGCGAGGGATCCGTGGCCGGCTTTGTAGAAGATGTTTTCGATGATTTCGCGGCCGGAGTCGTGGTCGTCGAGCATGATGCCGGAGCGGGTCATGAGTCCGTCGGTGGACATGATGTGGTGGATGAAGTTGTGCTGGATGCGGGTGCCGTAGCCCCAGAATTCGGCACCGGAGTAGAGGGTTGCACCGTCGCCTTCTTCGAATCCGATGTTGAAAAATTCGTTTTGCTCGATGAGGTGGTCGTTTCCCTTGAAGATGAGGGCTTGGCCGGGGAGGTTGTGCATGAGGTTGTTGCGGAAGAGGTTGCCGGTGCCGCTGAGGCCGACGGTGGGGGCGACGCCGGTGAGCTTATCGAGGTAGAAGTGGCAGTTTGAGATTTCGTTTTTGCCGGGAGTGATTTCTTTTTCGTTGGCGCGGCCTCCGGTGAGGCGAGCGAAGCGGGTGACGTCGTAAACATCACAGGCGTGGGCGCGGTTGCTGGTGCCACTGATTGAGAGGGCGGTGGCGGTGGAGTTGCGGAGGGTGAAGCCGTTGATGGAGCAATTTGAGCCGCCGGAGATTTCTACGATGTCACCTTTGACGACGCCTTGGACGGTGAGGCCGTGGAAGTGGAGGTTTTGGGTGTTCTTAAGACGGAGGAAGCCATGGGCGGTGGCGACGACGAGGCGGGAGGATTTGGTGAGAGGTGAAGTTGGCCAAAGGTAGAGGGCTTTTTCTTTGGGGTCGAAGAACCATTCGCCGGGGGAGTCGATCTCGCAAAGGAGGTGGAAGACGGCGTGGCGGGACTGGAAGTCCTCGATCATGTGTTTGAGGCCGTAGCGGGATTCGGTGAGGAATTGAAGGTGGCCGTTTTCGGGGTCGACGGAGCGGAGGGGAATGGTTTCGCGATACCATTGAGCGCTGAGGTAGCCGTAGCTGAGGGCGCGGCGATGGGTTTCGATTTCCTGCTGCCATTGGGACCAAGAGCCGGCGGGTTTTTCGAGGAAGGTGAAGGTGGCTCCGTTTGGTTTTTCCCAAGTGCCTTTGACGGGGGATTTTTGGAAGCGGGTGGGCTCGTCTTCGTGGATCAGTTTTGTGGCGTGAGCGAAGCCGACGTTGGGGAAGCGGGAGGGGTGGAGGAGGTCATTGCCCTGCATGATGAGGGCGCCGATGGGGGATCGGTTTGAAAGAGTTTTGGCGATGGTGGGATCGGTGATGGGGATGCGGATCACTTTGCCGAGGGCGGCGGCGGAGAGTTTTTTGGGGTCGTTGACGGGGGCGAATTGGTCAAGGGAAATGGGCATGGAGCCATCGAAGATGACTTTTCCTTTTGCGCGGTAGGTGATGGGGAATTCGGCGCTGCCGCCGTCTTTGGGGCCGAATTGAGTGGCCTTGTGGAAGGGGTAGATGCCTGGATTTATGGTGACTTGGACGGGACGGTCTTTAGAGAGAGTCTGGATTTGGAGGCGGGCGGCTTCGAGGGTGGGGAAGCCGTCCTTGCCGACGGTAAGTTGATGTGGGGAGGCGAAGCTAAGGCCGGAAAGTGAGAGAAGAAGTGAGCAAATTTTCTGCATGAAGCAGTTACGGGGGGACAGAGAGAATCTGTCAGACAAATTCTTGCAGGAAGGACACTTTGGAAAGTGTCCTGCGAAATGTTGGCGACGCTCTGGAGAGCGTCGTTCCTTGCTGATTAGCCGCCGGTTTTAGGGCCGCGGGGCTTTTTGGGCTTGGCTTTCTTTTGGCCAGGGCGGGCTTTTGCTTGGCCTTTGCGTTGCTTTTGAGCTTCTTCGGCTTTGTCGGCCATTTTCTGCATCCAGCTTTTTTTGCCGGCGTTTTTGGCGGTCTTGAGCTCGGGTTCAGGCATTTTCTGCATGAGCCAAGTCTGGCCGATCGAGAAGATGTTTTGGACAGTCCAGTAGAGGGCGAGGGCGGAGGCGAAGTTGTAACAGAAGAAGAAGAAAATGAGCGGCATGAGCATGAAGATGCGCTGCTGCATTTTGTCGCCGGTCTTTGGCGTGATCTGCATCTGGAGGAACATCGTGACCGCCATGAGAATGGGGAGGATGTTGATGGGGATGCCGAGGACGTGGCCGACGGTGTCGGGTTGGGAGAGGTCATCGACCCAGCCGAGGAAGGGTTGGTTCCGGAGTTCCACGGCGTATTGGAGCATGTTGTAGAAGCCGAAGAAGATGGGAATTTGGGCGAGCATAGGAAGGCAGCCTCCCATCGGGTTCACGCCGTATGTCTTGTAGAGCTTCATCATCTCCTGATTCATCTTGTTGGGATTATCAGGGTATTTTTCTTTGAGCGCTTTGATCTTGGGCTGGAGCTTAGACATCCGCTTCATGGTGCGGGTGGACTTGGCGTGCAGCGGCCACATGATGGTGCGGATGATGAGAGTGGTGACGACGATGGCCCATCCCCAGGCCCAACCTTCACCGCCGAAGATGCGAGCGAGGAAGTTAAGGAGCAGATTGAGCCAGTGACTGATCAAGCCGAAGAAGCCGTAGTCCATGACGTCTTTTTTCTCACCATCGAGGCTGCGGATGAGGGAGTTGTTCTTGGGCCCCATGAAAATGTCGAAGACGTAGGTGCGGGACTCGCCGGCGGGGATCGCTTCGTCGCGGAGAGAGAGGTTTGTGTTAAAGGAGTTCCCGGTTTCGTTACCGCGTTCTTCGGGGAGCTCGGCGGTTTTTTGGACGGCGCGGAAGGTGGCGGGATAGGGTTCTTGAGGGCTGACAATGGTGGCGAAGAATTGATTCTCTACTCCTGCGAAATTTAGTTGGCCGAACGATTGGCGAAATTCGGTTGGGTCTGCTCCGAAGAAGGAGCTGAAGTATCCGCTGGTTTCAGAATCAAAGTCGCCATTGTCATCCCAAAAGAAGTTGAGGTATCTTGGCTGCTCCTTTTGGTGGACGGGGGCGGCGGAGCCACTGAAGATGGCGACGTCGCTGAGGGAGATTTCGCCAGCGGTCGGGTTGGTAAGTTTCAGAGTGAAGGTCAGACGGTGGTCACTGCCTGGGCCATCGGTGACGGCGGTCCAGGTTTTGGTGACGTCGAGGTTGTTTGAGGTTTTGCCGGTGAAAGTGACGGAGTCGCCTTCGCCTGGGACTAGGCTGTAGTAGCCTTTTTCGAGGGATTCGCCGGAGTAGCGGGTGAGGGCACCGAGGCGGTTACGCCCGAGGTCGTTCATGGTGACGTTGCTGTCGCCGTGGACTGCTTTTTCTTCGAGGAGTTCAGTTTTAACAATACCACCTTCGAGGGAGGAGAGGGTGAAGGTGTTGGTAGGAGTGGTGATCTCGTGGCTTTCCTCGCTGCCGAGTTCTTCGGGGATGGGGAGCTTTTCGACGGTGAGCTCGGCGGGTTTTTCTTCGGGAGCGGCGGCGGCCTGTTCGGCGGCTTTTTGTTTTTCCTCAGCAATCCGTTGTTCCCGCAACATTTGTGCGTTTTGGGACGATTGGTACATGCTGATTGCGAGTAATATCCCGCAGAGGGTGACGACGATCCAAGCTTTACGATCCATGATCAGTATTTAGTGAGTGGGAGAATTTTGAGATGAGGAGTTTTGCGCCTCGGTTGATGGGACGGGGTCATAACCGCAGCCACCCCAAGGATGACAGCGTAAAATCCGGCGAATGCCGAGGTAGCTGCCTTTGAGGGAGCCGTGGGAGTTGACCGCTTCGAGAAAGTAGTGGGAGCAGGAGGGGGTGAAGCGGCAGCCGCAGTTTGGTCCTCCAATCGCGTGGAGGACGGGGCGGATGAGGATTTGGTAGCCTCTGATGATCAAGCGGATGAGGAATTTCATGCGGGATCTGGGGCAGGTTCTTGCCAAATTTTGAGTTTTTTGGCGCTTTTAATCCAATCGGCCTCGAGTTCCTGAAAAGTGGCTTGGGCGGCGCGCCAGCGGGCGATGGTGACGACCATGTGCTTTTCGGAGAGATGGTCACCGTGCTTGCGGATGATTTCGCGGAAGCGGCGGCGGAGGAGGTTCCGAGTGACGGCTTTGCCAGCCTTTTTTGAGGTGATGAGGCCAAAGCGTCGGTCGGAAAGGGAGGGGTCGTGCAGGGTTCCGAGCACGAGGTAACGACCGGCGGTGGATTGGCCTTTTTGACGGACGACCTGAAATTCGCCCCATTGGCGCATGCGCCGTTGACGAGTCAGGTCCATGACCGTGTGAGTGAGTGCAAGTGAAGGAGGCTGCGACCGCGGAGGGACGCCACCAGCTTACTTGGTGTTGTTCTGCACCGTGTGGCGCTTGAAGTGGATCTCGGCTCCTTTTGGAAGGAGGCGCTTGCGACCCTTACGGCGACGGCTTTTGATGATGCCGCGGCCAGCCTTAGTGGCCATGCGGGCACGGAAACCGTGTTGCTTCTTGCGGGTGCGCTTGGAAGGCTGGTAAGTCATTTTCATGGCCGTATAAAAAAGGTAAAGTGTTTGAGAAATCGCGGCCTAATGGCGCGGGACGCGGAGACTAGCGGGAGGAAGTGGCTTGTCAACCCATCGTGAGATTTTTTCCAAAAAGTTTGGAAGAGGTGGGGTGTGGCTATTTGGCGGGGAGAGCTGCGACTGAGCGGAAGTTGGTTGATTTGGCCTAATCGGTGAGTTTTTTTCCTTGGCGCAACTTTATTGTGTTCACTGTCACAGATGAGGATGGAGGGCGTATGGAAGAGTGATGAAGCTAAAATTACTTTTCAAAAGCAGAATGAAATTCAGAAGTCTTAAGCGCAGAGTGATCCGGGGACTGGTGGGAGGCTTGTCCCTCACTTTGATGTCGAGTTGTGGGAGTATGCCGAATGCAAGTTTTGGACAAGTGCTTGGTGGATTGGCCTTGGGGGCGCAGATGGTGGGGCCTCAATATGGTGCTCAATTGAGTCCAGTGACGATGATGTCCGCTGCTAGTTTAGCGGCAGGCGGGGGGTCAAAGCCTAGTGGCTTTCCTGGTTCTCCGAGCGGAGGGCGTTCGAGCGGGACTGCTGCGAGTAGTGGGGGAATGAATCATGAGGGAACGCTCGATCAGTCTGGTTTGGCTGATATGAAGAAGCAATTAAGGGCATACGGGGATGGGATGGCTTACGATGTACAGTTTAACTTTGGCGAAGCGAGCAAGGGCTGGACGACGCTACATGGTGTTCCTCGGGACACGGCGCTTTCTGCAATTAAGCGGGGAAGTATGATCACAGCGGCAAGTGTGGAGAAGTATAATGGGCTGATTCGTCGTCCTTATCGGCCTTATGTCGGGATGAAGTTGGATGTGAAAACCCATGGGAGTCATCTCCCTTATCGGAATGTGACTCAGCCATAGGTTGAGGGGAGGTTGAAGGTTGAGGTCTCTGGGCTAGGATGATATTCGGTGTTTTCAATATGAAGTTGGTCTTGTTTTGGATCTTGCCGGGGTTAAGTGCTGCTGGGTTTTATGATCTTGGGGTGATGGCTGGTCCCGGGGATTTGGTTGGAGGCGGGGTCTTGAATTCGGTGGGGGTTGAGTGTTCGGTGGGAAGTGGGGGAGATGTCGTGTTTTCGGGGGGGGTGTCGGAAGGTGGGTTGGTTGGGGAGGTGGCGATGGTGGGGCGGTCTGGTGGTGTGGTGGAGCGGATCTCGGATGGGGGGCTGGATGGGCGGCGGTTTAATTTTGTGCAGTTGAGTGAGAGTGGGGCTGCAATTGGGCGGGAGCGGGATGGGTCGGACTATGCAATTCAGCTTTATAACTGGAAGGAGCCGGTGGAGGTTTTGACGGCGGTTACGACTGAGACGGGGGTGTTCGATTTTGTGACGCTGCCGACGGTGGCGGGGGATGGCGGGTTTTCTTTTGCGGGCTTATTTGTGGGTGGGACAGAAGTTCAGCTCTATGTGAATGGGGTGGCGGAGACCGTTTTAAATGGAGGAGGGCATCGGCCGATGGCGGCGAATGGCGGGAAGTGTCTGGTTCGAAATGGTGGGGTGACTGATGGGTGGATTTCGGTTTATGGCGGTGGTGAGATGGTGGTGGCAGATGCGGGGACAAGTGGGTGGGCAGAGGTGGGACGGATGCCTGGGATTTCTGAAGATGGGGAGGCCGTGGCTTTTTTTGGGAAGAAGGGTGGAGTGGGCGATGAAGAGGAGGTTTTTGTGGCGCTGCGGGGAAGTGATGGTGCCAGCTATGGTTCAGCGGTGGCCTTGACTAGCTTGACTGTGGCGAGCGGGGTGCCGGTGGGTTTTGACAGTTCGGAGTTTGATCTGGGAGGTGATGGTCGACGGGTGGGGTGTGCGGTAGATGGCGATGTTTTGACGGTGGTGTTTGTGGGGACGCCTGCTGCGGGGTCGGTGGGGATGAGTTATGTGGTGGAGGGGCAGTCCTTTACGATCGGGGCTGGTGAAGGGGTGTGGGCGATGCGGGTGGAGTTGACGGAGGATGGGATGGGAGAACCGACGCTGGGAACTGCGGTGGATATTTTTCCGGTGGTGCAGGTTGGAGATTTGATCGATGGTTCAGCAGTGACGTCGTTGTTTTTGTCGGATCCTCTGGCGGGGTGCGGCGGCCTTGCTTTTTATGCAGGGACTGCGGGAGGTGGGCGGATCGTAAGGGCTCAGCGGCGTCTGCTGGATGGAGATGGGGACGGGTTGCCGGATGTCTTGGAGCTTGCTTTGGGGTCATCGCCCAGTGATGCGGGGAGTCGCCCGAATTTTGAGTGGGACGTTTTTGAGGTGGGGGCGGAGACTGCTTTGCAGCTGCGGTTTTCCCGAGTGATCGGGAGTGGTGCACAAGTGGAGCAATCGGCGGATCTGATGAGCTGGTCGGCGCTGGGGGTGACTGAGATTGTGACGGGGGTGGGTGGAGCCGGGGAGTTGGTGACGGCGACAGCGATTGGCGGGGAGCGTTTGTTTTTGCGAGTGCGGGTAGGGTGTTCCAATTAGAATGGAGCTTCTGGTCGATTTAGAATTTCGAGGGCTGATTTTAGGCCCTCGGTGGCTGGTGGGTGGTTGGGGTTGTCTTTGAGGAGTTGTTGGAAATGATCACGGGCGGTGGTGGCTTTTTGCTGGGCTTCTTCTGCGCGGGTGAGATGGGTGAGGATGGTGGCAGAGAGGAGTTGCTGGTTGGCGAGGAGGAGACGGTGGTTTCCGTTTTTTTCTTCGAGGTCGAGTTTGTGTTGCCATGTGTATGTGGCTTTTTCTGATTCGATGAGGGCCTTAGGATAGTTGCCGAGTTTTTGGTGGATTTGCGCTAGGAAGCCTCGAGATTCACCAACTGCTCCGTGGATTTCGGGTTCTTCGCCTCGGCGTTTTGCTGATTGAAGGCCTGCGGTGACGGCTTCTTGTGCGCGAGCTAGAGCAGCTTTTGGGTCTGACTTTATGAGTTGGCTGAGGAGGGCGGTAAGTCCCTCGGCTTTGATGCGTGGAGTGGCGTGGTGGTCGGGAAAGCGCTGAGCGAAGGTGAGTGATGAATGATAGGCATTTTGGGCTGCTTGAAGGGCGGCTTTTGGGTCATCGAGCTGCTCGAGTGCGATGGCGTGGTTCCGGTAGCATCTTTGAACGTTGGAGATCCATTGGACATCGGGGTTTGGTTCTTTGCTATTGATAAGATGGATGGAAACGGCTTTTTCAAAGTAGGGCGCGGCGGCGGCGGGGTCGTTCATTTTGATTTCACACCACCCAGTTCCGTTTAGAGCTTGGCCGTAGTGGAAGCGTTTCCAGGGATCGTTCGGGGCGAGGTCTGAGATTTTTTCCCGAAGTTGGAGGCATTTTTTTCCGGCGTCGCGGGCGGCGGGGAAGTCGCCCGCTGTTTCGAGCATTTTCATGGCAAGGGCGTAGCCGTCGGCTCTACGGATGAGGTTTTCGGGAGTGTCGTTTTCAGCTAAGGGAACTTTGTCGAGGTAGCTGACGATTCCTTTTGCGGAGGAGATGAGGGGTTTGAAGTTTCCGGTTTTTCGGGCTTCGGGGTAGAGCTTAGAGACGACTTGGCCGAGGAGTTCTTCGCTAGCATTTTTAACGGTTTCCATGTCGTTACGGGCGAGGGTGGCCTGGCGTGCTTGGTGGAGGCTGAGGAGGGTGGCGGCGAGGAGGGTGAGGATGATGGCACTGGTGGTGGCGAGGAGGATGCGGTGGCGTTTGGCAAATTTACGGAGTTGGTAGGAGCGGGATGGGGGACGTGCGACGATGGTTTCGTCGTTGAGGAAATGGGTGAGATCGGTGGTGAGGTCGTTGACGGTTTGGTAGCGGCGAGCGGGGTCTTTTTCGAGGGCTCGCATGACGATCCAGTCGAGGTCTTTTGGGAGAGGGGATTTTTTTGTGAGGGTGCTGGGGCGGGGTGGGAGCTCGGTGGTGATGATGTGTTCGAGCTGGGTGTGGGTGGCGTTTTTGAGGCGGGAGGGATCGAAAGGGGGTAGAGTGGTGAGGAGCTGGTAGAGGAGGGCGCCGAGGCTGTAGATGTCGGTGCGGATGTCGATGGGGTTTTGGGAGTCGAGTTGCTCGGGAGCCATGTAGGCAGGGGTGCCGAGGAGGCGACCTGGGAGGGTGATGAGGGTTTCTTCGGTAACGCGGAGGTCGAGGGATTTGGCGATGCCGAAGTCGATGATTTTTGGCTCGCCGCCGGAGATGAGGATGTTGGTGGGTTTGAGGTCGCGGTGGATGATTCCGCGCTGGTGGGCGTGGATGAGGGCTTGGCAAATTTTGAGGAAGAGGGAGATTTTTTCGGTGAGGTCGAGGGGGTGTTTTTCGAGGTGTTCAGGGAGAGTGGGGCCGTCGGCGAGGTCCATGACGAAGTAGGGCCGGCCTTGGGGGGTGATGCCTCCATCGAGGATGCGGGCGATGTGGGGGTGATCGAGGTGGGCTAGGATTTGGCGCTCGGCTTCGAAGCGGTTTAGGACTTCGAGGGAGTCCATGCCGGGCTTGATGATTTTTACGGCGACGAAGCGGGAGACGGGTTCTTTTTGTTCGGCACGGTAGACGATGCCCATGCCGCCGCGGCCGAGTTCTTCGAGGAGGAGGTAGCGGTCATCGAGGAGGTCGCCGGGGCTATGAGAGGGGTGTTTTTTCTGAAGGGGGGAGGTGAGGCAGGTGGGGCAGAGTCCGCCGCCGAGGAGATCTGAGCTGGGTTTTCCGCAGCTGAGGCAGGAAGGGGAAGCGCTCATTTAGGGTGAGCTTAAAGAGGGTGGGAATATCTGTCGAATGGGAAGTGTTTTGGACTGGATGCTGGTGTGTGAAAATCGTAGATATGGGGGTGATCGAGACCAACTGGCGTGAGCATAAATTTCCGACGACGCGATGGAGTTTGATTGGGCGAGTGCGGGAGGGCGATGAGGACGAGGCGCTGAAGGCCTATGGTGAGGTGAGTCGCATTTATTGGATGCCGCTTTATGCGCTGGCGCGATTTAGGGGGTGGTCACCGGAGGATGCGGAGGATGCGGTGCAGGGATTTTTGGGAGGGCTGAGAGAGGGGAAGTTTTTTGAGAAGGTGGATGAGGAGGAAGGGAAGCTGCGGACGTATTTGCGGAGGTGTTTTGAGAATTATTTGGCGAGCCTTTGGCGGAAGGGGCAAGGAGAGAAGGCGGGTGGTGGGAAGGTGCATTTTAGTATAGATGCGGAGATGGCCGAGATGAGTTTTGGTTCATTGGAGGCACCGGGGATGGACCTGACGAGTCTGTATGATCGGCAGTGGGCGCTTGCGCTTTTACGCCATGTGCTGGGGAAGGTTGAGGAGGCTTATGTGCAGCGTGGGGAGGTGAAGGTGTTTGAGGCCTTGAGTCCCTATTTGCGGTTTGACGCGGATAGGGAGTCGATGGAGGAGATCTCAGTGAGGCTGGGGAAGCCGAATGGGACGGTGAGACAATCACTGAGCCGGATGCGGGCGCGGTATCGCGAGGCGGTGAAGGAGGAGATCCGCGAGACCGTTGATAATGAAGATTTAGCGGGCGAGGAGTTAGATTATTTGATGGGGATTTTTGGGGGGTGAGGGGGAGTGTGATCTAACGTCCCTTCGAAGATGCTCTTTGAAGGTCGGCTTCGATATTTTTGTCAGCTTGTTCAGCAAAGATACGCTTAAGCTCTTCGACAGAGGTTGCTCCCTCTGGGATGTCAGGGAGTTTTCCCGAGTAATTTTCGTGGTTGCGATTGCGTACTCGATTTCGTTCGGCGGTATCGTCGGGGTCTGCCCAGTTGACTAAGCCGACTGGGCGAGAAGTGGAGGGTTGAGGTTGCGTGTTTGGGGCTGGGGGAGGGGTTGTACTTTGGTTACTGGAACAAGAAGTGAGGCTGATGATCGCTGGAAAGATGATTTTGGAGAGGTGGCGTTTGAGTGTCGTTTTCATTTTGATTTTAAGTTGTTAGAGATTGTTGGTTAGCTCGTGATGGTTCGGAATTAGTAGCATTTTTTAGGGCTTGAGAGAGGGCGTGGGCAGCTTGTTGGATTTCTTGTTCGGTGTGGGTGGCCATAACTTGGAAGCGGAAGCGGGCTTTGCCGCGGGGGACAGCGGGGAACTCGACGAGGTTGGCGATGAGGTTGTTGGCTTCGGCGTTGCGGGAGGTTTTACGAGCGAGGGTTTCGTTGCCGACGTAGGTGGGGACGATGGGTGAGGGGAGACCGCCGAGTTGGAAGCCTTGTTGGGAGAGGTGAGCGCGGAGGGAGTTGATGTTTTTTAGGAGTTTTTGACGGAGGATGAGGCCTGGGTTGCTGAATGCGATTTCATGGCATTTGTTGGCGATAGCAGTTTGGACTGGGCTTTGGGCGTTCGAGAAAATGTGGGTTGGTGAGAAGTAGCGGAGGTATTGTGTGGCATCGGCGGAGCAGGCGACGAAGCCGCCGTTGCAGGCGAAGGTTTTCGAGAAGGAGCCCATGATGAGGTCGGGGTAGTTTTCGGGGGTGGTGCTTTCTAGGAGGCCGAGGCCTTGGGTGCCCATGGAGCCGAAGTCGTGGGCGATATCGAGGATGGAGGTGGCTTGGAATTCGCGGCAGAGTTGGATGAATGCGGGGAGGTCGGGGGAGTCGGAGTCCATGGAGAAGAGGGATTCGGTGACGACGAAGAGGGGGAGTTTTGCGTCTTGGGCGCGGAGGGCGATGAGTTTTTGGCGGAGGTCTTCTAGGTTGTTGTGGGAGAATTTGGTGACGTTGGAGGTATTGTGGCGGGCCCCTTCTTGGAGGCAGTTGTGGCTGAGTTCATCGATGAGGACGTGATCGCTGGGGCGGATGAGGCCGGCGAGGATGCCGAAGCCGGCGGCCCATCCGGTGGGGTAGATGATGGCGGATTCTTTGTTGAGGGTTTGGGCAAGGTTGTTTTCGAGTTCGAGGAGGATGTTGGTGCGGCCGGTGAGGACGGGGGAGCCTGCGGAGTGGATGCCGTGTTGCTGGATGGCGTCTTGGGCGGCGGCGATGACTTCGGGATGGCTGGCGAGCCCGAGGTAGTCTTGGGAGCCGAAGTTGAGGCAGGTGCGGGGGTTTTGGTTGAATTCATCTCCGATGGTGACGGTGGAGGAGGAGAGGCCGGTGGTGACTCGGGCGTAGGGCCAGACGTTTTCTTGGCGGCGGGATTTGACCCATTGGTGGAAGGGGTGCATGCGCTCTTCGTGCTTGTGGCCACGGAGCTTAACGTAGTGGAGGAGGCTGCCGGTGTAGGGATTTGGTGAGGACATGTGGGTGATGATTTTTTAAAATGATCCGCTGAAGCCGAGCGAGAGGGTGTGGAAGGGGCCGCCGACTTTGCCGGTGAAGGCGTCACTATTTCCGCCGTTTGCGAGGGTGCGAAGGGTGCCTTTGTTCTCGATAAGGTATGAGTATCCGAGGTCGAGGCGGGTGGCGGGGGTGATTTGGTAGGAGAGGCCGGTGGAGAGGGAGAGGCGGTCGTCATCCGGGATGCGGAGAGTACGGTTGCTGGTATCGACGGGGCTTTGGTCCCAGGCGATGCCGACGCGGGCGGTGAAGTGGTCGTTGAGCTGGTAGGTGGTGCCGAAGGAGAGGCGGAGGGTGTCGTTCCAATTTTGGGGGCGGGAAAGGGAGGGATCGATGAGGGGGTTGATCTGGGGAGTGAGATTTTTGAAGCGGCTCCAGTTGGTCCAGAGGATGTCGGCATGGATGGCCCAGCGGTCGGTGAGTTCGTGGTAGGCGCTGAGTTGGAGGGTATCGGGGAGGTCGAGGGGGAGGGAGGCGGGCTGCTTGCCGGTGAGGGGGGCGAAGCTGGTTCCGAGGGTGGCCTTTCCTTGGAGGTCGAGCTTGATGGGGCTGCGGTAGGAGAGGCCGAAGCGGGTGTGTGAGGTGGGCTGGTAGAGGATGCCGAATTGGTAGCCGGTAGCCCAGTCGTCTCCGGTGAGGTTGAAGAGGGGTGCGCCGGAGCCGGGGGTGAGGGAGGAGATTTCGCCTTCGGCGTAGGTGATGTTGAGGCTGGCTCCGAGGGTCCAGTTTTGGTTAAGGCGGAGAGCTAGGGCAGGGCTGAAGTTTGCGTTGCGGAGTTCGGTGAGTTCGGTAATGCTACCAGCGGCGAAGTCAGGGGAGTAGTCGGTAAGGGAACCGTGGGAGGCGTAGATGCCGAGTCCGGCGGCGAGGCGTGAGTTGATTTTACGGGTGAGGTAGGCGAAGGGAACAAGGGTGTCATCGACGACGCTTCTCTCGGAGATGGGGCCGGTGAGTCCGGTGCCTTGGGCTCCGACTTTGGGGACGATGAGGCTGGAGCCTATGGTGTAGGACCAGTCATCGAGGATGATGATGGAGGCGGGGTTCCAGCCGAGGGCGGAGGCGTCATCTGCGATGGCTGCTTCGCCAGAGTAGGCACGCCCGAGACCGGAGGCGGAACGCTCGGAGAGTTGGAAGCCGGCGCCGAGAAGGGGGGCGGTGAGGATGAGGGAGATTCCGATTAGGTGGAAGAGGGAGGCCATTTCCTCTCCTTACGTTGTGAGGCGTGAGGTGTGACAGCCTTTTGAAACTGTTTGCATTTTCTTACCGCTTTTACTTGGGAAGCCCCGTGCTAGGCTTCACCCGATGTCGGCGGAAGATTCATTAGCGGTCTCTTTGTTAGTCATTTTGGTGATCGCGGCGGTGACCTTGATGACGATTCTGTATTCCCTTTTTAAGAATGCGGGGAAGAGAGATGAGCTGGAGGAGCTTTTGGCAGACGACGAGGAGGACCGGAAAGAAGAACTCGCGGGTGGGGAGACTGAGACGCGGGAGCCTTGGGAGAAAGATTCTGATTGGTGGAAGGAGTGACGGGAATGAACAATTGGACGATTGCAGAATGGACAATTGAAGACCTAGGTTGAGGGAATGAGTCTTGGGTTGGGGACTGAGAGTTGAAGAGTGTAGTGATTTACTGCTCTTCCTCGCCGAGGAGATATTTGGAGGCTTGCTCGACGTCTTTGTCGCCACGGCCGGAGAGGTTGGCGATGATGATGTCGTCCTTGGACATGGAGCCGGCGACTTTGGAGACGTGGGCCATGGCGTGGGCGCTTTCGAGGGCAGGGATGATGCCTTCGGTGTAGGAAAGTTCGCGGAAAGCGGCGAGGGCCTCGTCGTCCGTGGCGAAGGTGTATTCGGCGCGGCCGATGTCTTGAAGGTAGGCGTGCTCGGGGCCAACGGCGGCGTAGTCGAGTCCGGCGGAGACGGAGTGGGTGAGTTCGATCTGGCCGTCGTCGTTTGCGAGGAGCCAGGTTTTGGAGCCTTGGAGGACACCGAGTTTTCCGCCTTGGAAGCGGGCGGCGTGGCGCTCGGGGATGATGCCATCGCCTCCGGCTTCGACGCCGACGAGGCGGACGTCGGTGTCATCGAGGAAGGGGTGAAAGAGGCCCATGGCGTTTGAGCCGCCGCCGACGCAGGCGACGAGGAGTTCGGGAAGGCGGCCTTCTTTCTGAAGGATTTGTTCGCGGGCTTCGAGCCCGATGACGCGATGGAAGTCGCGCACCATCATAGGGAAAGGATGAGGGCCGAGGGCGGAGCCGAGGATGTAGTGAGTGTCTTCTACGGTGGAGACCCAGTCGCGCATCGATTCGTTGACGGCTTCTTTGAGGGTGGCTTGGCCAGCGACGACGGGGACGACTTTTGCACCCATGAGGCGCATGCGGGTGACGTTGAGGGCCTGGCGTTCCATATCGACGGCACCCATGTAGACGGTGCAGTCCATGCCGAAGCGGGCGCAGACGGTGGCGGTGGCGACGCCGTGTTGGCCGGCTCCGGTTTCGGCGATGATGCGTTTTTTGCCGAGGCGTTTGGCGAGGAGGATCTGGCCGATGGCGTTGTTGATTTTATGAGCTCCGGTGTGGAGGAGGTCTTCGCGCTTGAGGTAGATTTTGGCTCCGCCGAGTTTTTCGGTCCAGCGCTCGGCGAAGTAGAGTGGGGTGGGGCGACCGCAGTAGTTGTGGAGGAGGTCGTCGAGTTCGGCTTGGAAGGCGGGGTCTGCTTTGGCTGATTCGTAGGCGGCGCTGAGGTCATCGAGCGGCGTCATGAGGGTTTCGGGCGCGAAACAACCGCCGAATTGACCGAAGTGACCTGTTGCGTCTGGGACGGTGGGTGCCTGGGTGCTCATGCGGCGAAGGTAGCCGAAGAGTGGGAAATGGCACGAGGAAATTTAGGCTTCGCAGGTGACGGTGCGGAGCCAGGCGGCGAAGGATTCCTCGGTGTGTTCGCCGGCGGCGAGGGCCAGATAGTGTGGGTATTTTTCAATCTCGCCGATCGAGAAGGTTCGTCCGTTCAGGTTCAGGAATAGCTCACAGGTGATGGCCGCAGTCCTTTTGTTCCCGTCGATGAACGGATGATTTTTTGCAAGGCCGAAGGCGTAGGCTGCGGCAAGTTGGCACAAGTCTACTTCTCCTCCACCGTATTCGACAAGTTGGCGGGGGCGGTTGAGAGCTGATTCCAACATTCCAGAGTCTCTGATGCCCTCACCTCCTCCGTGCTCCGCGAGTTGAGCGGCGTGAAACATGTGAACGACCTCTTCGAGGACCCACTCGATTTTCTCGATGTCCATTACTCAGCAAGTTTTCTGAGGAGATTGCGATTTTCACGCATGATACGATTGGCTGCTTCCATCTGACGATCGATTTGATCATCGAAGGCGGAAAGGTTGAGGCCGTTTGTTGTTTCAGTCACGGTGAGGGTGTCGCCCTTGGAGACGCGGAGTTTTTCGAGGAGTTCTTTGGGCAGGATGACGCCGGCGGAGTTTCCGATTGCGGTGATTTTGAGCTTGGTCATGATGTGATTATAACGAATGTTATAACGTAATCAAGAGGTGATTTTTTGAGCAAGAGGACTTAGAAAGAAGGAATGGCGCGTATTGCAGTGATGGGTTCGGGGGCGGGGACGAATTTGGAGGCTCTTTATGAAGAATTTGGGGAGGAGATCGTGCTGGTGGTTTTGGATCAAGCTGAGGCAGGGATTCTGAAGAAGGCGGAGCGGTTTGGGATTAAGGTGGTGGTTGAGGAGGGGGGAGAAGATCTATGGGAGCGGATTTTGGGTCATTTGGATGGGATTGATTTGGTGTGTTTGGCGGGCTTTATGAAATTGGTGAAGGAGCCTTTATTGGGAGCGTTTGAGGGAAGGATTTTGAATATTCATCCGTCCTTGTTGCCGAAGTATCCGGGGAAGGAAGCGTGGGTGCAGGCGATTGAGGATGGGGCAGAGGAATCGGGATGTACGGTACACTTCGTAGATGCGGGAATGGATACGGGGGAGGTGGTTTTACAGGCGAGGGTTCCAGTATTAGCGGGTGATACGCCGGAGACTTTGCATGCTCGGATTCAGGTGGAGGAGCATCGGATTTACCCGCTAGCGGTGAGGCGGTGTTTGTCTCGGATTTAAAATTGGGTGAGATCTATAAAGTAAAGAGGCCTGCGGATTACTCCACAGGCCTCTTTGGTGAGTTGCTTTTGAAAAGCGGGTAGAAGTTATTTTTGCTCCTTCGCTTTTTCTTCGTCAGTTTTGAAATACTTATTCATGGTCTCTTCGCTCTCCTGCATGGTCTCGCCGAATTTTTGCATCATCGGTCCGATTTTCATAGCGAGGGCAGGGTCTAGCTTTTGCATGCCCATCATGACGGGCATCATTTTTTCATTCATGGCCTTTTCTTTGAACTCAAGCTTCTTGCTGAGGGCAGTGCGGGCAGCATTGTCAGGGACGGGGAGTTTGTTGAGTTCGGCTTCTTCCGTTTTGATTTTTTTTGCAATCTCTGCGAGTTTTACTTCGGCTGCAGCGAGGCTGGCTTCGTCTTTGATGCTGCCCATGATTTCTGGAAGGGCTCCGATCACATCAAAGATTTTGAAGGCTTGCTTCTCAAGAGGGGTTTCGGCTTTGGGCTCTTCTACCTTTTCCTCAGTGGCAGGTTTTTCTGGAGCGGCGGTCTGAGCAGGAAGGATCGCAATCGAGCAAGCGCAGAGGGCGAGGATAGTGAATTTGATTTTCATAATTTTATTTGGGTGAGTTATTCGCCCTTGAGAAAAAACTTAGAAGGCCTTTGCGGCAGATTCTAGTATAAAAGTGGTCGCGTTTTATATTGTTGTTTCACGCTACTGAATAAGAAGTCCCCATTTTTGTTGCCGACGCCGAGGTCGGTGAGGCCGTCGCCATGGGGAGGCGTGGGATGGGCGATATGTTTGGGATTAAATGGAGTGGTAGGGTGCGCGAAAAAAAAAGCCCGACTCTTGCGAGGCGGGCTTTTGTTGGGAATTGAGAGTTTAGCTTTTAAACGAGCATGAGGGCGGGGTTCTCGAGAAGGCGTTTGATCTCGCCGAGGAACTTGGCGGCGACGGCTCCGTCGACGACGCGGTGGTCGCAGCTGACGCCGAGGTTCATGCGGAGGCCGGGGACGATGGCGCCGTCTTTGACGACGGGCTTTTCGATGATGCCGCCGACGCTGAGGATGGCGGCTTGGGGTGGGTTGACGATGGCGTCGAATGATTCGATGCCCCACGCGCCGAGGTTAGAGATGGTGACGGTGCCGCCATCGAACTCGTTGGGATGAAGTTTGCCGTCGCGGGCGCGGACGGCCATTTCCTTAATCTCGGTGGAGATGGCGAGGAGTGATTTTTGTTCGGCGTTTTTGACGACGGGAGTGACGAGGCCATCATCGACCGCGATGGCAACGGAGACTCCGACGTGGGCGAACTGGACGATGTGGTCGCCGTTGAAGGAGGCATTGGCCTCAGGGACGGCGACGGAAGCATTAATGAGTGCTTTGACGACGAAGTCGTTTACGGAGTATTTGTTTCCGTGAGTGGCTTCGGCTTGCGCGTTGATTTGTTTGCGCAGGTTCATGAGAGGGCCAGCATCGACTTCGAGGTGAAGGTAGAAGTGAGGGATGGTGGTCTTCGAGGTGAGAAGACGCTCGGCGATGATTTTACGCATGCCGGAGAGTTGGATCTTTTGGTCTTCGCCCGAGGCAACGGGTGAGATGGCGGCGGGCGCGGGCGCTGGTGCTGGTGTAGCAGGGGGTGAGCTTGCGGTGGCGGCGACTGCGACTGCAGCAGCGCCAGCACCAAGAGCGGCGGCACCAGCTGCGGCGGCGATGGGGGCAGCGGAAGTTCCTGAGCTAGCGGTGGCGGGAGCGCCTACGACGTCGGCTTTGACGATGCGTCCGCCGGGTCCGGTTCCGGTTAAGCTTGAGAGGTCGACGCCTTCGGCTTCGGCAATTTTTTTGGCGAGCGGGGAGGCTTTGATTCGGCCGCTGGAGGTCGTTGTGGCGGGTTGAGAATTTTGGACAACGGCTGCGGCTTGCTCGAGAGCTTGGGTGGCGGCTGGGGGAGCAGCAGCGGCTGGTGCGGCTGGTGTGGCTGGTGTGGCGGCGGGAGCAGGGGCGGCTCCGGCTTCTTCGCCGTCTTCGAGGAGGACTGCGATGGCAGATCCCACGGGGGCTTTGCCTCCTTCGGCGACGGAGATCTGAGAGAGGACGCCTTCGTCAAAGGCTTCCATTTCCATGGTTGCTTTGTCGGTTTCGATCTCAGCGATGATGTCGCCGATTTCGATTTCGTCGCCTTCCTTCTTTAGCCAACGGACGACGGTTCCTTCGGTCATCGTGTCGGAGAGCTTTGGCATTTCAATTTGGATCGGCATAATCGTGAGAGTGTTGGTGAATTAAAAAACCCCGCCGGGGCGGGGGAGGGATAGCAGAGCAGAGGACTTTAATAAAAGACAATTCCACGCGTCATGCTTGAGGAGCATCTAGCTGACGGCGGAGAATTTTTGGCGAGCTAGGCGGCCCATGAGATCTCGGACTTCATGATGGCCTTGTTCGGTGAGGCGGAAAGTTTTGTGAGCGTGGAGATCTTCGCCAGCGACGAACTCGATGACGCCTTTCTTTTCGAGGTTTTCGACCGTGCTGGTGGTGTTGGAGGGTTTCCGTCCGTAACTATCAAGGGTGACATTGAGGGAGCGGGTGTCGAGGAGTTCGACGTTTTCGCGATGTTTGAAAAAGCTGCCAAGGAGAACGCACTCGGGGCCATTAAGAGTGAGACTAGAATTATCGAGGAGGCGCCTAACTTCTCGAAGTTCGTCGGAAGTTCGTTGGTCTTGATGCTCGCCGATTTTCTCGCTGCCGCCTTCGACGGTTTCCTTTGCTTCTACGACCTTCTGGACGACATCCACCGCTAAGCGGGCACCGGGTAATTCTAGGGACCAGGTGAGATCGGCTATTTTTTTGAGAGTGGATGAATCGCTCATGAGTGGGAAATTAGTAAAAAAGTGAGCAAAATGCAAGTTATTTCGGAAAACTGTAATAAAAAAACATGATAAATTAGATGAAAGCTCTAAACTTCTGGACGAATGAGAGTTTTTTGGTAACTTAGCCTTCGTCAAGAGACATTCCCAATCCCTGAGCAATAAGACCATGAAATCCACTAGAATCCCCAAATCATCATTATCAGAAGTTGCTCAGCCAGCGAATCCTCTCTCGCGAGGTTTTTCTCCAATTCAGGAAACTAAGATTGATGGGAAAGTTAGGGTTGAAGATATTAGTCGTAAAGTCTCTGAGGTTTGTGCGGATGATGATGGGGTGGCTTTACGCTTAAAAGATGAGTTTTCGGAGGAATTGATCGCTTCGGTGGTGAAGGAATGTCGGGAAATGGTCTCGGAAAACTCCATGACGAGCGAGAATTGGACGGCAATTAGAGGTTTTTTGAGCGATGAGCTCTGGGAATTTAGTCGGCTGAAGGAAGAATTAGTCCAAGCTGAGCGGAAATGTGGGATGGTGCAGCAAAAAGCGAGTGAGATTTCCGAGTTTGGTAAATCTGGGAACGGTGACGAGATGAAGAATCGTCTGATGGCTTGTGCGATGCTGCTGGCAGAAACTGAGATGCGCCGAGACAATCTTTCGGAGCGGATCTCGATGATTATTGATCAGTTTACGAAGAAGATTTTGTCAGATTTGACTGGGAGCGAAGCGCACACTGGGTTGGAGTTGAGGCTGCGTGCTGTTTTCGGAAGCCTCTAACTTAGACTTTCCTAATCCCCATTTTGGTGTTCTTGCACGGCACGGTGGATATCGCCGTGAAGGGTCACGCGGCAAACTCGGGGTGTGCCCAGTTCGTAGAGAAATTGCTGACCGAGAAAGGTCTTTTGGTGTTTTACGAGGCGAATCGCGGACCAGGGGAAAAAGAGAGGGGGATGGCAAATGCGAAAGATGGGGAAGACGGCCATATGGATACCGGCTGGGCTGGTGTGAAAGGTGATGCAGCCTCGGTATCTTCCAAAGCGTCCTAAGATGATGCTTTGTCCGGGGTAGCGAGTTCCTTCTGCTGAGCGCCGTGCACGGTTTCGCTTGGCGAGGTCGTTCCAACCGAAGAGGGAGATGATTTTACATGCGGCGATCCAGATGATCGCAAATGACCCTACAGAAATGAGGGCAATTGAGATGGTGGCGGAAGCGAGCATGATGAATTCAATCTAGGTCCAGATCATCCGTGCGCCGTAAAAGGCGACGACTCCGATAAGCGAAAAGACAATGGCGACGACTGCAATGAGAATGAAGACGGGGCCCCAGCCGGCGCTTTCGGCTTCTTCGCCGTGAGTTTCATCGAGATGGGCGCGGAGGAGGGTGTGGTTGCGGCTGTTTGATTTATACCAGAAGGAAAAGAGGTCGCCGAGAATGGGGATGGCACCGACGAGGGCGTTGAGGGTCCAATTGGCCATCATGCGAAGATAGACGCTTTTGGGGACGTTCTTTTTTGCGCCCGCCGCGAGGAGGGTGAGGCCAGCGGTGGAGGTGGCGAAGTCGCCGAACCAAGGAATGAGGCCGATGATGGGGTCGAGGCCGATTCGTTTTTCGGTGCCGGGGATTTTAATGAAATCATCGAGGAGAAAAGCGACCCACTTTGAAATGGTGGCTTTGATCTTGGGTTGATCCTTCTTCTCTTCGCTTAGCACGCCTTAGAATTACTCTTTTCTGAAGTTTCGCAAAAGCGGGAATGTTAGGAAATGTGATTTCGAAAGAGAGCTGAGATCGCTATTGGCGGAAGTCGATGAGCTCGATGTCGAAGATGAGTTCGCCACCGGGTTTGCCGCCGCTGGGGTTTTCTCCGTAGGCGAGTTTGGCGGGAATCCAGAAGCGACGTTTTTCGCCACGGGTCATGAGTTGGAGTCCTTCGGTCCAGCCATCGATGACTTGGTCGAGAGGGAATTCGGAGGGTTTGCCGCGTGGGATGGAGCTGTCGAAAACTTTGCCATCGAGCGTCATGCCGGTGTAGTGCGCGGTGACGGTGGAGAGGGAGTTGGGAGTGGGGCCGCCGTTTCCAGGGCGGAGGACTTTTGATTTCAGGCCGGTGTAGGTTTGGGTGACGCCGGCTGGGAGGGGGACTTTTTTGGGAGGTTCCTTCATTTGATGATTGCAGGAAGAGAGGGTGAGAATTGCGAGGAGGGGGAGGGTTTTGCGACCGGACATGAAGGGAGAATGGGGCTTTGGAGGAGGGAATCAATGATTGGTTTCGATGCGGGCCTGTGCGAGCTTGGGGGATGAGGCGATTTTTTAGAGCGGGAGCGTGCTTGGCGATGAGTGTGGGGTCGATGTGGGCCAAGCCGATGAAGGTTTACGTTCTAACGGGGCAGTCGAATATGGAAGGGCATGCAAAGATTTCTTCTTTCGATCACATTGGGATGGATCCGAAGACGGCCCCGATTTTAAAAAAGATGCGGGATGCGAAAGGGGAGCCGCGCGTTTTGGATGATGTTTATATTAGCTACCGAACCGGGAAAGAGGAAGATGCGCCGGGGGTGGGGAAGCTGACGGCGGGATTTGGTTCGCGGAGGGTTGCGACCGAGGATGGAGGCAAGATCGGACCGGAGTTCACCTTTGGAATTTATGCGAGGAAGTTGGCGGGAGAGCCGATTCTAATTATTAAGGCGGCGTGGGGAGGGAAGTCGATCCACACCGATTTCCGTCCACCGAGCGCGGGGCCATATGAATTTAACGAGTCGGAGTTAGCGAAGTTTGAGAAGCAGGGAAAGGACTTGGCTGAGGTCAAGGCGGAGAGGGAAAAGAAGACGGGAGTGTATTATCGAATGATGATGGAGCACGTGAAAGCGGTGCTGGCTGATCCGGGCAAGGTGCATCCCGGCTACGATAAAGAAGAAGGGTATGAGCTTGCGGGGATGGTTTGGTTTCAGGGGTGGAATGACATGGTGGCGGGTGACGTTTATCCAAAGCGAGGAGAGGCGGGAGGCTACGACAAGTATAGCGAGGTTTTGGCGCACTTTATTCGCGACGTGCGGAAGGACTTGGGGGTTCCCAAGTTGCCCTTTGTCATCGGGGTGATGGGAACGAGCGGCCCGACTAAGGACTATGGAAAGAATCAACAGCGCTACAAAGCGACTCACCAAAACTTCCGTGATGCGATGGCGGCTCCGGCATCGATGCCAGAATTTAAAGGGAACGTGACGGCGGTTTTGACCGAGAATTATTGGGATCCGGAGCTGGATGAAGTTTCCGAGAAGAAGAATGTGCTGAATTCGAAAGAGAAGGAGCTTCGTAAGGAGGGAGTTTCGAAAAAAGAGATCGCGGAGACGATGGAGAAGCTCCGCGCGGAAATTTACAGTGAGCGTGACTTGAGGCTTTTAGAAGGAATCACGAACGCCGATTACCACTACAAAGGTTCTGGCAAGATCATGGCGCAGATCGGCAAGGCTTTTGCGGAAGCAGTGCACGACTTGGGTCAGTAAACTCGGAGAGTTGGAGGGAGTTGGGGCGCGAGCGAGTGCGCGCTACAGTTCCTTGATGCGGAGGTTGCGGAACTTGTAGGTCTGGCCTTTTTCGCCGTGGTGCTGGATGCCGATGGGGCCGCTGGCATCCTTATCGTCTGTGACATCGGTGGTGACGACGCCGTTGACTTCGACCTTGAGTGAGTTGCCTTGGCAGGTGATGCGGTAGGTGTTCCAGTCGTTGCGTTTGAAGGTGTCTCCGGCGCGTTCGCGGAAGGCGGCTTCGCTGTCCTTGTCGCCTTTGATGGGGCTGATGAACCACAGGCGGCGGCCTTCGTCGTAGAGTCCGCCGGACCAGTTGCGGTCGGAGCCATCGACTTCAGTTTGGTAGCCGTAAACTCTGTTGGGCTTGACGTGGGCGCGGAACATGAAGCCGGAGTTTGCAGTGCCAGCGGGAAGAAGAATATCGCCCTCGAAGACGAAGTCGGAGTAGGTTTTTTCGGTGACGAGGAAGAACTTCTTATCACCGATGAGGTGGAGTTCGCCATCGACCACTTCGGCCGTTCCCCATTCGTAGGGATTGTTCCAGCCGTCGGTGGATTTGCCATCAAAGAGGTCGGTCCATTCGTCGACAGGAGGGGAGTCGACGGTGGCGTCTTCTTCCTTCTTGCAGGATGAAAAAAGGAGGACGAAAGGTAAGAGGAGAAGTGGCTTCATGGGCGGAGATTAAGAGATGGAAAGCGAATGAGGAGAATTATTTCTTTAGATGGGGGCTCTTGATTTCGGACGTTTTTCCTAGTCTGAAGTCTGTTTGATGATGGAAAATCACCTTTCTGTCCAAAAAAGGTCCCTTTCTCGGAAATTTTCCCCTATCGGGAAATGAATTTTATGGGATGTTGTGTGGAGTTGATGGCTGCGCCTGAGGATCAAGCTTTCCACCGCATCTATTCTCTAGTCCCCCAGTTCACCCTATATTTATGTCGTCTCCTGTAGAAAAAGGTATGCTCAAATGCGAAGAGGATCCGCAGGTGTCGAAGCGCGCAGTGAGTTCAGTTTCGGGCAAGGAGCTGGGACTTCCAGAGGTGTCGTATGATTTTCGGGGCGACCGTTTTTGGCGAAAAATTCCCGGTTGGGGTGAGGTGACGGCGGCGGAATTTGGGGATTATGCATGGCAGCAGCGAAACAGTGTGACTTCGCTTTCCCAAGTGGGGAAGGTGCTGGGGCCTTTGCTCACCGATCCGTTGGCGAAAGACATCGAAGCGGGGCTGGAGCGCACGCCGATGAACCTGCGGATGACGCCTTATATTTTTTCGCTGATCGATTGGGAGAATGCGGTCGATGACCCGATTCGGAAACAGTTCCTGCCTCTTGGTTCTCAGTTTTTAGACGATCATCCCTGTTACATGGATGACTCTCTCGATGAAGATGGGCATAAGGCCACACCTTACCTAATTCATCGATATCCAGATAAGGTGCTTTTTTTGCCCATAACGCTTTGCCCGGTCTACTGTTCGTATTGCACGCGCAGTCGAGTGGTCGGTGGTAGCACGGCGGTGAAAAGTAAGTCGACCTATGGCGCGAAGACAGGCGAGTGGGAATCGACCTTCCAATATCTCCGTGATCATTCGGAGGTGGAAGATGTGGTCATATCAGGGGGGGATGCTTTCCTCCTGCGACCGGAGCAGATCAAGGAGATCGGGATGACGCTTTTGGACATTCCTCATATTCGGCGAATCCGCTTCGCGACGAAGGGGATTGCGATCATGCCGATGAAGATTTTGACCGATGAGAAGTGGATGGCCGCGCTGGAGTTGGTCAGTCAGACGGGGCGTGAGCGGATGAAAGAAGTTTGTATTCACACGCATTTCAGCACTGAAGGGGAGATGACGAGCTGGACCTTGCTGGCGATGCAAGAGTTGGTGAATCGGGGGATTACCGTGCGGAATCAATCGGTTTTGATCCGTGGAGTGAACAATGAGTTCGAGGTGATGTATCGCACGATTAAGAAGTTGGCCTACCTCAATATCCAACCCTACTACATCTACGTCCACGATATGGTTCCGGGTTGTGAGCATCTCCGGACGACTGTGGCGGAGGCTTGTGAGCTTTCGAAACGACTTCAGGGAACCATTGCCGGTTTCAATACGCCGAGAGTGGTCTGTGACGCACCGGGTGGGGGCGGAAAGCGCGAGGTGTCGAGTTTCGAGAGTTACGATCGCGAGCTTGGGATTTCCACTTGGAGTGCCCCGAGTGTTAGGGGGGATCAGAAATTTTACTATTACGACCCCATCGATCAACTGACAGAAGCGGGACAAAAGTTTTGGGCTGATCAGAATGGACTCGAGGAACGCTTGGCCGCGATGAAGTCCGAGACTCGGTGAGACTTCGGCGGCTAAAGATCGCCTTCGCGGGTTTCGCCATCGACCTTTGTTTGCCAGTAGTGGCTGCTTTCGACGTGGAGGCAGGTGAGCCAACCGCCGCGACCAACGTCGGTATCGATATTGATGGCGTGGCCGAGGTTGAGCGGGAGGTGGGGGGCTTTTTGGGCGGTGTGACCGCAGACCATAATTTTACCGGACTGGTGTGGGAGAGGGGTGCCGAACTTTTTATGGATGAGGGTGAAGGAGTGCTGCTTGGAGACGGGGATGTCGTGCTCAAGGTTGGCGTGGACGAAGATGTGGGTCTCGGTCTCGTGGTAGGGTTGGGTGTTGCGGAGGAAATTCCAGTGGGAGTCTGGGATCCCTTCGAAGCCGCCGTATGATTCAAGGGTGGCACCGCCGCCCCAGACATCGAGCCAGTGGGCGAGGTCGGTTTTGTCGATCGAGGAGAGGAGGAATTTCTCTTCGTGGTTGCCGTGGAGGCAGGTGACTTTGAATTTCTCTCTGAGGCCGAGAATAAACTCGATGACGCCTTTGGAATCGGGCCCTCGATCGACGTAGTCGCCGACGAAGATGAGGTGGTCATCGGATTGGGGATCAATGACTTCGATCATTTTTTGCAGGGGGGCGAGGCAGCCGTGAAGGTCACTGATGGCAAGAGTTCTCATAAAGTTGAGGTGAAGAATTAGCGTGTTGGACTCGGGGAGTTAAGCACAGAAGTAAGGAAAAAGAGTGATTGATGACTGTTTAATGTAGGTTAAATTGTCCTTACACCTCCATGAAACCCCTCCTTCTTCTTCCCGCGCTGTTATTACTTTCGAATTGTTCGCCGACCCCTCCTAGGCCAGCTGCTTCCACTGCGGGAGCGGCGGTGAGGTCACAATCGAACCAGCTTCACGAGATCATCAATGTCTCGGCTTATGACCCTAAGGCGCGGGCGCGCTCGGGGAGTGCATACTCAGAGAATGATGTGACTGCGCTTCGCGCGAATGGTGCGCGAGGTTTAATCGCGCGGGCTGGCAAGGGCGGGAAGCTCGATGAAAAGTGTGGTTCTTTTATTAAGGCGGCGGATCGCGCAGGACTTTTGGCGGGAGTTTATTATCGAGTGCAAAAACATCTCAGCCCGATCAAGCAAGCGGATCAATTTGTGAACCGCGCGGTTTCGCTCACGCGCAGTCGTCCGGCGAATGCCACTCCGCTTTTGTTGTGCGGAGATTACGATGGCGATCTCGAGCTCTCGGCGATTTTGGCCTTTCAGGATCGGGTCGAGCAACGGACTGGAGTGGTTCCGGTGGCGTATTTGGAGAACAGTCAGGATCTGAAGCTCAAGACACGGGCGGCGGATCGGACGACGAAGGCGAGGATGGCGAGAGCGCCGTATTGGTTAGCGCTTTACTCGCATGAAAGTGGGAAGACGACGATGTTTCCACCACCTGGAAAGCCGGGGAATTTGGTGAAGCAATATGCCTTATGGTCTGATTGGACGATGTGGCAGTATGGCGGAGTAGGTTGGGAAAATGGGGCCTCGCAAGCGAAGGTTTTTAATCACGGCAGCTATCGTTTTCCAAAATACTTCGGGAACATGGACCGGCCGCTTGAGCGGAATGTCTTCCGTGGTTCGTATCAGGAGCTGATGGGCTTTTGGTCCAGGCATGGGATGCCACGGAGGTAGTAGACACGGTACTGCCGGCTAGCGGCGGTTCTTCATGGCAAGGAAGCGCATGATGAAGTAGAGCAATTGGCCAATCGAGGCGATGGCTGCGACCGTGTAGGTCATGGCCGCCCAGAAGAGGGCGTTTTTGGCCTCATCCTGATACTGTTCAGAGATTCCAGTTTCCTCGAGCCAGTTGAGGGCACGACTGCTTGCATTGAATTCCACCGGGAGGGTGATCATGGTAAACAGGGTCGTCATGGCGAAGAGTGCGATCCCTACCATGAAGACGTAATAGTTTCCAGTCGCGGCCATCAAAAGTCCGGCCATGATGACCCACTGGGAGAGCTTCGAGCTAATGTTGACCATGGGGACCAGCTTCGATCGCATGGTGAGAAAGGCATAGGAGGTTGAGTGTTGCACGGCATGTCCCACCTCGTGCGCGGCCACCGCTGCTGCTGCGATATTGCGCTGCTCGTAAACAACGGTGCTCAAGTTCACGGTCTTATCTCTCGGATTGTAGTGGTCGGTCAGCTGACCACCGGTTGAGATTACGGAAACGTCGGAGATGTTGCGATCCGCAAGCATCTTCTCGGCGACCTCGCGACCGCTCATCGAGATCGGGAGCTGGGAGAATTGGGCGAAGCGCTTTTGCAAGCGGCCGCCGACCCATCGGCTTGCGAGCATCGCGAGACCGGAGATGATCATCAAAGGAATATTCATAGGAGGGAAGGGGAAGTGGTAAGCGAACAATCGGAGCGATCCCGAGCCCTGTCAAAAGGAGAGGATGAAATTCTCGGTCGCTGTAAGAGAAGGTGCGAGATGATTACAAAGCATTTGAGGTCTGCAAATGTTTAATCTTTCCATCTTATCTTGCTCGCGATTGGAAGGAGGAACTTCTTGTCGGAGAAGGAGTTGAGGGCAGGTTTCAAAAAAAGAGGGAGTCAGGCAAAAAAGGCTGACTTTTTTTCAAGTTTTGAGCCTATATTTCACCCATGAGTCAACAAACGAAACCTCTCTCTTCAAAGTCCGATATTATCTGGTTGGGAACGATCTTCTTCCTGATGGTAGTCGCTGTTTTTGTTTCCAAATGCTCGGAGGAAGATTCCTACGATGTCGAATTAGATCCTAAGGAGAACTCGGAGGTCGTTGTTTCGTCTGAAGAGGGAACTGTCGAAGAAGGCGCTAAGAAAACTTCGGGAGAAGAGGGCTCTGGTCAGCAGGCTGAAGCGAGTCAAAGCGGTGCTGAAAAAATGGGGTTTGCGGCGATCGCGGAAAAGAAAGCGACTGACGTGGATGCGGCGAAGAAAGCCGAAGAGGAGAAGGTTGCCAAAGAAGCAGCGATGGTGGCTAAGAAAGTTGAAGAGGAGAAAGCCGTGAAAGCTGCTGCGATGGCGAAGAAAGCTCAAGAGGAGAAGGCTGCGAAAGCCGCTGCGATGGCGAAGAAAGCTCAAGAGGAGAAGGCCGCGATGGCGAAGAAGAAGGCTGAAGAAGAGAAGGCTGCAAAAGAAGCGGCGATGGCGGCTAAGAAAGCTGAAGAGGAAAAAGCTGTGAAAGCAGCGGCAATGGCAAAGAAGAAAGCTCAAGAGGAGAAGGCCGCGATGGCGAAGAAGAAGGCTGAAGAAGAGAAGGCTGCAAAAGAAGCGGCAATGGCGGCCAAGAAAGCCGAAGAAGAAAAAGCTGTGAAAGCAGCTGCAATGGCAAAGAAGAAAGCTCAAGAGGAGAAGGCTACAAAGGAAGCAGCAATGGCGGCGAAGAAAGCCGAAGAGGAAAAGGCTGTGAAAGAAGCAGCAATGGCGAAGAAGAAAGCTGAGGAAGAGAAGGCCGCGAAAGCCGCTGCAATGGCGAAGAAGAAAGCCGAAGAAGAAAAGGCTGTGAAAGAAGCAGCGATGGCGAAGAAGAAAGTCGAGGAGGAAAAGGCTGCAAAAGAAGCCGCGATGGCGAAGAAGAAAGTCGAGGAGGAAAAGGCGGCGAAAGAAGCTGCGATGGCGAAGAAGAAAGCTGAGGAGGAAAAGGCTGCAAAAGAAGCTGCGATGGCGAAGAAGAAAGTCGAGGAGGAAAAGGCTGCAAAAGAAGCCGCAATGGCGAAGAAGAAAGCTAAGGAGGAAAAGGCTGCTAAGGAAGCGGCGATGGCAGCGAAGAAAGCTGAAGAGGAAAAGGCAGCGAAAGAAGCCGCGATGGCGATGAAGAAGGCTCGAGAGGAACAGGCCGCGAAAGAAGCTGCGATGGCAAAGAAGAAAGCCGATGAGGAGAAGGCTGCTAAAGAGGCCGCGATGGCGAAAAAGAAAGCCGACGAGGAAAAAGCGAAGAAGGCTGCCCTTGGGGCGATGGCCCTAAAAGTGGCCGAGAGGAAGAAAGAATCTAAGGCCGCAGCGATGGCAGATATCAGAGCCGAGGTCGAGAAGGCTCAAAAGGAATCCGCACTGGCGGCGAAGAAAGTGAAGGATTTCGAGGCTGCTTTAGCGGCAGAGAAGAAACGGAGAGAAGAGGCTGCGATGGCCTTGAAGGCAGTAGAGACTAAATTTTCTAAAGAGAAGGAAGCTCTGCAAGCGAAAGTGACCACTCAGGAGAAGGCGCTTGCTGAAACGAAAGCGATGCAGACCGAGATTGCGGACCTGCGCGGGTCGGTGAAAAAGATGGAAGCCGAGAACTTTGAGCTCCTGAAGAAGTTTAAGGCAGAGACTAAACGCTCGACGGTGCTTGCGAAGGAGATGGAGGAAATGAAGGCGAAATTTAAGGAGTCCACTGAGAAGGCAAGAAAGGCGAAAAAGAAGGACGCGCAGTATGAAGATTTGTTGAAGCGTCTTAATGAGGTGACTCGTGAGTTAAACAGAGCGGTAAAAGGGAATGCGATTCAGGCCGACGAAGAGGAAAGTGTTGAGAAAGAAAAGGCACCTAAACGAAGAGCTCCTAAGAAGAAGGCAGCTCAGGAAAAAGCTGCTGATAAGCTCTAGGAATTTATTATGGCCTTTTGTTGGACGGTTCACGCGAGCGGAGTGAAAGCGGGCTACTTCCGGTTGATAATCGCTTTTAGCTTTGGGATCGCGTCAACGAAGGGAGTCTCGGTTTTTCCTAAATCTCTGGTGAATGTCTCCAATTTTTTGCGGAGAAGTTCTTTTCGTGTTTTTTGAAGTTCTTCACGCGAGCGGTTTTGAGAGTCTTTTGAGGGATCGACGATAGAGGCGAAGAGAGACTGAAGTTCATCATCATCATCCAAAATTTGGACAAAGGTTTCAACAGTCGGAAATCCGGTTGCAGAGTGAAATGGAGGGCGGGCTTTACCAGCTACTTCAAGCGCGGCTTTTTTGTCGACTTGATTTGCTTTTTCTAAGAGTTCGAGAAATTCCTCCATGCCTTCGTATGGCTTGTTGTGGTGATTTAGGAATGCTTCGAAGAACGGGATGGCCTCTTTTTGAAGGTCCAAAGTGATGGGCTTTGACCGGGAGGGGGTTGAGGGCGCTCCTTTATCGAGAAGTAGTTCCAATTTTGGAATGATCTTTTCTAGGATCCGAATTCTCTGTTTAGGCATTTCGAGAGATGCCTCTATCCAGCCGTCGACCTTTTGCAGGGTTTCTCTCTGAGATTGCGTTTCATTGTCGCTTGCTTGCGACATTGCCTCGAGTTCACGTAGTCCTGTTGCTACTTTCTTTCGTTCCTCAAGAAGCATGATGAATTGCTGCTCAGTTGTATGGGTATTCGCATGTCCCTTTGGGTAGCTATCGACAATATTTTGGTATTCTTCAGTGCGAGTCATCTTTTTGAGATGAGCTTGGTTGCTCAGATCTACATATTTGCCAATCAGTGAAATGAATTGCTTTTCGACATTCTTGAACTCGATGAAGTTTGGGTCTTTGAAATGGCTGGAAAGTTCTTTTTCCGAATGTAAAAAAGGGGATTCTGTGGGTGGTGACTTCGCTTTCTCACGTTGCTCGCAGGCCGTCAGAGACAGGGATATGAAGGCGATGAACAAGCGCATGGGTCACGGTAGCAGTGATATGATCTGAATGGCTACTCTGAAATCTTTTGGGGAATTGAGGTAGAGGGGTGGGCAGTCTGGAGACAGCCCTTCCATGTGGGTAAGCACCCAAGGGCATTTCACGGGTTGAAAACCCGCTCTCCGTATTTTAGATGAATTCTTGGTAGGTGGGTTTGATGACGAGTTCAGGGACGACGACGTGTTTGGGGAGTTGGGCGATGGCGACGATGAGGGTGGCGATGTCTTCGGGGTGGACCATGCGGGCTTTTTGTTCGTCGGGGACTTTGACCGGGCGTTCGTCTAGGATGGGGGTGTTAATTTCGCCGGGGAAGATGCTGGTGATACGGATGCCGTTTTCAGCTTCTTCGGCGTTGATCGCGGAGGCCATTCCAGTGACGCCAAATTTTGAGGCGGCGTAGGCCATGCCGGCGAGGGGGTAGGCGCGTTTTCCAGCGATTGAAGAGATGTTAAAGATGAGGCCATCTTGGCGCTCACGCATCGCGGGGAGGGCGGCGTGGATGAGGTTGAAGAAGCCGGTGCAGTTGATGGCGAGAAGTTTGTCAAAGTCAGCCGGGTCGATCTCGGAGACCTTGCGTTTCGCGATGTTGACACCCGCGGAATTGACGAGGATATCGGGTGTGCCGATGTGTGAGATGAGGGAG
Organism: uncultured Verrucomicrobiales bacterium; assembly: GCA_937928545.1. Classification (GTDB taxonomy): domain Bacteria; phylum Verrucomicrobiota; class Verrucomicrobiia; order Verrucomicrobiales; family Akkermansiaceae; genus SW10. The sequence continues at coordinate 133,474 of CALGJQ010000036.1, forward strand.
TTGACGTCTTGGCGGCTGGAGATATCGCAGACTTGCACGCGGAGGAATTCGCCCGCGACCTCGCGGAGTTTTTCTTCGTTGCGCCCGCAGATGGTGACAGTGGCTCCGGCTTCGGCGAGGGCTTGGGCGGTGCCGAGTCCGACGCCGCTGCCTCCTCCGGTGACGAGAGCGGTTTTTCCTGAGAGTGCTTTCATAGTTTTAGTCAAAGATGGGGTAGAAGGTGTTGAAGGCTTTTTCGCCAAAGACGGCGGGGTCGTTGAAGCGTTTGTGTTGGTCGAGGGCGGAGATGGCTTGGAGTTCTTCGGAGCTGAGGGTGAATTCGAAGAGGTCGAAGTTTTCGCGGAGGTGATCGGGCGATTGCGTTTTTGGGATGGGGACGGTGCCGCGTTGGATGGCCCAGCGGAGGGCGATTTGGGCGGGGGATTTTTGGTGGGTGGCGGCGATTTTTTCGAGGGTGGGATGGGCGAGGAGTCGCTCGGATTCCTCGGCCATGCCGAGGGGGAGGTAGGAGTCGGCGCCAAAGGGGGAGAAGGCGGTGAGGGCGATGTCTTCTTCTTGGCAAAAGCGGAGGAGATTTGGCTGGCAGAGGTAGGGGTGCATTTCGACTTGGAGGACGGCGGGGCGGATCCGGGCGTAGGAGAGGACGTCGCGGAGGGCGCCGGTGGTGAGGTTACAAACGCCGATTTTTTTGGTGAGGCCGGCTTCAACGAGCTCTTCCATGGCGCGCCAGGTGTCGGCGTAGGGGACTTTGATGGGAGACATGGAGTCCTGATCGGCAGTCCAGCCGGGAGGATACATTTTGTCAAAGGGGACGAACTCGAGCGCGATGGGGAAGTGGATGAGGAAGAGGTCGAGCTGCTCTAGGCCGAGGTCGGAGAGGCTTCGTTCGCAAGCGGCACGGACGTGTTGGGGCTCGTGGTAAGTATTCCAGAGTTTTCCGGTGACCCAGAGGTCATCGCGGGTGCAAAGGCCGGCGGAGAGGGCGGAGGCGATGCCTTGGGCGACGAGTTTTTCGTTCCCGTAGTCGGCCGCGCAGTCGAGGTGGCGGTAGCCAATTTCGATGGCTTGGTGGACGATCGTGGGAGTGAGGTCATCGGGGATCTTCCAAGTGCCGAGGCCAGGTGAGGGGAGGGCGGAGCCATCGGGGAAGAGGTGAGCGGACATTGTGAGGGGACTTTAGAAAATGTGGGAGCTTGGGCGACAAAAAAGCCACCTGCTCGTGAAAGCGGGTGGCTGGAAATAAAAAGTGCCAGAAAGCCACGGCAATGAGGGACAAGCTGCGGCTGCTACGTTTCCGTCCTGACCGAATCCACAAGCCCGCACTCCGCGACTCCTGACGAGGGAGGAATTAAGGGAGGGAAGGGTGAAGGGCAAGGATTTGTTTTTTTGAGAGGGAGATGTTGGGAGGTCGAACTTGGGAGCTGAGGCGGGGCGCAAGGACCTGAGGCCCTTGGCTTTTAGCTTTCTCGCGCTGGAGGCTGGTCGACTGCGGGTAGCTCACGCAAAGCAGCGAAGTGGGGAGTCAGCCAAGGGAGAGGATGATGGTTCCAAGTATGAGGCTGACGACGAAGATCCCTAAAAGAAGGCCCCAGCCTGTGCGAGAGGTTTTGATGGAGTTGCCGCTGAGATCGAGTGGCTTGTTGCATGGGAGAAATCTCTTAAGGGCCTCTTTGTTTGAGAATCCTTTTGATGATTTGTGCGTCCTGGCTGCAGCGTAACGGTCTGCGTAGGAGCGAGATCCGAGGCCTTTTGGTGCAGGAAATCTTTTTCTCATGGGCGCAGTTTATGAGGGGGAGATGTGACCCGCTATTAGAATGGAGGAGGAGGTTTGTAAGAGGTGGAAAGAATGGATGAATGAACGATTGCAGAATGGACAAATGGCTTGGTTGGGGGCGGGTGGGTTAACCACAGAAAGAGCGGAAGAAGCGAAAGCTTGGTTGAGGGGAAGTCTTACGTAGAGTCGCGGATACCCATTTTGGGCACTTTGGGCGCAGAGATTTTTGGGGCTTGGGTTCGGAGGGGAGTC
>CALGJQ010000037.1 GCA_937928545.1 uncultured Verrucomicrobiales bacterium
CACATCTTCGGCACCCTCGGCGTCCGCTGGTTCCACACCGGTGGCATCTTTGCCGCTCTTTCCGAAGGCAATGCCCAGCTCACTATCGAGGCCTGTAAAATCGCCAAGAAACACGGCACCATCGTCTCCTACGACCTCAACTACCGCCCTTCACTTTGGAAGTCGATCGGCGGCCAAGAGAAGTGTCAGGAAGTGAATCGTGAGATCGCGCAATACGTCGATGTCATGATCGGAAACGAAGAAGACTTCACCGCCTGCCTCGGCTTCGAAGTCGAGGGCGTAGACGAGGAAAACATCACCGGAATCGACATCTCAAACTTCAAGAAGATGATCGAGAAAGCGGTCGAAACTTTCCCCAACTTCAAAGCCACCGCAACTACCCTTCGCGAAGTTCACAGTGCTTCCGATAACGACTGGGCCGCGCTTTCGTGGCACGACGGTCAGTTCTACAACTCGGTGAACCGTGAGCACCTCGAAATCTTCGACCGCGTCGGCGGTGGAGACTCCTTCGCATCGGGCCTCATCTACGGATTCTTGGAGTTCAACGATGCCGCCCAAGCCGTCGAATGGGGAGCCGCTCACGGAGCGCTTGCCATGACCACTCCCGGAGACACCACGATGGTCACACGCGATGAAGTCGCCAAGCTCGTCGGCGGCGGATCCGCTCGCGTTGACCGCTAAGCGCAGATTTCTCAAAAGCTCGGAGTTGCCTCGCGCACTCCGAGCTTTTTTTATGGCCTCACTCGTCTATTTAAAAAACCATGACCAGATTCCCCCTCTTTCTTCTCTGTCTAGCACTCGCATCGTGCTCCACCCAAAGCGTAAACACGTATCGCGGCTCATTTTCGGCTCCTAAGCTCCCCCCTCCGGGAGGCTCTCCTAATATTTTCCAAACCTACTCAGCCACCGAAGATGCCGTCATGATGGATGGATGGGCGCGGGACTTTGACATGTCAGGAGTTTCTTTCAATGAACGCATGACCGTGACCCTTGTTACCAAACGACATGTTATCATGGCCAAGCATTATCAACGCAAACCTGGCTCCAAGGTCGTATTCCACAATCGAAATGGCAAACGCCTTGAAAGGACCATCATGAAAGTCCGCGCCGTCTACAGCGATGTCGCGGTTGGCTTACTAGACCTCGATGTCCCTTCAGACTACAAAATCTACTGCCTTCCTGCTCCTCAGGAAGACTACTCTCACCTGATTGGCAAGACGGCCGTCCTCACAGATCAAAACCGGAGGCTTTTCTTTCATCAAATTCGCTCGCTCTCCCGTGACTTCATCTCGTTCATTTATCACAAACCAAATTTGCACGGGTGGGGTAAAAAATTGGTTGGAGGTGATAGTGGAAACCCCTCTTTCTTGATCTCCGACAATGATCTTATCTTAATCGAAACCCACACCTCAGGTGGCGGTGGCTCAGGACCATTTTATGGGAAGCCTGAGCTCCAAGAACGTCTTCAAGAAGAGATCACCCGACTTGCCCCCGGCTATCGTTTCAGAACAAAAGAACTTTAGTGGGATTTACTTAATCCCCATCTCAACAAGTCTGTTATTTGCCCAGTGATAGCCTTGGCGGATTTCTAGCTGATCGCCCTCATCGCGCGCGAGTTCCTGCCAAAAGCGCTTCGACTCTTCGAGATACTTCACTGCAAGGTCACGCTTATTCCGAAGATCCGCAGAATGCCCGAGATCGCCGCAAAGATAAGCGAGAGATTTTCTGACTTCTGATGGTCGGGGCTGAGTCATCTCGCTCGCAAGCAGAGCCTTTAATTCCTCACGAGCCGCCGCTCCCATTTCGAGCTCTGAATCACTTTCACCTTCCTGCCCCATCAATCCGGCCAACTGCCACTTTAGAGAAGCCAATAAATAACGTCCGCCCCAATGCTTTGGGTTCTTCTCCACACCGCCTTCTAAATTTTTGATGCTTTTCACCAAAATAGAACGCGCCTCTTTCGGATTTCCCTCGTCGCGCAAAGCCGTCGCGATAATCCCTTGCTGAGAAGCGAGATCCACTGCGACTCGAAAATCGTTCGGCATTTTTGATTGAAGAGAAAGCAACTTCGCCACTCCTGCTTTTGCCAAAGTCTCAGCCCCAAAAGTGTCTCCTTGTTGCCATTTTGAAACTGCGCGCGCCGCTGTCGCAGAAGCAATCTGAAACTCTAATTCAGGGGAGGGATTCTTCTGCTTCTCAGCGAGGGCCGTAAATGCTGCTGCAGCCTCTTCCCGCAATTTCGCGGCATTTTCAAATGCTCCTTCACCCTCGGCTGCCGTCGCCGCAGAAAGGTATCGTCTTCCCACCAAAAGAGCCACGCTTGGATTTTCTGGATGAAGCTCTGCCAATTCCTTATACGATTTCAAACTGGCCAGAAAGCCGAGTTCCGCTCGCGAGTTATCACCCTTGGCGGCCCACATTCTTGCCTCGGCAAGTTCCATCGCCGCCTTCGCTCGTAACGAGAGAGATTCGTCATTTCCCCAAACTCTTTCAACCACTTCTCCGGTTGAATCAATGAGACTGGCCAAATTTCCGGGGTCCAATTTCGAGGTTACCAAAAACAACCTCATGTGAGCTCGTGCCACTTGATCATCTGACAAATCCCCTCGATCAATCGCCTCATTGAGCAGAGCTTTCCCTCCCTTCACGTCACCACGCGCCAGGGCAATCTCCGCTTTCCGGAGACGTAACAAAGCAGCATGCTCAGCCAACTCGGGACGATTTTCCAAGCCCTGAAGTTGCTCATCAATTTTCTCGGATAAGAAACTAAGCCGCTCGGCCCTCCGTTCTAAAACCGGAAGATTATCAATTCCTTCCGCCAAAACCCAATTGAAGAGCTTTTCGTTGGTTTCGAGAACTGAGGCCAACTGAAACTGCGCCTTCCCCTCTTTTTTACTAAGAGTATTTTCAATCTCTTTGCGATCACGCAAAGCTTTGCTCTCACTCGCGGTTGCGAGATCTCGTTGCTTCTCCAAAGCGAGCATCGCCTCCTCACTTGTTTCTTGAGTTTTCTTAAGCTCAGCTTTCGCTTGGTCTGCTTCCGCGACCCGCTCTTTCTGGGTGTAAGCCCACGCTCCTCCCAAACCGAGCGCCACCATTGAAGCCAAGGCCAAAAGGCCCGAGGCCCTTCGCTTTTTCTTCAAAGCCGTCTTTTCATTCGCAATCAATCTCCGATTCTCTTCCTCGGCTGCTAAGTCCACCTCAAGACTTTCGAAATATCGAGCCACCTCCCGCATATCTCCCGGACGTCCCATCGGGTCCAGCGATAGACAAAAATTAATCATCTCGCGCCGTCTCGCATCACGATCATCCATTGGATCAGTCGGCCAACTGAAGGAGACATTCTCCTCTAAGCCTTCCACGATCCCTTGGTAATCGGCCTCAATTCCAAAACGTTGCTGCGTCCCCGGAGCAGGGCTCACGGTCTTGAAAATTTCATGACAACGCGGGAAAAAACCCGTCAAAAGACGAAAGGCCAAAACTCCAAAGGCATAAACATCCCAACGATATCCCGCTTCCTCATGGTAACCCTGAGGGTGCCGCAACTGCTCAGGCGGAGCGTAAAGAAGCGAGTCACTATATCCAATCCGATGAACCCCAGGCATCAACCCACTGGCATAGTCAGCGAGCAATGGACCTCCAGCCGCCCCCAAAAAAATGTTCCCCGGTTTCAGATTCCCGTGAGCCACTTTGATCGTATGCATAGTCGCTAAGCGATTCGCTAACTTCAAAAGAAAGGGCCACGTAAATTCATTCGCCTGATAATCCTCGAAAAAGGTTTGCAGGGTGCGCGGACGGAATTGCTCAACTTCCCCTTCAAGCCGCTCGGCCATCAATGGCATGATGATACAGCTCGGACGCGACTCCAAAGCTTGGGCTAGAACTGGAACTGTCACATCGTGAGCCCCGCCATCCATTACTCGGCTAACTCGACTTGCCAAAAGCGAGGTATTTGAGGACATCACCTCAAAAACTTTGATCGCGCAAAGCGTCCCATCTTCACGTTCAGCCTCATAAACAGTACCTGCTGAGCCAGCACCGATTTCGGAAAGGACTTTGTATCCTTGGATATTAGGGGGTTCCATAAGTTACGAAAAATGAAACCATTAACGAAAAAGTCCAAAAAGTCCAGCCTTCGAAAGCCGACATTTTTTACTGATAAGTTGACTAAATTGCCCAATATTGCACGTAACTAGACAAACCCGTCCTTCAATTATGAATACACCCTGCCCCGGAAACCCCTTTGCCAACGACTTTTCTCGTCGTGGCTTCCTTCACGTCGGCCTCCTCGGAGGTCTCGGACTCACTCTCCCCCAACTCCTGCAAATGGAGGCTCAAGGAGCTCAGAAAAATTATAAAACCCGCGAAGGAGTCGCTAAGTCAGTCATTCAAATCTTCCTTCCCGGAGGAATGGCACACCAAGAGTCATGGGATCCCAAACCCTACGCCCCCTCCGAATATCGCGGTCCTTTCGGAACCATCGATACCTCGATCAAGGGGATCAAGTTCAGTGAGTATCTCAAGCACACCGCCAAGATCGCCGACAAGATGACCATCATCCGCTCCATGGCACACGGCGAAGCGGCCCACGAGCGAGGCACCCACAACATGTTCACCGGCTACAAGCCATCGCCCGCCCTCGAGTTCCCCTCCATGGGCTCCGTCGTTTCTCACGAACTCGGACCAAAAAACAATCTCCCACCCTACGTCTGCATTCCCTCTGTTCCGAATGAATTCGCAAACTCCGGCTACCTCTCCTCCGCCTACGGGCCATTCGCCATCGGCTCCGAGCCTTCTCGCGGCGACTTCAAAGTCCGCGACCTCAATATGCCCAACGGAGTGGATGAGAAACGCTTCAGCCGCCGCCGCAATCTCCTCGAAACCGTCGATCACCACTTCAAGACTCTTGAAGAGTCCGACGCCCTCGATTCCATGGACGCTTTCTACCAGCACGCTTACAAGCTGATCTCCTCTCAGCAAGCGCGCGAAGCCTTCAATCTCAAAGCTGAGCCCGAAGAAGTTCGTAAACGCTACGGCATGAACACTCCCGGACAACGCATGCTCCTTGCTCGACGTCTCGTCGAAGCCGGCACTCGCTTCGTCTCTCTCACCGCAGGCGGCTGGGATCACCACGACAATATCAAAAACGGAATCCAACAGCAGCTTCCCACCGTCGACCAAGCCATCGCCGCTCTCATTTCTGATCTCGATGAGCGAGGCCTCCTCGACTCAACCCTCGTCATGGTCACTTCCGAATTTGGCCGTACTCCTAAGATCAATGCCACTGGCGGTCGCGATCACTGGCCACGCGTATTCTCGGTCGGACTCGCAGGTGGTGGCGTCCACCGCGGACTCGTTCACGGAACCTCAGACTCTCTCGGAGGTGAACCCGAAGAGGACGGAGTCGGCATCGAAGATCTCGCCAAGACCGTCTACAATCAACTCGGTATCACCGGCGATAAGGAGCTCATGTCACCGGGAGATCGTCCGATCGAAATTGTCGATGGCGGCCGCGTCGTCGACGAGATCCTCGCCAAGAAAGCCTAACAAAGCTGCCCTCCATGATTCGCGCATTTTTGATCTTCCTCGTCACCTCCCTTTCTCTCTCCGCCTTCACTCCCGACCTCGCTCGGGTAGAACCACGCGGCGGAAAAAGAGGGAGCGAAGTGGAGATCCGACTCCTCGGAAATCGACTCTACGAACCACAGGAAATCCTTCTTTACCACAAGGGCATCACCGTAAAGTCCCTCACCAAAGGAAAGGATCACAAAAGCGCCACCGCTGTTCTCACCATCGCTCCGGACGCGCCCCTCGGCGAACACCCCATGCGACTTCGCTGCAAAGGCGGGCTCTCATACATGCGAACCTTCTGGGTTGGTCAATTCCCCACCGTCATGGAAGCCCGAACCGAAGACCGCAAAAAAGACATTAACAACAGCTTCACCGAGCCCCAGAAAGTCGATCTCAACGTCACCGTGCAAGGAGTCGCCGATTCTGAAGACGATGACTTTTACCAAGTCCAATGCAAAAAAGGACAGCGCCTCTCAGTCGAAGTCGAAGCAATGCGTCTCGGCCGCGTGATGTTTGACCCTTACATCGCGATCCTCGACAAAAACCGCTTTGAACTCGCCGTCAACGACGACTCCCCCTTCCTCAAGCGTGACTGCGCGGCCTCCATCATCATTCCTGAAGATGGGCCCTACACCATCCTTGTCCGAGAGTCATCGTACCAAGGCAATGGCGCTTCCCAATACCGCATGCACATCGGCACCTTCCCTCGCCCCCGTGCCGTCTTTCCACCGGCCGTAAAACCTGGCGAGGAAGTCGAATTCTCCTTCATCGGCGATGCCAAAGGAACGCTCAAAAAGAAGATCAAAGTCGGCACTGAACCTTTCGCGGCCTTCATCGAGTCCGATGGCCTTTCCTCACCTTCTGGCAATCTTGTCCACATTTCTCCGCTCAACTACCTCAATGAGACCGAGCCCAACGAAAGTCACAAAGCGGCCATTCCTCTCAAAAACCCTCCCTCCGCGCCTTGTGCCTTTCATGGCATTCTTTCCAGCCCCGAAGATCGCGATTGGTTCCGCATTCAGGCCAAAAAAGGACAAAAACTTCGCTTCCAAGTCCTCGCTCGTGAAATACGTTCTCCCCTCGACAGTGTCCTCACTCTGCGACATGCCGCTGATAACAAATACCTCCAGCGCAACGACGACGCGACCCAAGGGGTTCCCGATAGCCGCTTCGATTTCGACATCCCCGCAGACGGTGAATACGTCCTCGAAGTCACCGACCAACTTAGTCGCGGAGGCCCTGACTTCGTCTACCGCGTCGAGGTCATTTCAAAATCTCCCGCCCTTTCCGTCACCCTGCCTCCCGCCGATCGTAACGACCAGCAGAAGCACAAGATGATCGAAATCCCACGCGGCAACCGCCTCGCCATCGCACCAAACATCGTGCGCGCAAACCTCGGCTGTGACGTCGCTTTTTATGCCCCAAAACTCCCTAAAGGAGTCTCTTTCAAAACTCCCGCCATCCCTCGCAATCTTGGCAACTTCCCCCTTCTCTTCGAAGCGAAGGCCGATGCCCCCATCGCGGGCGGTCTCTATGAGTTTGAAGTGGAAGATCCCAAGACCAAACTCCGTGGCCCCTTCACCGAAAAAATCTCCCACCTCTACGTCAACAACCAAGGCGACTACCAAGTCACCAACACCACGAAAATCTCCATCGCGGTCATCGAGGAAGCTCCCTTCCATCTCGAACTCTCCGCTCCGCCCGTCCCTCTGGTTCGTAATGGCACGATGGCTCTCAAAATCTCGGTCAAACGCGCCAAGGACTTTAAAAAGAAAATCAAAGTCAAACTCCCGTGGAAACCACCCGGCATTTCCGCCCCAAACGAAATCGACATTCCCGAAGGCAAAAACGAAGCGACTCTAGTCCTCAACGCCAACGGCGAAGCTCCCATTTCTGAGTGGAAAATGCTCGTAACCGGAGAATCGGCCACCGACCGGGGCATCGTCCGAGTCTCTTCAAAGTTCGTCGATGTCAAAGTCGCCGAGCCATTTGTGAAAGTCACCCTCGCCATGGCCGCGACCAACCCCGGCAAGAACACCAACATGATCGCAAACATCGAGCAGTTGGAAAACTTTTCGGGCGAAGCCAAGGTCATGCTCCACGCGCTTCCTCATGGCGTCAAAACTTCCGAGAAAAAGTTCACCACCAAAACATCCGACGTGACCTTCCCGCTCGAAGTCGCCAAGGACGCCCGCAAAGGAAAACACAGCAACATTTTCTGCCAGGTCATCATCACCCAAAATGGCCACCCCATTCCTCACAATGTCGGCCAAGGCGGAACCCTCCGCATCGATCCGCCACCTCCTGCTCCCAAAAAAGCAGCTCCCAAGGTTGCCAAAAAGGAAACTCCCAAAAAGCCTCTCTCTCGTCTCGAACAACTTCGCCAGTCTAATCAATGAAGACTCTCGCTCTTTTCGCCGCTCTCACGCTCGTCGCCTCGGCTTCCATTAACGAAGTCAAAGACATCTTCGAGCACTCCTGCGTCGAATGTCACAATGCTGACAAAGACAAGGGTGGTCTCCGCATGGATCTCAAATCGAAATTCCTCGAAGGAGGCGATTCCGGATCTCCCCTCGATCTCAAGTCTCCCGACAAATCAGAACTCCTTCGCCGCGTCCTCCTCCCACATGACGATGACGAGTTCATGCCGCCCTCTTCAAAAAAGAAGGAACGGCCGCCTCTCACTCAACAAGAAATCACCCGCCTCAAAAATTGGATCGCAAAAGGCGCTCCCTGGGATGAAAAAATCACCCTTCAGCACCGCGAGCGCGCCGCCCCTCTCGAAGACCCCAATCAAGCCGATCCCAACCTCGCTTCGATCGCCGTTTACCCTTCCTCGGTGAGCTTGGAAACGAAACGTGATTTCCACAAACTCATCGTCCTCGCCACTGACAAAAACGCCGTCACCCGTGACGTCACCGCATCAATCAAACCCGTCCTCGCGAACCCCTCCCTCGCCCGACTCGAAGGCACTACCCTCTTCCCTCTCAAAGACGGTAAAACCTCAGTCAAAATCAGCTTCCGCGGCAAAGAACTCACGGTTCCCGTAACCGTCAAAAACTCCCAAGAAGATCGCCGCATTAGCTTTCAACAAGACGTTGTCCCCGTCTTCACCGCCTCCGGTTGTAACACCGGATCCTGCCACGGCTCCGCTCGCGGACAAGACGGCTTCATGATCTCTCTTTTCGGTTATGACCCGAAAGGCGACTACCACCGCGTCACCCGCGAGTTCGCCGGACGCCGCCTCAACCTTGCCATCCCCGAAGACTCCCTCCTTCTCACCAAAGCCGTCGGCTCCGTCCCTCACACCGGCGGTAAGCTCTTCGAGAAAGGCCATCCTTACTACGCCACCATATTGGAATGGATTCAGAACGGCGCTCAATACGATCCCGCCGACGTCGCACTCCCCGTAAAGATCGAGGTCGAGCCAAAGGAAATGCTCCTCGAAGGCTCCGGCAAAAAGATCCCTCTCACCGTCAAAGCCACCTACTCCGACGGCACCGATCGCGATGTCTCGACGCTCTCCACCTACACCACCTCCAACGACAATTCAGTCGGAATCGATGAGTCCACCGGCCTCACCACCTCAAAGTCGCAGGGCGAAGGCTTCCTCATGGCCCGCTTCCACACTTATACCGAAGGATCACAAGCCATCGTCATTCCCAGCGGCCTCAAATACACCCGCCCACAACTTCCCGAGTTCAACTACATCGATAAACACGTTCACGAGAAGCTCCACAAACTCCGCATCATCCCCTCCGAACTTTGCACCGATGAAGTCTTCATCCGCCGCGTCTTCCTAGACGTCGTCGGCATTCTCCCAAGTGAGGACGAACTCAAAAGCTTCCTAGCCGACACCAATCCCAAAAAACGCGAAGCCCTCGTCGATCAACTTCTCGAACGCAAGGACTTCACCGAAATTTGGGTCATGAAATGGGCCGAGCTTCTTCAAATCCGCACCACCGGAAACAACGGAAACGACGTCACCTACAAATCGGCTCTCCTCTGGTATGAATGGCTGCGCGGCCAGATCGCCTCCAACCGCCCCTTCAACGAAATCGTTCGTGATCTCCTCTCTGCCACCGGCGGTTCATATGACAGCCCCGCCACCAACTTCTTTAAAGCGGAACGCGACATTAAAAAGCTCACCGAAAACGTCGCCCAAGTCTTCATGGGAACCCGTATCCAATGCGCCCAATGCCACAACCATCCTTTTGACCGTTGGACCATGGACGACTACTTCGGCTTCGCCTCCTTCTTCACCGGCGTAAAACGCAAACGCGGCGAAGACCCCACTGACTTCATCGTCTTCGATGGTGGTGGCGAGATTCAAAACCCCGTCACCAAACAAAACGCCACTCCCACCTTCCTTGGTGGAGGAAAAGCCGAAATCAAAGGCACAAACCGCCGTCAAGTCATGGCCAAGTGGCTCACCGAACCCGGCAATCCCTGGTTCGCCAGTAACGTCGCGAACATTATGTGGTCTCACTTCTTCGGCATCGGCATCGTGGATCCTGTCGATGACGTCCGCGTCTCAAACCCTGCCACCAACCCCGAGCTCCTCGCCGCCCTCGGCCAAAAGTTCACCGAGTATAACTTCGACATGAAAAAGCTCGTGCGCGACATCTGCACCTCGCGCACTTACCAACTCTCGACTAAGGCCAACGAAACCAACGCCGCCGACACCAACAACTTCGCTAAGTCTCGCATCCGCCGCCTCCGGGCCGAAGTCCTCCTCGATACCCTCGCGCAGGTCACCGACACCCCGAACAAATTCCGTGGCCTCCCCCTCGGAGCTCGCGCCGTGAACATTGCGGACGGAAACACCTCCACCTACTTCCTCACCACCTTCGGTCGCGCCACTCGTAAGACCGTTTGTTCCTGCGAAGTCAAAATGGAGCCCAACCTTTCGCAAGCCCTCCACCTCCTCAACGGAGACTCCGTCACCAACCGCATTACCCGAGGCAAGATCATCAATAAAATGATGGATCAAAAAACACCTCCCACGGAAATCATCAAGTCCCTCTACCGCCGCACCGTCACCCGAAACCCCACCGACGCCGAACTTTCCAAACTCAATCACGCCCTCGCCGATGCCAAGGACCCCAACGCCACTCGCCTCGTCTTAGAGGACATCTTCTGGGCCCTCCTCAACTCCAAGGAATACCTCTTCAATCACTAAGCCCCAAAGGGGCGAACTAACGTAGCCCAGGGCAACGCCCTGGGTCCCCAAACACAACAAGCATGGGGCAAGCCCACAGCTCCGACTCACTAAAAATACACCCGCTGCCCGCTTCTCCAACCTCGCCGCTATCAACCCATGTCTTCGTTTCGAATTTCGAATTTGTTTAAAATGTCCTTCTTAGGATTTAGCATTTCCGCGCACGCAGCCACCAAAATCACCTACGACGACCACATCTTCCCCATCTTCGAGTCCAAGTGCCTCAACTGTCACAACCCTGACAAAAAGAAAGGCGACCTCGACCTCTCAACTTACATGGGAACGATGGCAGGATCCTCAGGCGGAAAAATCGCTCTCGCGGGCGATGGCGGCTCCTCAAAACTCTACACCGTTTCCGTTCACACCGAGGAACCGGTCATGCCTCCCGAGGGTGAAAAAATTCCCAAAAAAGACGCCGATCTCATCCGAGCTTGGATCGATGGTGGTCTCCTCGAAAACTCGGGATCCAAAGCCAAGAAGCGCCAAAAGCCTGCCTTTTCTCTCGGCGCAGTCCCCAGCGGCAAACGACCCGAAGGCCCACCACCTATGCCTCAGGATCTCCTGCTGGAACCCGTCATCACTCCAAAGCGTTCCACCGTGGTCGCGGATATGGATGCCAGCCCTTGGGCTCCTCTCCTCGCCGTCACGGGCCAACGCCAAGTCCTCCTCTATCACACCGATACCCTTGAGCTCGTTGGGGTCCTTCCTTTCCCGAAAGGCCAACCACAAACCGTCTCCTTCCATCCCAGCGGAAAATACCTCCTCGCAGGTGGCGGCATTGCCGGGAAATCAGGAACCACTGTCACTTGGGATGTCACCACTGGAAAAGTCATGATGACGATGGGCAAGGAATTCGATTCCGTCCTCGCTGCTGACCTTCGCGCCGACCTCAGTGGCGTTGCCCTCGGCGGCCCCAGCCGACTCGTCAAACTCTGGGACACCCAAGAGGTCGAACAAACTCACTCCATCAAAAAGCACACCGATTGGGTCACCGCTCTTGCCTACTCACACGATGGCGTTCTCCTCGCCACAGGCGGCCGAGGAAGTGGCGTCCAGATTTGGGAAGCCAGCACCGGAAACGAATTCCACTCGCTCCGTGGCCACCAAGGTGCCATCACCGACATCAAGTGGCGTGCCGATTCCAATCTCATCGCCACCGCGTCCGAAGACGGAACCCTCCGTTACTGGGACATGAACCAAGGCAAGGAAATCAAGAAAGCCACCCCCGGCGGCGGCGGCGTTCTCGCCATGGACTATGCCGCCAACGGAAAACTCATCACCGCTGGTCGTGACCATCGCGTGAAACTTTGGAAGCCCGACCTCGGCATGGAAAAGCAATCCAATCCCTTCCCTGAAATGATCACCGAAGTGGCATTTTCACACGATGCTAATCGCTATTTCGCCTCTGATTGGAATGGAAAGATCGAAGTCTTTGAAAGCAAAGACATGAAAAAGATCGGGGAACTCAGCGCCACCCCACCCAGCATCCAAGACCGTCTCGTCTCCATCCTTCAGGAGAAAACAGCCTTCGAAGCAAACCTTGCTAAGCTTCGTGAGAAAGTGACCGCCGCTCAAAACGCCGTCAAAGCAGCCAAAGACAAACTCGCTCAAACTGAGGGCACCATCACCGCCGTCAAAAACGACGCCAACAAACTTCAGACCGAAGCTAATCAACTCGAAGCACAGCGAAAGAAGTTGGAATCGCAGGCTCGCGAGAAATTGAAAGAGCGCAACAAAATCGCCAAGCAAGGAAACGACCCAGCTCAGCAAAAGATCCAACTCATTCAGGAACGCCGTAAACTTGCCGCCGCACAACAGCAAGTCACTCAGCAACACAGCAGCGCAAACCAAGCTCTCGTCACCGCCACTCGCGACACCCAGAAAAAGCGCGACGCTTCGAACAAAGACGCCAACAACGAGGAGAAGAAAAAGGCCCTCGTCGCGGCGGAACAAACCGAGCAGCAGCAGCGCCAGATCGTGCAGCAGCTCGCCAAGAAAGTCACCGAGCACAAGGCTCTCCTCGCCAACTTCAGCAAGCGCTCAAAAGACGTCGAAGCCGGAAAAATCCAAGAAGACGTCCGTATCAAACAATTCACCGACGCTCATGCCCAGCTGATCGCCCAACGAGATCAAGCCTCCAAAAACCGCGAAGCAAAACTCGCCACAATGAAAGCGAAGAAGGCCGAAGTCCCCGTGCTCAGCAAACAAATCGATCCACTTCGTAAAGTGATTCAGGAAAAAGAAAAACTTGCTCAAGCGGCTTCCGCCGAAATGGCCAAAGTCTCCGGCCCTGATCAGCAATATGCCGCAAAGGTTAAAAAATGGAAAGCGGCCGCCATCAACACCCAGTTGATTCAAACCCGCGAGCAACTCATCTCACTCACCGCTCAAAAAGAGGAAGACCCCAAGCTCGCACCGAAAATTGCCGAGACCCAAAAACGACACGACACTTTGCTTGCGCAATACCAGACGGCCAAAAACTAAGAGCTCACATCCGGCTCCACTTTCACCGGCTCTTCCTTCTTAATAAAGAAGCTGACTTGTTCCAGCTCAAGCGCGAGATCGACACTATTGACAGTCACGGATTCCGGCACCTGCAGAACTGTCGGGGAGAAATTTAAAATCCCTTGCACTCCCGCTTCCACTAATTCATTCGCCACTTCCTGCGCATGCTCAGCTGGCACCGAAAGAACCGCCAAGCGCACCTGATGTTTCTCCACAAAGGCGGGCATCGCGGAAACATGATCAACAGGAACATCGATCCCCCTCAGCACCACCGCCTCGGGAACCGCATCAAAAGCCGAAACCACCTCGAAGCCCTCTTTTTGAAAACCATCGTAACGTAAAAGAGCCGCGCCCAAGTTACCCACTCCCACAAGAATCACCGGTTGCAAATGCTCACGCCCCAGCACCTCGCGAATCGCATCCGAAAGCTCAGCGATCGGATAACCCAGTCCCCGCGTTCCAAAAGTCCCCAAATAGCCCAGGTCTCGACGCAACTGAGATGCATTCACTCCAGCCGCCTTGGCGAGAGTCGATGAACTCACCGTCTCAATCTGATTCTCATCAAGACGTCTCAGACAACGATGATAAATAGAAAGTCGATAAATCGTCTTCCCCGGAATAAGCGGCTTTTCCATAACCTAAAAATCACCTCCGTGCCTAAAAAGTCAAGAAGCACAATATTTCGAGACCCTGTCATGGAAGGGCTGTCTCCAGACTGCCCACTCGGACGGGGTCATTCGTATGCGATCGGACCTTTCATTGATCCCTTTTTTGATTTTCAGGCTACAAAAAAGCCCCCACATTGCTGTGAGGGCTTTTAGAAAACTGGTGGGCAGAGAAGGATTCGAACCTTCGTACACTTACGTGAGCAGATTTACAGTCTGCCGCCTTTAACCACTCGGCCATCTACCCATATAGGCTCCGATTGCTCGGAAGATTTTTCGTGGGCCAACTCACTTTGCAGCGCGCCGACGGCGGGGATTTATGAGCACAGGAGCCTTCGCGCAAGAAGAAAGTGATTCTTTTGCCCCCAATTTTTAAAATGTGAGCATCAAATGAATCGATGTTGGTTCTCTCTCCCTTCCTGATAGGATCAGCCTCAATGAAGCTCTCTCTTCTCATTCTCCTGATCCTTTCAAACCTAAGTTTCGCTGGCTGGTTCTCCTTCAAGAAAAACGGCCCGAACTACGAACGCCTCCAAACTGGTGACATCGTCTTCCAAGACACCGGTGGAGAACAAGGAGCCGCCGTCGAAGCCGCCACCGGCTCCAAATTCACCCACTGCGGGATCGTTTTCGAAAAAAATGGCACCCTTTATGTCCTTGAGGCCATCCAACCGGTCCAAGTCCTCACTTTAAAAGAGTTCCGCAAACGCTCCAAGATCTTCCACGCTCGCCGGCTTAAGGATCTCAGCCCCCTCACCCCTGCCGCGATCACGAAAGGCTTGGCTTGGGGCGAAAAGCAAATCGGCAAAGACTACGACCTCCTTTTCAAGTGGGATGATCAAAACCTCTATTGCTCGGAATTGGTCTGGAAAATCTACCAAAAAGCGACCGGCCAGAAGCTTTGCCCACCCAAAACCTTCAAATCCTACTTCCTCGATAACGCCGTCGTGAAACAGGTCATTCAAAAGCGTTACGGACGCCTTGATAATCTCCCTGAAAAGGAGCCCGTCGTCGCTCCCTCAGATCTCGCCGCCTCGCCGCTCTTGATCGAGGTCGCCAAGCGTTAGGAAAATCCTTTCCTAGCCTTATCGGGCAGACTTTGTGAAATATTTCACAAAGTCGCTTTACGGCACGCCAATGGCCTTGCATAGTGCCGCCGCTACGGGCCTTTGGTGGGTCCGATGCACCCTGTTTTAAACCAGCGCGATAGAACGATGAGCGAAGATGCCCCGGCAAGCACCGCAACGGCTGAGAAGAAGCTTCCCAAAGACTTGGCCGCCGAGAATGGCATGGTCAACGTGCAGATTGATGGACACTGGATCCAGGTTCCTCGCGGGACCCGTATGATCGAGGCCGCCAAGATGGCTGAAAAAGAAGTCCCTCACTATTGCTACCACCCTAAGCTTTCTTCCCCCGGTAACTGCCGGATGTGCCTTGTCCAAATGGGCATGCCTCCTCGTCCTGCTCCCGGAGCCGATCCTGAATATGGCGACGACGGCTATCAGGAAATCGGTTGGATGCCTCGCCCTGTCATTGCTTGCGCCAACACGGTGGCCGAAAACATGGGAATCCGCACCACTGGTGAATTGGTCGAAGACACTCGCAAGGGCGTGATGGAGTTCCTCCTCATCAATCACCCTCTCGATTGCCCGATCTGCGACCAAGCGGGTGAATGTAAGCTCCAAGAATTTTCCGTTGAGCACGGAAGCGGCCAGTCCCGTTTCCAAGAGACCAAGATCAAGAAGCCTAAGAACGTCGACATTGGTAAAAACATCCGCCTCGACGACGAGCGCTGCATCATGTGTAGCCGATGCATCCGTTTCATGGATGAAGTCGCCGAAGAATCTGTCCTCGGTTTCTCACAACGTGGCACCCACACTTCAGTCACCGTCCACCCCGGACACCGACTCGACAATAACTACTCTCTTAATACCGCAGACATCTGTCCGGTCGGCGCTCTCACTTCCAATGACTTCCGCTTCCAAATGCGCGTCTGGTTCTTGAAGGAGACCAAAAGCATCGACACCAACTGCGGCACCGGTGCCAACACCGTGATCTGGACCCGTGGAAACGAAATCTTCCGCGTCACGCCTCGCCAAAACGATGAGGTGAACTCGGCCTGGATGCCCGATAGCCACCGCCTCGCTTTCCATTCCCTTCAAACTGAAGACCGCCTTACCCGTCCTTTGATTAAAAAGGATGACCAACACGGCGAAAGCACTTGGCTGGAAGCCACCTCCAAAGCCGCCGAAGGCCTCAGCATGCGACAGCCCAACGAGGTTGCCATCATTGCTTCTGGTCGCTTGAGCAACGAGGAACTTTTCCTCACCCAAAAGATCGCTCAATCCATCGGCACCGATCTCGTTTCTATCGTTCCTCGCAAGGGCGAGTCCGATGGCAAGCTCGTCTCCGCCGATCGCAATCCAAACACCACGGGCGCGAATCTCATTTTCGGCACCGACGAAGCCTGCGCCAAGCTCGATGCCATCCGCGAGGGCGTCATCGCAGGTCGCATTAAGTCACTTATCGTCCTGCAAGAAGACCTCCTCGCAGAAGCGGGCTTCAAAAAGGAAGACCTTGAAAAGCTCGATCACCTCGTCGTCACCCATACGCACGCCAATTCTACGGCCGCTCAAGCGAACGTCGTTTTCCCGGGCACGGGCTTTGCCGAAAAGCGCGCCACTTATGTCAACGTGACCGGCCGCTTACAACGCGCCAACCAAGCGGTCATCGCCCCCGGCGAAGCGCGCGATGATTGGGAGATCCTCTCCGCCTTGCTCGGCAAGTTGGACAAAGACTATCAAGCTCCCGCTTCCATGGACGGCGTTTTCAATGCCCTCGCAAAAGAAGTCAGCGCCTTCAACGACCAGACCTTCGGCTCCATCGGCGATCTCGGGGTCTCGATCACTGAGACCGGCGTGACCATCCCCTTACTCGAGCAGGAAAAGGCCCGCAAGGAGTCAGGCATCATCGTAGGATAAAGCACTTTAAGAATTCCAACACATGGACATTACTCTTCTCATTGCCGCTGCTATTAAAATCGGCGTCTTCATCGGAATCACGATGACCTTTGTGAGCATCTGCGTTATTTTTGAACGTCGATTTTCAGCCATCATTCAGGATCGCGTCGGACCAAACCGCACCATGATCCCTCTCTCGATTCTCGGCTTCAAGAAGGACTTCGCTCTTCCCATCGGTGGACTCACTCAGCCTGTCGCCGATGGTCTCAAGTTCATCTTAAAGGAGGACTTCACTCCTTCTTACGTCCGCACCGTCTTCTTCTGGCTCGCTCCCGTTTTCGTGGTCGTCCCCGCACTCCTCACCATGGCCGTGGTTCCCTTTGGTAGCCCCATGGAATTTGGCGACACCGTCATTCCGATGGCCGTTGCGGATCTCAATGTCGGCCCACTCTTCATCTTCGCCATCGCCTCCCTTTCGGTTTACGGCATCACCCTCGCCGGTTGGGCTTCGAACTCGAAATATCCTTTCTTCGGTGGTGTCCGTGCCTGTGCGCAAATGATCTCCTACGAAATCGCGCTCGGCCTTTCCATCATCCCGATCCTCATGTTTTTCGGAGGACTCAATCTCGGCCACATTGTTGAAGAGCAGGTCAAGAACGGCTGGCTCCTTCTTCCACTTTGGAACGAGGGGGGCTTCATCATCGGCTCTGGATACTGGGGGCAAGAAAACGTCATCCAACGACTTCTCCTTCTCATCCCTCTCGGCATTTCCTTCGTGATCTTCACGACCTCAATCTTCGCTGAAACCAACCGGATGCCTTTCGATCTTCCCGAGTGTGAGACCGAGCTCGTCGGCGGATACCACACCGAGTATTCCTCGATGAAATTCGCCCTCTTCTTCATGGGAGAATACGCCGCCATGGTCGTCGGCTCAGCCCTCATCGTCACCCTCTTCTTCGGTGGTTGGTCCATCGGATTCGGGATCGACGGGCTCCTCCCCACCGGAGCTTGGTGGGTCAGCCTCATCCATATCGGCTGCTTCCTGACCAAAGTCACCGTCTTCATCCTCTTCTTCATCCTCGTTCGCTGGACCATTCCGCGCTTCCGCTATGACCAGCTCATGAACCTCGGTTGGATCGTTTTCTTCGAAGCAGCTCTCATCAATGTCTTCCTCGCCGCTCTCGTCATCGCCTATCCCAGCATCGGATTCATGGGCTTCATCGTCGGCTTCATCATTCTCGCCATCGCCTCGGTCCTCCTCATCCTAATCGCAAAGGGAACCACCAAGAAACCCTCGGCCACTGCGGTCTAGCTCCACTCCCACCACCTTCATTTCATGGCAATCATCAAAGTCCAACGCCCCAAGCTCTCCGCCGGAGAGAAGATCTACTTCGGGTCCATTTTCAAGGGCATGATCATCACTCTGCGTCACGCCTTCCGCTCTCTCGTCGGAAAGTCCGTGGGCGCCAAGGAGCTCAATTCCTCCGGAGTAGGTATCACGATGCAATACCCCGAGCAAAAGTGGGATGAAGAGCTTCCCGAGTATTATCGTGGCACCCCTGCTCTCGTCACCGATGAACTCGACCGCGAGCGCTGCGTTTCTTGCCAACTTTGCGAGTTCATCTGCCCACCGAAGGCCATCAAAATCACTCCAGGCGAAATTCCCTCAAGCGACGAATGGGCCAAGGTTGAAAAGCGACCACAAGCCTTCGACATCGACATGATCCGCTGCATCTACTGCGGCATGTGCGAGGAAGTTTGCCCCGAGCAAGCGATCTACCTTCGTCCCGACTACGTCGTCACCGGAACCACCCGCAAGGAAATGGTCCACGACAAAGACCGACTCTACGAAATCGGCGGAAAACGCGTCGGCCTCGTCAATAAGTGGAATGATTTAAAGTGATTGGTGATTAGGTTAAGAAGTTATTGAGATGAGTAATTTACAAACATTTGAGGAACTAGAAGCTTGGAAGGCATGCCGTGCTTTCCGGATTTTTATTGCCAAGAATGTCACTCCAAAACTTCAGGACCAACGTGAATACTCTCTCGCAGATCAACTCAAACGCTCTTCTCGATCTACGACACACAACATTGCCGAAGGCTTTGGACGCTTCCATTACCGCGACAACTATAAGTTCTGCTCCATCGCTCGCGGCTCCCTAACAGAAGCACTCGATCAAGTCATCTGTGCTTGCGACGACGATCTCATTTCAAAAGAATCTTTAAACGATGTCCGAGAACTCTTTAACCATGCTTCCAAGGTCCTCAATGGATACATGTCCTATCTCGCGAAGTCCGCAACCAAGTCTCAATAACCCACTAACCTGTTAACCCAATAAACCAATAACCGGTTCCATGGACTCAATTGCTTTCTACCTCTTCGCCATCCTCTCCGTCCTTGGAGGGATTCTTCTCGTGGCATTCCGGAATCCTGTTTCCAGCGCCCTTGCGATGGTTCTTTCCTTCGTCGGCCTCGCTGGACTCTTCATTGGTCTCAATGCTTACTTCGTCGGGATTGTCCAAGTCCTCGTCTATGCAGGTGCCATCATGGTCCTCTTCATCTTCATCATCATGCTTCTCGATCTCAACGACGAAAAGCCTGTGAAGTTCAAATCGTCCACCGTCCTCGCAGGAGTTGTCATTCCTCTCCTCTTGGTCGCTCAGGTCCTCGGAGTCATTCAATCCAACAACACAGGAGACGCGGGTAAGTTTCAAGAGATCACCAAGATGAGCATGGCCGAGTCAGCTAAGGCCTATCCTGAAGACTCAGCGATCTATAAAAGCCTCACGCACGAAAAAGCTCCGAAACTTCCCGACACCAACCTCATCGGACACTCGATTTTCAATAGCTACAATTTCCCCCTCCAGATCATGGGAGCCTTGCTTCTGGTCGCCACCATCGGGGTCGTTGTTCTCTCTAAACGTTCCGCCAAAAAAGCTCCTACCGAGTCCTAGTTCGTTCCGCCCCTCTTCCCAATCGTCCATTTGTTCATTTTCCCAGCCATGGCTTCGCTCAACGAATTCCTCTTCATCTCCGGCCTCCTCTTCGCGATTGGCCTCGCGGGTGTCATCATCCGACGCAACATCATCGTCATCTTCATGTCGCTCGAGCTCATGCTCGCCGCCGCCAGCCTGACTTTGGTCGCTTTCTCCAGATTTCACGTTCACAACGGACTTCCCGACTACAATGGCCAGGTCTTTGTCTTCTTCATCATCACCGTAGCCGCTGCCGAGGTCGCGGTTGGACTCGCCATCATCGTCGCTCTCTACCGCGCTCGCCAAACCATCAATGTCGAGGAACTCACCTCAATGCGCGGCTAACTTTCTGACTTCTGATTTCTCATGAACTCACTCGCTTGGCTTCTCCTAGGCCTCCCTCTCCTCTCCGCCGCAGTCATCCACCTTGGATTGAAGCGGATGCAATCGATCTCGGCCATCGCATCGACCGCTTCCGCCGGAGCCACCTTGCTTTTCGCAATCATTCTCCTTTTTAGTAAGAACGACATTTCCGTCGCCTTCAACTGGATCTCGATCGGAGGCTTCGAGGGTATCAAAATCGGCCTCGAACTCGACCAACTCGCCAAGGGGATGATGCTCATCGTCACGGGCGTTGGTTTCTTGGTCCACCTCTTCTCCCTCGCTTACATGAAGGATGATAAGGCCAAGGCCCGCTACTTCTGCGGACTTTCGCTCTTCATGTTTTCCATGACCGGAATCGTCCTCGCCTCGAACTTCATCATGATGTTCATCTTCTGGGAGTTGGTCGGACTTAGCTCTTATCTCCTCATCGGTCACTGGTATGAAAAGGACTCCGCTGCCGATGCCGCCAAGAAGGCCTTCCTCACCAACCGCATCGGTGACTTCGGTTTCATGATCGGCATCCTCATGCTCTGGGGCATTGCCGGAACCTTCACGTTCGACGGCCTCGCAGCTGGTCTGGCTGCAAGCTCTGGCTATTCCCTGACCTTCCTCGGCATTGCCACTCTTTGCATCTTTGCGGGAGCGATGGGGAAATCTGCGCAAGCCCCCCTTCACGTCTGGCTTCCTGACGCGATGGAAGGACCCACCCCCGTTTCCGCCCTCATTCACGCCGCGACCATGGTGGCCGCCGGAGTCTTCATGATGGCTCGTTTTTACACCAGCATCGGC
Organism: uncultured Verrucomicrobiales bacterium; assembly: GCA_937928545.1. Lineage (GTDB taxonomy): Bacteria > Verrucomicrobiota > Verrucomicrobiia > Verrucomicrobiales > Akkermansiaceae > SW10. The sequence continues at coordinate 21,072 of CALGJQ010000037.1, forward strand.
ACCGAAGTGATCGATGCCCTTTGGGGAGTCCACACCATCGCCTGGATCGGTGGCATCACCTCTCTCCTCGCCGCCCTCATGGCAACCCAGCAGGACGATATTAAAAAGATCCTCGCATATTCTACTCTCTCACAACTCGGCTACATGGTCATGGCGGTCGGACTTCTCAATCCAGAAGCCGGAATGTTCCACCTCTACACTCACGCCTGGTTCAAGGCCCTCCTCTTCCTCGGATCTGGAGCCGTCATCTACGCCTGCCACCACGAGCAAAATATTTGGAAAATGGGTGGTCTGAAAAAGACAATGCCGATCACCTTCTTCACCTTCGGGATCGGAACGCTCGCACTCTGTGGTTTCCCCTTCATCACCTCGGGATTCTGGTCAAAGGAGCAAATCCTCGAGGTCGCGTGGCTCAGCAATAAGCCCCTCTTCATCATTGCCGCCTTAGTGGCTTTCCTCACCACTTTCTACATGTTTCGCCTCTTCTTCATCGCCTTCCTTGGGAAGAGTCGCAGTAACCATGCCGATCATGCCAAGGAGGTTGGCCCACTGATGTTCGTGCCTCTCATCATCCTCGCTGTCCTCGCTCTCATTTCCGGATTCTCTCCAGTCGCGGGCGCGATCGCTCCGGCTTACGAAGCGCTAGACTTTCACATAGGAGCCGCCTTCATTACATCCATCCTCGCGGTAGTTCTCGGATTTCTCCTCGCCTTCAAGCTATACGCCAAAGCCGATGAAGACCCCCTCGCCGACAACAAGGTCGCCAAGGTCTTCCGCAACAAGTTCTACATCGATGAAGCTTACGCCAAGGTCGTCGGTTACGGACAGGATAGCGTGGCCGCTCTCGTTCACTTCTTCGATGAACTGATCATTGGTGGTTTAATCGTCGGTGGTTTCTCCCGCGCCGCAGGTGGCATCGGCCGCCTCTTTGGTCGTCTTCAATCTGGTAACCTTCAAGGCTACGCCACCCTCTTCGGGATCGGTGTCCTTCTCGTCATTTACATCACGGTTTTCGTTTCATGAGCATTATCCTCATTCTCATCCCTATTCTTGCCGCCATTGCCATCCTCATGGGACGCAAGGCCAAGCCCATTGCGCTCGGAGCAGCGACTCTCAATCTCATCCTCGGCTTAGGCTCCGCCTTCTCCTTTGATCATTCTGTTTGGGGGCTCACCTTGCAGGTCCTCAGCAAGCCCAGCATTCACCTCTCGCTCGGTTTTTACGACGGCATGAGCATGATCATGGTCGCTCTCAGCGTCCTCGTCCTCTTCGCTGCTGTCATGTCCGGCAAGTGCCCTGAAGGACGGGAAAAGCTCTGGTATTCTTCCATCCTCCTCATCGCAGCGGGCGCCATTGGAGCCTTCCTTTCAAGAGACCTTTTCTTTTTCTACGCCTTCCACGAGCTCGCCCTCATCCCGACCTTCCTCATGATTGGAATGCTCGGCTCGGGCGAACGAAAAGAAGCCGCTTGGAAGATCACGATCTACCTTGCCCTCGGCTCCATCGTCCTCCTCGCCGGACTCATCTGGCTCGTTGCGGCGAGCGGATCTGAAACTTGGCTCTTCAAAGACATCCTCGCTTCCACCATCGATCCGGAAGTTCAAAAATGGATCGCCGCCCTCCTCATCGTTGGCTTTGGCGTTCTCATTTCCCTCTTCCCATTCCACTCATGGGCTGCTCCCGCTTATGCCTCCGCACCGGCTCCGGTTGCGATGCTCCACGCTGGCGTCCTTAAAAAATTCGGCCTTTACGGCCTCATTCGCCTTTACCCGATGGTTGCCGAAGGCATGCAAGTTTGGCTGGGCACTCTCATCGTCCTCCTACTCTGTAACATCCTCTGGGTCGGCTTTGTCACCATCAACCAGAAGCGTCTTGATATGATGCTCGGTAACTCCTCGGTGATGCACATGGGCTATATCTTCCTCGCCTTCGCCGCCCTCATCGAAGCTGGCAGCTTTGAGGCCAACCCTCTCGCCAAACCCGCTGCGGTGCTCCTGATGTTTGCCCACGGAATCAGTATCGCCCTCCTCTTCATGCTCACCGATACAATCCGCCGTAAGACCGGCACGGTGGAGCTAGCTGAGCTCGGCGGACTTGCCAAAGCGGCTCCCCGACTCGCCTTCCTCTTCGGGCTCGGAGCAATGGCTTCCATCGGCCTTCCTGGACTCGCTAACTTCTCTGGCGAAGTCCTCGTCTTCCTCTCCGGTTTCCACTCCTACGAAGGAGGCAGCCTCGGCCCAGTCCAAATCGCCACCGTCCTAGCCCTCTGGGGTGTCGTGATTAGCGCCGTCTACATGCTCCGCGCATTCCGCCAAACTTTCCAAGGCCCCTCGGTCTCTCACACCGACGAAAATCACGTGAAGGACTTCGGCCCCTTCTGTCAGATCCCAGCTGCTGTTCTCGCCGTCGCCCTCCTCTTCGTCGGCCTCTTCCCGAATAGCCTCATCAATCTTCTTAAACCATCCGACGCCCCCGCTCCTACTGAGCAGGCAACCGAGTAAGCTCTTTTATTTTCCGAACCCATGTCCGCATATTGGTTAGAAATCATCGTCCTCCTCGGAGGATTGATCCTCCTTCTCGTCGAGGCCTTCCTCGCCCCAAAGCAGAAGCACATGATCGCAAGCTCCGCGATCTTCATCCTCGTCCTCACCTTGATCTGCCTCTTCCTCGTGCAGCCCTTCAATGTAGACAATGAGGAAATGACCCGTTTCTATGCGTGGGATCCTACCGCCAAATTCTTCAAAGGCTTCACGATCGTCGCCACAATTTTGACAATGCTTTTGGCTCTCGACTACCGCCGCATTCTCTCCAAGTTCACCGCCAACCCCGACTCGGAAGACGGCACCGGAGAATACTACTGTCTCTTCCTCTTCGCCTGTGCGGGCATGATGTGGATGGCTTCTGCAAAAGACCTCGTCTCCCTCTTCGTTGCGCTCGAACTCACCACCATCACCTCCTATATCCTCGTCGGCTTCATGCGCCGTAATGTTGGTTCACTCGAAGCAGGGGTCAAGTTCCTCATCCTCGGTGCTCTCTCGACCGGTTTCCTCGTCTACGGAATCTCCTGGATTTACGGCGCGACCGGGACCACCGACCTAGCCCTGATTGGTGACCAAATCACAAAGGAAAACTCAACCTACCTCCTTTTCGGACTCTCCCTCGTTCTCATCTCACTTGCTTTCAAGGTCGGAGCCGTCCCCATGCATCTCTGGATTCCCGACGTCTACCAAGGCGCTCCTACCCCCACCACGGCTTTCCTTTCCATTGCTTCAAAAGCCTCCGGCTTCGTGATCGCCATCCGTGTCATCGAACCCTTCATCACGGACGAACTCATCGGCTCCAAGGTCGTCACGATCCTCGCAGTCCTCGCTGGTGCCACAATCCTTCTCGGAAACCTCGCCGCGATTCCACAAACGAACTTCAAGCGTCTCCTCGCCTACTCCTCCATTGCCAATGCCGGCTTTATTCTCCTGCCAATGGCCGCTTGGGATGCTGGCAACGATCTCTCCTCTAAGGAAGTGGTCGCTTTCTACCTCGCGATTTACCTCATCATGACCTTCGCGGCCTTCTTCATCCTCGCGGTGATTCATCGCAACACCGGCTCTGATGAAATCTCGGCCTTCGAAGGACTAGGCGACCGTCATCCTGCTCTCGCCTTCATGACCGCCGTCATTATCGGTGCGCTTGCCGGACTTCCCCTCACCGCCGGCTTCTGGGGCAAGTTCCTCGCCTTCAAAATGGCCGTCACCGGTGGCCTCTGGGTCCCCGTCGTCCTGGGCTTCATTGGAGTGACCGCTGGCTTCTACTACTACTTCCAGATCATCCGCGCGATGTATTGGCGGAATTCGCTCGAAGAAGCTCCGCTCAAAATCCGCCCCCTTTCATTCTGGGTGATCGTAGTCCTCACCGCCCTCGTGATCGTGCTTGGACTATGGCCACAGCCAGTTTACTGGCTCATCGGAGCCTAACTTTATAGGCTCTCTGGCGATAAAAAAATCTCCACCCTTTTCACAGGGCGGAGATTTGAGATTCTAAATTCAAGCTTACTCAGGAAGCTCAGCAATCGGGAGATTAGTCACTTCCTCACGATAAGTCTCAGCAAGTGGCGTGCTCAAGTAACGTTCGGTTGAAGAACATCCAATGGTCACTATGCGCTTTCCTTTAAACTCATCACGCGCGGCAACTTTCAGAGCAGAAGCAACATTCGCTCCGGTAGAAATCCCTGCCGGAAGACCTTCGAGCTGAGCCAACTTCTGAGCCATTTCGAAAGCTTCTTCGTTCGTCACCGTAATCGCTTCATCGATGATCGAGGTATTCAAGTTACCAGGAATGAAACCAGCTCCAATCCCCTGAATTTTATGAGGACCGGGAGATCCTCCGCCAATCACTGGGCTATTCTCGGGCTCTACTGCGATCACTTTGAAATCAGGATTACGGGATTTAATCACTTCACCGACACCCGTGATTGTTCCACCGGTTCCGACACCCGCTACGATTGCATCGATCTTGCCATCTGTGTCTTTCCAAATCTCTTCGGCAGTCGTGTCACGATGAACTTGCGGATTGGCAGGATTGTCAAATTGGCTCGGGCCGAAGGAATTCTCAGTCTCAGCTAGGATCTGCTTGGCCTTAGCAATGGCGCCCCCCATGCCACGCGGTCCAGGGGTCAAGACGATCTCAGCCCCGAGGCTCCGAAGAAGGATACGACGCTCAACTGACATCGTCTCAGGCATGGTCAAAACACAGTTGTAACCTTTCGCACGAGCGACAAAAGCCAATGCGATTCCGGTATTTCCAGAAGTCGCTTCGACAATGGTTCCGCCTGGCTTAAGTTCCCCTTTTTCCTCAGCAGTCTCGATCATGGCTTTGCCAATACGATCTTTCACGCTGAAGAGTGGGTTGAAAAACTCAGCTTTGACAAAGACCTCGCAATCGAGGCCTTCAGTCACTTTATTCAGCTTAATCAAAGGAGTGTTGCCGACGGTATCGACGATATTAGAAGCAATGCTCATAGTTTTTATTCTGGTGGTTAAATCTGGAAATCATTTTGGCCAGACTCTTCATGGAGTCCACACTCATATTTATTTCCGTTGAAACGAGTTTCTTCCGCAGTCTCACCTTTCAGCGGTTTACGCGTGGAATGCCAATCACCCATCGTGACGTAGCCCTCATCTCTTAATGGGTGCTTGGGTAAATCGTTTTCGTAGAAGTAAGACGCTAGCTGAGCATCCGCCCAATCCAAAATGGGATAGACCTTCAACGTAGAGCTTTGCTGCTCCGCGAAAGATCGTTCGGCACGGGTCTGAGATTGACTACGGCGCAGGCCGCTCAACCAAACATCTCCTCCAATTTCACTGAGAGCTCGATTCATCGGCTCAACCTTATTGAGGAGAGCATACTTCTTGTTTCCCTCTGCGCCTTGTTCCCAAAGTTTCCCATAGAGAGCTTCTTGTCGAGCCGATGAAATGGCTGGATTAAAGACCCGAATATCAAGCCCCCAATCGTCGATAAAGCTCTGTGCAAATTGGTAGGTCTCAGGAAAACAATATCCTGTATCAACGAAGACAATCGGAATCTCTGGAGCATGTTCTTTGATCAAATGAAGCATCGCCGCCGCCTGAAGACCAAAGCTACTACTCGCGACTAAGCGCTTTCCGTAGATTTCCTTCAGCTGAAGAATTCGCTCATGAGCACGCAAGGGCTCGAGAATCTCAGACAGCTCTGCCGCTGTCGGATCCGAAGGAGCGATCACTCCATTTTTGACCGGCGACTGTTTCATGAAGAAGCATGCTCTTTGTGCACCTCACTCCCGTGGGTCACTTCGTGAATAATCCCCTTTCGGATGACAAAATCACCAAATCGCTCGCCGTCATTTCGCTCGGTGGCATATTGAGTCAAAACAGGCCGCAGTAATCCGGCAATTTCTTCACCTTTCACACTGCGTTGCCAAATTCCACCAATGCGATCTCCAATGAAACCGCCACCGAGGTGAATATTATACTTACCGGGAGCACGACCAACAAAGGCGATCTCCGCAATGTAAGGACGAGCGCAACCATTCGGGCAACCCGTCATGCGCACCGTGATGGCATCTTGGCTCAAGCCGACTTCATCAAGAATCTCTTCAATCTCAGTGATGAGCGTAGGCAAGTAGCGCTCACTTTCTGCAAGCGAAAGCCCGCAAGTCGGGAGCGCGACACAGGCCATAGAATTCAAACGCATCGCCGAGCGATTCTGCTTCGCCGCAATGCCATATTTTTCCATGAGCGCATCGATACCCGCTCTATCTTCCGCAGCCACTCCGGCAATGATGACATTCTGGTTACTGCTCAAACGCATGTCACCTTTGTGGATCTTTGCTATTTCGCGAAGCCCAGTGCGGAGTTGATAACCGTTCGAGTCTACCACCCGTCCATTTTCAATAAAGACCGTGAGTTGACTCTTTCCATCTTCGGTCTCAGTCCAACCATAAGTATCACCATTACTATCGAAGGCGAAGTCACGGGCCGGAGCAATCTCGTAACCGAGACGGCTCTCGATCTCTCCTTTGAACCACTCAATCCCACGGTCATCGATCGTATACTTCATCCGAGCGTGCTTACGCTCGGTGCGATCACCAAAGTCCCGCTGGATCTTGACGACCTCTTCAGCAACCTCGACCGCCTTCTCAACTGGGATAAAACCAAGAACGTCCGCAATCCGAGGGAAGGTCTTTTCTTGGCCATGATGCATGCCCATACCACCACCTACGGTGACATTAAAGCCAACGAGCTTTCCGTCTTCCTCGATGGCAATGAAACCAAGGCACTGCGAGTAAATATCAACGTCATTGCTGGGAGGAATCGCCATGCAAATTTTGAACTTACGTGGAAGGTAGGTCTTACCGTAGATCGGCTCGATTTCTTCTTCAGACGTATTGACCTTTTCTCCATCGAGCCAGATTTCATGATAAGCCCCCGTCGCTGGAGTGAGGTGATCACTGATGTCCTGAGCGACTTTAAGGGTCTCGGCATGAGTCGAAGAAAGAGCAGGATTTGGATTGCACATCACATTCCGGTTCACATCGCCGCACGCTGCGATGGTATCCATCGCGCTATCATTGATCTCCTTGATGGTCTGCTTGAGATCCTTTTTGATAATCCCGTGAAGCTGGTATGCTTGGCGAGTGGTGAGCTTAAAGTTCTCATTTCCGTAGTCGCTGGACATCCGATCCATCTCCAACCACTGAGCAGTCGTCGAAACTCCTCCAGGAACGCGAACGCGAATCATGAAGCTAAAGGCTTTTTCTAACTTCGCCCGCTTCCGCTCGATGCGCACATCGCGGTCATCTTGCTGGTAGGTTCCGTGAAATTTCAGCAACTGCTCGTCGTCTTTAGAAACTGACCCAGTGGACTCATCCGCCAAGCCCTCCGCAATCGTTCCGCGAAGGTAATTACTATCGATCTTAATATATTCGTTTTTGGACAGTTTGACGTCAGACATTTCAGTTGAAGCGTTGCTTTCTTTTAAAGATGAGTTACTTGATTATCTTTATCAAGTATTCTCGATGCGGCAAACTCACCTGAAATGACCGATGATGCAAATAAAAAAAGTTACTAGCTCCGCATCATTGACGAAGCAAGAGAGGTCCCATTGAATCCCCCGCAGTGAAACACCCCCTTTCTTCCCTCTTCATTCTCGTCATCGGAATGATCCTCAGCTCATGTGTCGAAGGGGAAGAAGAGGTTTGGATTAATGCCGATGCCTCCGGACGATTCCGCGCTCACTATGAGATTCCCAAAATTGCCCTGAGCCAAATGGCGGCGCCGGACGATGTCATCCGCGCATTAAGAAAAGTCGATGAACTCGAAGACGGCATCGAAATCACCACCCTCTCGTTCGAAAAACGGGGTTCCAAAGCCATCTTCCATCTGGAAGCAAATTTCGACGATGCCCGCGAACTCCTCGAAATGTCGGAGCGCAACGAGGAACTTTTTGTCGAAGAAACCGCTACCGACCCCAAACAGATCGACGCCATCGCAGGTGACATTGAATTCGCAATCAAAGGACTGACCCCTACTTTCAACCGCTCCATTAGCCTCAATGGCCTCTTTCCTTCCATGGTCAGCAATCGCCCGAAAATGCTCGGCTCCTCTAACTTCAAATACACCATCCATCTCCCCGCCAAGGTGAAGGAAAGCAACGCGCATTCTATCAGCAATGATGGCCGTACGGTCAGTTGGACCTTTCTTTTAAAAGAGCATTTTGAAGTGCCCATGCAAATGTCCTTCACCTCCGAACTCCCCGTCCCTTGGTGGGGCTGGCTCGCTCTTTCCCTCTTCGTCTTTGTTCTCGCCTGGCTCCTTTGGAGAAAACTCCTTTCTCCTAAAACCCGATCACAAAAGGCTCACTAACTCATCGGAAAAAGCGTCGCACCCCCCAACCTAAATAAAAAAGCTCCACTCGCCATAAGGAAGTGAAGCTTTATAAGGTTCGAATAGAGCAATCTAGCGACGACGTCGCGCACCAAGTGCAATCAAGCCGAGACAAGCAAGCCCGACTCCTGAAGGCTCAGGAACGCAGTGCCCGTTGATCCGGATATTATCGAGACCGATTCGAGGACGAGTCGCTGGAGTGCCGGAAATATCGTATGCATATAAACGAACTTCAAAGGTATCCGTTGATCCCAAAGCACTCTTAAAGTTTGAACCAGAACCAAAGCTCGCTGTGACATCCTCCCAAGCGGTCGTAAGCCCTGTCGCAAGAGTGTTATCGGTGAAGACACTGACTCCATTCTTAAAGAGTTGAATCCCAACCTTACTCGGGTTTTGGCTCAGTGTATTGTATCCTCTCACATCAAAGTTAAATTCTGAAAGCATCACATCATCATTGTTGCCAAAGGTGACATTAAAGCCGACATACTTGCTGCTGTTGATGCTATCTTCCCAGTGTCCGAAACAGTTGTAGCCGTCTGAGCCGCCTTCTGATCCAGCTTGGGCGGTAGAGTAATTAACTCCTCCGTTCATCGTCACTGATCCAGAAGAAGCACAATCTAGAGTCAGGGCAGACGCCGCGTTGGGATGGGTTAGATACGCCAGATCCCAATGCGCAAAGGTTGTTTGTCCAAATGAGATAGCGGGAAAAGCAGCAAATGCTAACGCCGGAACGATCATAGTTTTTTTTATCATAATAGGGTATTCATTTTGAAATGAACCTCAACCCGACGGGAATGTTGGACTAAGGGGTGGCAAAATGAAGGGCGAGCACATTCAAATCAATCACGCTCGATTATAAAAAATTACCAAAATGGCGATGGACCCCCTCAATCCCAGAAAACTGTCCTCAGCTTTCAGATCAAAGCCCGCAGGGCCCCAATTTCAAAACCTGAAACTACTCATAAACAAGCAATTTCAGACAAGTCATCCAATTTTATTGACTAATTTTGATGCCTAATTTTGATGGAATCTTCACCATCTCAAAACCTAAGAAGTAATATTTAGAACTGTTAAAAAATGAAGTTTCCAAATTTCGGATGGTCGAAATAATGTGTAAAAATCTGTAAAAACTCAAGGTTACCCTCGCTGGAAAAGCACAATCTGCATGATCTAAATCAGGGCGCCCACCCAAAACCACTATTGAGTAGCCCTCGTCTAGAAGTCACGAAGGTAAACTCGACAAACCCGCTAAATTCCAGTCACCGCAGCGTGACTCATAAGGTCCACCTCTTTGCACACCTTCGCGCAATACCTCCCCGTCGCATTTTCACAGTCCTCACAGAGAAGAAATTGCGCGTTGCAAGGCATCCAAGCGCAGTTGCGATAACGAATACTTGGCTGCCCACACTGACGGCAGCTTGAGATAATCTTCGCCCCCTCGGTCCGATTCACCGGCACACTCAACCGCTCATCAAAGACGTAGCACTCCCCTTCATAGCCCTCCCCCTTCACCGCTTCGTCTTTCCCATAGGTCATGATCCCTCCGTCGAGTTGGTAAACGTCCTCAAAGCCCTCATTGAGCAAAAAGCCACTAAACTTCTCACAGCGAATCCCTCCCGTACAGTAAGTCAGAATCTTTTTCCCCTCCAACTCCTTGCGATGATCCCGAACCCACTTCGGCAGATCTCGGAAACTCGGCACGTCCGGCAAGATAGCCCCTTCAAATCGACCAATCTCCCATTCATAGTCGTTCCGAGCATCCAAAATGACAACATCGTCATCCTCCATCGCCTTCCGCCACTCCGCAGGGTTTAAATGAGTCGCCGTCAATTCACTGGGATGAAAATCCTTCTCTCCCAGATCCAAACTCACCACTTCCTCACGCACTTTGATCGAAAGCTTCGGGAAAACATGTCCTTCTTCCTCATCGATCTTCCACGCAATATCCTCCGTCAAAGAATCGGCATCCAAAATCTCACGATACTCTCGGCAGTTCTCCGCCCTGCCCGAAACCGTCCCGTTAATCCCTTCCTCAGCGATCAAAATCCGCCCCCTCAAGCCCAATCGAGTGCACAATTCTTGATGCTCCTTGGCATAGGCCTTGGGATCATCAAGTCGGACATACTTATAATAGAGTAAAACCTCGTAGGGAGCGCTCATCGTTGCGGGGAGTTTTTGACAAAAAAAGTCCCTCACCGCCAGCCTTCGAAAGCTTCTTTTTCAAAGCAAAGCTCGAAGACAAATTGCCCGATGACGTGCGCTTGCCAAAGGAAGTCAGGAATGTAATCTCTTTTTTAACGCTGAGATTGGGGCTTAAATCCAGACTTTAGCGAGGGATTTATTCCTCTGAACTCATTTCCAAATAGCATCAACTCACTCTTTGCCTAACCACGACGACAATGCCCGCAGATCCTCAGTCCCAGCCCTTCGCCGAGTCACCTTTCCCGACTAATTCCTCTCCGGAATATCCCGTCCCAGAAAAATCCGTTCCACCTAAGCCCAAGCAGATTAATTCTCGGCTGGTCCACTATCTCGGCTCTCTTCCCGCATTTACGCCTTCAATGCCAGTAGAGACCACTGCTGCTTCGGCAAGCACACCCAGCACCTCTGAAACTTCAGCTGCCGACACCTCAAGGGACGAAGCTCCAAGAGAACCCGTGATCGATTCCGACAGTCCTTCAGAATATCCCACTCCGTCCGAATATCCTTCCACCCCTTCTCCTGCCCCAGCCCCTGCCCAAAATTCTTCCCAGCCATCGGAAAGCCCCTCACCAACTCCACAGACCTCATCGACAAACTCATCCTCTTCGGTGACCTCCACGCCAAGCTCAACCAATAACGGCTCGCTCCCAGAAGACGACGTCATCGCCGTCGATCAACTCGGCAAAAAATTCCAAGCTCTCCGAACCGAACTCGCCAAGGTCATTATCGGTCAAGATGAGGTCATCGAGCAACTCGCGATCTGTCTTTTCGCCCGCGGCCACGGCCTCCTCATGGGGGTTCCCGGTCTCGCTAAAACCCTCCTCGTCTCTTCCATCGCTGAGACCATGGACCTTGGCTTCAAACGAATCCAATTCACCCCCGACCTCATGCCCGCCGACATCTCCGGAACTGACATCATTCAGGAATCCGATACCGGCCGCCGTGAGTTCCAGTTCATCAAAGGTCCCATCTTTTCCAACATCGTCCTTGCTGACGAGATCAACCGAGCACCCGCCAAGACCCAGTCCGCCATGCTCGAGGCCATGCAAGAACGCTCCGTCACCGTTCTCGGCCGCACCTATCAACTCGATGCCCCCTTCTTCGTTCTCGCCACCCAAAACCCCGTCGAGCAAGAAGGAACTTACCCTCTCCCCGAAGCCCAACTTGACCGCTTCATGTTCCTCATCGAGGTCGACTACCCGACCGCAGAAGAAGAAAAACGCATCGCTCGCGAAACCACCGGAGTCGACAAAGCAAAGCTCTCTCCTCTCCTCTCCGGCCAAGAAGTCATCGAGTTCCAAAGCCTCGTCCGCCGCGTTCCCGTCCCTGATCACATCTATGACTACGCCGTCGAGATCGTCCGCCGCACCCGCCCGGATACTCCCGACGCTCCTGAGTGGATCAAAGAATACGTCGGCTGGGGTGCCGGACCACGCGCCGTGCAATACCTCATCTTAGGTTGCAAAGCCCGCGCCGCCCTCCGAGGAACCTACATGGCATCGCTCGAAGACATCGAAGCCGTCGCCGGCCCCGTCCTCGCCCACCGCGTCCTCACCAACTTCGCCGCCGAGTCCCAAGGCATGACCTCCAAGAAGATCGTCGCAAGGCTCGTCGAAGAGATGCGCGATGATGTGTAGTCAGAGACATAGGTCCTCTCAGCCTTATCTGACCTATTCTGCACAAAGATGAAATACGACTTCCTAGACACTGACGTGCTCGCCCGTCTCGGCGCGATCCCGTTAGAATCACGCACCCCCATGGTCGGGAACGTCGCGGGACGTCACCGCTCCCCGCATCGTGGATCATCCGTCGAGTTCGCAGAATACCGCAAGTATGTTCCCGGCGATGACACCCGCCGCCTCGACTGGAAGGCCTACGCTCGCTCAGATCGATACTACATTAAGGAGTTCGAAGCCGACACCAACCTCCGCGCTTACTTCGTCGTCGATTCCTCGGCCTCGATGAATTTCTCCTCCGCCGATCACCCGACTAAGATCGACTTCGCCCGCCGCATCGCCGCCACTCTTTCCTACCTCATCGTCAATCAAGGCGACTCCGCAGGGCTGAGCTGCTGTAACGAAAAGATCCACCTCGAAATCCCTCCCAGCCGACGCGCCGCTCAGCTTCAAGCGATTTTTGATTCCCTCCAAGATCTCGAACCAAAAGGCGGAACCGGCCTCATCCCAGCCCTCCACCAGATCGCTGAGAAGATCCAGCAACGTGCCCTTGTCATCATCCTCTCTGACCTTTTCGTAGACACGGATGAACTCGGCGACGCCCTCCAGCACCTCCGCTTCCGCAAGCACGACGTCGCGATGTTCCATCTCCTCGACCCTCAAGAGGTCGACTTCCACTTCGAGCGACCTCACCGCTTTGTCGATCTCGAGGATGGCACCACTATTGTCGCCGAGCCTCATTTGATCGCAGATGAATACCACGCCGCCCTTCGCGAGTTCCTCGAGAACGTCGAGAAGAAGTGCCACGACATTCACGCCGATTATCACCTTTTCCAAACCAGCGCGAACTACGAGGAGATTGTCTCCAACTTCATCACCTCTCGTCTCACCAAAAAACGCTAACCTTCACCTTTGAGCTTTTTATCACAACCGATCCTTTGGGGTCTCCTCGCAGCGGCCATTCCGGTGATCATTCACCTGCTCAATCGGCGTCGCTTCCGCACCGTCAAATGGGCCGCGACCTCTTTCCTGCTCAAAGCCTCGCGCGAATCCCGTGGGAAAAAGAAGCTCA
>CALGJQ010000038.1 GCA_937928545.1 uncultured Verrucomicrobiales bacterium
GGTTTGCCAGGTTGTGGGGTGGGCTTCTAGGTGGGGGAGGAGGAGATTAGCGAGGGCGCCGTTGAGGGGGCGGTTGGTGGGGTTTTGGCGGAGGGTTTGGCGGTGTTTTTGGTAGAAGGCGGGGGCGGTTTTTGGGGTGAGGGGCTGGCGGGTGGCGATGACTTTGTCGGCGTAGGTGGCGAGATGTTTGCTGTATTTTTTGAGGGTGGGGTTGGGGGCGTTTTTTTCCCAGTGGGTGCTGAGTTTCCGGAGGGCGTAGAGGGAGGCGGCTTCGCAGAGGGTTTCTTCGAGCCATTTGTTTTCGTGCTTGGTGGGCTGGAAGTTGGCGCGGACGTGGGCGAGTTCGTGGGCGAATTGGTAGATGAATTGGGCGTGGTAGCGGTCTTTGCTACTGAGCTGGATGGCGATTTCGCCACGGGGGGTGCGTTCGAAGAGGGTGATGGGGCCATCGGGATGATGGGAGATGAAGAGGGGTGGGGATTTGGTGCCGGCGGGCGGGGGGAAGAGGTCAAGGGTGGCTTGGAGGAGGGTGCGGATTTCGGCTTCTTCCATGCCGAAGTTGCGGGGGTCGATGCGAATTTGGGCGGGGGAGAGTTGGGGGAGGAGGGCGAGAATGAAGAGGATGAAGATGAGGAGCTTCATTTTTTGAGGTTGGGGAGGCGTTTGCCTTTGATGCGGGCTTGGATGAGGTCGGGGCAGTTTCCGTCGTTGCGGAGGCGCTCGCAGGTGGCCTCGATGCGGAGGCTTTGGCGGACGGCACGGTAGCCGAGGCGGCGGGTGACGCAGTCGTTGAGGAGGTCGAGGTGGTTGTCTTCGAATTCGACGACTTTCCCGCAATCGACGCAGACGAGGTGGTTGTGGTTGGGGTGGTCGAGGAAGTTGGGGTCGTATGTGGTTTGTCCGTCGCCGAGTTCGATTTCGTGGATGAGGTCGGCTTCGACGAGGAGGGCGAGGGTGCGGTAGACGGTGGCGCGGGAGGACTTTGAGCGGGAGGCGCGGAGGCGGTCGAAGAGTTCGTCGGGCGTGAAGTGCTCGTCGGAGGAGAAGATGATGTCTACGATTTCATCTCGCTGGGCGGTTTGTCTGAGGCCCTTTTTTTGGATGAATGTATCCAGTCTTTCGCGAATCCCTGCGTCCATAAGATTCACAGTGTAGGGATTTTAGGTTGATTGTTGAACTCCCAAAATCGAGGATTGCGAGGTGAGAGTGTTTTTAGCGGTTTTGGCCTTTGTTTTTGTTTCGTGTTCGGCGCCTGAGACGCTGCGGGTGAGGCAGTTTCATCTTCGTGATACGAAGGCGGCGAAGGGGGATTTGTTTATTCGGGCGGAGATGAATCGACGCTTGTATGGCGCAGTGAGTGAGGAGGAGCGGAAGTTGCGGAGGGGGAATTATTATCATCTGCGTTGGCGTGGCTTGAGTGGGGAGCAGCCGGTGCGGGTTGTTTTTGAGTATCGTCAGGCGCGGACGGGGGCGACGGTGAGGAAGTTGGAGAAGGTGTCGCCGGCGTCGAAGAAGGGGGATCAGGAATTACAGTTTACGGGCAAGGAGTATGAGAACAATGGGCGGGTGCTGGCGTGGCGGGCAACTTTGTATGAGGGGAAGAATTTGGTGGCGAAAAAGCAGTCTTACCTCTGGGATTAGTGAGTGATTTATGGGTGTGGAAGTATGGCTTGGAGTCGGCGGGGGCTTTGAATTCCAAGACGGGGCGTCGGGTTTATGAGGGAGCTTTGGTGAGGAGTGGTGCGGGCTTTGGCTGTGTGCATCCGTGGCCGGAGTTGGGGGATGGGAGTTTGGAGGAGTGCTTGGAGGATTTGAAGGGGGAGAGGAAGATGCGCTTGGTGAAGCGGACCTGGGCTTGTCTGGAGGCTGATGGTGAAGCGCGAGAGGTGGGGCGTTCGCTCTTTGAAGGTTTGGAGGTGCCGAGGAGTCATGCGACTTTGCCGGTTTTTGACGAGGGGCTTTTGGGCGAGGCGGTGGAGAAGGGTTTTACGCATGTGAAGGTGAAGGCGGGGGGGGATGTGAAGGGGGAGTTGGCAAGAGTGAGGGGGGCGATGAAGGAGTGGCCGGGGTTGCGTTGGCGGATTGATTTTAATGAGAGCGGGAGCTTGGAAGAGCTGTTGGGGGAATTTGCGAAGTGGTCTGATGAGGAGAGGGAGGCGGTGGATTTTTTGGAAGATCCGCTGCCTTATCATGGTGGAGATTGGGCGAGGCTGAGGGCGGAGTCGGGAATGGCGGTGGCGAATGATCGCTGGGTGGAGGAGGATCGGGGGGATTCGGATTTTCTGGTGGTGAAGCCGGCCGTTAATGAGATGTTGAGGGGAGAGAAGGTGGTGGTGACGAGTTATTTGGATCATCCGCTGGGGCAGGTTTTTGCGGCTTGGGAGGCGGCTTGGGAGGCGGCGCGGGCGGGGGTGAAGGAGGTGTGCGGTTTGCAGACTCATGGGGTTTTTGAACGGAGTGAATTCACGGAAGTGCTGGGTGAGGTGGGACCGGAGTTTTCTGTTCCGGAGGGGACTGGGTTGGGCTTTGGAGAGATTTTGGATGGTTTGGATTGGGTGAAGTTGTGATCGGTTTTGGTGGAGGATTTTTGAAATGGTGGCAGCCTTAGGAAGATGAGTTTGTCAGAGCTGAGAGAGTGGGCTGAGGGTGAGGAGGCTTTGGAGGGTCATCGATTTTTTCGGACCTCGGGAAGTAGTGGCGAGGAGAAGTGGATTGCGCTTTCGGAGGAGGCTCTAGAGTGGTCGGCGCGATCGGTGATCGAGGCGCTGGAAATCACGAAGGAGGATGTGCTGGGATTAGCGCTGCCGGAGATTCATGTGGGTGGTTATGGAGTGGTGGTGAGGGCGCGGGTTTCGGGCGCAGGTTTGGCGAGGTTTGAGGGGAGGTGGGAAGCCGAGGGCTTTGCGGAGTGGTGTGAGCGTGAGGGGGTGACGGTGCTGTCCTTGGTGCCGACGCAGGTGCATGATTTGGTGAAGGCGGGGTGTCGAGGCGGTGATAAATTGCGCGTGATTGTGGTGGGCGGAGGTGCTTTGGATGAGGGCTTGGCGGATGAGGCGCGGGGCTTGGGCTGGCCGGTGTTGCCGAGTTACGGAATGACGGAGACCTCATCGCAGGTGGCGACGGGGGAGGGTTTGCCTCTTTTACCGGGCTGGGAGGCGAAGGTGGTGGATGGGTGCTTGGCTTTGAGAGGTGGTGGGCTTTTGACGGCGGTGATTCGGAGAAAGGGTGGGGAGTTTTTTGCGGAAGACCCGAAGGTGGACGGGTGGTTTTTGACGCAGGATCGGGTGGAGATTGAGGAGGGGAGGTTACGGGTAATGGGGCGGGCGGATCGCTTAGTGAAGGTGATGGGGGAGTTGGTGGACTTGGAGAATCTGGAGAATTTTTGGCGCGAGAAGTTGGGGGGGGAAGTGGCGATTGTGACGCGGGTCGATGAGCGTCGAGGGGTGACTTTGGATCTCTTTTTTGAGGCGGCGGGTGAGGGGGTGGAAGAGCTGAATGCGGGCTTGCCGGGTCCGGAGCGGTTGAGTGCTTGGAGGAGGGTGGAGAGCATGCCGCGTTCGCCTTTGGGGAAGATTGATCGGGCTGCGTTGAGTCATCTATGAGTCGATTAACGTTGCAAATAGCCTGAGATGGGCGAAATTTTACTTAACTAAACGAGATCATTTCTCAAAGCGCACTTGGAGCACGACGGCTCTGAGCGGTGCATCTAAAATCCCTCCGTCACGCGACCCTTACATCGCTCCTAGCTTAAAACATGGCCGAAGCCTCTTCTGAACCAAATGCCGCCCTTAACGTTGTTGCTCCTTCTGAGGAGAAAATTGACACTCTACTAACCGCTGATCAGCTTGCCAACTTTGGCTTAAAATCCCCAGGAGGACCTGGGAAACATTATGTGCTCGATACGAATGTTCTCTTGCACGAGCCGGGGTGCTTAAACCGATTTCAAGATAATCATCTTTGTATTCCGGCGGATGTGCTTTCTGAGCTGGATCGTTTTAAGACCGAGCAGACCGAGCGAGGTGCGAATGCGCGCCGAGTGCACCGGAAGCTGACCGAGATTTTCGGGACGGATGGTGAGGTGACTGCCGGAGTCGCTACGGATGGAGGGGGGACGATTCGCTTGGTGATTTATGATCCCAATTTGTGTGAGAAAAGTAGTCGCGAGTTAAGACGCTTTCACCGGATTTTCCCAGACCGGGAGCGGGTGGATCATCGGATCTTAGCTTGCACGCTTTTGCTGCAAGAGCATGTCGATCCTCCGGTGGTTTTGGTCACTAAGGATCTGAATATGCAGCTGAAGGCGCGAGCGGTAGGGATCACTTGTGAGGATTATTTGAATGATAAAGTGGCACCGCAAGATTCTGCGAAGAATGAAATGGCTCGGCTTTCTCTTGATGCCAATGAGCTACAACGCTTTGCGAGTTCGGGTGAAATCGAGCTGGAGCAGGAGCGGATCTCAGAGCTTCATGTGAATCAATATGTTCTTTTGGAAGCGGGTGAGAAGCAGACCATTCCGGCTCGCTTGGATAAGGATGGAAAGTTGGTTCGTTTGGTGGTGCCAGAGGTGCTGCGGATTCCGGATGGGAATCATTTGAAGCCGCTGAATCTCGGGCAGAAGTGTTTCATTGATGCTCTTTTGAATCCTGACATTTCCTTGGTGACTTGCTTTGGCCAAGCGGGCACGGGTAAGACCTTGGTGGCGATGGCGGCAGGCTTGAGTGGGGTCTTTGGACGTGATTTTAATGGGCTGACGGTGAGTCGTCCGGTGGTATCGATGGGTGATCAGATGGGCTTTCTTCCGGGATCGTTGGAAGAAAAAATGCGCCCTTGGTTGCAGCCAATTTATGATGCTTTGGAGTTACTGATGAGTCCTCAAAATTCTCAAGGTCCGAAGAGGAAGCGTAACAAGGGGGAGAGTGAAAATGCCCATCAGAAGCCTTATGACGATTTGGTGAATCAAGGGGTGATTGAAGTGGAGGCGCTGGCCTACATTCGGGGGCGTTCGATTCCGAACCGCTTCTTTATCCTCGATGAGGCCCAGCAGTTGACGCCTCAGGAGGCGAAGACGGTGGTGACGCGGATGTCGAAGGGATCGAAGCTGGTGCTGGTGGGAGATCCTGCCCAAATCGATCATCCTTACGTTGATAGCCGGAGCAACGGGCTGGTTTTTACCCGCCAAAGAATGCGCGGTCAGAGCTTTGCGGCGCACGTGACCTTGAGTCGCGGTGAGCGGAGTGATTTAGCCGAGGCAGGTGCGCGATTGATGTGATCTGACTTTTGTGATATAGCCCCTTCAGAATGAAAGGCAGCCTGCTTCTTCTCCTTCCCATCCTCCTTCTCGGCGGGTGCGGGACGAGTCGTCAACCAAGTGCGCCTCCTCCTCCGTGGGGTGAGGTTGTATCGCGGGAGGTGAATGCTTTGGGAATTCAAAATTGGATCATTGTTGCGGAGTCCTCTTTCCCGGTGGTGTCGCGGCGCGGAGTGCGGACCTTGGTGATTGATGCGGAGGTTCCGGAGGTGGTGGACTATGTCGTAAATGAGTTGGAGAAGTCCGAAACAGTGACGCCATCTTTTAGCACGGCGCGGGAGCTTCCTTTTGTTAAAAATGATCGGGCGCCGGGGATTGATGAGTTTCGGAGCTTGCTCAAAACGGCGCTTCATGGCCATCAGGTTCGAGAGATGGAGCATCGCTCGCTAAGCTTGCTTGCGCATTCGGATTCGGCGAAGTATGCCGTCCTTGTTCTCAAAACAAAGAGCGCCTTGCCTTATTCCAGTGTCTTTATTGAATTGGATAGTGGGTATTGGGATCGAGATTCTGAGGACAAGCTGCGCAAGGATATGACATCCGCGCGCTTGGAGACCCAAAGCAATGAAACGAACAACTGAAGAGATCGACCAGGAACGCGAAGAAGCTTGGGTTGGTGACGCGGTTCTCGCGCTTTATGTTCGTGAGTGGCTGCTGCGTGAAAAAGGGAAGATCGATGGCGAGTCCTTTATTCGGGCGACTTCAAATGACTTCCTGCGGCTCGTCGGGAATCCCACTGCCGTTGAGGCTGAGATCGGGCGCGAGTATCAGGAAAAGGGGCTGCAAGCGGGCTTTGACTATGTGGAGCAAAAGTTGATCCCGCTTTTTATGCAGCGCGAGAAAGTGCGCGCTCGCCAAAAGGCTAGAAGCTAATTTTTTGGTCGGGTGAATTGATGGAGGATCTGCAGGGTGAGCTTGCCGGTGTTCTCCAAAGCATCAGGTGAGATTTTTTCCAAGGTGTCTCCTTCCTTATGCCAGTAGGGCATTTTTTCAAAGTCTCCGATGAGGTGAAGGACGGGGAGGTTCGCGAAAACGATGAGGGGAACGTGATCGTCGAGGATGCTTCCGGGAGCGAGTTTTACGGCATCATCAAGTTTGAGTGTTTTGACGGCTTTTTGGGTTTGTGCGATCGCGGCGGGGTGAGAATCAGCGCCGATGAGCAGGTCTACCTTTGGATCGCCGACGAGGTCGATGACAATTCCGAGTGAGGGGAGTGAGTTTCGCTTACGGAGTTGTTGAGCGTAGTTGGTGCTGCCGTAGAGGCCGTCTTTTTTGAAGACCATGTCTTCGAGAAGGGCTTCTTCACCGTCAAAGAAGACGAGTTCAACATTGAGTGCGGCTCCTTTGTTTTCGCTGAGAACGCGCGCGATTTCTAGCATCACGCCGGTGGAGGATCCGCTGTCGTTTACGCCTAAGAAAACTTTGTCCGGATAGCGCTTCGAGTCGAGGTGACCACTGACGATGAAGGGGGGAGAGGCACGCCAATCGGGATCGCGGTCTGGTGAGTAGCGGGCGAGAAGGTTGGTGAAATTGATGGCGCCGACAGGGGTGGTGCTTTTGAAGCTGCTCCGCCTGGTTTTCCAACCGAGGGCATGAAGGTGCTTTTCGAGATAGCTAAGGCTTTTTTGATAGCCTTCCGATTCCGGGGGGCGGGGGCCAAAGTCAGTGAGGGCTTTGACGTGATCAAAGGCGCGCTGGCCGGAGAATTGCTCCACGGCTACGGCGGGAACAGGAGCAATAGAAAGAGGCTCAAGTGGCTTGGCTTCTTCTTTTTTCTGACAAGAAATGAAGAAGAGGAGCGCGATGATGCCCGTGATGGTGGTTTTGATCACGGAGCTAATCTAGATCGACTCCGAGAAGATTCAAGATTCGGCTGAGGTCGTCATTGCCGTAATACTCGATTTCAATTTTTCCCTTTTTCTCCGAGTGATGAACGACGGTCTGGGTAGCGAAGTGGTCGCGCAGGCGGTTTTGAATCATCGTGATGTGGGGATCCACGATTTTGGCAGTCTTCTTACGCGAGGCTTTTTGGCCACTCTTGTGATATTCCTGCACGAATTTCTCGGCAGAGCGCACCGTCATGTTGCGGCGGAGAATTTGGTCGGCGACGGCGATTTGTTCTTTGGGGTCTTTCACTCCAAGGATGGCTTTGGCGTGGCCAACAGTGAGGTGGCCATCGGCGAGGTGGCGCTGAATGGGCTCCTGAAGATCAAGGAGGCGCATTGAGTTGGCGACACTGGCGCGGGACTTACCGACCCGGCGCGCGATGACGTCTTGTTTGAGATTGAAATCTTTGGCGAGGCGGACGTAGCCGGCGGCTTCTTCGATGGCGTTGAGGTCTTGTCGTTGGAGGTTCTCGATGAGAGCCATCTCCAAGACTTCTTGATCGCTGGAAGGGCGCTCAATGACGGGGACGGTTTCGAGGCCGAGTAGTTGTGAAGCACGCCAGCGTCGCTCACCGGCGATGAGTTCCATCTTCCCATCGACCTTACGAATGATGAGGGGTTGGATGATTCCGAGCTCGGCGATCGATTGCTTGAGTTCATCAAGCGATCCCTCGGCAAAGTGCTTTCGAGGCTGGAGGGGGGAGGGGACGATATCGTTGATGGCGACCTTGTTCACGCTTTCTCCTGGGAGCAACTCGACCTTGGCATCGGGTACGGAATCAGAGCTCGCACCTTTGATGAGTGCTCCTAAACCTTTGCCCAACGCCTTCTTTGCCATAACATGTGAGGGAATATCGAAGTGATCCGATAAAGGGAAGACTTGATTGGATGCTTAATCGATCTGAAATGCCGCGATGAGTCAGAAGCCTTGACGCAGCGTCCTTCTGAGGTCATGTCAACGGTGTGAAAACACTCCTACTCCTAATCATCGCGACCCTCCCCGCCTTCGGGCAGCAGAAGGAGGGACTCGCCCAAGTCCCTCCTCGAAACATTGTCCCGATGGAAGTGAAGCAACGCGCGCAAGCAGCTGCGCAGGCGGTCATGGACAAAACGATTCGGGGGGATTTTAAAGCGGCCCTGGACTCGATGAATCCAGAATTTGTGAAAGTGATTTCACGGGCGGTTGGTGGTCCTGAAAAATACAAGGCGAGTCTCCTCAAGATGATGAATGAGATGGGGCAGAACGGGGTGACCTTCCAAGCGGCAATCACACGGGCGGCGGATACCGCTTTTGAGGTCGATTATGGATTCGAAGAGAAGGTCGTGAACGGGAAGAAAGTAAAGGTCGCGGGATATCGCCAATGGATGGTTTTCGTCCCCACGGTGAAGGATTTCCAAGTCCTTGATAAAAATGCCAAGCCTGCAAAACTCCGCAAGTGGCGCAAATGGAGCTTTGAAGTCGCGATTTCCCCAAAAAGTAAGGAAAATTGGACCTTCATTGGTGGAGACAGCATTACCGCGCTTGAGTTGCGTAAGCTCTTCCCCTTCCTTCCCAAAGAGGACGAGAAGCTCAATTTTCCTGCAAAGAAGGTTGAGGAAAGGACGAAAAAGAAATAACGCAGATCCATGGGCAAGAAGAAAGACAAGCGTAAGTTGTCTAAATCGGAGGAACTCCGCCGCATCGAGAAGCTGACCAAGCGTGGTCAGAGTGACTATGTGGAAGTGCGTGGGTCTGAGATTCACGGGCGGGGAGTTTACGCCATTCAGCCGATTAAGGAGGAGCAATACTTTATCGAGTATGTCGGAAATCGCATCGATAAGAAAGAGGGCGAGAAGCGCTCGTGGGCCCAGTTTGAGGAGCATGAGAAAACGGGTGCCGCCGCGGTTTATATTTTTAACCTCACTAAGAAGTGGGACCTCGATGGCAATGTGGAATGGAATCCCGCTCGCTTAATCAATCATTCCTGCGACCCGAATAGTGAAGCGATTCAGGACGGAAAAAGAATTCACCTCCAAGCTCTCCGAGATATCGAACCGGAAGAAGAAATCACCTTCGACTACGGTTTTGATATCGAATGCTATGAGGATCATCCTTGCCTATGTGGCTCGGACAAATGTATCGGCTACATCGTGGGACGAGATTTTCACGAAGAATTGGCCAAGCGTCTCGCTAAGAAAGAGAAGGCTGCTAAATCTAAAAAGAGCTAGCAGTCTCCGATAATTCTCACACCATTCACACAGCGCATGAAATCGATCCTTCTTATTTTCGCCCTTTCTTGTGGGCTCTCATTTGCCGGAACCCCTGAGGGTGCGCGCAAGATTACGCGCGCCTTTGACCTTGCTCAGGCCCAGTGGGTCAAAGACGTCCGCACCGCTCCGGACAATGCTGCGCAAAATGCCGCCTGGCTCCGTCGTCCCGATGCGAAAGAGGCGGGCCGGAAACTTTGGGCCGAGATCCGTAGCAACCTCAAAGAAGCTTGGACCCTAGAGCCGGCTGCGTGGTTCCTCACCAATACCTCTGAATACGCCGTGACTGAAAGCAAGGCGCTGCGTGGAAAATCTCCGGCAGCGATCATTCGGGACATTGTCTGGGAACATCACGTCCATAGCCCGAAGATCGGCCCCTACTGCATCGCCCTGACCCATGTTCAGGATCCCAAGGCGATGCGTCTGCTCGAAACGATCGAGAAGGGGAACCCTGACAAAGGGGTCAAAGGAGCTTCTGCTCTCGCTCAAGCAATCCTTCACCGCCGCCTCGGTGGTGGTAAGTTCGGCATGGCGATCCGTCAGGAAAAACTCCGTCTCGCCATCAAGGCCCCTGACCTCACGGTAGGGAAAACGACGACCTTGGCTCTCTTGAAAGATGAGCTCTTCCGCATGTCTCGGCTTAATATCAATACCGTGGCTCCTGATTTCCGAGGGATCGAGGTCACTCAAAAAATCTCCTCGCTTCGCGATTACAAGGGCAAGGTCGTGGTCCTCTTTTTCTGGCATGCTCTCATGCCTGCTCATAACGAAAGCCTTGCGCTCTTTCGTAAATATCACCAAGAATTTGCCGACAAGGACATCGTGATTCTCGGCGTGAATATGGATAATCCGCTCACGCTGCGGAAGAATATCGCGGAAGGAAACGTCAATTGGACGAATTTCTCCGACTCCACTCAGACCATTTCGAAGCTCTATCGCATCGAGAGGTGGCCCTCCGTCTTCGTTCTCGATGGGGAACAAAAGATCCGTTACGTCGGAGCTCCCGGGGCCTTTGTGAAGATTACCGCCGAGGACCTTGCTAAGCAAATCGCGGCGGGGAAGGCTGCGGCAGCTAAGCCCGAGCTCGAAGAGGTTGGCTCAGGGAAGTAGGCGTAAAAGGCCTTCCGCGAGATCGAGGAAATTGTTCCACCAGTCAAAGACGAAGCCACTGAGCTTCACCTCTTTGGACGATGCGCAAATCATCACGCTTAGCAGAACCAAGTTGGCGAAGATGATGATCATGAGGGACAGAAAAGTCCCGTGCTCCTTCAAATCGGGCTGATCTTTGGGAATCATCCACACCGTCCAAATGATGTGAAAGGTCCAGGTGAAGCCGAGTAATCCAAAGAGCAAGAGATCGCCTGCCGGAATGTCCCACACCAGTCCCACCAGAGTGTGAAGTGAGATTAGCACCGCTGACCAGAAGGGGATAAAATAGGGCGAAAGAGCGATGAGGATATTTGACTTATTTGTCATGATATAGCCTCCCTCCGTGCTGAAGTGGATGTCGCTAATTCGGCCCCCGCAAGCGTAGACAAAGGCCGCGTGAGTCATCTCGTGGCCAAGCACATAAAGATAGAGTAAGCGGTCATTTAGGATCCCTGCTAGGAACCAACTGATCATCGATCCGACCCCGGCGATGAAGCAAATGAACTCGGTCGAATACCACATGTATTTCAGCATCGATCCTTCACCGCTCACTTGCACCATCGTGATGATGGTCACGAAGCAGAAGGGGAGCATCAGGAGAGCGAGCCCCCAGTGCAGGACTCGTCTCATCCAAGTCAGAGGGAGAAAATCACCTTCAAAATCCTCGCTCGTTCCCGCGATGGCAGCCTGCCGAGTCATCCCGTCCTGCCTTCGATGGCCTCGCCGGTTTACCCTGTCCTGCGTCCGATTGTGAATCTTCTTCAGGCGCTCGGCAAAGCCAGCTCGTCGCTTATTTCGCGAGCTGCCACGCTGATTAAGATTCTTTGAACTCCTCCGTTTCACTGTTCAGATGCTTAACTTATTCAGATTATCTCTAGAAATAAAGCGAATGTTCTGCTTTCCCGACAGCTGAGGGAGGATTCCATCCCTCGTCCCCCTTCAACCACCCCCAAGGAAGGGCTGTCTCCCGACTGCCCCCCTCCAACTGAGCCCAACTCCCATAAGACAAAAAGGTCTCACAAGACCAATCTGAAAAATTTCCTCACCCAAGCCAATTGGTCCATTCTGCAATCGTTCATTTGTTCATTTCCCTCTCGTCCATTTCCCGCCCCTAACCAAGTCCCCAAAGATCACGTGGGCCGCAGGCCTTTACGTGACCACCACATCCAGCGGACTCACCACCCCTAATCCATTCGCTCCCATCGCCACATGCAAATAGATTTGATGTTCCTCTCCATTCACACTCCTGCGGAGCACGTCGCTCCCGCTCCTGTCCATCTCGTTCCACTCGATTCCGTCGTCGTAATATCCTCATGCCCCAGCACTTCCTGAATCGTCCGTAAATCCGTCCCGTTCTCTAACAAGTGAGTCGCAAAACTATGTCTTAGCGCATGGCTCGTCACCCGCTTCTCAATTCCGATCCTCTCAACTGACCTCTTCAGCGCCTTGCCATAAACCTTTGCATTCAAATGGTGCCTCCGCGTCACCCCCGACACAGGATCACGCGAAACCTTCGGCGCTGGGAACAAACAAAACCAGCCAAACTCCTTCGCCGCCGCCCGGAACTTCCTCGCCAATGCCCCTGGCAGATAACCCCCCGGCTGATCCTCCTCACGATCACTCTCCCACACCTTCCGCGCCCGCTCCACCTGCTCGGCCAAAGCCCTATTCAGGGACTTCGGTAGCACTGTTACCCGATCTTTATCGCCCTTGCCCTGTCGCACTGCTCGCAATCTCTCCCAATCTACCTCCGACACCCACTCCTCGCCCAAAATCTCCCCATGAGACCACTCGACCGCCTGCAAAGCCTGCTGAATCTGAAAAGACGACCAAGTCGGTTTTCCGTCTAATTCCCGCATCCATCCCAATAGTTCTTCCCGACCCGGCCGCCTTTTCCCTTCCCGCAGCCAACGCCCCCAAGCCTCCAAGTGACGAAAAAACCAAGGCTGAGCCCTCTCTGAAACCCTCTTCCGAGATAGCAAAGCAAGAAAATCAGCCCGAAACCGCTCCTTTCGACTTGAACCAGAACTTAGATTTTGATTATCTTCATTCATCAGGGATTTAGCAAAAAGGAAATGTCAATTTCCGGCAAGTCCAAAAAACAAAACACGGAATCCA
>CALGJQ010000039.1 GCA_937928545.1 uncultured Verrucomicrobiales bacterium
CCGCCACCCGCCGCGCCACCGAAGTCGCCGCCAACCTCCGCGGCTGCGTACATCCAATTCTTCCCATTGCGTGCTGACCGTCTTGTCGGCAGCCGCTCTGAGAACCCATCTCCCGCGCCAACTCCACCGCCATCTTCGGCAACTGCGTCGTCTTCCCGCTCCCCGTTTCACCCACCACCACAACCACCTGCGATTCCCGCATCGCCTCTAGGATCTCCTCCCTCCGCCGAGAAACCGGCAGGTCTGGATAAGTGATATTCAAGATCAGTTCTTTACCCCTCCGTCTCATCACTCGCAAGCCCAGCACACCTCTTCTGCTATTTTTCTGCTAATCTGGTGCCAATTAGCAAAAACATTGCAATCAGCCATTTTCCTGCTAATTTTCTACTAATTAGCAGGAAATGAAAATCCCACAGACACCTCCTAGTTGGGAGAAAATACTCGCATCCGCAGGCACTTTCGATCGGTCCATTGAAATCATGCATTGTGCCAGCAAGGAAATCGCCGACACTGATCGCTATCTCCACTGGGATGAACTGAGACATAGATCCGGAAACTCTAAGTTCTCAGCTCAGGAGAAATGGGCCTCCTTAAAGAGCAGCAGAATTTCCAAATCGCAAAAAATTCCGCTCACGGACTCTCAGGGCCGGGAGTTCCATTTCTTTCTCACCCAGAAAATGTTCCAGCTTCTCCATCAGGTGGACATGAAAGCAGGGGGCGGAGTATCAGCACCACCAGAAATCACCACACCGGACAGTCGTGATCGATACTACATTTCCTCACTCATTGAAGAAGCGATCACTTCTAGCCAACTGGAAGGAGCCATCGTCACTCGCTCCCAAGCAAAGGACATGCTTCGGACCAATCGAAAGCCCATTGATGAAGGTGAGCAAATGGTCCTCAACAATTTCCTCACCATGAAAAAGCTGGGGAAACTTAAAGACTCCCCTCTCACCCCAGAATTAATCCTCGAAATCCACCGAGAAATCTCCTCAGGAACCCTCGAAACACCATTCGACGAAGGCCGCTTCCGCAACTCCACCGATCACGTCCGAATCGAGGATGTCGAAAGCGGCGAAGTCATCCACACCCCTCCTTCAGCGAAGGGACTCCCAGATAGGATTCAAGCACTCTGCGACTTTGCCAACGACCCCGCCATGACTGGCTATTTACACCCCGTCATTCGGTCCATCATCCTCCACTTCTGGCTCGCATATGAGCACCCCTTTATCGACGGAAACGGCAGAACCGCTCGAGCCCTTTTTTACTGGTCGATGCTGAAACACGACTTCTGGCTTTTCGAATTCATCTCGATTTCTCAGCAAATTCTTAAAGCCCCCAAAAAATACTATCGCGCCTTTCTCTACACCGAAACCGACGACAATGACCTCAACTACTTCCTCCTACACCAACTCCAGATTCTCAATCAATCCATCGGATCTTTGCATGACTATATCGCGCACAAACAAGCCGAACTCGAGTCCCTCCGCCAAACCATAAGCCCCTCCCTTGGCTTCAACCATCGCCAGCTCGCCCTCATCCGCAACGCAGCCAAACATCCCAGCGCCGTCTACACCGTAGTAAGCCATCGCACGAGCCACAACATCGCAACGCAAACAGCCCGTACCGACCTCCAAGAACTCGAAGAAAAAGGTCTTCTGAAACGCCAAAAAATCAGCAAAGCATTTCAGTTTTCCCCCACAGAAGACTTCACAAGCCGCCTCAAAAACCTCTCTCTCTAATCGGAGAACTCCCCTTAAAACGACTAGCCCACAAGCATGTTCCACCACATCTCATTCGACTCAGAAATTTCTTCAGAATTCACAGACCCTCGGACCAAGAGCACCGAAGCCCTGAAAAACCTATCTCAAATTAACATCTTCGTTGGAGGAAATAATTCCGGGAAAAGTCGAATTCTCCGTTACCTTGCCTCAGCAAAATTCTCAGCAATTCAATCCTACCCAGATTTAGAAAAAGAATGTGAACGAGTATTAGTAGCTCACAACCAAAGTAATGGTTTTAATAACCACCATCGATGGCCAGAGTGTGTCATTCTCTCCGACGAGCAAAATGGGCAAAAAATTCTGGATGAACTCGTTCACCAATCGTCTACACCCGCCCATAAAATTGCCAGTAGTCACGCATTAACTGATCTTCTGATAAGAAAAGTTCCAAATCCATCGGACCGGAACTATTGCCTCAATAATGAGGAAGATCTGAGAGATTTTAATCAGCGATGGAAAAATAATTTGGAACAAATGTCTCGGAAGATCTCCCATTCCAGTAGTGCATCGCCTCCGATCGACATCAAGAATCAGCTAGCCTCGATCTACATTCCAATTCTCAGAGGCCTCCGCCCTCTGATCGAAAAAAAGCAACTTCTCGATGGATTATCTCTCGGCCAGTCTAAAAATCCTTCCTTCCAAGAAACCGTTTCCATCACTCTAGAACGACGAATCGAAGCCCTCTTTGGCGAGCGAGATCAACAGTCGTTAGAATCATTCGCTGATTTCTACCAAAGCGCGACCGAACGAGATTACCCTGAATTGAGGCACAAAAACTGTTCAATTTATACCGGCCTTGCCATCTATTGGGACATTCAGCGTCTTCTTCTCGGAAACCAAGGAGAGCGTGAGCGTGTAAGAAATTTCGAGCACTATCTTTCAGAAAATTTTTTCGAAAAACAAGATATTGAACTCATCCCAAGCCTAAAAACTCCCGGAGTATTACATGTCAAAATTGGAGTAAATGACGATCAGGTGATCCATAAACTCGGTGATGGCATCCAAGCAATGATCGCAATCCTCTACCCTATTTTCACTCAGATCAAAGAAAACCAGCCCACCATCGTCTGTATCGAGGAACCAGAACTCAACCTCCACGCCGGTCTCCAGAGACAACTAATCAAGGCTCTCCAAAAGTTCAAAAACGTCCAGTTTTTTATCACGACTCATTCAAACCACCTCTTGGAAACCATTTTTGATTACGATGGAATCTCACTCTATCGCGTGAGAAAGGACTACCTCAATACAGACTCAAAAGTCAGAGACTATACCGAGTTTACTCAGATTCTCTCTGGCGACCGGAGTATCCTCAATGACCTTGGAGTGATTAACACCTCAGTGCTACTTTCCAATTGTACTATTTGGGTAGAAGGTGTCACCGACCGTCACCTTTTCCGACACTACCTCGAGCTTTATATCAAACAACATGGAGGCCCCAATCTCATTGAGGGTAAGCATTTTTCATTTGTGGAGTACGCTGGCTCCAACATTACTCACTGGAGCTTTCTTGATGAGGAGGCTTCTCCTATTGAGATTGAGGCCCTTTGCGGCGAAGCCTTTCTCATCGTCGACGGTGACAATGTCATTCCAGGAACTAAAAAGGCGATCCGCCATTCACAACTTAAAAATAAGCTTGGAAAGCGCTTTTTTAAGCTCAAATGCAAGGAAACTGAGAATCTACTAAACCCAGAAATTCTTGAGAAAATTGTTTCCGCTCACGGAGTAGATGACACCTCATTCCAATTCGGGTCGAAATGGAAAACCTATGCAGATAAGCCACTCGGAACTTTCCTCGACCAAACAATTAAAAATAAAAACTACGCACTGAAGAAGAACGGGAAATACACTCGAAAATTTGCCGATGGCTCGACGATTAACAACAAAGGCGATTTCTGCCGAAAGGCAATCGAGCATACACTAAAATTTGATCAACTGAGTCCTGAAGCACAAAGACTAACCAGGGCTATATATAACTTCATCCTCAACGAAAATCGTTAGCCTTCTCTCTCATACTTAGCTACTTCACATGGACCATTAACCGCCCAACTTCCTCTCCATCATCGCCACCGTCCCCTTCCATTCCTCATCACTCAGCTGATGCCTCGGGATTAAAAAATACGCCCGCTCCATCGGGAAAAGAAGAATCATCTCATCCGTCTTCGTCCACCTGAGAAACTCTCCCCACGGCTTCTTCAGATAGCCATTCTTATGCTCAATCCCAAAGTGCTCTTCCTCCACCGTGCAGCTTAACTCACTCTGAATGTCAATCTGCTGCCGATACAACTTCCGCGTCCGAGCCGGGAACTGAACGAACCATTTGTAAAAAAGCACCACTCCCAAAAACACAACAAAACCAATTTGAAAAGCACCACCCAAGCCCGATGATCTGCTCGTAATCCAAAACATCAAGGCCGACAAAATCACAAAATACGGCAAGGCAAAGCGCAGCAACCACCGCCGTCCATAGAGCTTCGCCGCCTTCAAATAATCTTCCTCACTCAGATTCAACTGATAAGTCATCACGCTGAGTAACTGACGATCAGTCTGCTAGCAACACCTAAGCATTCTTAACATTCTTCCCTTGGGACAAAACCCCTTTTGTGGCACGCTTAAGTTCTAGCGTGGCTTCAGAAAAAAACAGAAGACGGAAAAAGCAAAGGATCACCATCGCCTCCCTCGGCTCGATGAGCCCAAAGACGCGACGCGAAGTCCTTCGTTGGTCTCTCGTCACCCTCGGACTACTTGCCACCGTTTGGGCTGCTTGGAGATATCGCGCAGGCATCGGCAAAACCGCCAAAAAGCTCCAAACAAAACTCCCTGAGCTCAAGCTCCCCGACCCACCTCCACCCAAGCCACCCGAAGCCCCCGACAAACCACCAGAGCCTCCCAAGCGTGTCATCCTTCCACACGAAAAAGACTACGCCACCTTCCTCGAGAAACTCGAGCTCCGCTACATCTCCCCGCACGAAATCCTCTCCGCACATCGCCGCGAGCGAGGTGGCGTCTCTAATTCCCTCCCGCCCCGCGAATACTGGAATGGCATGGTCCCCACCTTAAAAGTGGCCGATGAACTCCGCCACCGCCTCGGCATCAAGCTGCGCTACATCACTTCCGCCTACCGCTCGCCCGAGTATAACGCACAATGCCCCGGAGCCTCACCCCGCTCCTTCCACACCAAAAACATCGCGCTCGATCTCGTCTACGACTGCCCACCCATCGTCGCCATGACCGAAGCTCGCAAAATGCGCGACGAAGGACTCTTCAAAGGCGGCCTAGGCCTCTACAAGACCTTCATCCACATCGACACCCGCGGCCGCAACGCCAACTGGGGTTCCGCCTAGTCCACACTCCCGATCTTGCGCCCAAATCCCAAACTCTTGGCCACCACCAAGAACACAAGGAAGGCCACCAAAAACACCCAAGGCTGACCCTGCAAAGTCCAGCTCAAGGCCTCATCATCTCCGAACTCTCCCGATCTTTTTCGAGAGGAAACGGCTGCCGCGAAAATCAAACTCGCCCCGCCGTAACCCAGATTAAAAAGGAGCCCCTTCACACTCAGCACCGTCGCTCGCTGATCTGAACTCGCCAACTCATGCAAGTAACGGCTCATCAAAAAGCCCAAGTGAGACAAGGCCATCATCAAAGCAATCCCCGGAACCGCTCCCCAATAATCCCAAGTCTTCCCCAACAAGTAGAGACACAGAAAAACCCAAACTGCCGTGAAGGAAAAATTCCAAAGCGGCGAAAAGCGCCGCGCCAAATGCTTCGACAAACGCGGAGTATACATCCCGATAAACGCCGTCCCCGCCGCGATGAAGCCAAAGGTAAAAGTCGGAATATTGATCAAGCGATAATACTCACTATTGATCGTGGCAAAGTTCCGCACAACCCCATCGATCAAGAGCCCCCCAATCACCATCAAGATCGCGGCCTTTGTGGTAAAGACCCACCTCATCGCCTTCCAAGTCTGCGCAAAGACCTCCGCAAACCCAGCCTTCGGCTTCCCCGCATCACTCAGCTCTCGGAATTTTAACGAGATCACAAAGGCCGCCACCGCCTGCATCAGACACAAAACAATCGGCAAACGCTGCGCCAACTTTTCATCCAGTCCCACCGCTGCCGCATCATAGACCAGCGCCCCCGTGATCATCGCCACCACCATCGCGGCCGATCGCAAACGCATCACCACCTCCAGAACCTCATCCCATTCCTGAGGGTCATCCAGACTATCATAAGCCAAGGCCTCGTCTGCCCCACTCGCCGCCGCCTCCGCCAAACCACTCAGCACCCGATTCACCGCACAAAATCCAAACAACCACATCCCCGCATCCCTTGGTGCCATCAGCAGCACCAACATCTCTAAAATCATCAACCCCGCCGCCACGATCAACAACTTCCTCCGCCCCACCAGATCCGCCAGCGCGCCCGATGGCACTTCCGCCAAAAGAATCGTCGCCGCCCAAATCGCATTCAGCGTCACAAACTGCGACAGGCTCAAACCCAGATCCAAAAAGAGAATCGCCAGAATCGGGTAGTAAAAACGCGCATTAAAAGCCGTCGTGAACCACGCATACCAACACACATTCGCCTGCGCAAATGGTCCCGTTCCCCTCAGAAGTGAAGTCACCTCCAAGTCATAAGACTAAGCCACTCAAAAGCAATCGTGCAAACTCACCCCTCCCCGCCTAATCTCTCACTCA
Source organism: uncultured Verrucomicrobiales bacterium (assembly GCA_937928545.1). Classification (GTDB taxonomy): domain Bacteria; phylum Verrucomicrobiota; class Verrucomicrobiia; order Verrucomicrobiales; family Akkermansiaceae; genus SW10. Next base: position 6,485 of record CALGJQ010000039.1, read on the forward strand.
ACAACTGAGTAACCCAGTAACCCAATAACCACCCACATGTCTCAAAAATCCTGCTGCAGCTCTTCCCCCTCAGATCCAGCCCCTCCACCCAAAAAAACATCGCCCCCTCTTTCCGCCTACTCCCCCCTCTTCGTCATCATCCTCATCACTGCCCTCTCCGCCGCCGCTCTTCAAGTCGCAACTCCCGGCTGGTCTTGGCATCACTGGATGCACCACTTCATGGGCTTCTTTCTCGCCATCTTCGCGATGGTCAAACTCTTCAATCTCCCCTCCTTCGCCAGCGGCTTTGCAAAATACGATCTCCTCGCCGCGCGCTCTCGCCCCTACGCTCTCCTCTACCCCTTCCTTGAACTCACACTCGGCCTCGCCTACCTCGCCCACTGGCAACCCACCACCACCTATCTCGCCACCAGCATTCTCCTTCTTTTCGGAGCGCTCGGCGTCATCAATACGATGCGCCAGGGCAAGCAACTCAACTGCGCCTGCATGGGCCAAATCCTAAACGTTCCCGTCTCCACCGTCACCCTCACCGAAAACCTCAGCATGGCCGCCATGGCCCTCTTCATGCTTCTCAACTGACATCTCAAGAAGATGACAACGAGGCCAGCGGGCCAGAGAGCGAACGAGTTCTACCGGGTCCTCTAAAAGTTAGACCCGCCCATCAGGAGGCAACTCAGCAAAATCGATCTCATTTTTTGAATGCGGGATCTTCGAATAAATCACTCTGTCCTTCGATGACCTTGAATGAAGAATTGGGAGAAATATTGGACCACGATTGGGTCTTGTCTGTCGTTGGCCAATAAATTTCGATTTTCTCAATGAGGTCGGCATGACCTAATCCAATATTCTGACGGAGAGGGTTCGCGCCAAAACTTCCGCCACTTCCCACCCAATTATAAATACTTCGTTGTTCCCCCGAACTCTTTTCAATCACATCAATTTTAATGCGGGCACCGATTGCTGATCGATTCGATTCCACTCCGACTAACTTCAGCGTGATCCAGCGATTTCCCATTCCTGGATTCTCGTATAGCGCATCGTAAAATTTATCCCCCGGATACGCCCCACCCATTTGCTCAAAAACATCCTGATCACCATCGTTATCAAGATCAGCAAAAACCACGGCATGCCCTTTCTGAAGATGTCCAAATCCACCCGATCTTGTCACGTTACTGAACCTCTCTCCTCCGTGATTGAGAAACATCACATTAGGCATAAGATTCATAAATTTTGGCTCCCCGGTGCCTAGATAAAAGTCCAAGAATCCATCCCCATTTAGATCTCCATAATTGGAACCCATTGGGCCAGTGGGCCGAGTGAGACCCATCGTCTGAGCGACATTCTCAAATCCCCCCTCACCATCCCCACGATAAAGGCAATCCATTTCCGCTTCGTGCAGAAGGCTCTGTGAATCAGCAGCTAAATCACCAATCTCTCCAGCCCAAGAAGAGGCGTAAATATCGAGATTCCCATCATTGTCAAAATCCCAAAACCACGCGGGGAAGCTTTTGCTTGGAGCCGTGACTCCGAGTTCCCTAGCTACATCACTAAATGTTCCATTCCTATTATTCCGATAGATCCGATTTTCACCTAAGAAATTGGAAACATAAATATCCAGGTATCGATCACCATTGTAGTCACCCCAGACCACCGCTTTTGTAAAACGGTCATTTGTTAGACCTGCACTTTCGGCAATATCTGTAAAAGTTTGATCTCCGTTGTTTCTAAATAATTGATTGGAAGCATCGAAGGCGGCATGTGGTCCTGCTTCGTTTCCAATATAAAGATCAAGATCTCCATCATTGTCAAAGTCAGCCCAAGCTGCAGTTTGTGTGGGAAGGTGGACATCGCCCAGACCACTAGAGAAAGTGACATCAGTGAACTGAGCACAGCCTTCAACACCATCGTTGCGAAGAAGAGAATTGGGATGATACCCACTTTCACCGAGCCAAGCTCCGCGCAACACAAGAATATCCAGCCAACCATCATTATCGAAGTCAGCCTGCACTAGATTAAGGCCTCCAGTGATGCCGTTCAAGCCAGCCTCTTCTGTTCGATCTGAAAAACTCCCATCTCCATTATTGTGAAACAATTTGATTTGCCCAGCTGGGTCGAAGCTTGAAACCACAAGATCCAGATTCCCATCGTTATCGAAATCGTCCGCGATCGCACCACCTGACAGGCTGTAAGTTCCTAGACCTAATTCCCCTGCAATATTCTTAAATCGAGGAAATGGCTCCGATGGCATAATCTCCTCGAGCGGGATCAAGTATTTCTCGGGAACATCCTGAGGATGCCCACCAATCGTCATATACGCGATATTGAGAAGCCATTGAGAACGGAGATTCTGTTGAGAACGACCTTTGGTACTATCCAAAATCGCGGTGAAACAGGTAATGGCGTTCTGAGAACCGAACAAATTCGTATGAATCCCCTGTCCTTGAATCGGCATGATGCAACTATCTGGTGAATTTTGCCGACAGCAATTTTGCGTCTCCCCGATCCGCATATAAACGACCCCCAAATTAAATCGGATCAAGTTCGAGATCGGCACAGTTTCGTTCAAAGGCCGGCCCTTCGCGAATTTGGAAAAGTGCTCAGTCTCACAATCCGTGAGTAAGCGAAGCGCTTCTTTCTCATTTCCCAGCTTAAGCTCCGCCATCGCCAAATTAGATTTTAACCCCATGAGATCGAGCATTGGCATGTTCTCGGGCGCGTTCTTCAACTTTTCACGGAGAAGACGAGCAGTCTGATCTCCCAGCCAAACGTTTTCGTCGGGGATTTTTCTAACGATTGTCTCCAGCTCCTCCAGCATTCTCTGGTGAGATGGCGAATGAACATTCGCTGGCGTGGCCCACGCCAGAGCATGAGGCTGGGAGGAATCTTTCGCTACTGGACTCAAGGGAAGATCACTCCGCTGAAGAACAGTCCAAACGAGAGCTCCCAAGCCAAGTATGCTGATTAGAACCAGAGCATTCAGACTAATTTTACCAGTCTTCTTTATACGATAACTTTTCATCTTACGGGTAATATGGCGTATCAGAATCTCCGACATACGCGCCATTTAGGGGAGAGTTCCATCAGACTTGATGAAGCAAAATCAAAGGGATTAGCGTGTGCTTAGGGAAAAGATGAGCCTTCTATTGATAATCGTGGCCCATCTAGGGAGCTTAAGGATCAGCAAGGCTTGAGCGAGAATTAAAAAATGGAATTCAAAAACGAAATTTCAGAATTAGGAATTTCGTCCTACGCTCCCACCTCGCTCGTCCCCAAATCCTAGGAACGAACACTTTACTGCTCCTGATAAGCGGGCCCCAGGCTATCCATTTCGATCCGCTCAATCCAATCAAGCGCTTCCCCATATCGCGGTGATGTCTTCTTAATCCGCTGTGCCCGCTCCATCGCTTTTCCGGTAAAACCCTGCTCGTAGAAGAACTGCGCTTGATAAAGATTCTTGCGATCAAATTCCTCCTTCTTTGCTGCGTTGGAACACGAAAAACAAAGCAAGCAAGGGATGGCGAAGAGAAGCTTCATAACTGGGATGGGTCTAAAGACTTTTTGGGAACTCGGGAAGAGCAAAACAATCAGCCCGAGGGATAAGAGCGTTTACAAAAAAGCCCTGATTGTCTCATTGAGTCTCTTTCATCATCACCCAAGACTCTCTCATGACCGAAAGGATCACTGATCATCGCTACCGCACCATCGATCCGACCAAACTCATTTTGACCACCAGTAAAATGGCAGATCGGGTCGAAGAACACTTTCCCAAAAGCGGACTCGCATCAGTTGCCAATGAAGTCGCCGCCGTAGCCGAAGGCACGGTAGCGCGAGTGGCCGAAATCAAGAAACCGCGCCTTGGCCTTCGCATCCTGATCGGCATCATGGTTCTTCTCGTCATCTCTGGGCCTTTGGTCTGCTCGGTCGTCCTAAGCTTTCGAGATGACATGACAAATCTGGGAGACTTCCTCCAAGCAACCGACGCCGGCCTTCACATGATTCTCGTGCTCGCTGGTGGCATTGTCTTTCTCGTAGGCATGGAGAATCGTATGAGGCGCAACCAAGCGCTCGAAGCACTCTCCGAGTTTCGATCACTCGCACATCTCGTTGATCTTCATCAAATTAACAAAGACCCGGTCTCGATGATGGCCCCAAACCAGACAATGACCGCCGCACCGTCCGCAGTGATCACGAACTCGCCTTCTATCTCGATTACTCGGGCGATCTCCTTTCCATCGTGGGCAAGCTCTCGGCTTACTATGCACAAAACCTCCAAGACCGCGTCGTGCTAGACGCCGTCAACGAGATCGAAACCTTAACCAGCAGCCTCTCAAACAAGCTCTGGCTAAAGATTCTCGTCCTTCGAGAAATGATGCGAACAAAGTACGACTAGGTCCTTCCTCATCAGAAAACCCAAGAGGCAATTTAGATGGCTTAATGATTTCATGAAATTACTATGAATTTATGATTGCCAGACGATAGCTCTTTAGCTGATAAAAGGAATCCAAAAAAATCATGATTAAAATCAAAGCTAGCTTCCTCCTTATCGGGCTCGCCTCCCTCTTTGTCACAACAGGAAGCTCAAAAGAACTCCCATCTCTCACCAAAGACCTGCTTGAAGGTGGCGTCTGGACCAACAGTCTCGCTGACTTCAAAAAAATCTATGACCCGGAGGAGGATTCTGATGACGATGACAATCAAGACATTCCTGATGAAATCCGCAAGGAACTCGAGGAAAGAGGAATCACGATTGGCAAAGGGTCTTCAAGCGAGCGCTTCTCTTGGCTCTCTACAAAAAAGGAAGGCCTCCGTGCTCCCAATAAAACCTTCACCCTCCTCGAAAAAGAGATTGGTGAAGTCGTCCTCCGTTCGAATGAAGACGGAATCAACGCCATTTCAGTTTCAATCTACAATCGTGGTGACGATGGCGACCTTAGTGTGCGGGACTACCGAACTCGCCTAGATGAATGGAGTAAGCTCCTCGATGAAAAGCTCAAAGTCCGTTCTCAGTCACGCGATGGCACCGGCGTTGTCGCTACCACTGGGTTCCTATGGAAAGATAAAGATGTCGCCTATCTTCTCGAAGGCAGCGTGAACAAAAAGCAAAGACGCGCAGAATTCATCCGTCTACGGATCGCACCCCTAAAGGGATTCGGTGCTCGGGTGAAAAAAGCGTCTCGTTCTGAAGTGAAGAACAACGTCGTCAAAAAAGAAAATGGCGATGTCTATATCCAAGGAATCCCAATGGTAGATCAGGGTAAAAAAGGATACTGCGTCGTCGCTAGTATCGAGCGGGTCGCACGCTACTACGGGCTCAAAGTTGATCAGCATGAACTTGCCCAATTGGCCGACACCACTGCTTCCGGGGGCACCTATGCCAGCGACATGGAGAAGGCCTTCAAAAAAATCACCGGTAAAATCCACGTGCGGACTAACCGAATCATCGATTATGACTACGATCAAACCGTCAAAGATGTCAAAGCTTACGATCGCGAAGCGAAGAAGCAGGAAGCAAAAGTCTTCGATATCGACTTTGACCGCCAATACGTCATCGCGCAGGGCTTCTGGGCAAATGCCGATAAAGACGTCTTCAAAACAATCAAAGCTAAGCAGACTCGCTACAAATACTTCAACAGTAAGATCGAGGAATTCATCGACCGGGGAATCCCCATCTGCTGGACCCTTTACCTCGGGATGTTTCCAGAAAAAGGACTCCCTCAATCTTGGGGAGGTCACATGCGCCTGATCACTGGCTACAATAAAAAGACCCAAGAAATTATCTACACAGACTCATGGGGCGAGGGCCACGCCGAAAAGAGAATGCCCGCCATCGAGGCGTGGTGCATGACCACCGGAGCCTACGCCATGATTCCGCTGAACTAGACCCCTTGAAGGAAGCAAAGATTTAGGAGGAAAAGAGGAGGCGGTAGATGCCTCCTCTTTTTTCGTCCCAGTCACTGATCAGAGCGCTCGCCTAATTTCCCTAATCGTCCCCTTCTCATCCTAGCGTTCTTTGAATTGGTGACTTCGTTTTCATATTCTTGCTATGCTCGTTCATGAAAGTTTCACAACGGCTTCATCATGACTTCATAGAATGAGGTCAACCTCTCATCGTTATGGAAACAAAAACCACCGAAGAGAAAATATGGCAGTTGCGATTACCACGTTGGAAACGCGAGAGCATCATCAAGTTTATCACCGTCCTTGGAATGGCAGGAACAGGAATCGGAATGATGCTAGGTGGCCTCTTCGCCTGGATCATCGGTGAAGACATCTTACTCTTCACCGGCATCATCGCCGGCGCCATTTTCATCTGCGCAGGTGCGCTGGGCTTTCTCCGATGCCTCGATAGTAGCATGAGCAAATGAAGGGTTTCGTGATTGCGACTTTCCTCGGCTAACTCGAAAGATATAGAGGCGGTCCTTACGACCTCAATGAATCCACCTTCTTCATCACTCAGTCCATTGCCTAGAAGATGATCGTAAGCGACTGAAACACTGCCACCATGTGGATCTGGCGTGCTGATCTGATCGGTCTCATTCTCTCCGGATGCCCAGAAAATCATCCAAGCTATGGCCGGTGGGCGAGGTCAGCTTCGTCGAAGTCGAAATCAGTCATCCGCGCGCGCCAGATGCAAATCCTTTTCGATGGCGGCCCTCGGCTCATCATAGCAAGCCCCGATCAGATCTCTCTGGCGGCTGAACTCATCGTCCATCTTCGCAAGATGGAGCGGAACCAAAAGGGAGGCCCGGCATGATGGGACTCACCAGCCACCTGCGAATTTTCCTCTGCCTGGAACCCTGCGACATACGCAAGTCCTACCACGGCCTCGCTGCCCTTGCTGATCAACTCGCCCCCGATGGCCTCAAATCCGGAACGCTCTTCCTCTTCACCAATTCTTTCCGTCGCTTACGTTTTAGTCGCTTACCCTTCATGAAATATGCGGGCTTTCCCTAAGGCTTCGGTGGCGGGACGCCACCAGCTCCGTGAACAAAAAAACGGCGGCCATCGCTGGTCGCCGTTTTTGAAAAGATTAAGAGAAAAGAAAACTTAGTGCCTCTTTCGCTTCAGCTTGAGCATGGCCTCAGACTTCGCGATGACAACCTGCAGGGCAGCCATTTCGTCATGATCATCGGTCACACCAGCGAGAGCATCTTGCGCACGTTTCATGGCTTCCTCAACTTGTGATTCGTCAATCGCATCTTCACCGACTGCGAGGTCGATCAAGACCGAAACCTTATCATCGGCGACTTCCACGAATCCCTCACCAACGGCGAGTTCCTCGATCTTGCCACCTTTGAGGTAACGAAGTTCACCCGGAGACAAGGGAGCCACCATCGCGGCGTGCATTGCCAAAATCCCCATCTCACCCTCGCTACCGGGGAGGTAGACGTCGTCTACGGTGTCGGAGAAGATGGTCTTTTCCGGAGTAACGATATCGAGTTGAAATGGCATATGATTTTGGAAATCCTAAACTCTAAAATGTGAAATTTGAAACAAACTCAAAATACGAATCATGAAATTCGAAACTGAGGTTTGGCTAAGAAGCCGTTTTACTGATCGCCTTTGTTTTGGAGTTTTCGGATTTGTTTAGGGTTTCGAGATTTAGAATTTAGAGCTTCTTCTGAGTTAGCCCTTATCGACAGTGTCGATGTTTGCCTTCATGTAGAAGTTGGACTCAGGAACACTGTCGTGCTTACCTTCGAGAATTTCTGCGAAGCCTTTCACGGTATCGGCAGTGGAGACGTAGACACCAGGTGAACCGGTGAAGATCTCGGCCACGTGGAAGGGCTGGGAGAGGAAACGCTGAATCTTACGAGCGCGGAAAACGATCAGCTTATCTTCGTCAGAAAGTTCGTCCATTCCGAGAATCGCGATGATGTCCTGAAGGTCTTTATACTTCTGAAGAACGTTCTGAACGCCACGAGCGACGCGGTAGTGCTCTTCGCCGACGATGTCGGGAGCGAGGGCATTTGAAACTGAGGAAAGAGGATCAACCGCCGGGTAGATACCAAGCTCAGCAAGTGAGCGCTCAAGCACGACGGTGGAGTCGAGGTGAGCGAAGGTGTTTGCGGGAGCGGGATCGGTCAAGTCATCCGCAGGAACGTAAACGGCCTGGAAGGAAGTAATGGAACCCTTCTTAGTCGAAGTGATTCGCTCCTGAAGTCCGGCCATTTCCTCAGCAAGAGTAGGCTGGTAACCCACCGCAGATGGAGTCCGGCCGAGAAGCGCAGAAACCTCAGAACCGGCCTGAGAGAATCGGAACACGTTATCAACGAAGAGGAGAACGTCCTGGTTCTCTTCATCACGGAAATACTCAGCCATCGAGAGAGCGGAAAGAGCAACACGGAGACGAGCGCCTGGAGGCTCGTTCATCTGTCCGTATACAAGAGCCACTTTGGACTTCGAGAGATCGTTCTGATCGATGACGCCCGCCTCGGACATCTCTTCGTAAAGGTCATTACCCTCACGAGTCCGCTCACCGACACCAGCGAAGACGGAATAACCACCGTGGTTCTTCGCGATGTTGTTGATGAGCTCCATGATGACCACGGTCTTACCAACACCCGCACCACCGAAGGCGCCCACTTTACCACCTTTTGTGAAGGGGCAAATGAGGTCGATGACTTTAATACCGGTCTCAAGGATCTCGGCTGAAGTAGCCTGCTCAACAAGAGTAGGAGCAGCACGGTGAATGGGGTAACGCTTCTCGTGAGGAACGTCACCACGCTCGTCTACCGCATCACCAGTGACATTGAAAATACGACCAAGAACTCCGGCTCCGACAGGAACGGAAATTGGTGCTCCGAGGTCCATCACGGGCATGCCGCGCTTCAGACCTTCAGTGGTGCTCATAGCGACGCCGCGAACCCAACCATCACCGAGGTGCTGCTGGACTTCGAGAACGAGCTTGGTTTGCACTCCGAAGAGGTCGTAGTTCAGCTCGAGGGCGTTGTAGATTTCCGGCAGCTTGCTGGCGGCGGAGAAGTCAACGTCAACGACGGCGCCGATGACTTGAACGATGGTTCCTTGGTTGCTCATTTTAAAAGTGTTTGAGTTTGGCAGTGTGACAGTTTGTCAGGACTTGGGTTTTGGAAGTTGATGGGATGCGGGGTGGTCTACCAAATCTGAAAAACTCTCAAACTGGCAAACTGAAAAACTTTACTCCATCGCCTTCATGGCAGTGGTGATTTCAAGAAGCTCGGCAGTAATTGCAGCCTGACGCGCCTTGTTGTATTCGAGGGTGAGATCCTTGACCATGTTGCCGGCGTTATCGGTGGCAGCCTTCATGGCGACCATCCGGGCGGAGTGCTCGGAAGCACGGGCCTCGACCAACATTTGGTAGATCTGGAAATTAATGTAAAGCGGGAGGAGCTTGTCGAGGACGCCTTCGGCGCTGGGCTCGAACTCATAGTCCATGTTGAGAGCGGAAGCACTATCGGTCTCGCCGATCTCGCCCTTGTCAACGCCTTCGTAGTCCTGCTTTTCGCCAAGGTCACCCGATTGGATGGGGAGGAGTTGGAAGACTTCTGGAGTTTGGGTCAGAGTGCTGACGAAGTTGTTAAAGGCGACGCTGATTTTATCGTAGTCACCGCTGAGGAATTGCTCAGTGAGGAATTTCGCAATCGGCTTGGCGTCATTGAAAGGAACGGGGTCCTCGACGTCCCAGTCGGTGACGATCTTGCCGCCGGACTTAGCGAGAGATTGACGGAGCTTCTTACCAACCGTGACATACTCGGTGCCTTCGGACTCTTCCAAGCGGACCTTTTTGAGGAGGTTGGTATTGAGACCGCCGCAGAGACCACGGCTGGTTGAGATGACGAGCATCAGTTCCTTACCGCCTTCACGTTGACCAAGAAGAGGGTGGGATTCCTCATCGGTGTTGGCCTTGAGGTTGACGAGAACCTTGTTGAGTTTGTCGGCGTAGTCACGTCCGGCAAGCGCTTGGTCCTGCGCCTTCTTCATCTTCGCGGCAGACACCAGCTCCATCGCTTTGGTGATCTGCGAGGTGCTCTTAACCGACTTAATGCGGCGGCGGATGTCACGAAGGTTGGCCATGAGGAAAAGTTACCGAGTTATTGGTGATTGTGTTAATGAGGGAAGCTTGCAGCTCTGGTGAGCTGATTTATTTCCAGCTGCCCTTGAAGTCTTCGAGGGCTGACTTGAGGCCATCGACGATTTCGTCGGAGAGGGCTTTCTCGTCAGCGATCTTCTGAAGGAGTTCTGCCTTGCGAGTGGTTAGGAATTCCTCGAGAGCAGCTTGGCACTCTTTCACGCGCTCGACTTCGACATCATCGAAGTGACCATTTTGCATGGCCCAGAGAACGGCAACTTCCATCTCCATGGAGAGAGGTGAATATTGGTTCTGCTTGAAGAGCTCAACAATGCGCTGACCGCGGTTGATCTTGCCCTTAGTGGCGTCATCGAGGTCAGATCCGAACTGGGCGAAGGCCTGGAGTTCGCGGAACTGAGCGAGGTCGAGCTTGGTCGTTCCAGAGACTTTTTTGATGGCCTTGGTCTGAGCGGCTGATCCCACACGAGAAACGGAGAGACCGACGGAAATCGCAGGACGAATGCCTTGGTAGAAGAGGTCGGTCTCGAGGAAGATCTGTCCGTCGGTGATGGAAATCACGTTGGTCGGAATGTAGGCCGAAACGTCACCCGCTTGAGTCTCGATGATTGGAAGAGCGGTGAGAGAACCACCACCCTCTTTTTCAGAGAGGCGCGCAGAACGCTCAAGAAGACGTGAGTGAAGGTAGAAAACATCACCAGGATACGCTTCACGACCGGATGGGCGGCGAAGAATGAGAGAAACCTGACGATAAGCCACCGCCTGTTTGGAAAGGTCATCAAAGACGATGAGGACGTCCTTGCCTTGGTCCATGAGATACTCAGCAAGAGCACAACCGGAGTAAGGAGCGAGGAACTGGTTAGTCGCGGAATCCGATGCGGAAGCGTTGACGATGATGGTGTTGTCGAGAGCCCCGGCGTCTTCGAGAGTGGAGACGATCCGAGCAACGTTGGACTGCTTCTGGCCGATCGCAACGTAAACGCAGTAGACGGGCTTGTGATCTTTCAAGCGACCTTCAGCGGCTGCTTTGTTCTGATTGGCCTGAGAAATGATGGTGTCGATCGCGATGGTGGTCTTACCGGTGGAGCGGTCACCAATGATGAGCTCACGTTGTCCACGACCGATGGGGATCATGGCGTCGATGGAAGAAATACCGGTCTGGAGAGGAACGGAAACTGACTTACGCTTAATGATACCAGGAGCGATCTTCTCAACCGGATACTGAGCGGCTTCGGCGATGTCGCCTTTTCCATCGATGGGCTGAGCGAGAGTGTTAACAACACGACCGAGGAAGTTTTCTCCGACAGGAATCGAGAGGAGCTTACCAGTGGTGCGGCACTCCATGCCTTCAGTGATGTGCTTTCCGTCACCGAGGAATACAACTCCGACTTCGCCTTCCTCAAGGTTGAGGGCGAGACCAGTGAGTCCACCGGGGAACTCGATCATCTCGTTCAGCTGGGCGTCGCTGAGACCTTCGACTTTGGCGACTCCGTCACCGGTTTCACGGACGATGCCGATGTTGGTTTTTTCAACGGACGTTGAGACGTTCGCGATTTGGGCTTCCAGTTCCTGGAGGATGGTGCTCATAACAAATTATAGTGAGAGAGTTTAGTGAAGAAGGAGAGGTTTAGAGGGATTCAGCGAGGCGTGTGAGACGGGCTTTGACCGATCCGTCAAAGACATCGTTTCCTACGCGGACGCGCATACCACCGAGGAGGTCGGGGGTCGTTTTAAAGTTAAAGACGAGGTCCTGTCCGTATTGTTGACGGAGAGAATTCTCTAGAGTGGTCATTGTCATCTGGTCGAGGTGCGAGGCGCTCTCGACGGTGACTTGCTTCTCAGCGAGTTCGGCACGAATGAGACGGCGGAGAGCTTGGAGCATGCCGCGATAACCACGAGGTTTATCAGTAGAAAGCTTGGTAATGGCGGTACGAAGATGCGCTTCATTCATCTCTCCGTTCTGCGAGCAGAGGCGGAAGATGCGGCGAGCGGTGCTTTGTGCGGCCTTGGAGACTTTCATCTGAGTGCGATCTGAAAATTAGTTGTTGATGCTGAGAACCGCTTCTTCGTTGATGCGCTTCTGATCGTGTTCGTCGAGAGTCTTGCCAGTGACCTGTGAGGTGGTGGCGACGACGAGACGGCCGAATTCCTGCTTGAGATCAGCTGCCATGGAACTGCGTTCGGCTTTGGCGGCTTCTTGAGCCTTGGCGAGAATGATTTGAGCCTGTGAGGTGGCTTCGTTTGCCTTTTGCTCGGAGAGAGCAGTCGCGCTGTCTTTGGCTTCGGTAATGAGGCGCTTGGCGTCGAGGTTTGCCTTCTCAAGGAGGGCGGCTTTTTCCTTTTCGCTGTCGGCGAGTTTTTTCTCGATCTCCTCTAACTTGGCTTCGCCATCCGCGATGCGGTTACGGCGCTTATCGAGCATCTCAAGAACAGGGCCGTAGGCGAACTTCCTGAGAACAAAGCAGACAATCAAAAATGAAATGAGCTGCGAGATAAAGAGACTCCAGTGAACACCAAAAGTCTTAATGAGATCGCCAAGCTTATCACCGGATTCGGTGGCTTCAGCAGCGAGCAAAATGAATGATGGAACGGTCATAAGAGAAGGAAAGTTTAGGAGTCTCGGAGAGAAAATTGGGGAATCTGGTTGGAGGGTTCAAGGAGAACCCTCCAACCGAGATGATTCACTTACGCAAGGAAGATTGCGAAGAACACGATACCCTCAATGAGGGCCGCGAGAATGATGGAAATGGTAAGGACGTTACCAGCTGCGCCAGGGTTACGACCGGTGGCTTCAGCGGCTTTCATTCCGAGAAGGCCGATGCCGATTCCGGATCCGAGAGCGGCGAGGCCGACGTGAAGCTTACCTTCGATTGCTGCGAAGAGGAACATGAGGAGTTCGTTGAACATAGTATTATTTGGTTTTGGTGTTTATTCATGGCACCCACGGTTATCTACCCATGGTCATACCGGTGAAAGGGTTGGAAATTTAGTGAGCGTGTTCTTCGTCGTGATCGCCGTGATCACACATGAGTTTCAGGAATACGGCACAGAGAAGAGTAAAGACGAGGGCTTGAATCAAACCCACGAGCAACTCGAGGAAGTAGAAGGGAAGGGCAGCGAGCCACTTGAGCCACGGCACCGGGACGGTGTTCATGATGGACTCCAGCATGTTTTCGCCAGCGTAAACGTTTCCGTAGAGACGGAACATGAGAGCCACAGGGCGAAGGGCAATTGAGAAGACTTCAATCAATCCAACTGCGAAGAAGATGACGATCATACCAATGAGCATGAGGCCTTTGAAATTCCCCTTTGGTGCAAAAATGTGAGCACCGAAGTCCTTGAAGCTCGTCTCGGTGATGGACCAGTAGAACCAGAGGATCGCGAAGGTGATGGCCATCGCGCCCGTCATGTTGAGATCGGCATTACCACCACGAAGGAAGGGGCGGAAGGTATCGTTAGGATCAACCGCGTCACCTGTCAGAGTCCAGCCAACGGTTCCAACTCCCGGAAAAAGGCCCATCCAGTTGGACGCCAAAATCATGATGAAGATCGTCGCGAAGAACCAGAAAGTGCGACGAGCAAGCTTTTCGCCTAGGATGCCTCCGAGGAAGTTAAGAAGGCTTTCTACAATCCACTCGATGAAGTTTTGGAAACCCTTAGGGACAATTGAGATATTTTTGGTGGCGAGTTGAGCTACAATAATGAGAAGAGCCGCTACGATCCAAACCATGATCATAGAGTTCGTCACGATGAAGGAACCGATACTGAAAACTTCCTCGGCAGATGCTGGAAGGTGATCATGCCCGCTGGCAGCCATACTTGACGAGGCCGTCGCGACAAGAATCGCAAAAACGAGGGGAAAGGATCTGATAAAGAAGGACATCACTGGCCGCCTCGGAAAATAAGGCGACGCGGATTTACTCAGACCTTTGCTTTCAATCAAGTTTTCTTTGTGAAAAATTTCACAAAGTCCGTTTTTGCCCGTCGTTTCAATAAACAAAGCCAAACAATCGATTTCATAAGAACCGATTCATTGGCTCCACTTCTCATCGATTTGGAACCGTCCGAAAACCAAGATCAGAGCTCCGAACGCTGCGATCATCAAGCCAAACGCACTTTCCGATTCCTTGGCCTGTTTCCTTAAACGAACCACCAACCGAAACTGGCTTTTTGGGGCTCAATTCAGACGCGGGATCCACTTCGAGATCGCGGGTCCATTCCCTCACCCCTCCAGCCATCCCAATCAAGCCAGCGCCGGTTTCATCCCCATCTGAAAGGTCAACACGCCCCCAAGTCTTCGCTTCAGTAGGTGCCCCCTCATAATTTGCGGCGATCATCCACTCAGCGAGAGTTGGCAAACGGCTTTGACTCCACTTGGCATAAGCATAGGCATCCCACCAATCGATCCCCACAACCGGACAATCAGTCGACATCTTACGACCCTCCCATTGAAGCCCTTTCACCGCAGCTGGCCAGACCGTTTTCCATGAATCCGGAAGATGATCCTTTTTAGATGATGGCTGCTCCGGGTGCTCAAACTTGCGATGGTCTGGAAACTCGAGAAAAGCATTGTATTGCGCAAGAGTGACCTCGGTGCGGTTCATCGCGAAACTTTCTCGGATCGTTAGAACGTTACCATCGCCTATCGAATACTCACCTGCCGGGATTTCGACGTACGACCTCAGCGGGGCCTCACTAACTTCAGGCGTAGGCTTTTTCTCCCCTCCGGAGAGAACGACCAAAGCAATGAGAGCCGCAATTAATCCAACTCCTCCCAAAAGAGCCCAAAAGGCCGGCGGAATTTTAATAGGCTGGCGTGGGGCCACATAGGGCTTTTCAGGCACCGGAGTAGACTCGATCGGCCCGCTTCCTTCCAGCTGCTCTCGCACCTGCTCAGAAAGTTTAGAAATCTGCGCCCAAGTCAAAGGAACAGGACGCTCAAGATCGGCCATAAATCCACAAAGCGAACCCACACGGGTCGCTCCAGGTAAACCCGACGTTAAAGTCTCATCGAAATACTCGCCCAGAAGCTGCTTCGCACGAGTATCTACCCGCTCATCCCTCTTCCCATCGACCGCTAAGTTCATCAAACGAACTTCCTTATTACTCCCCACAATGAAGTGATGAAGATCATACTCCACAGTCGCAACACCCTCATTTTCAAGGTGCAGTATGGCATCAGAAATTTGCTTTAACAATTTCACAACCTCTGCCGGAGAAAACTTCGTTCCCGCCTCATGAAGATCCACAAGACTATCTCCCTCGATGCGCTCCCGGGCAAACATCGTCGCATCATCATTCGTAACCGCTTCATAAACCGCCCCGATTCCGGGATGACTCACCAAAGCCTTCGCTTTCACATCAGAAAGAAATGCTGCCACGATCCCAGCATCTTGAGTAGCCAAGGTTCTAAGCATCTCCACCATCACCGGCCGCTGCATCGAGATCTGCTCCGCCTCCCAAGTCCGCGTCAATTGCCCCTCACTAGACATCAGCACGAGACGATAGTCCCCTACGGTGGCTCCTTCTTGGTGCGCTTCTCCTGACATCTTGGTTAGATCGATACTGCCGGAGGTAACTTACTCCCCCCTCTTTCGCAATAGCCGTTTCAGGCTACTCGTTGCGAGGAAGCAAAGAATCACCCGCCGTTAGATCCTCCAAGGTCAAACCATCAAGCTCATCAAACTCCCGCTGCAACTCTTCAATCGTTGATTCCCCGCCAGCCTCTTTCAACAAAGTCCGCGGTTGAGCCTTAATGTCGACCAAGCGCCCATCATAATAGAGCTCCGCCACAAAACCATAAAACTTACGATCACCAAAAAGTAGCCCCGTCGCCGAATCCTGATCAGGCACAAAATACCATACCTCCGCCATCTCCTCCCCATCCTTCCAATCCGCCGCGCCAGTCACCCACTCACTCCCCGCATCTCCAGGCTCAATATCTGCCTGCACGATATTCCCATCCACCTCCTCATAAAAACGCACCCGCGGCTTAAACAACATCGGATCAAAATTCTTACTCCTCGAAACCTCCACCGGCAGAATCAGCGTCCTTCGCTCACCCCCCTCCACTCGCGTCGGCGTCGTCATTCTTCCATAGCCCAAAATCGCCAAATCCTTCACCTCCGGCACCAATCCCTGTGCCAGCTTAATCCCCGCCTTCTCATAAAGAGATCCCGCCTTCCTCGGCCCCGCTTGATAGACCTCCAAATAAAATGCCGTCGCCTTATCAAAAACCCCCAAAGCCTCGTAATTCGCCCCTAATCCATACAACACATTCGGATCATCCGGTGCCGCAAGCCGAGCCTCTGTCAGCTTCACGTGCGCAAGATTCAAGTCTCGTTGAATTCGTGCATCCCGCGCATCCTTCAAAAGCTGCTCCACCACCGGATCCAAAACCGCCGGCGCCTCATTCAATACCTCATCTTCATCCACCTTCGCCACCGTCAACGCATCAGGGATCAACTCTTTATCATCCGCCATCATCACCGGCGCAGGCTTAGCCTTCTTCGGCACATCCACCGAAACCGCCGCCCGAGTCGCCCTCGGAACCACCACATACTCCTTCACAATCTTCTCCTCAGGCTCCGGCATCCGCTGATTCCGAAAAGCCATCGCCACCCCCACCGCCATCAACTGAACAAAGGCCACCAAGCCTAAAACCCAGCAAGACACATGGAAGACACCCAGATTGGGCTTGCGGGATCGTGGTGAATTCTTCATCAGGAAGGCCAGTCTAACCAAGTGCCCACCTCATGTCAACGGGCCGAAGCAACGCGTGAAAACCACCCCCGCCCTCATCCCAAGGCCCGCCTCCCTCACGGCTGAGCCTCACGAGGTCGCACGCCAACTCTCCCACCTCCCCGGCCTCGTCTTCTTCGATACCGTCGGCAACCTCCCCACCCATCACGCTCCGCCCATTTCCATCATCGGAGCCAATCCCACCGAAATCCTCCAAGGCCACATCTCAAAGCCCAGCTCCCTAGTTGCCGCCCTCGCCCAACACGAAAACCCCAACCCCCAAGACTACGGCTTCCCCACCGGCGCCGCCTGCGGCTCCATCGACTACGATGGCTCCTACACCTTCGGCATCTACCCCGAACTCCTCATCTACCATCACCAAACCAACGAATGGTGGGAAACCGGCACCCTCTCCTCTCAACTCCAAGCAAACTCACCCAACTCCGACTTCACCCTCGGCCCCTGGCAAGACTCCCTCCCACAACCTCGCTTCATCGAAGCCGTCCAAGCCATCAAAGAATACATCGCCGCCGGAGACATCTACCAAGTCAACCTCTCCCGCCGACTCCGCTCCCAGTGCCACGCCCCCGATGGCCTCCTCCCCTTGTACGAAAAACTTCGTACTTCATCCCCCGCCCCCACCGCCTCCTACCTCAATCTCGCCAATCGCGAAATCCTCTCCTCCTCGCCCGAAACCTTCCTCCGCTTCTCCGGCCGCGAAATCGAAACCCGCCCCATCAAAGGAACCCGCCCCCGCTTCGCCGACCCCGAGCTCGACTCAAAATCCGCCTTTGACCTCCAACGCTCCGAAAAAGAACGCGCCGAGCTCGTCATGATCACCGACCTCCTCCGCAATGACCTCGGCCAAGTCTGCGACTTCGGCTCCGTCCAAGTCACCGACATGCTCCAGCTCGAAAAACTCCAGCACGTCCACCACCTCGTCTCCACCATTCGCGGCACCCTCGCCCCGGACCAATCCCCCCTCTCCGCCCTCTCCGCCTGCTTCCCCGGCGGCTCCATTACCGGTGCCCCTAAAAAACGCGCCACCGAAATCATCACCGAACTCGAGCCCGTCTCTCGTGGCCTCTACACCGGCGCCATCGGCTACCTCGGCTTCAATGGCGAATCCCAATTCAACATCGCCATCCGCACCCTCATCCACGAAAACGGCCACCTCGACTACCACGTCGGCGCCGGCATCGTCGCCGATTCTGACCCCGCCGCCGAGTTCGATGAAACCGAGCACAAAGCCCGCGGCGTAAGACTCGCCCTCGGCTAAAAAAGGAAAAAAATGCCCCGCATTTTCGCACACCTCCTTTCCCTTCTCGGCGCCGCCCTCGCCACCCCCTGGCTCGCCTGGCAGGAACTCAAACTCCTCTCCAAAGGCTTCCCGCTTTCAAAAAACCTCCTCACCTGGGCCAGCTCCCAAGGCATCCAAAACCCCGAGAAAATCCGCACCCTCAAAACCCACCCCCTCCCTTTACCCGCGCCCATGTTCCTCCGCCGCTGGCTCGACTCACCTCGCTTCCCCTGCATCCACCTCGCCGGCCTCTCCATCCGTCACGGCATCTACCTCGCCCCCGACCTCTTGGACGAAGAAGCCATCATTCAACACGAACTCATCCACACCCGCCAATACCAACAAGCCGGGTCCCTCTTCTCCTTCCTCCGCCGCTACCTCTACCAATGCCTCACCGAAGGCTACCACCACTGCCAAATGGAACGCGAAGCCCGAGGCGAAGAATAGATTTTCAAATCAAGATCCAACGATCTGAAACTTTATCTATCAAATTTATTGACATCACTCTCACAATCACACAGCTTCCTCCCACCTAAAACCAAACCAATGAACGAACAGATCATCTCCATAAAAACCACCGCTCAGAGCATTGCTCTTGAGACAGGAGGTTGCGCGTATGGAATGCATTCATTGTTCCCACACGTTCATTGCAGGTTCTAGGCAGGAAAGTAAGACACTTCCCAAACCCAGCCGCCCTGCTCCTCCTCCCGGTGCAGGGCTTTTTTGTGTCCTCACGAAACCACTCAAGAAACCAAATCCATAATCCATGACAAAAATCTAAATTAGAAAATCCTAAAACCTGAATTGATTTATCAATCAAAATATCACTTTTGATTTACGCAAGAGAACACCCTAATCTAAAAATGATTGATTAGTCGGGCGGAAAATTTGCTCCACAATTCAGGTTCTTAAACGGGGGCCATAGTGTAATTGGTCAGCATTCGGCATTGTGATCGCCGCGGAGTGGGTTCGACCCCCACTGGTCCTCCCAAACTCTAAACCCGGGTCGTATAACGGTCATTACATCGGACTTTGAATCCGAATACGAAGGTTCGACTCCTTCCCCGGGCACCACTCAACCAAGCAACGGAAGGGCTGTCTCCAGACTGCCCACCCCCTCAACCAAGCCAATTGTCCATTCTGCACTCGTCCATTAACATGTCTTCTCTTCACAAAACCACCGTCCTCGTCCTCAACCGAAACTGGCTCGCCCTCACCGCCACCACTCCGGCCGAAGTCCTAGGCGCCATGCTCAACGACCAAGTCACCGGCCTCGACATCCAAGGCCCCCACTGGATGGTCCCCACCTCTTGGCCCAATTGGCAACGCCTTCCCATCCGCGAAGACGACGCCTCCATCGGCACCACCCACGGCCGGATCCGCATCCCCACCGTCGTCATCCTCAGCAAGTTCGACCGCGTCCCGCGCAAGCGTCTCAAATTCGGCCTCCAAGGTCTCTTCGAGCGCGACGGCGGACGCTGCCAATACACCGGCAGACAACTCAGCCTCTCCGAAGCCAACATCGACCACGTCCTCCCCAGCTCACGCGGTGGTCCCACCACCTGGGAAAACTGCGTCCTCTCTGACAAAAAAGTCAACAACCGGAAAGCCGACCGCACCCCGCGCGAAGCCGGACTCAAGCTCCTTCGGCAGCCCCTCAGGCCACCCGAAATGCCCCTAACTCACTTCATCAAAAACAAGCACCAGATCAACGACTGGCTGCACTTCCTACCCGCATCATGAACGCCAAAGACCTCCTCAAAACCGGCTACCGCCCCGGACCGCAAATCGATGACATGCTCGCCATGATCTCCGACTTGCAGGCCCGTGGCATCGTCAGCCGCAAATACCTCCTCAAGCTCCTCAAACGCGAATTCGGACCACCCCCACCCCAATTCATCATGCGCGAGAAGCCCGCCCCCTGCACCGAAGCCATTTCAGCCGAGACCAAGGAAGAAAAAGCCAACCTCACCAAAGTCCGTGCCAAAATGGCCGAACTCCTCCGCACCCCCATCATCCAAAGCGGCAGCATCATGCCCGATGCCTGCCCCACCGGACCTGCCCCCGCCGACATCCCCGTCGGCGGGGTTATCGCGGTCGAGAATGCCATCATCCCCGCCGCCCACTCCGCCGATATCTGCTGCTCCATGTTCGCCACCTTCTACGAACCTCGTACATCCGTCGCTGCCGAACTCGATGCCCTCACCGCCTCCACCCGCTTCGGCCCCGGTGGCCGACATCACGACGACCTCATCGACCACCCCGTCCTCCACGAAGACATCTGGGAAAACAAATTCCTCAAAAGTCTCAAAGACCGCGCCACCATCCACCTCGCCGACCAAGGTGACGGCAACCACTTCGCCTTCCTCGGCGAAATCGAAATCACCGACGAACTCGCCACCCAACTCCAATCCGCCGGCCACCACCTCTTCCCATCCTTCCGCGGCACCCTCCGCGCCCTCGTCACCCACCATGGATCTCGAAGCCTCGGCTCCCACCTCTACAAACGCGGACTCGATGCCGCCATCAAGCAGACCGCAAAAAAAGCAGACCGCATCCCTAGCGAAGCCGCTTGGCTTGATGCCACCTCTCTCGATGGCCAAGCCTACTGGGAAGCCCTTCAATACATCGCCCGCTGGACCCGCGCCAACCACCAAGCCATCCACAGCCGCTTCCTAAAAAACATCGGCGCAGAGTCCATCGAAACCATCGGCAACGAACACAACTTCGTCTGGAAACGCGGCACCACCTACCTCCACGGCAAAGGAGCCACCCCCGCCTGGAAAGATGAACAAGGCCGCCCCCTCCTCGGCCTCATCCCCCTCAACATGGCCGAACCCATCCTCCTCGTCCTCGGAAACGATAACCAAAAATTCCACTCCTTCGCCCCTCACGGCGCTGGCCGCAACCTCTCCCGCACCGCCCTCATGCGCCAACATCGTGGAGCCGACCACCGCCGCCACCTCATCGAACACAACACTAGAAACATCGACGTCCGCTGGTTCAATGGAAAACCCGACCTCTCCGAAACCCCCATCGCCTACAAAGACCCCGAATCCATCAAAGCCCAGATCAAAGAACACGACCTCGCCACCATCGTCGCCGAAATCAAACCCCTAGGCTGCATCATGGCCGGCGGCAAAAAACGTCGCTCCGAAGAAGAGGAAGAACCCCTCACCCCAAAACAAATCCGCCAACGCGCCCACCGCAAAGAACGCCGCCGAATCAAACAAGACCTCGGCTACTTCAACCCATAGCCAAAGGCTTCCCCCCAATCTGTGAAATCATCTCTCCATCCGTTAAAATCTGTGCCCAAAAATCCATCTCATCATCCCCCTCAACCATCATGAATCAAAACTGAATCCAACAACTACCAAGCAGTAGCGTGGCCGTCCCGGCCACTTCTCAACCCAAGCCCCTTAACCAATCTTCAAGAATCAAAATCAATCCTCATAAATCTGTGTCAAAATCCCCCTCCATTCCCACAGAGATTCTCAACACAGATTTATGAAAATTACGAAGGATTCTTGAAGATTTCCCAAACCCTCCCCCCAAACCCTCCCCCCAAACCTTTCGTCCATTTCGTAAGTTTCGTGGTTGGTTCAATTCTCACCACTCACCCTCCACTCCCCAATCACCATCGCGTGATCCGACAACTCCCTCACCACCACCTCACTCCCAATCTCCTCCCATCCTCGCGGCACAAAAATCCAATCAATCCTCACCCTCACATCCCCAGTCGGAAAGGTCGCCCCCTCCGCCTTCGCCTCTCTCCACCTTCCGTCACCCATCACCAAATCCACCGCCGTCGTCCCATCCCCACCTCGAACCGAATTAAAATCGCCCGCCAAAATCGCCCGCTCCCCACTCACCCGAATCAACTCCCGCACCGACTCCTTCCTCACTTCCTCATCTCGCGTCTCCGCATGAACACCCAAAACCTCCACCTCACTCCCATCAGGAAGACTCACCACCGCCTTCACCCCACCCTTCTTCCCCGCCAAAATCGGCTCCCACCAATTCACCGCAGGATACTCAACCCCGCCCACCTCCTTCACCGGAAAACGACTCAACACCGCATTCCCAATCGCCACCCGAAAGAACGGTAAACCCAAATCCAAATTCCTCTGCTCCACCCAAAAACCATAACCACATTCCTCCGCGAGATACTCCGCCTGATTCACCCCATGACTCCACGTGCAGTCAAAATCCACCTCATTGAGCACCACCACATCCAAATCCTTTTCCCGAATCAATTCCCCAATCTCCGCCAACCTCGCCTGCCTCTCCTCCCGCGTTCCCCCCTCCCAATTCGACCCACCCGGCTCCCCACCCCGCCCATGCGCAATATTATAACACCCCACCCGCAGCCTCCCACCCCACTCCGTCACAACTTCTCCCTCTCCAAAACTCCTCACCGCGCGCCCCCCACTCGTCAGCCTTACCACCCCAAACCAAATCAAAACAAAACCCACGAGTCCCCCGAAAATCTTCGCCAA
>CALGJQ010000040.1 GCA_937928545.1 uncultured Verrucomicrobiales bacterium
CGCTTTGTCCAACTCAAAGGTCTCCGCGAACGTTCCTCCAAGACCTACCTCGGGTGGATCAAACAGCTCGCTGCTTACTACCCCGGCCAGAACCTCCCCGCGCTCGATCGCAGTCAGGTTCTCGCTTTTCTAGCCCACCTCCAGAGCGAGCGCGAACTCGCTCCCTCCACCGTTAATCAGGCCGTTTGCGCCATCCGCACCCTCTACCGCGACCACCTCAACTGCAAATGGAAGGTCTGGTCCAAAATCAAAATCAAGCGCGAAGAACCACTCCCGCACGTCCTCACCCGCGAAGAAATCCATCTGCTTTTGGGCACTTTTCGTGATGGCCGATACCGCGCCCTCTTCACCACCATCTACAAATGTGGCCTGCGGCTCAATGAAGCCCTCCACATCCGCCCCACCGACAAAAGCGGCCAACTTCAGAATGTCTCGTACTTTGCTCCCCAAAAGCCCGTTCCAAATACCGCTCCCACGAGGCGAACAGCTCCGCAGTTCGCCGCGCAGCCCCCGCGAAGGACTTCAAAGAGCCCGAGGCTCATCAAAATCGACGTAACTCGTTCAAGGAGAGTCACCAATTGAAAACGCATAAGCGCAGCTTACCAGCGTAGGCTCCTCCCCGATGGGCCAGTCCAACAACCGATAACTTCGGGGCTACCGCCCAAAGCTATCTTTGGGGTTCTCTCCGTCTAGCTCACGCTCTTCGAGTTCCCAATCGGGGGTTGCGATGATTGTGTTTCACCACAGTAATTCGAACGCAGTCCGGAAACACTCGGAACAAAAAGTGATAGGGAAACTGGGTCAGATTTGATCGGCGGCGCCCGCTGATATCAAAATGGTGTCGTTCTGGATATTTAGAAGCGTAGTCAATCGCGCAAAGAAGCTCATCCCAGAAGTCATCCGCTAGTTTCTGAGAGATCTGTTCGTAGTGGGCTACTATGTCTCGAGCCTCCCCCGGCACTTCGGGATGATAGATTACCGACCTCATCACCGTCCCACTTGGCGGAGAAACTCCTCGTGACTGATAGGTGTCACTTTGCCGGAATCCATGTCCCTCTCACGCTGATCAACCTCAGCGTCATCTGGACCTAAGGGCGCAGATCGGTCGATGGCAAGTAAGTGCGCCGCCAGACCAAGACGATCCTCTTCAGACAACTGGTCTGCATCACGCTGAATTTCAATTAACGTAGCCATGGCTAAATACTAGCGGATCAGTGTCACAACGTCAATTTTAGAGAGAACGTCGAAGGTCTGGCGGCGCCTACTGGGAGCGCACCTTCGACAGTAGTTTAAGGTTTGTAATTACAGAGATCATTTCGACTCAGGGCGAGTAGGCGCTTGTCCAGCACCGTCTTGTTCGCCATTGGTTTGTTCTGGCTTGGTGACCCACGTCCTACACTCGACAAAAAACTCTGGAGCTCCCACGTATTGCTTAAGAGCCGTCGGTGCAAACCCGAATGTCGCAAGCTCATCGGCAGTAGCGTAATAGTGAGAATCGAGCTGATCCGAGCACTTCGGGCAGGCATAATCAATAATCTCGGGATCTGCCCTCTCGATGCCGTGACTGATCGGGCTGCGATAGTATCCGATGTAATGATCCGTCTCTCCGCAACATGCAATAATCGCTCCACATGCTTCACAGCTCAGCAGAATCAATGGACCTTGTCCTCCGCATAAACACCATTTAGGACAGCTGCTTTTGTCGCAGTAATAGTGCTTCTCTAGCAGTGTCATTTTCTTCACAGAGACCCTATGGCTGCCGGTTGAGCCCGGCGTGCCAGTTTTGGTCATTCAGTGTTTGATTGATTAGTGGTGCGCTTGGTTCAAAGCGTGGGCTATCTCAACGAATTGAGACCTATCCAATATTCAAATTATAGTAAAAATAAAAACGAACTCAAGCGCACCTCAGACACTCTACCTCGGACTCGACGTCCATAAAGCAGAAACTGTCATCGCGATCCTCGAAAGTGACCGCGATGCCGAACCACGACACTACGGTTCCATCGCAACCACCCAGCACGCCCTCGAACGAACGATGCGGCGCATCGCCAAGAATCAAGAACGCGAACTCAGCGATCTTCACGTTTGTTATGAGGCGAGTGGATGTGTTTTTTGGATCGCTCGGCGGCTCCTTCAAATGGGCATTCGTTGCGATGTCATCGCGCCCTCACTCATCCCTGTAAAATCTGGTGATCGCATTAAAACAGACAAACGCGACGCCATGAAACTTGCCAAAAATCTCCGCTCCAATGACCTCGTCCCAGTCAATATTCCAGACTCCACTGATGAAGCCATTCGCGATCTTTGCCGAGGTCGTACCGACGCTGTCGATGATCTCCGTCGCGCCAAAACCCGACTCCTCGCCCTCCTTCGCCGCCTCGGCTACAACTACTCCGGCAAGACCCACTGGACTGAAGCTCATAAACGATACCTCCGTGATCTCAGGCTCCCCGATGCCGCCCACAACCGAGTTCTTGAGGACAACCTCACTACCATCGACTTCCATCACAAGCGCATCGCCAAACTCGAAGAAGCAATGCTTCAACTCTTGGAAGACTGGCAGCGCAAGCCCCTCGTCGATGCCATGATGGCCTTCAAAGGATTTAAGCTCGTTGCCGCCATGGTCACCGTCTCGGAAATTGGAACCTTCAGCCGCTTTGAGCACCCCAAGAAACTCATGGCCTTCCTGGGCCTCGTTCCCACTGAAAACTCCAGTGGAACCAGTAAACGACAAGGCGGGATCTCCAAATGTGGAAACCCTCACGCTCGTTGGATCTTCATCGAACAAGCAACTCACTACCGCGTCCCACCCAAGGTCAGTGCTCAGCTTTCCAAACGACAAGAAGGAAGTGAAAGCTGGATCAAAGAACTCTCCTGGAGAACTCAAACCCGTCTCAGTCACCGATTTAACACCCTCAGAAAACGACAACTTCATCACAACAAAATCAAGGTCTCGGTGGCCCGTGAACTGACCGCCTTCCTCTGGGAACTCGGAACCCGCATCGAAGCCAAGCAAGAAACCACCACGCAAAACTAAGCACCGGGATCGCGTGAGCCAAAGGCTTTTACGCGAACACTCCACCTTTATTTTTTCAAAGCCCGGCGTTCCTTGGGGGCTTTGCAAAAAGAAAGATTCCGTTCCAAAGGATCAAAGAACATCACACGACAAATACAAACCCGACCACTGCGTTGCAGTCCGGGATGAGAACGCGCCAGCCGACTTCAATCTTCGATATACGTTCTGGGTTAGGAAAAATCACCGCCGCTTGATCACGGCACCGACAAAACCGAGCACCCGTGCAGAGACTGAATCAAAGAAGTCACCCCGGTGAATACAGAAACTGTTGAAAAGGTTCCGAAAGGAGCAGCCCACGAATAGCAGCATACCAAGCCATAGGCGAACCTGCTGATCACCACTGATCAAACCGCCTCTCATCCCGGTCTCCAACTCATTGAAAGGAGCAGCGAAATTCATCTATGAAAAAAATGAATAAATAATCATATTGTCCATTGACAACTTGGCAGCCATAGCAACGTTAAGTGACTGGAGCCCCATACCGTGTGACACCGATGAATGTGGAATACCAAAATACTCCCAACGGAGCTAGAATACTCTCGAAAACTCTGAGCGAGGTATGGGGTTGCCAGCTCACTCTTGTTCTACATGCTTTTGTTGTGCTGCGAGATTCTCCTCCAAGGTCTTTCCTGATTTGTCTATTCTCTTAACCTCTCGACCAGATTCTATCTCCCAAATTATGATGTTGCTGTCCTTACAGGAGACACCCACCAACTTATTACAGCTCGAAAACGATACCTTTGCTATCTGTGACTTCAGTTTTGGGAGCGTCCTCAGTTCCTTTTTCGTATTGATGTCCCAGATGGTAATGGCATTAGAAAAAATCTTTTCCGCTGCCAAATATTTGTTATCGGGGGAAGTAGCCCCCATCAAAGCCCTTCCAGCTGATCCTGAAAATGAAATAACCTTCTTGCCCGTATCTACCTCAACTAGGTAGCCATCGGTGTTTCATCCGTCCGGAACTGCTATCAACTTATATTTAGTCGTGGCTCCCTTCAGATGATGTTTGATGTATTCATCAGGGCTCACGACAACCCTTTTTCCATTCTTTTGCAGTGTAGGAAATCGCTGCATGAATCCATCAGGCTTAGCATCGGCTTGCGAGTAAACGGCAGACACCATTGTTATCGATAGAGCTAGATATAGGAGTAAGGCTCTCATTTTTGTAGAACGTTTTAGGAAAG
>CALGJQ010000041.1 GCA_937928545.1 uncultured Verrucomicrobiales bacterium
CCTATCATCTGCTTCGTTTCCACCTTGTCAGATGAACTTGTTTACTTCCAAATTCGCAATCCTGCTAGCTAGCGCAGCAGTTTGCACCGCGAATGCCTTTGCTACGGAAACTGTTTCTGGAGAGGATGCCGCTGCGATTCCAGAGCCGTCAGTTGCTTTGATTGGAGGTCTTTGTGGGATCCTTTTCCTCTTTTGGAGGCGCAAGTAGTTCACGAGACGATCCAAGGTAAACTTTTGTTTACTTCTTGCTATTAGCAGCAAAGGCTGAGACTCCTCGGTTCAATTCTTTGTGCCTGTCTTTGGCAACAAAGATTGATTTTTGAATCACGCTCTCATGGATACGCCTCCTTTTACCGAACTCGGTCTACCCGAACCTCTTCTTGCTGCGGTTCTTGATATGGGCTTCGAAAGCCCGTCGCCCATTCAGGCAAAAACAATCCCGCTTGCACTCGAGGGAAAAGATCTGATTGGTCTGTCTCAGACGGGATCTGGAAAGACGGCGGCTTTCGCCTTGCCAACTCTTGCTCGTATTGATCCTCATCTTGCTGAGCCTCAGGCGCTGATCGTATGCCCGACTCGTGAATTAGCGGTGCAGGTGTGTGAGGAGGTTTTCCGACTTGGAAATAAGATTAAGGGCCTGCGTGCGCTCCCAGTTTACGGTGGCACGCCGATTGATCGGCAGCTGAAAGGTCTCCGCAAAGGTGCCCACGTTGTGGTGGGAACGCCGGGTCGACTTTTGGACCATTTGAAGCGTCGTAGTTTTGACCCACGAAACATCAAGACGGTGATTCTTGATGAGGCGGACCGGATGCTCGATATGGGTTTCCAAGAAGAGATGGAGGAACTTCTCGCGGCTCTGCCGAAGGAGCGTCAGACGATGTTTTTCTCGGCCACGATGAATCGTCGTGTGAGTCGGTTGATTGAGAACTTTGGAAAGAAGCCCGAGCTCATCGAGATCGAGCGCAAGTCGCTCACGGTGGATGCGATCGACCAATCGTGTTACGAAGTACGACAAAGATCAAAGGTGGAGGTTCTCGCTCGTCTTTTGGATATTGATCCTCCTCGTCTTGCGGTGGTTTTTTGTAATACGAAGCGTCTGGTCGATGAAGTGACTGAGGGGCTTTTGGCGCGAGGTTATACGGCAGATCGTCTTCACGGCGACATTACCCAGCAAATGCGCGAGCGAGTTCTTGCTCGTTTTCGTGAGGGCACGGTCGAGGTTCTTGTCGCGACGGATGTCGCGGCACGTGGTCTGGATGTTGATGACATCGACCTTGTGGTGAATTACGAGATTCCCCACGATCCCGAGGATTACGTCCACCGGATTGGCCGGACTGGCCGAGCGGGACGTTCTGGAAAAGCGGTGAGCTTTGTTTACGGACGGGATATTTATCGCTTACAAACGATTGAAAAGTACACGCGCCAGACAATTCGTCGTGAGCGTGTTCCCAGTCAAGAACAGGTGGAAGGCAAGCGCGCGGACAATCTCTTCCAAAGTGTTCAGGAACGGCTTGAGTCAGGTAAGGTGGGCAATTTTCAAACCTACCTCGATCGCCTTCTCGAACAGGGTCACACTGCAACCGATATTGCTAGTGCGGCGATCACTCTCCTGCGTGAATCGACCACTCGTGAGGGTGAGTTCATTGCCGAGGATAAGCAAAAGGAAGCCTTCGCGAATGAGCGACAACGTTCTTCTTGGAAAGATGATCGGGGAGATCGCAAGGACCGCAAAGATCGTCCTGAGCGCAAAGAGCGTGACCGTGGTGCGAAGCCCGAGCGCAATAATTCAAAAGGCATGGCCTGCCTCTTTATGAATCTCGGTAAAGCCCAGCATATTAAGCCCGGTGACATCGCGGGGATGATCTATCGCGAGTGCAAGGTCCCTGACGGTTCACTGGGCAAGATTACCATTTTCCCGAAGCACACCCTCGTTGATGTGTCGCAAGAGATTGCCAATGACGTCATCGATGGGCTTCGCAATGCGACCCTCCGTGGGCGCAGCTTCAAGATCGACCACGATCGGAAGAAGTAATTACAACCTCGCCGGGTTCACGGGAACGGTGGGAATTTTTCCACTCGCCTTTTTATGAAGCCGAGCGCGGAGCTTTTTGATCACCGCCTTGGCTTGTTCATCCGGCTTGAGCGCGAGGTTGTGAAACTCATTTGGATCACTGGAGTGGTCGTAGAGTTCCACTCCTGATTTCCCCTCAGCCCACTCGGTGTAGCGCCAGCGGTGGGTGCGGATACTGCAGCCCATTGTGAGTTCCTTGAGCCGATCATCGGCAGGGCGGAGGACCTGGGTGATCGCTTCGCCATTCCATTCCGCGAGGGGATTTTTGAGAAGAGGAGCGAGGCTGCGGCCGGCGAGTTTTTGTGAGGTCGGTGCAGGAAGCTTTGCGAGTTCCACGAGGGTCGGGTAGACATCCACGAATTCCACGATTCGTGTGCAAGCTTGGCCGTTTCCCTTGGCGCGCGGATCGTAAATGATGAGGGGAGCAAGCGCTCCTTCTTCGAAGAGCGTGCGCTTTTGCCAAATGCCCTGATGCTCCCCGAGGTGGTAGCCATGGTCGCTCCAAAAGACCACGATGGTATTGTCAGCGAGCCCCTGATCATCGAGAGCCTTCAGCATGCGACCGACCTGCGCATCTACGAATGAAACACAAGCGTAGTAAGCGCGCAGCGCCTTCAGGCAGGTCATCTCATCAAGGCTGTAGTTTGGAACCGGATTGTTGTGAGCAAAGGCCGCCGTTGGAATATCGGAACGATCATCGGCGGGAGCAAAAGGAAGTCTCATCTCCTCCAGCGGATAGAGATCGAAGTATTTTTTCGGCGCGACGAAGGGCGTGTGCGGTCTGAAAAATCCAGCCGCGATAAAGAAGGGCTCATCCTTATGTTTCTTCATCAGCTTGATCGCCTCGGTCGCGACCATCCCATCGGTCTGCTCTTCGTCCGTGCCATCAGCAGCTAACCAACTCAAAGCCCCTGAGATTTTCCGATGAGGCTCGGCATTAAAAACGAGCGCTTCATCCGTCTTATCGCGGCCCTTCGGATTAATCGTTTTTTGCCAAGAGGGCGCATCGTCAAAGCCATCGGTCCCGATACTCGCAGGGACATTGTAGTGGTAAATTTTCCCCACGCGCGTCGTCGCGTAACCATGATTAATGAAGTGCTGCGAAAGCGTCACAACCTCCGGAACTTCCTCTCGAAAGTGACGATCAAGATCATAGACCTTAATCTCATCCGGCCGCAGCCCCGTCATCAACGAAGCCCGACTCGGATTGCAAAGAGGGATCTGATTGTAAGCCCGATCAAAGCGAACACCCTTCCCCGAAAGCTGATCAATGTGCGGAGTCTTCGCAACAAGATCGCCATAACACCCCAGCGAAGCCGCCAAATCATCGACCGCAATAAAGAGAACATTCGGCTTCTTAGCCGAGACGTTCAGAATTACAAAACAGCAAAAAATAAGAGAGCGAAACATCACAGCAGAGATTGCAGGACGACCCCGTCAATCGGCGATACATTTTTTCAGGCTCCGGCAAGGACTCTCAGCTCCGAAGGATCTTGAGCGAAAGTCCAGCTAGCTCCGAAGGTGCGGAGGCAAGATTCGCTTCAGGAATCTCGTGCAGCCCTGACTGAACAGGGCAAGAGGCGTGCAAATCCGTGAAAAAGAACAACCGCAAGGAAGATCAAATTCCTAAACACGAGAAGGGGAGACCATCGGGGCCGAATCCGGAGAGGTGTCTGAGTCATCAGACTCTCGGCTAAGGTGCTCAGCCGAGATGCTTTGACAGGCCATTCCCGGATGTTCGTAATCCAGTCCTCAGGAATTCCTTCTGTTCCTCCGAGTGCTCCACAAAGGGCCCCTGCAATCGCCGCTGTCGTGTCAGTGTCACCACCCGCTTCGATGAGTTCATTAATCGTGTTTTCAAAGCCCCATTCATTTCTTATTCCGGCAAGAATGACTGCGGGCACGGTGTGGTAAACGTAACCCGAGATTCCCTTCTGAGGAGATGCTCCCAAGCTGAGAAGAAGCTCGGTAATGTCGCCCGCGGCTTCGATCTTTTCGCTGATATCCTGCCATTCAGAATCGTCGGAGACAGTTCGTATGGTTTCAAGGATCTGAACTGCTGTCGGCGTTTTCTCCGAATGGAGAAAGAGATGGCATAGCTCGGTAACCGCTAACGATCCAATGATCGCCTTTGGATCGGAGTGCGTGATGCGGGTTTGGGCTACCGTGAAGGCTTTGCGTTGTGATGCATCATCGGGAAACATGGCCGCGATAGGTGCGGTCCTCATGGCAGAGCCATTTCCGGCCGAGAAGACTCCAGAGCGATGTGGAGGCACACCAAGCCAAAGTTTGATGATCGCCTTTGCTGTCGCCAAGCCAGTCGCAGCAGGCATCCCAAGAATCCACCAGCGGAGTTCCCAAGCGAAGGAGCGGGTGAACTTTTTGAGATTACCTTTTGAAGAGAGAAGAGCTTGGGTGAGCATGATCGTTTGCTCGGTGTCATCGCTCCACATTCCTCGACCAAAGAAGAAGCGGTGTTTTAAAGAACGAGCCCAACCGAGTTTGGCGATCTTGGCCGGAGTCATGCCTTCAGTTGGGAGGCCGATAGAATCAGCGACTGCGGTTCCGAGAAGGAAGCCCTCTATTTTATTAGACATGTTCACCAAAGAGTTTCATCGCCGCTGTCTTAGCCGCAGCATCTTGAGTTCGAAATAGACTGAACGGAGTAATGTTCATGTTGAATAAGTCTGCGATCGCGACAGACCTGTCTGATGCATCGATAACCCATTTAAAATGGTTTCTTTGAATCGGATTCTCTTCCAGTCTCTTAGAGAATATTTCGTTGTGACTACTGAATTCTCCATCGTCTCCATGCCGAGACATACAGCACGTGTATTGGCACTGCTGGGCGACATGTCGTTCGTGGGTTTCGACCCAAGGTCCAATGTTCCAGATCTTGCTATCAATTTTTGAATAATAGTGGTCGCCCTCTGTGTGGTTGATTTGTTCATATGGGCGATAGCCGTAGATTGCGGCATCAGAATTTTTCCGAGGATTGACAGCGAGCGCAAAGTAAGCAGCAACAAATGGTGATTCAGACCAGTCTAGGAGTGGTGAAGGGAAGCCGTGGTGCCTGAGGTAAACCGAGAGTCCGTAGTTTGGAAATTCAACAAATGGTTTAATTTTTATCGTGGCTTCTGTGTATTCCATCTTGAGATCACTCGAAAGTATACTTCCCATATAGCGCTTTGCACTTAGACAGCTGTGTGCGTAAGACTCCAGATTTGTGATATTGGTATTTGCTCGTTCCAAAGACGTTTCGAGGGGCCACGTTTCATCCTCTTGGCCTCGGAATAACATTCGACCTTTTTTGTTACCAGAGCTCATGGACCAAGCGGTAGTAGTCGGAAGTTCTTCTGCGACAGCTTCTTTAAATTCTTTCCATTTCATAGTAATCTCAACGTAAGTTAGATTGCTTCATGCAAGTGAAGCGGGGTGTTTTTTGTGGTGTCTAGGCGGATCGTTTTGTCGGGGTTGTGTTCTTTTGCGACGAGGACGGCGGTGAGGTCGGTGCCGAGTTCTTTGAGGTGATTCCATTCCTCTTGTTGGAGGCGAAGGAGTTCCTCGCGGTGGGTTTTCTCGGCGGCTTGGGTTTCTTGGGTGAAGGCGAGCTGTTGCTCGTGTTCTTTGCGGGCTTGGTCGAGGCCGTGAGTGAGGGTACGTTCTTGTTCGTTGCGCTGGTCGGCGGCTCGTTCGTGCTCGCGGGTTTGTTTGAGGTCGGTGAGTTCCTGCTGCTGTTCTTCGATCTCGGTTTCGAGGACGAGGCGGGTGCGGGTCTCGATGGCGTGATCATGCATTTCCTGGAGTTTGTCGCTAGCGGTGTATCCTCGGTAAACGACCTTGTGGATGCGGTAGCCGATGCGGGCTGCTCCTTCGACAAGGGCTTTATAGGTTTCGAGTTTGTTGAGTTCAGGGGCGCGGACTTTGAAGGTCTCGAAGTCACAGCCTCCAGCGAAGCGGATGACATCGGCAGTGAGGGCGTTGATGAAGTCGGCCACGGGGTCGTGAGTTTCTTGTAGCATGCGCTCAATATCAGCGAGTTCGAAGAAGACCATGAGTTTGGCTTTGATGAGGGCTTCATCGGCAGTGCGGACTCCGCCGACATCGAAATACATTTGGTCTGGGATGACTCGGAGTTTTTCGAAGCGCAGAGCTCGGGGGACTTTGACACCTTTGCCATTGTCTCCATGCCAGCGGAATTGGTGGAGAGTCTCGGTCGGGGTGGGAATGTAGACGGCGGGCCCGTTGAGGATGCGGTGAGTCACTTTTCCTTCCGCTTCGTTGTAGATGACAATGGCCTCGTGCGCATCAAGTTGGATGGCCTCTTGTGGAGTGATGCTTTCATGGAGGAGGGGGTCGAACCACAAGGCACATGGGCCAGGCTGGTGCTCGCTGTGGCCATCGCGGAAGGTGATGATGAGGTATTGGCCTTCTGTAGCATTGATACGATGGAGGGGCTCGATCTTCGCGAAGGGTGCGAAGATGGTGGTAGGACCGGTGATAAGGTCACGGGTTCCGTTTTGGTTCCAGCGGATAACCGCTTGGCCGTCTTGAATTGTTTTTGGAAAGATCATTTTTTTATGGAGTACGGGGTTTGTTAGAGTTCGAAGTTGATGCCTTGTTTCTGGAGCTTCTGGTATCGGGATCGATCAAAGCGGTAGAGGCGGGCGGCGCGGCGGGCGACGTCTTTTTCGACTTCGTTGGTCTCAGCAAGGAT
Source organism: uncultured Verrucomicrobiales bacterium (assembly GCA_937928545.1). Lineage (GTDB taxonomy): Bacteria > Verrucomicrobiota > Verrucomicrobiia > Verrucomicrobiales > Akkermansiaceae > SW10. Next base: position 6,789 of record CALGJQ010000041.1, read on the forward strand.
GCCGAGTTTGATGACTTTCTTACGGAAGTTTCGTTTATCGAGAGGTTGTTCTAGGATGAGTTCGTAGAGGTGTTGGAGTTGGGTGAGAGTGAATTTTTTGGGGAGGAGTTCGAATCCGATGGGTTGGTAGCGGACTTTTCCGCGGAGGCGTTGGTGGGCGATTTTGAGAATTTTTTCGTGGTCAAAGGCGAGTTTGGGAAGGTCATCGAGAGCAAACCAAGCCGCATTTTTTGCATCGGTAGCGGCGGTAGGTGGGTGGTCGATCAGGTTGACGAGGGCGAGGTAGGCGACGGTGACGACATGCTCGCGTGGGTCACGGTCAGGGGTACCGATGGTGGCGAGTTGTTCGAGGAAGATATTCTTTAAGCCGGTCTCTTCTTCGAGTTCGCGTCGGGCGCAGTCGTCGATGTCTTCACCGACATGAATGAAGCCGCCGGGGAGGGCCCACTGGTTTTTAAAGGGAGCAATGGCGCGTTGGATGAGGAGGATTTTTAGGTCGTCTTGATCGAGGCCGAAGACGACGCAATCGCTGGTAAGGGCGGGTCTCGCGTATTCGTAGTTGAAGCTCATGCTTCCTACTTAAGTGTCAAAACGACACTTTGCAAGAATTTAAGTGTAAAAATGACACTTTGGAGGTTGGGGGTATGTTCCTGCGCACCTTCGGAGCTTACTTGGTGGGTGGAATGGAAAACCCCGAGCCTAGGCTCGGGGCTATTTGCAGTTGCTCCGTTGGAGCTAGATTGAGCGAAGGGGTTTTGGCGTTAGCCCTCGAAGAGGGCCATGGCGCGTTTGGTGAGTTCGTCGTGTGAGATGTCTTCGGTCTTTTGGTTGAGGCCCCAGCGGTAGCCGAAGGCGTCGAGGACGGTGGCGGCGCGGGCGCCCCAGAATTGGTCTTCGGGTTCGGAGAGGGGTTTGGCTCCGGCGGCGACGGCTTGCTTGAAGGCGGCGTCGCAGTCATCGACTTCGATGGAGAGGAGGCTGGGGCTCATTTGGCCTTCGGGGAGGGCCTTGGCGTGCATCTCGGGGGCTTCGCCGGAGATGTAGACGAGGGTTTCGCCGAGGTTCATTTCTCCGTGGTGGAGGCCGGTCTCGGGGGTGCCGAGTTGGTAGACGATTTCTGCTCCGAAGGCTTCTTTGTAGAAGGCCATGGCGGCGAAGCCATCGGAGACGGTGAGGGAGATGCTGAGTGATTTGGGCATTCCGGTTTCTAACCGATTGGGGAGGGGGAGGGAAATGAACAAATGAACGATTGCGGAATGGATGATTGGTTTGGTTGAGGGTTGGTCTCACGCAGAGCAGCGGAGGTTTTTGGGGGCTAAATGCTAAGCGCTAAAAGCTAACTGCGAGGTGGTTCGAGGGACTTGTTAGTGGATGGGGAATGTGGCTTTGGCTTCTCCGTAGAAGGACATGGCGAGAATTTGAAGTGGACAGAATGGGGTCCTCATCCATTTTTAAATGATGACCGGTAAGGCTGATGACACCGAGAGCTTTCTCCAATCGATGGAGCGGACGGTGTGGTTGGCTTTGCTCGAAAATCTTCCGGGGGTTTGTTTTTTTCTTAAGGATGCCGATGGGCGATACATGGCGGCGAATCTCGCTTATGCGAATTATTTGGGGGAGACGGAGGTGGAGGAGGTGATTGGAAAGACGGACTTTGATTTTCACCCGAAGGAGGTTTCGCAAGCTTACGTTGCGGATGATCAGAAGGTGATGCGGACGGGGGAGGCGGTGATTGATTTGGTGGAGCCTTGGAGCACGGTGGATGGGCGGTTCGGATGGACGGTGACTTCGAAACATGCGGTTCGAGACGAAGGAGGGAAGGTGATTGGGGTGGCAGGAGCCACGCGACCAAGTGAAAGCGACGTAGTGACCGAGGGCCCTTTTGAGGAGGGCTTTGATCGCGGTGATTCCCGCGCGGAGTTTCAAGCGGAATTTCTCAGCCAGATGAAAAACCAAAAGGGCACGCGCTCGCTTTTTGAGAATCTTCCTGGAGTGCTCTTTTATATTAAGAATCGGGAGCGGCAGTTCATCGCCGCAAATCGGATGCTCTTGAACCGTTTTGGATTGGCTTCTGAATTGGAAATTGTGGGGACCTCTGATGAGGATTATTTCCCGGCCGAATTGTCTGCTGGTTTCGAAAAAGATGATCGTGAGGTTCTGGAGACTGGCAATCCCATCTTGGGAAAGGTCGAGCAGTATTACAATGAGAGGCGGCTGTTAGATTGGTTCATCAGCAAAAAATTACCGATTTACGATCGGCAGGGTCAAATTATGGGTCTGATGGGGGTGGTTCGAATTTGTGACGAGGCAACGGCAGTTAGCTCAACCCCTCTCACGGGAATTTCTAAAGCGACCGAGCTTCTTCGACAGAATCCAGATCGCCGTGTCACTCCTGAAGAGATGGCAACCGCGGCTAGGATGTCGGTGTGGCAATTGCGACGACGGTTCCGAGAGGCTTTTGGAATGACGCCCCATGAATTTGAGAGGGCATCACGAGTTCAGGCAGCTTGCCAGGCCTTGGCGGGCTCCGATGCCTCGCTCGCAGAAATCGCGTTGGACTTCGGATTTTGCGATCAAAGTGCGTTTTCTGTTCAGTTCCGTAAGCAGATGGGGTGTAGCCCGAATGAATACCGTAAAACACAAAAAAAGGGCGTTTTGTCGTAGATATTCGCCCTAAATTACCCTAATTCAAAAAAATATGCTCGGATTGCACAAGATTGTGTCGAGGAAATGGGCTCTATTAAGGATCGACGCAGCAAGCTTCATTTAAAGGTGAGCTGTGTCTTGCCCACTCAATTTATCCAATGAAACCAACATTCTTTCACCCACTGACCTCATTCGCAACGTTCCTTTGCTTTTCTCCGGCAGCCTCTGCGGTCGTTCTCGCGGGGAGTAATAACGGAAATGCCAATCTTCACGCCATCGCTTGGCAGACTTTTGACAATGCCGGAGCGAATAATAATTCCGGAATCAACGATTCTACTCCCGATAGTAACTCGAGCTTCGATTCGACACCGGTGGGCTCCAATAGCGGAGGATATTATTTGGTGGGTGGCCTTGGGGCTGCGTCCGGTTCGTCCTTGGGTCGTCAGGGCTATGGTCAGACGACCTCCAGTAGTTTTTTGCAAGGGCCGACGATTGGTTTGGGGACTGCTTCCGGTGGTCTTAACATTGTCGATATCCCTGATGCTGGCGTGGATGGCCTGAGTGGAACGCCTGGCACCCGACAAAATATGCAGGGTTCGAGTGGAAGTGCTTGGAAATTCCGGACGAATGGGAATCAGGAGTTTGGCGATTTTTCGATCACCAATGTGAGTGATTATTCCTTCCGCTTGGAGCGGGTTCATTACGATGCTCGAACAGGAAATACCAATTCTCCAAGCACCTTGGATTTCATCTATTTGGCCGGCACGAGCAATTTGACGCGAGCTGACAATGGAAATGAAATTGCCGATCTCGCGGTTGTGGGGACGGAGAATTTTGCAACCATTCCCAGCGTCATTGAAAATTCGGTGAGCCTTGCCGCGCGCTTTGGCACCGGAGTGCGATTGGCTCCCGGAGACACAGCGACCTTCCGCTTTCGCTGGACCAATTCCAACACGGATTTTGGTGAAGCGCAGATCGATAACCTAGGATTTTCAGGGACCTTTCAGGATCAAAATAATAGCTTTGCATTGATTGACCCGGCAGCGGTTATTCCTGAGCCAAGTGGTATCATGCTTCTGGCTTTTGCAGCTGGCTTTGGCTTGGTGAAGCGTCGACGTTAAAGAAATCCCCCTTACCAAATTTCGATCATGCACTTTTTCTGGCGACGCTCCGCGTCTTTATTTCCTCGTGCGTCGTTTCTGGCGGTTGCCGGTTTATTGACTCCACAAGTGGTCTCAGGTCAGACGCATCTCATCGGATGGCAGACTTTTAAAAATGGCACGGTTGGGAATAACAACTCGGGAGTTCAAGATGATACGCCGGACACGAACTCCACCTACGACGCAACGCCGGTGGGCTCCAACGATGGCGGAAACCTTTACCTCAGTGGATCGATCGGAGCAAACGCCTCGGCTGACGGCTTCCGGGGCCTTGGCCAAGCCACGAACAACGACTTCCTGAATGGAAATACTTTTGGCGCGGGAGTAGGCGGCAATGGCGAGTTGATCACCGATTGGATTCTTGCTGACGGTTCGGCGGGAGCCCGCATTGGACCCTTCGGAAACGACGCTCCGAATGGCGAGGAAAACGGCGGCACTAGCTCCTGGAAATTTGCCAACAATGCTACCCTTACCAATGGCAACCAGGTCAAAGGTGACTTCTCCATTACCAACCACAGTGACTACTATTTCCGCTTGGAATTCATCCACTTTGATGCTCGGGCTCTCGGAGCTGCCACTGGTTCTAATGAACTCAATCTGGTCTACCTTGCTGAGGAAGGTGAACTCATCAAGCTGAACTCCGGCACTGAGGTGGATGATCTTACGAACTTTCACACCGCAATGTGGACCGAGAGAGAGGCCAAGAATATTTCCCAGAGTATCGGAGCGATTACCCAAGCCCAAGCGTACATCGCTCCTGGCAAAAGTGCTGCATTTCGTTTCCTCTGGACGGGAGAAACTGCTGGAGGCCAATCCCAGATCGACAACATCGCCTTCGAAGGCACGTTTTTTGAAACCGCCGATCTCACCACCGTCATCGATCCGACAGCCGGGGGCGCAACATCCGACCTCCCGGCCATCACGGCTATTGATTACTCCGCTGCCGACAATCAGGTCACCCTCACTTGGGACTCGAACCCGGGCGAGACATACCTAGTCAAGTTCTCACGTGACCTCATCGACTGGGATGGTGAGCTCGACGACGCGGCCTTAGCCGACGCTGATGGCGAAGAGACGACGATGAGTTTCGATTTTGAACCCGTCGGCTTGACCGGTGCCGAGCGAGTCTTTTTCCGTATCGAGAAGGAGTGACTCCTTCCCAATTTTAGATGAATCAATTCCAGCTTCGTAACTCGCCCTTCTGTTCACGGACGCGGAGGATTTTAGCCACCGGGCTTCTGCTTGCCCAGAGCGCCTTCGATGTCCCAGAGGTTCGGGCAGAAGAAACGAGTGCGCCGAATATCATTGTTTTTATCACGGATGATCAGCGCTGGGATGCCACGAGTCGGATGCAGGAAACGATTTCCTCGACCGGCCGGACGGCTCGATTCCCATGGTTGACTAGTCCAACGAAGCGGACGCCGAACATGGACCGGATTTCAAATGAGGGGGTGCATTTTAATAACGCTTTTACGGTCTATTCTGTTTGCTCTCCTTCACGGGCCACGATGTTCACGGGACAGTATCCTCACATCCACGGAGTGACTGATAACGTCACGGATTTTCCGGCAACGGCGACCTCCTACGCGACCCTGCTCCGTGACGCGGGTTATGCGACGGGTTACTTTGGGAAATGGCATATGGGAAAACAGGCTGCACGACCAGGCTTCGATACGGCGGTGACCTTTCATGGACAGGGATCTTACTTTAGCACCGAGTTTTTTGATCAAGCGGGAAGCTCGCTTTTCACCTCATCAACGACGGATTGGGTGGATGATGTGACGACGCAAAGCGCGGTGGATTTCATCACCGCCCAGAGTCTATCGATGCAGCCTTTCCTCGCGGTCGTTGGCTACAAAACGCCGCACCAACCTTGGGACCCACCGGCTCGAAATTCAGATCTCTTTGCGGATGACACGCCGGTTGCGGTTCCTAATCTGACGGTGCCTCCGCCCTTTGCGCCGGGTGCTGGTGGGGGAGCAAACGTCGGTCAGCTTCGGAACTACATGAGGACCGTGGTAGGAATCGATGACAATGTGGGAGAGGTGTTGACGCTTCTCGATAACCTGGAGATTACGAATGACACGGCGGTGATTTTCATCAGTGATAACGGGTTCTTTCGTGGGGAGCACAAGCTGGGAGACAAGCGCGCGGCTTATGAAGAGAGCATTAGAGTTCCTTTCATGATTCGCTATCCCAAGATTCAGCCCGGACCTCTTCAGGTGGATGAAATCGCGTTGAATCTTGATATGGCTCCGACGATTCTTGATCTCGCGGGAGTGCCTATTCCCGAGAGCATGCAGGGACGTAGTCTGTATCCCTTCCTGACGGGAGCGGTTCCCGACGACTGGCGGGATTCGTTTATTTTCTCCTACAACATCGACCCAGATATTCCGAATGCCGCCGTGGTGCCGCATCTCGGATTGCGTCGGGCGGATGGTTTGAAGCTGGTGGGCTATCAGGACAACGATCTTTGGAACGAGTTCTTTGACACGAGCCAAGGGAATGATCCCTATGAGATTAACAATTTGTTTTCGTCGGCGGCCCGGGCCGTCGATCGTGAGTCGCTGAGCGCGGAGATGACGGCGGTCGCCGCGGAGTTTGGTTTTTTAAGAGTCACCTCATCTTCTCCTTCGAAAGAAGGGGGAGGGATGACAATTCAAGCGGCAGATGCGTTTCTTTTTCAAATGCAGACCTCATCTGATTTGGTGAACTGGCAAGCGGCCGGGAACTTCGAAGGAGGGGGGACGCCAACTGCTCTGAGTTTCATGAATGCTGCTTCATCGAGTAGCCTGACGGTGGATGGAGATGCGGCAGATTATGTCTTGGCAGAAGGATCACCGGTGAGTGCGGTGCAGGGATTTGATACCTTACGAGTGGGTTCGATTGTTCCCGGCGGGGGAAGGAATGCGGTGCTCGTTTTTGAGCTTCCCGTGATCGCTGCGTCCCTCCAAATCGCGCAAGCCGAGTTGGAAGTGGAGGTGAATCGGACCTTTGCGAAATGGGATGCGGACCTTTGGGCAATCGGGATCAAGGATAACACGACCCCAATTTTAGAATACAGCGAGACTCCGACTGGGAACCCTGAGGTGGTGAAACTTGAGGATGCGATCTTTGACTTCACGACGAGCAACAGTGGGGAGGTGGTAAAATCAAATCGCTTGAGCGGCTTGACTCACTATTTACAGAAATTCTATGCGGCTCATCCTGATTATGCGGGAGGGAAGTATCTCTTCCTTCGGGTGAATCCAACCAAAGATATCGGAGTGAATGACCAACGTTACACGATATCGGCGGCAGAGAGTGCCAATGCGAGTGAGCGACCGAAGCTGAACTTTTACTTCAAGGAGCTAGGGGCGAATCCGGAGAAGCATTTCTATCGGGTAAGGTATGGGACGAATGGCGTGACGGGGCCTTAATTTGAGTTGGGGGACTTGGTTGAGGGGAGGCCTCACGCAGAGCCGCGGAGGCGCAGAGAATTGGTAAGGCTTGGGAATCTGTGTCATCCCTTCTCAATCCTTTGAAATTTGTGTTAAAAATTCTTGGATTTGTTGAAGGGGAGATGGACTTGGTTGATGTGGGCAGTCTGGAGACAGCCCTTCCGTGGGAAGGTGGTTGGGGGAGAGATCTCACGCAGAGCAACTGAGCAGCGGAGGTTTTTGGGGGCAAAATGTTAAGCGCTAAAAGCGAACTGCGAGGTGGTTCGAGGGACTTGTGATTTTTAGGGGCTTGTTAACGGATGGTGAAGGCGGCGCGGGCTTGGGCTTCTTTTAAGGGGAGGCCGGGTTTGATGCCGGGGCGGGTGTGGCCGGTGTGGGTGAGCCAGGCGGGGGAGAGGAATGATTGGCGGGTTTTGTAGAATTTTGGGAGGTCGGCGGGGAGTTTGGGGAGGGGTTTGGTGAAGAGGGATTGGTGGATTGCTGAGGCCATGATGCGGTGGCCTTCTGGGCTGAGGTGGACGCCGTCGTTCGAGAGTTTGTAGTCGGTTTTTGTTTTTCGGGTTTCGCTGAGGTGCTGGTTGAGGGGTGTGTGGATGTCGATGACGGTGGTGACTTGGGGTTTTAGGGAGAGGATATATTTGGCGTAGCGAGCGATGACTTCGGCGTCGTAGTTTTGGTAGATGTTCTTCCAAGTGAAGAGAGGGGCATCGGGACCGACGAGGTTTTTGGCAGCTTCGGGGGCTTTGGGATCGAAGGGAGGTGGGGTGATCAGGATGAGTTTTGCGCCGCTGGCTTTGACCTTTTCGATGAGGCTTTGAATGCCGGTTTGGTAGGCGGTGAAGCGGGCGTGTGAGTAGGGGTGGTAGATGCCATCGTTCATGCCATAGCAGGCGATGACGAGGTCTGGTTTTACCTTGGCGAGGGTACGGTCGAGGCGCTCGGTGACGTCGGGTCGGGGGAAGGGATGGGTGGGTTCAGTGAGGCCGGTGACGCCTTCGGAGCCGAGGCCGCTGGCGATGACTTCGGGGGTGTGGCCCTTGAGGTGAAGGGCGGCTTGGAGCTTGATGATGTAGTCGCGGCCTGCGGTGATGGAGTCTCCGAGGAAGAGGATGCGGTTGGCGGTGAGGACGGGGTGTTTTGGTTTTTTAACGCCCCAGACTTTCTCGAGGACGGCGACGACTTTGGGGTCGTGCTCGATGAGTTGGGAGCGGCGGTGTGGGTAGTAGTCGTTTGCGTGGAAGTAAGCTTCGGTGGCTTCGGCAAAGTATTCCATCTGGTTGGACATGGCGTAGGTTTCGCCTTTGTCGATGCGGTAGGGTTTCTTGGGATCGCCGGAACGTTTGGGGAGATTTTTGTAGGTGCCGGATTTTTTGGCGGCTTGGAAGGCGCTGAGAATGGCGGGGTGATCGTCGCCGAGGAGGTGGTTGTGGTAGGCGTGGGCGAGTTCGTGGAGGACGAAGTTTGGCATACGGCGGGTTTCGTGTTCGAAGTTTTCGACGTTGGTGAACTCGACTGATTTGGCCATTTCGACGGGTTTGTTGTTGTTGGCGAGCCAGGTGGAGCTGGGGTGGTGGCATGCGCCGCCGCGGGCATCGGGCGAGGGGGTGAAGTAGAGGGGGACTTTTTTCAGGTAGGCGACGGCGGGGGCGGGGACGCGGTCGATGATGGCTTGGAGTTGTTGGTCGAGAAGTTGGAGGGCGCGTTTTGATTTTTCGCCGACGAGGTCTTTGTGGAGGAAGATGGACCAGCCGAGGTGGTTCTGGATTTGGTAGTCGGTGGGTGGGTGGAAGTTGGGGTGGCCGGCGACGCGGAGGTTGGCGGCGAAGACGTCGCGGAGTTGGGTGAGGGGCTTTTTTTGGGCGGGGGTTAGGGTGGCGAGGAAGTCGGGGGCGGTGATGGCTTGGTGAGCTTGGAAGGGGGATTTGGTGTGGAGGTTGAGTGCTAGGGCGGGGTGATTTGGTTGGCGGCGTTCTAGGAGAGAGACGGGGGAGGTCTGGTTCTCAGTGTTGCCACTCGAGAGAAGGGTGAGGCAGAGGAGGAGGAGGGCGGGGAACTTCATGAAGGAGGAGTATTCATAGGAGAAGCGTCGTGGCGATCTTTTGAGGGAGTGGGTGGATTTGGCCAACCACGAAACTTACGAAATGGACGAAAGGTTGGGGGGATTTTTTGCGGGGGGAATGTTTTTTACACAGATTTATGAGGATTGATTTGGATTCTTGAAGATTGGTTGAGGGAGGGCGAAAGTGGGAGCTTTTGGTTACGTGGGAGCGGTTCGTTGATTTAGTCAGTAGCGTCAGGAACCATGTAGCTTTCTTTCCACGAGTTGAATGCGGGTTCCTCATTGGTTCCGAGAGTTGCTTCCCATTCTTCATTTGAGAGGCGGGTGCCGAGGGGTTTGGTGAATTCGTATTGGCTCATGATGGGGCCGCCGTAGGCGCAGGCGGTGCCATCAGGATGTTTGACGGCTGTGAGCATGAATTGGACTCGGCCAGTGCCGACGTGGAGGATGGCTCCGGGGTCACCGCTGCAGATATCCCGAGCGTCGGTATGGACGTCTGCGACGACGGGGTTCCAAGTTGAGGAGGGGTGTTCATCTTCCGGTTGGCGGAAGTTTTCGAAGTAGAGGCCTGGGAACCAACCGTTGTAGAGGCGGTAACCGACGTAGCCGAGGAATTCGAAGTCTTCGACTGTGTCTCTAATGAACTCAGTCATTTCAGGCGTATGGCTTTGTCCGCTCAGTTGGCTTTCGGCAATCGCCTTGAGGGTGAGGCATTTTTCGGAGAAGTTGGTTAGGTGTTGTTTCATGCTGGCGAGGCGTTCTCCTCTGTCAACTTGAGTGATGCTGCCGTCATACATTTGCATTAAGGCGATAGGATAGCCTTCGCTAGGAGTGAAGATATTGGTTGGGAGATAGGGGTAGATTTCAGGATCAAAATTTTCGTTTTCTATGCCGAACGTGCCTTCGTAATCAAAGCCATCGATGAAGTCTTGGTAGGCGAGGGCGAGGTTGGAGAGGCGCTGCCAGAGTTCTGGGTAGGGATCGACGTAGCCATCGGGGAATTCGCAAAGAAAGGGTGGGGTGAAGCTTTGCTTGGCGTAGAGGAGGGTGTCGTGGCGGAGTTGAGTCCATGATGCAAGTTGGGTGTTAAGAATACGGCGCTTCCAGGCTTCGGTGCGGAAGGTGTCTGGCGCGGAAGGTGAGACTGGTTGGGAGAGGGCGCGAAGGCTGTGGAGCCAGTGGCCGTAGAGATGCTCGGTCCAGAAATCCTCGGTCTGTGAATCGAAGACGGAGCGGGTAGCGGCGAGGTTTTTCTGGAAGGGGAAGCCGTCGCGGAAGGGGACGCCTTCCTGGTCTTGCATACGGTCGAGGAGGATGGGGGCGGCGGTGTCATTGCCAAGGGTGGAGTAGGCTACATCGAGGCCAGAAGGGAGGCGGCGGGCGAGGACACTGCCATCGTTATCACGCACGGTAGGGGAGACGCTTTTTTGGAAGGTCCAGGCATCGGGAGTCCAACGTTGGCCAAAGAGAGAGAGCGCGCGAGGTTGCTCGATCTTAGGTGGGTTGCAGCCGGGGACTTCATAGTATCCGCCGTTTATTTCTTGGATGCCATAGGTCGAGGTGAGGAGAGCGGAGAGGACATCCGCGATTGCGGAATCTGAGGCGATGGTTGAAATGGAATCGAGGGAATTGGCCTCAAGAAGTGTGATCATTTCTGAGACGGTCATGGCGTCGGATTGGCCGGCGATGCCTTGGAGCATCTTTTCGATCTTTATCCAATCTTCCATGAGGCCACCGTCGCGGATGGTGAGGGCAAGGAGGACGGCGGCGCGGAGTTCGCGGTTTCTTTGAGCGAGGGTTGCGACATCGCTATGAGCAATGTGAAACTGAGCACGGCTGAGCCAAACGAGGGTGCGGAAATGGGCTGATAGAACACCGGAGCGAGTGTAGCGCCCGCGGGGCTTGTAGAGATTGGGGCGGCTAAAACGGTCTCCATCACCGAAGAGACCTGTTTTGATGAGGACGTTTGGGTCTGGATCCGCGAGATCGGCATACCAATCGATGGCGTCTGCGGAACTTGTGGGGGCTTCGGTATCAAGGAAGCTTTGTGCTACATCGATGTAGAAGGAAACCATGTCGATGGCATCTTGGATATGAGCATTTTCTTGGGTGGTGGCGTTTGCGGAATCCCAGGCAGCGGTGGTCGTTTGGAAGGCAGCGTCCCAGTCGTGTTTAACGAGTTGTTTGATGGCGGGGTAGATTGCGATTTCATCGAGTTCTTCAAGAATGGAAGAGAAGGACTGATGCCAAGCATCGAGGACGGAATCGGCGGTGATGAAGACGGGGAGGTCATCGGTCCAGATGGCGTAGTAGAGGTCAACGGGAGTGGGAGCGACGACGTGTTCAGCGGCCCAACCATTTGATTCGTCGTAAACTTTGACTTGTGGGCTGACAACGAAGCCGTTCTCTTGGAACTTGGCAAGTTCGGCTTCGTTGAGAGTGAAGTCATAGATGCGGCGCTCGGGGTCGTCGATGGGGAGGGTGGCATTGTGGTCTGCCGGGGTGGTGTTGTATTCGGTGAAGAAAGTGGCGGTGGTGGGATCCCAGTCGATGGAATCGAGGCAAGCGGGGTCGGCTGATTGGTTGGCGAACTCGAGGAGGGTGAGTTCGGGGTTGAAGGCGTTGTCGTATTGTTGCTCGTAGAATGCGGGGGCGGCTGAGGTGGAGGCGCGATGGGCGTAGAGGAGGTTCTGCTGGAGTTTGAAAAAACGGCAGCCGGTTTCGAGGGGGATGTTGAAGTAGGAAACGCCGTTGCCTTCGGATTCGTTGGAAAGGATGAAGGTGTGTTCTGTCCAGTTGGAAAGATCATCCGAGCTTAGGATGGAGTATTCTTGGAAGGAGGGGACACCTGATTTTGTGGGGAATTGACGGTCCCATTGGAGTTGGATCTCATCGCCTAGGGGGGTGATTTGCAGAGTTTGAGCGGAAGCAGCTGCAAGTATGAAAAATGATAGAGTTGACGAGATTTTCATATCATGAGTATGAGGAAGAGAGTTCGAGTTTCAAGGAGTTTTGCTTGTTGCCTTGGAGAGGAGAAAGATTTGGGAGGAAATGGGCGTCTTAAAGAGGGATGGGAGAGAACGGTTTTAAGCTTGGGATAGGATTGGCTTTAGGGAGCTTTCTATTTTTGGGGACGGTGGTTTCAGAGGGGGACGAGAGGCCGCAATTTACGGACTATTGTGAAATGTTGGAGCAGGAGGTGCAGGGGCGGAAGCATGGTTTTTTGGCGGGGAATGTGACGTATTATGTGGGTGGGTATCATGCGAGTTGGAAGGTGATGGAGGATGAGACGATTGGGTTGACTCATCCGTTTCATCATGACTTGCGGAGTCGGGGGGTGGGTTTGTTGGAGAGTGAGTTGAAGGGGGGTGAGAATACGGGGACGGGGAATGATTATCGGGGGTGGGAATTTTATAAGGATACGCGGGTGCTTTATGGGTCGGTGATTGTGGATGGGGAGAGGTTTGAGAATCCGAAGCCGACGAGGATGCGGTGGCGGCCGGATCGGATGGTGTGTGAGTATGAGGTGGGTGGGGTGAAGATTTGGGAGGAGAAGTTTATTGGGAAGAATGATGCGGCGGCTTCGATTATTAAGGCATCAAAGCCGGTGGTGATTGAGTTTTCGGGGCGGAGTTTTTGGAGTCGGGATAGTGTGACTTCGACTGCGGAGATGAAGGTTGACGTTGAGAAGAATGCGCTGGTGATCTCGGAAGGAGGGACGGTGAAGTCGCTTCCTGATCCGGGTGGGGCGGAGAGGATTGGGCGCGGGGTTTATGATGGGATGACGACGGTGTTAAGTGCGTCTCGTACTTTGAGTGAGGTGACGATGAAGGAGGATGAGCGTGGGGTGTGGGAGTATCGTTTTCGAGTGGCTTGTGATGGGGAGGGGACGACGGTTTCCTGGGCGATGCATGATGAGGAAAAGGTGGCTTTGAAATTGGGGCGGGAGATTTTAGAGAATGATGGGGATTGGTTGGTGGGGAAGACGAAGGAGATGAATCGATTGCTGAATGAGGAGGTGCCTTGGTTTCGCTGTCCGGATGAGAAGTTTGTGGAGATTTACTACTACCTTTGGGCGATTTATTTGATGTATGAGATTGAGGTGGGGAAGGGTTGGGAGATGGAGCGGCACACGCAGTCGGCGGTGAATAATTTTCTGGGGATGCATCGCTATGATGCGGCTTTTCAGATTAAGGTGGGGGCTTGGACCGCTGACAAAGCGAAGCATGCTTATGGGAATGTGCTGACGTGGAAGCACCTGACGGAAGGCGAACGGTGGCGGGAGTTGCCGGATGGATTACGGATGTTGGCGGATAATAAGGGGACGACTTGGCACAGTGGGGCCTATGGGGCGGAGATGGCGGAGCATGTGCTGGGGGCGTGGCAGATTTATGAGCACACGGGAGATGTGGGATTTTTGAAGGAGTGCTATGAGGGACACTTCAGGAAACTCTTCGAGAAGAAGGTGGCGGGCTTTGCGATGAACGAATTCGAGGTGGGGGAGGTCTTGGAGAAGATGGCGCGGTTGACGGGGAATGAAGGGGACGTGGAGAAATGGGAGAAGATGGTGCGCCGCGATGCGGAGCATGTGCGGATGATGTTCGATCAGCGCTGGGAGATGAATGATGTGCCGGACTATTTTGAGGCCCCGGACAATGGGATGATTATGACGAATGGGTTTTGGGCGATGCGTTCGCCTTATTTTCCGAAGGAGTATGCGAAGGCGATGGTGGAGGCGTGGGCGCTGGATGGTGAGAAGGGTTTTATGGGAGAGTTCTTTCCGCTGGCGATGTCGAAACATGCGATGAGGGAGTTTAAGACGCCGGTGGATCACTCGTTTGGGTATACGCCGGATACGGCTTATTTCACCTTGGATGGGATGTTTCAGCAGGGGCTGGGGAAGGTGGCGAGTGAGTTAACGCTGAATCATTTGGCGAATTACAATTACCACGAGGAATGGGAGATTCCGGTGGCGCCGGAGGCGTATCGGCGGGATTTGAGCTTGTTTGGGGATCAGTATTCGAATTTTAATGCGGGGAAGATTTTGCTCTATTTGGAAGGTTTGGCGGGGCTGGAAATTTCGATTCCAGAGAAGGAGTTGCGGGTGAAGCCAGCGATGCCAGAGGAGTGGGAGTGGATGGAGGTGAGGCTTCCGATTTTGGGGGAGTGGACGAAGGTGCGGTATGGGAAAGATGGAGTGAAGGTGACGGGGTGCCCGCTGGAGGTGGTGAAGTAGGGGTTGGGATAAAAGGGGGTGTCTTGTAGAAGGCAATTTGGAGTGACACCCTTAAAGTTCTTTTGTGGCAATCCTTGTCATTTTTAATGCGGGTCCGTCAGCTGTTACCTTCTTACTTCCATATGGCTTACTTGACATCTTTCGGTGTGTTCTCTATAAGCCTCACTGAAATTTTGGAGACGTTTTTTTACTCTCTTAAGGTTCATTTTATTGGTTTCGAATCACTTTATCAGGGGATCTATCTATGAAAAAAATCTACGCACTTTTGGCGGCTCTGTTTGTTCTTTTTCTTTCCTTGAGCTTGTCGCTGATGGGTCCATCCGATCTTCCAGGAAGTGAACAGCTGTCTGGAGCTTATGGTGAGACGGCCTTAACTCGCGCAGAGAAAGACCGAGTCTCTCTCAGGGAGTCTCGAGAAGGTTTACCTGAAGCAACATTGGCGAATACTCCAATTGTGAGAGGTGAAAACAATACGGTTGTCTTCGAGGGAACGCTGCGCCAAGACCGTGAGTTCATCCGCCATGTGAAATACAATGGAGGCATTTTGAAAATATTGGAAACGGAAGAGAGCGCAGAGGAGTTTCCGCGTTACCATTTAAATTTTGATCGAGAAAAGCTGGATCAGTTTTTGGCTTCCAAGGCGGAAATCATCTCGGTTCCCTTGTCTCCGGGCCGCCAGATTGACGTATCCGTTCAGAAGACGGTTCAGAGAAGTTTGAATACGCATAGTTTGATTGGGAAGGTGGTTGGGAATCCGACCAGCGAAGCGCTTCTCGTTTTCCATGAGGGGGCGGTGAGCGGGGTTATTTCGTTCTACGATCGGCAGGAGTATCATCAATTTGGTTCTACTCCCGATGGAGCCCTAACGACTGTGACCCAGTTGGATCCTGCAGAGCAAAAAGGGGAATGTGGAACTTGTGCTGATTCATTGGCGGCAAACAGCATACAAGAACCTAGGAAATTATCTGAGAGGAAATATCCATGGCAGAATCGAACGAAAACAGCCGGAGGGGGGAATAGTTTTATCGAAACAGTGGTGGGTTATGGAAGGGTGGCGAGAACCAATGAGGGAGGAAAAGAGGCAATGGAGGCCAAGATTTTCGCAGCTGTCGATCGCGTGAATATTGCGTTTGAAAATAGTGGCATATCCTCTGCTGAGTTTCGCTTAGTCGGCCTTATCGAAGATCCTGACTATGTATTTCCCGGGGAAGACGCGGATAGTATGTGGGAAGAATTGGGTGATTTGGATGATGGTGAGAATGACGTGTTGGATAGTGTCTCTGATTTGAGGGTAAGCTTAGGAGCAGACTTTCAGCACTTTATTGTCGATGTTGGTCATGGTGGTTTAGCAGGAGGGGCTAATAGAGGTGGGATATCGGCGGTAACGGCAAGGATAGATATGTCTAGTTCCAGATTAGTATTTGTTCATGAGGTTGGGCATAATCTCAATTGTCGACATGCTTGGGGAGATACCGATGGCAATACGGAGGGCTTCAATAGGGGGTGGCGCTTTCTTGTTGAGTCAACAGTTATCGATCCTGGGACGGGACAACAAGTCACCGAAGTGGACCAATATGGGACGGTCATGGCTTACGGAGTATTTGATGAAAATTTTGTTACGATACCCTACTTTTCCAATCCTGGAATTTTGTTTCAGGGGGTTCGAACAGGGGCGGTGAGTGGCTACGATGCCTCGGCAGATTCGACGGTCGATCTACTACTGATTTCTGGTGGTGGGCAGAGTGTTAAATCAAAGGAGGAAGATGAAGTCGATCACGGTGCGGGCTATGATGGGTCGAATCCAAGCCTAGGAGCTCATAATACTGCAGCGATTCTGGAACGTTTGTCAATTTCTGCGAACCGCTTGGATCCTAATTCCAATCGGGGTTTCGTCTGGTTGACTTATGGAGACGAGGTGATTGCGAACGGAGACGCAATACCTTCTTTGACGAAGGGAACAGAATTTGAGTCAAAGGATTTTGGGACGAGTAATTCTCGTGATTTTGAGATCCGTAACTCTGGTGAAGATCAGCTGATTGTGAGTAATTTTCAAAGTAGTGATCCAGAGTTTTCATTCTCGGAAACTGATTTTGTGATTGAAAGCGGAGGATCTAAAACGGTGACCGTTACTCACATACCTGCTGATCGATTTTTGGATCTTTCCAAAATCACCTTTGAAACAAGTGACGTTGATTTTCGAAACTTTTCATTTTGGGTTTCTGCTGAAGTTCAATCGTCCTCGATCTCAGTTTCCTATGATGGGGTTCTAGTCTTAGATGGACAAACAATCGTTTCGAGTTCTGACGGAACTGATTTTGGTGATAGTGTCCCTATTGGTTCTACCGTACTACGTCGGTTTACGGTTCATAATACAGGGGACGATTCCCTTGCCCTGAGTAACTTTTTTCCGACTTCGGGTGGTTCGGATTTTCGAGTTTCTGGTTCTTCTAACGTTTTTCCAGATTCTACGGGTTATTTGGAGGTCAGATTTTCCCCTAGTGATGGGACGCCTGTGAACCGAGTGGTTAGTTTTTGGACAAATGATCCTGATCACTCGACCTATTCCTTCTCTGTGGGAGGTCAAGGGGTCGTTGCTCCTGAAATTGCGGTGGAATATGGAGGGGAGGCTCTGGTAGATGGGCAAGTGCTTGTTTCTTCGGCAGATGGCACAAATTTTGGGGACGTCGGTTTAGGCGGTTCTAAGAGCCGAGATTTTGTCGTTCGAAATATGGGAAGCAGTGATTTGAGCCTGAGTGGTTTTGCTTCATCGAATAATCGCTACACGGTTTCCGCGAATCAATCAACGATCGCGCCAGGGGGCGTAGGATTGCTGACGGTGAATTTTGTTCCTAATGCCTTTCATCCGGTTGATCCGACGAGTCCAGAACCGTCAACGATTTCCTTTGCCACAAATGATCAAGACGAGGGTCTCTTTTCCTTTGCGGTAACGGGGCGCGGGAAACTGGCTTCAACTGTTTCAGTTCGGCACAATGGGCAAGCTATTTCAAACGGGGAGCTTGAGGTCTCGACGAGCGCGGGGACCTACTTTGGAGCTTCTGTTCCGGTTGGGACTAGTGTGGTGCGAGATTTTGCGATTCGCAATGATGGCACTGGGATTCTTACCTTGTCTGATTTTAAAGTGACGAATTCTGAGTATGCCATCGAAAGTAGTCCGACTACTCTTTTGGCAGGGCAATCCGGTAATTTAAGAATCCGCTATTCGCCAACAGATTCTGATCCTGACTATGCTTTCCTAAGCTTCAAGCATGGTCTGCAAGGGGATGAGTTTTATCGCTTCCGTTTGTATGGCGGTGGTGATTTATCGCCGTTGATTTCGGTGAGTTACGATGGCGCGGATATTCCGAATGGCTACTCAGGGGCAACGCTAAGTAATAACGGAACGAAGTTTTGTCAGTTTGACGAAGAGATCCCTCTTGTGAGGGGTTTTGTGATTACGAATGAAGGGAGTGAGCCACTAATGATTTCGGGCGCCTTTGTTTCGGATACGGAGTTCATGATTCTCTCAAGTCCTGATAGCTTGGCAGTTGGTCAGTCGGGAGTCTTGCGCATCGCTTATGATTCAGAGGATGACGAAGATGATGTGGATTCACTCGTGATTGTTTCCAATGACCCGAATGCGAATTCCTATAGTTTTGCGATTCTAGGAGATACGATAGACAGCTTACTTGGTGAAAGTATTCAAGCGACCGGCGCGGGTGCAGGTGATCGCTATTCGGTTTCAATTTCGGGAAATTATGCGGTTCTAGGCCACTCGGGGGATTCTACAAAGGGTGAAGATGCGGGGGCGGTTTATATCTTTGATGTCACGACAGGGCAGCAGCTCAGGAAATTGACAGCGACTGAGGGACAGCCGGGTGACGAATTTGGCCGAGTGGTAGAGGCCTATGGAGATTACTTGGCGATATCGGCACCGGGTGATGATGATCGCGGCGCTAATGCGGGAGCAGCCTATCTCTTCAAGTTGGAAACGGGAGAAGAAGTCTTCAAACTGTTTCCCAGTGATTTAGCCCCTGGTGATGGTTCGAGGATGTCATTGTCTATCCATGGGGATAAGCTGGTTTACGGGACGCCCTTTCATGACAGTGTAGGGAATAGCAGTGGGCGTGCCTATGTCTTCGACCTTCGGACTGGGGTTGAAGTTCAAAATTTGCGGCCGGTCGAGATCGATGCAGGAGAGCAATTTGGTAGCTCTGTTTCAATCAACGATGATTTCATTCTTGTCGGGGCACCTCTTAAACGAAACGAGATGGGGGACACAGTGGGGGCGGCCTATCTTTTCGATCTGGAGACGGGAGATTTAATTCAGGATCTCATCCCTGATCTTGAGGTCTATGAACCGGATTCGTTTGGTGAAAAGGTTCTTTTGACTCCCGATTATGCCGTGGTTAGTTCTCCATGGACTGGAGGATCTGGCTCAGTGTTTGTCTATGACTTATCGAGTAAAGAAATCCTCCACGAATTGAGTTTCTTTTCTAGTAGCAGTTTGTTCGGAAATTCCATTGATGTTTCGGACAATGTTCTGGTGGTCGGAAACGTTCGAGGTAGTTCGTTTGCCTATGACTTGGATACCGGAGCGAGGCTGTCTCGCTTTCAGATCCCTAATGCGTTTAGTTCTGTCGCTTTCGGCCTTTCGGGAAATTACGTTCTCATGGGGCTCCCTAAGGAGAGCGAAATGGATGATCTTGGAAGTGCAACGATTGTGGAGATCGTCTGCCAAGGAGACCCTGAGCTTTTGGTTCAATATGGATCGAGTTCTATTGTGAATGGAGAAACAGCTGTTTCAGCAGCAAGAGGAACGGAGCTCTGTCAGTTTACGGTCGAGGGGCAAAGCGTTTCTCGAGAATTTACGATTCAGAATACCGGAAAAGACGTGCTCCAATTGTCTAACTTCAATGTGACAAGCGGGGAATTTATGATTCAAATTTCGGACAATGCGGTTTCGCCGGGTCAAGAGTCGATCTTGACGGTCACCTACATGCCCGCTGATGCAGTGCAAGACGACGCGACCATTAGCTTTGATTCAAATGATCCCAATCAGGCGACATTTAGTTTTGCGGTCCGGGGCACTTTGGAATCGACGCTTACCGAGACTAAGGTGATGGCGGAAACTCCGCTCGCTTCTTCACTTTATGGGAGTGCGGTTGATTTATCAGGCCATTATGCGGTGATCGGGCATGAGGGCGGAAGGAATGAGGATGATGTTAGGTCGGGTGCGGCTCATGTGGTGAACGTG
Organism: uncultured Verrucomicrobiales bacterium; assembly: GCA_937928545.1. Taxonomy (GTDB): domain Bacteria; phylum Verrucomicrobiota; class Verrucomicrobiia; order Verrucomicrobiales; family Akkermansiaceae; genus SW10. The sequence goes on from CALGJQ010000041.1 coordinate 26,584, forward strand.
AATACCGGCAATCGCCTTCATAAGCTTGTTCCCAGCGGAGCTGAAGTTAATTCGAATAGCGGCTTCGGCCATGCGGTGGCTATTTCCGGATGGAAGTATGTTTTGGTGGGGGCTCCTCAGGAACGGAACAACTTTACCTTTGAAGGGGCGGTGTACGTCTTTGATCTGGCCTCAGGTGAAGAGCTCTTCAAGCTGAAGCCTAGCGATGGGCAAAACAGTGATCGCTTTGGGGCTGCGGTAGCGATCCTTGGTGACTATGCAATCATCGGTTCACCAGATAGCGATGACCGTGGGGGATCTTCGGGCAGCGTTTACATTTTCGATCTCAATACAGGAGAGCAGGTGAATAAGATTTTGGCAGAGGACGCTGCGTTCGGGGATAAGTTCGGGAGTTCGGTTTCAGCAAGCGAAGGCTATTTCGTGGTGGGAGCGCCGAACGATGATCATGAAAGTGGATCAAACGCAGGAAGTGCCTATTTGTATTCGATGAGCAGTGCTTTGCGGTCAAGTCGTCACGAGTGGAAATACACGGCTTCAGATGGCGAGGCTAATGATTTGTATGGGAGTGCCGTTTCTCTGCATGGTGACACCTTGGTTATTGGAGCCTATCTGGACGATGATAATGGAACGGAATCGGGAAGTGCCTATGTCTACGATATTTCTAGTGATCCAGATCATCTCTTCAAGTTGGCTGCAAGTGATGCCGAAGCAGGGGACCATTTTGGAAGATCTTTATCGGTGTCCGATGGCTACGTTCTCGTTGGAGCTCAGTCGAGTGATGACATTGGGAATGCGTCGGGAAGTGCTTATCTATTCAATGCCGAGACGGGATCTGAGGTGATGAAGGTCATTGCCTCTGATCAGGCAACAGGGGACACCTATGGGTCATCGGTTGCTATTTCAAACAACCATTTCATTGTGGGTTCGCCACGTGACAATTCTGGGGCGACCAGTTCGGGAAGTGCCTATATTTACGAGATCCCGTGTTTTGATCGTGACTCAGGAGGTTACTTTGATGCCATCGATCTTATTCAAATTGGGGGTGTTCTTCAGGAAGGCCTCCTGCCGGGTGCGGATCCGTTGGGAAGAGGGATTCCAAATGGTCTTTCCTATGGATTAGGGATTCCTTTGGATAGAATCAGCTTGGGGGAAGATGAGCGGAGTTTACTTCCACAAATTGCGGAGGGAATTCTGCGTGATACTTTGGCCGTTCGATTTGTGATCCCTGCAAATCCTCCTGAAGACGCGATCTACTGTGTCATGCAATCTGAGAGTTTGCAGAGCCAAGATTGGGTCGAAGTCGCTAGAAAAGAAGGTGGGGGAAGTTGGACAGGTGGAGCCTACGTGACTCAGTCTCCACTCGGAGAAGATAAAACTGAACTCATTGTCGAAAGTCCAAAAGATCGAGTGGAAGCGCGAAGAAACTTTATGCGTTTGGATGTTCTGATTAGAGGTTCTGAGTAATTTCTCAGTATTCAATTGAAGCCATTTTTCGGAAGAAAATTGGGAGTGGTGACGTTCTTTTAGGGATGAAGAGGTTGAAATTCTTGGCGAAGATTTTCGGGGGACTCGTGGGTTTTGTTTTGATTTGGTTTGGGGTGGTAAGGCTGACGAGTGGGGGGCGCGCGGTGAGGAGTTTTGGAGAGGGAGAAGTTGTGGCGGAGTGGGATGGGAGGCTGCGGGTGGGGTGTTATAATATCGCGCATGGGCGTGGTGGGGAGCCTGGTGGATCGAATTGGGAGGGGGGAACGCGGGAGGAGAGGCAGGCGAGGTTGGCGGAGA
>CALGJQ010000042.1 GCA_937928545.1 uncultured Verrucomicrobiales bacterium
AGATCCAATCTCTCCTCCTAGTTTTCGCCCGCCGCTCGGCTAGCTCAGGGGTAGAGCATCACATTGACATTGTGAGGGTCGCTGGTTCAAATCCAGCGTCGAGCACCATCTTTCCGAAAGGGCTGCGTTTCTAAAACGCAGCCCTTTTTCGTGCCTAGTTCACTTTAGGAACCTCCCTGAACAACTGGCTCAGGATAAGTCCTCCGCCAACAACTAAGAGGAAGCCTTGGAGGTAATCGCCATAGAGCACAAATCCCGTCCCAAGCAGCACCATGATAATCGCGGCGCTTCCAAAGAAGACCTTAATCAAGTCGCTTCCCACCGAAGGCTCTCTGGGATCATGCTGAGTCGTCCGAAAACGATCCCACCCCTTTCCCGGAGGCGAAGTCTTATCCGCAAACCTCGAAAGAGTGTTCTCAGACTCAGGGTTAGTTAGGAAAGTCACTGCTAACCAAACCGCAGTCGTCAAAATAACCGGTCCAACATAAACCCACGGCCCCATCGCTACGGCCCAACCAAATGGATCCGCAAAAGGAATATCCGCCTTGCTCGTAAAGAGGTATGCCGAAATCACAGCCGCTACCGTCGCTGAAATCTCACTCCAAGCATTCACCCGCCACCAAATCCACCTCAGCAGATAAACCAGACCGGTCCCTGCTCCGAACATCAGGATAATATTAAAAATCTGCGCGGCATTCGTCAGCATGAGAGCCACCAATGAACCCAAAACCAAGACAATCGCGCTCATAACTCTCCCAACCATAACCTGCTTCTTATCCGAAGCCTTGGGCTCAACAAATCTCTTCCAAAAATCTTGAGTCAGGTAAGACGACGCTAAATTAATCTGTGTCGAAAGCGTTGAAATATAAGCCGCGATAAGTGAAGCCAAGACCACTCCTTTTAACCCAGCCGGCAACTGTGCCACCATCGCCGGATAAGCTGCATCATGCCCTAGCTTGTCCGCCGCCAAATGAGGAAACGCTGCACTAATCGACTCTAAAGTTGGGAAAACCACCAAGGAGGCTAGCGCCACCAAAATCCACGGCCACGGTCTCAAAGCGTAATGAGCCACGTTGAAAAAGAGACTCGCCTTCGTCGCATGCTTCTCATCCTTCGCCGCCATGATGCGCTGGGCGATATATCCACCACCTCCAGGCTCAGCCCCCGGGTAGTAAGCGGTCCACCATTGGATCGCGATCGGAATAATAAAGAGCGCCACCCAAGCTTCCGTCGTCGAAGGAACAAGACTCATCTTCGCTTGCACCGCCTCATTGGCGAACAAACCTTCCAAGCCCCCAACCTGCTCCATATTCAAAATGTAATAAGTCGCCGCAATCGACCCGATCATCGCGAGCGAAAATTGAAAAAAATCCACCAACAAAACCGACCGCAATCCTCCCGCCACGCTGTAAAGCATCGTCGCTCCCGCACCGATTAAGATCGTTTGCATCGGTGAAATCCCGATCAAAACTCCCATGATCTTAATCGCCGCAAGGGACACAATCGCAATGATGAAGACATTGAAAAATAGACCTAAGTAGAGAGCCCGAAACCCTCTCAAAATCTGGCCTCCCTTGCCCGAGTATCGAAGTTCATAGAACTCCACATCCGTCATCACTCCAGATCTCCGCCACCTCCGCGCGAAAACGAAAGTCGTCAAAAGCCCCGAGAAAACAAAGGACCACCAAAGCCAGTTTTTGGAAACTCCATCAGTCCGCACCCAATCTGTGATCAAAGTCGGCGTATCAGCCGCAAAGGTTGTCGCAACCATCGACACTCCCAAGAGCCACCAAGGCATCGAGCGCCCCGCGAGAAAGAAGCTTTCTGCAGTCCCTTGATTCTTCTTCGCCGCCCACCAACCAATTCCCAAGCTTATCGCCAAAGAAGCTGCGATGATGATCCAATCGAGAGTTTCAATCATGGTACCAAGTATCACTTGCTCAGCAGAAAGTCCAAATCACTTCTCAAAAACCATCACCTCACACAAGCGTGAGAAACTCGGAAAGGTGAAATCTTCACATCCGTAGGTTGTGATTTTGATAAAGCGGGCCTTCATCGGATCCACTGAGAATGAAACACTGTTCTTCTCACCTCGGCTTTCCTTCTCGGTCTTCCCGATTGTGGTGAAATTCTCACCATCCTCAGAGCCGGAAAGCTCATAATTCTCCCAGCTCTTACTGAGCGCGGCCTCGAAGACCTCGACTCGGCCCACTGATTGCACTTCGCCAAGATCGATCGTGATCTCAAGTGGCTCAGGCTTGGTCGGGTAACCTAAAAAATGGTCAAAGCGATCCGTCGCTCCGTTCGTAAGACGCTGCGGGTGAAAAAGCGGCTGACTCGCACCACTCGATACGCTCACCGATTTCCCATGAGCAAGGTTCCCCTCCCTCGCTTTCTCGACCCGATTCCCCCAACCTCCGCTCGGCTCCTTGCCCTTCCAGGGATGGATCGTTTCCAGAAGGTCTTTTAACTTCGCATCACGCTTCAAAAAGGACTCGAAGGAGGTCTCTCCCTTGTCATTCCAAGTCCGCGCAGTCACCGCATTGAGACGTTGGCGACAGACCGGGAAGATATTCTTCTCACGTCCCTCCCACCAAGGCATACAAAACCCGAGAACCTTCTCGCTGCTCTCGAGGAAGATCGGCTTCTGATAGTGGCCGAGGCCAGGATTCACATGCTTGAAGCGCTTGATGTTAAAGTTGTAGCAATCCTTCGATGGCACCGCCGTAAACATCGTCCGGGGGTAGTGATCGACAATGTAAAGAGGATCCCAAGTCGCGTTCACGATGGTATGACCCGCCTTCAACATTTCCTGCGGGGGAAACTCGATTGATCGCCAGTTCAGGAGGATGACGTCTTCATCAACCTTATTCTTCCCCTTGCCCAAACGTGGCCCTTCCCAAGCGAGCGTCTTACGCCCCTTGCTCTTCACAAACTTGTGCAAGCGGTTAATGAAATCCCGCTGAAATTCCTCCTTCACGCCAAAGGCCTCATCGCCACCGATGTGCATGTAGGGTGATGATTGAAAGACCGCCATCATCTCGCTCATCACCGTCGTGACACCCTCGTAGGCGCTCTCCAAAGTGGCCAACTCCGTTGGGGTCTTTCCAAAGACCTCAGGATAAACTCTCCGCAATATCTCCGAATGCCCCGGCACATCGAACTCTGGGATAATCGTCACCCCGCGCGCCTGACTGTAGGCCTCCAAGGCGTGCCAGTCATCTAAAGTCCAACCCGCTCGCTCGCTTAAAAGCTTAGGGTAAGCTGTCGAAGGCCACGAGAAAAGCTGATCATCGGTCAGATGCAAGTGAAGGTAATTCGTCTTAGCCAACCACAGCATGTCCACCACGCGGCGCAAGGTCTCAGGCGAATGAGGATTACGTCCCATATCGACCATAAAATCTCTGAACTCGAAGTCAGGTGAATCCTTAATTATCACCTTTGGAAGCTCCCACTTCCCCTCTTCATTCTTCTCGGCAAGCTGTAAAACCGTCGCCATTGCGTGAGCCATCCCCGTTGGAGTCGACGCCTTCAAAACAATATCTCCTTCAGTCGAGAGGCTGTATTCTTCACTCTTCAGCGACCGATCATGAAGGTAGCGAATACAAGGCTGACTCTTGGGCCAAACACCTCCGTGCGCGACTTCTTTCCCAGTCAGAGCCTTTAACGCTGCCGACAAGGCTTCGGCCTGAGGAAAATACCGATCATCGGCTAGGTGAATGAAGGAAGGCATTGTGTTCATCCCTTCTTTCTCAAGCAGTTCTTTTGGCGCTGGAAGAATCTGCGGGGCTCCGAGCGATAGCCCGGGCAAAAGGCTAAGACCAAGCACGATCAGCTGCTGAAAAGCTTTGAATTTCATGAAAACGGTATGGGTCATATTTCTATTTTTACGACAAAAAAGATTATTTTTCGGTCAGGAAGCGGTGAATGGCTTGAAACCAAAACTACTGATAGCCGCTACGGCATCCATAAAATGTCGCCACTCTGGCCACAAGCCAATCATTGCGAATCTGAAACCGCGATCGCATTCAAGTATGGCTGATTGACAAAAATGAGGGTGTTCTGACTTTCCAAGAGCACGATTTCAGCGGCCCCCGTCATCGGAAACATAACGGAAACAAACCCATCATCATACGACCAATCCCCAAGTGCTACAAAGAGTCCTTGGCGGTAGAGCTCCATCTTACCATCTTCCCGGAAGACCCTTTTCCACTCAAGACCGTCGTGCCAATACTCCCACTGGCCAAGATAAGACTCAAGGGAAGGTGGCTCTTCAGAAACTTCCTGAATCAGCAAGACGCCCATTGTATCAACAGAGCGCAATTGACCGGACTTCGGAAGAGCGCAGTGGACCAGCGCATGGAGAGTCCACTTCCCTTCAATAGAATCCCCGTCTCCCACTGTCACATGATAAATATTATCAAAGGTATTCTGCACAAGCCCCGTCACGCCATCATGAACATCTTCGGAAACTAAGACTCCATCGCGACGGAGTTCCACTCGCTCGATCAAAAGCCGGTTAGGGCCATTCATCCACTTGAAAACACAGCGATAGTCCCCTGCCCTTCGGATTAAATTAGTCGCATCAAACTCAAAGGTCACGCGCTCCCCCTGCAACACTGACCGCATCTCCCAGGGAAACTCACGCGAGGGTAACTCCCGGAGATAATGGTTTCGGTTAATCGGAATTGACTGAAATTCATCGGAGAATTTTCGGATCGCATGCCCACCCATAAGACGACTGGACTTTCCAAGTTTACTCTGCACCTCGACCTGCCCTTTGAAAACCACCACCTCTGGTGAGCTGTCATTTTCCAACAGCCTCACTCCAAACTGAGTGCCAAAATCCACCAACTTGTCATCACCGTATTCTAACTCGAAGCCATAGCCCGCCGGAGGGACATCCGCGACAATCGTTCCGAAATCGAGACGACCTGAATTGGACCCCGTCACCGTGTAACGAGCTGGCCCCTCAATAATAAGACTCACACCGTTCTCATAAGTCATCTCCAAAACACCGGAAGCAATCGCAAATGAGCCATTGATGAGATCCCCTCGTTTGATCACCTGACTTTCTTTAACCCAGGTCACCCCTATGAGGTTCGTGAGGGTGACATAAGCTTCATCAGATTTCGTGATCAGGTCCAATTCGCTTGAACGGGGAGGCTCAGAACTCTCGCCTACAAAGAGATAACAAGTAATCCCTACAAGCCCCGCCAATCCTGCCACCATTGCTCCAATCCGACACCACTTGAACCGACATTCTGGCACCGGCTCTACCTCCTTGGATCCGGAACAATCGGCCAGAGCCGCTGGAACGAGAGATTCGATCGAACTGACTCTGAGGTAATAGCTCCGCGCAGCGGGACTCTCTTCGAGCAGCTCCTCAAGCCTCGCAAACTCGACCCGACTCAGGGTATCGGAAAAAAAACTATCGATGAGTTGCCTCAGCTCCTTTGAAGGCTCTGGAATTTTAACTTGATCAGTCTGTTCTTCGTTCACGGCTTAGGTGATTTGGCTTTCAAAGTTTTCTCCACGCACTCCCTCACCAATGCGCGGATTCGCGAGATCGATTTATAAACCGAAGTCGGTTTTCGTTTGGTGCGAGTGGCAATCTTAATCAGGCTAACTCCCTTCAGGTAATGTTGCTCGACTAGAAGTCGATGATTCGGCTGTAGCTTCTTTAAACAGCTCTTCAAGACCACCGCCAATTCAGCAACCTCGCCATCGGGCACCTTTTGGGTATCCTCAGCCAATTCGACAAGCAACTGATCGTTGAAGACAAATTTTTTCCCCCGAGCAAGATCTCGACGATGGGAAAGCACCTTGAAATAAGCGATGCGGAAAGCCCACGCCCGAAAATTGGTATCTGCTTGATATTCCTCACGTCTTTCCCAGGCGAAAAGATTCACCTCTTGGACGACATCACCAAGATCACTCGGAGCACCCAAAAGAGAGCCAATGTAAGCAGTCAGCTCGGATTGAATCTCTACCAAATGCTTGCCAACCCCACTTGGGTCAAGTTGCGAGTCTGAGTGTCCAGAATCGAGATTATTTGAGAAAGAGTACATTTGAAGCTTGGGAAAAAAGCATCTTCAAAAAGGAGGATTCACTGGGCTGCTCTCGCCCTCCTTTTCACGGCCTTACTCTTATATTCCGCGAACTAGCGGAACCTTGACTAACTATCGAAAGAAAATTGCCCGGGCTCCTTTCTGGGCTTCCATGTTTTTCAGCAAACAAGAGCCCGAACCCCGCCTTCCACTCGAGAAATGATTGAAGTCCTAGCAAGGCCTAATCTTGGTCGATGCATTTTTTTACGATTTCAGGTCAAGATTTTCAGAACCGCGGAATTTAGATCACAGAAAGAAGAGGGGCAACAAATAGAAGGTCAACGATCCTCGAGTCCCTTAAGGAAACCTAAAAAAATGAAAAAACATAATCGCTGCAGAGCCCTTGTTACCTCTCTGATCTTCTCATCTGCGCTCCAATCTTCGGGGGACCTACTTGTTCACGAACAATTCCAAGACAGCTCTCTTGGAACTGAGAGCGGAGTCGGATTCGAGGCAGGCTCGACTTGGTCATTTCTAACAGGAAGCGGAAGCAGTCTTTTCGACCCCTTGGGATTAAACTACTCCGACCCACAGGGGAACCGTCTCGTTTCAAGCGGTGGAGCCGCTACGATCACCTCTTCGGCGGACGAAAGTCGCTTCGGCCGCCCACTTGAAACTCCCATCCCTCAGGGAGGACGCGCCGATTATTGGGTCAGCTTTCTCCTTCGCTTAAACAGCCCTTCCGCTGGCGATTGCTTCTGGTCACCCGACGGTGCCTGGGATGTGGGCGCAATTGGTTTTCAAGGAGGAGCGACCATTCGCCTTGTGAACGGAACTACCTCGACCTTCGGCGCCTCCACTGGAGAAGCCGCGCTCATCGTCATGAATCTGAAAAGTGACACCCTCGCCGATATCTGGATTAATCCCGATCTCGCTACCCCCGGAACCCCCGACATCCTTGATGGACTCTTGCCAACTTCAAACGTCGTGCAAGCTGCCAATACCATCCTCTTCAAAATTAACAACTTAAACTCAGGCAGCTACACCTTCGACGAATACCGTTACGGGCAGAGCTTCGAGGATGTCGCACCATTTGTCGCAGGTGATGATCCTTCTATTCTAGTTCAAGAGCAGATCAATCCGCCACTTTCTCAAGACGCCGTGACCTTTGATGTCTTAGTTCGTAATCCCGGCACAACCCAGGACCTCGAAGTAAGCGCCGTAAGCTTGAGTGGTGCTGAAGCATCTCTCTTCACGCTCACAAGCTCCCTACCACTCACCGTGGCTCCAGGGGGAGATGGGAATTTACAATTCACCTTCACTCCAAACGGACATATCGGAGACGTTAACGCGACCGCCCAAATCACAAGTAATGCCGCGCTGACCCCGACCGTAAACCTTTCCATTTCTGGGGCAGTGAGTGACCCCGAAATCACGGCACCCACAGAGCTGGTTTTTGCCCCTCTGCTCGATACCTCGCCAACAAGCAATCAATCAATCAGCATTTCTAATGCTGGGCGAACCCAGCCGCTGGAAATCACTGGAGTAATTATCGGCGGGGAGGATGCTGCATCATTTTCATTGGTCACGACTCTTCCTCTGACCATCCCCGCAGAATCGGCTGCTGATTTGGAGTTCTCCCTCGATCCATCAGTTTCCATTGGCACGATCTCTGCCACCGCCTCCATCACGAGCAACGATCTCAACAAGCCATCGCTTATCATAGACCTCAAAGGTGCGGTGAATCAAAGCAATCCTGCACCCTTGATCGAGGAGAGTTTTACCGATTCTGATTTTGCTGGATCCACTGGAATTGGTTTCGCTAGTGGTGCCGCTTGGTCTTCTAACCTCATCAACTTTACTTATCAGCCGGAGGGCCTGACGTATGAAGACGCATCTGGTAATCTTCTCGACGTAAGTGGAGGAGCCATGACCATTCCAGCCTTCGAAGGAGGAACCGTAAGGCGCAACCTTGCAAACGCAATTCCTGAAGGAGCCAACCCAGATTACTGGATCAGTTACCTCATTCGCGTGGATGGAGACTTTGCCCAAACAGGAGATGCCTTTTGGTCGTCTGACGGGGTTTTCGATAGTGGCGCGGTAGGATTCCAAGGCTCTGAGACCAGCAATCTAATTCGAATCGTAAATGGCGCGGCAACCAACCTTCCAATCGAAGGGGGACAAACGGCCTTTGTGGTAGCGAATTTAAAATCAGCCACTGCCATGGATGTGTGGGTCAATCCCGACTTGGAAAATCCTGGCCCTCCTCTTTTAGCTGACGCCGCCATTTCTAGCCTCGTTCGCCAGGCTAACGATCTTGTTTTTAAGTTCAATTCTCAAGGATCCACCGGCTACACCATCGACGAATTCCGCTACGGGCTCAATTTTGAAACAGTCGCCCCGATTGGTTCTGACCAAGAGCTCACAATTACCTCCTTTGAGCTGAACGACGATGGAAACCTTGTGCTGACTTGGTTCAGCAAACCGGGGAGGCCCTATTCGATTGAGCAATCTTTCTCACTCATGCCCGGCTCATGGGAAGAAGTTGACGATCCTGTAGGAGCGGCCAATGCGACCCAATCCTCCGTGAATCTGGGGCTCCCCACTACTGGAGTTAAGAAAAATTTCTACCGCGTAAGAATAGCTCAGTAGACCCTTCTTTTCTCTTCTTGGTTAAAAATCATTATGAAAAACAAAACAATATACACATGTATCCTGATTGCCCCATTGGCTCTCACCGCTAGTTCAAATGCTGCCAGCATTGTCCTCATCAATGCCGACTTCATGTCAGACACTTGGGCTGAAGAGCAATTCATTCAGAATAACGGCACCCAGACGGGCGCAATCACGGGATGGACTACCGAAGGTTTAGTCCGTGGGTTCAACCTAGACATCGACGGTGATGGCGATCCGACCATGCAAGCCGGCGCCCGCATTTGGTCCGGCTGGGCTACTGGTGACGGCCTCCGGCAGGTTGGCTTCCAGAACTTCCAAGCCACGCAAAATGCCCTTTCTCAAGATGCAGGATCCTTCATTGCAGGTGACACTTACACCTTCAGTATCGATGTTGCTCCAGGCTTTGAGGGAAGTAATCAGACTGGCTTTGCCCAGATCCGCAGTTCAATCGATGACAGCCTTCTCGCCGAGACAACCTTCCCTGTCATGAATTCAGGATCTAACACGAGCCAAACCTTCTCAGTCTCTTACATCGCTACCGCTGCCGATACCGGCGCAGTCCGTGTCCGCTTCGGCACCGACACCTCAGTGAACAATGGAGGCACTGCTGTTCTCGGAAATCCTGTTCTCGAAACGAGTGCAATCCCCGAGCCATCCAGCATTATTCTGCTTGGCTTTGCTTCTCTAGCCGGTGCCATTCGCCGTCGCCGCTAGACCTTTCAATTTTCCGTGTGTGTTACATCCGGGGCGTAGCCATTTCTAAAATGGCTGCGCCCTATCATTCTTATCTTAAGCGTTCCCGTCGTGAACCTCTTCCCCCCCCTCCCTTTCAATTTCCTTGGGTCCAAACTTTCTCTCCTCTCAATCTTCACCCTATCTTTGAGCGGAGTCTCCTTTGCCACTCCTTTCATATCGGAGCTGATGGCAGCCAACGAAACGGGCCTCACCGATGAGGACGGAGATCATTCTGACTGGATCGAAATAACCAACGGTGGAAACAGCTTAGTCAATTTGGACGGCTACTACCTGACAGATTCCGCAAGCTCGCCAAGCAAGTGGAGGTTCCCTGAAGTCACCCTGCAAGCTGGAGAAACCCTTTTGGTCTTCGCTTCAAATAAAGAACGCACCTCCGGTGAGCTTCATTCCAATTTCAAACTCAAGCAAGGTGGAGAGTATCTCGGCCTCATCGCCCCCGATGGCTCCACTGTAATTAACGAATTTATCCCAGAATACCCCCCTCTTGGCCAAGACATCTCCTTTGGACTCAACCCCTCCGGCTCACAGGTTTTCTTTAATACTCCAACCCCAAATTCCCCAAACGGGACCGGCGACACCCTTTTCGTAGAACCCCCCGCTTTTTCTGAATCCAGCCGCCTCTTTACGGGAAGCCTAAGCCTATCCATCACCTCTCCCAACCCAGCCGGAACCGTCCACTTCACTACCGATGGCTCGGTGCCAACTTCATCTAGCCCCCCCCTCATCTCTCCTCTTTCCATCACCGGTTCCACCACCGTAAAGGCTCTGGTCTCTCTATCTGGAGGTGCCACCTCCCGCATCATCACCGCCCATTTTGCACGCATTTCTAGCGATCTGGCAGGCTTCGACTCAAACCTCCCCATCACCGTCGTCGACTCTGAAACCAGTATCACCAACTTCTCAGACTCTGGCGAGGACCGTCACGAAACTCGAGTTTTCATCATTCCAATCAACCCTACTAGTGGCCGCGCTGCGATCACCGACTCCGCTCAGGTTGTCACTCGCGCCGGTACGAACATTCGCGGAAACACCTCGGCAACCAAGGAAAAAGCCAACTACAATATTGAATTTTGGAAAGGCCAAGAAGAGGACCTCACTCATGGCTCTACTGGAGAAAACATCCCGCAAGATCGCGACAGAAGGGTCCTCGACCTCCCCTCTGATTCTGATTGGGTCCTCTACGGCCTCGACCTCTCTCACGAGCGCAGCTACTTCAACAACGCCTTTGTTTATGGATTAGCCCGGGACATCGGACACCCCGCACCCCGCACTCGCTACTGCGAAATGTTCCTCAATCCCGGTGGCAGCACCATTAATCTTGCCGACTACCGCGGCATCTACATGTGGGTTGAGCGGATTAAAGCTACGAAAGACCGCCTTGATCTCGGCAAGTTTGAGTCTGGCGAAACCGACCCCGAACAACTGGGCGGATATGTTTTTCGGTCAAACGACGTCAGCCCCGGCGATCTGACTTTCCGCACCGATCCGCCCTACAACACCCCCTCTTACAACGGCAACTCATTCTCAATCATCGAACCCAATCAATTTGATGCCAATGACCCCGGGCGGAATACTTCTGAAAACTCCACTCCCGCAGACCGAGACGTCATTCAGGAATATGTCAGTGATTTTGAGCGGGCTCTTTACTCCAATGACTTCGGCGATCCCGACCTTGGATATGCCAAATATATCGATCCTCGCACCTTCATGATCTGGCAATCGCTCCAAGAGCTAGCTGCTAACAATGACATCTATCACGCCAGCGCTTACTTCCACAAAAGCGCCGGAGGTCGCCTAGAAGCCGGCAGCCTCTGGGACTTCGACTGGGCCTTTACCCGACCACATTCAGCCTCACCCGGTGGCGCCAATCCCTATCTGGGCTGGTGGTATGAAAGTAACGACTATCGACCTTCATTGCGTGAGGACTCACTCGCCCCTTGGTTTATCCGCCTCGCCGAACACTCCGAATACTCCGCCGAATGGCACACCCTATGGGCCGACCTCCGCCGGAGCGTCCTCTCCGCGAATGAAATCGACTCCCGTCTCGATGGCCTCGCAAGCCAACTTGCCGAAGCCACCGTCCGTGACCGCGCCAAATTTGGAGGTATCCCCATGACCCAACAGGTCAGCGAAATGAAGTCCTGGATCAAAGGACGCGCCAACTGGATGGACACCCAACTCGGCGGACTCCCACCCACCTTCAACCTTGCGCAAGGACCTGTCCCCAATGGTTCATTAGTGACCATCAGTGCCGGCAGCGGCCAAAGCGGAACCATTTACTACACCACTAACGGGACAGACCCCAGACTCCCTGATATTGAGCCTAGCGGAAGCACTACCACGATCATTATTCCTCGAGAAAGCATCTGGGAGTATCTCGATGACGGTTCCAATGCCAACACCGCTTGGCAAACCACCACCGGCAACGGATGGAGCACAGGCCAAGCCGAGCTCGGCTATGGTGATAATTCAGCTGGCGTCCCTACCGAAAACACCGTCGTCCAATCCGGCCCCTCTGGAAATCGTCACATCACCACTTACTTCCGCAAAGAAATCAACATCACAAACGTGAACGAAATCTCTGCCATGCAAGTCCGTTTCCGCCGGGATGACGGAGGGGTCGTCTATGTCAACGGCACCGAAGTTCTGCGAGACAACATGCCCGCCGCCCCAGCCTCAATCAACTACCTCACTCCCGCTTCGAGCAGTCAATCCGGGTCTAACGAAACAACCTTTTTCAACTTCAACATCTCAACGAGCGCCTTCATCGAGGGGACCAATATCATCGCAGTCGAGATTCATCAAAGCAGCGGCAGTAGTAGTGATGTCAGCTTCGATCTAGAGCTTGTTTCAACCAGCCAAAGCGGAGGCCCACAAATCTCAAGCAGCGCGCTCACATCACCCAATCCCATATCGATCAATAACATCGTCACGCTCAATGCCCGAACCTTTGATGGCAGCAATTGGTCTCCCCTCTCCACCATCACCTACCTTGGCGGTGGCGAACCCGCAAATTCCTCCAACCTCGCAATCTCTGAAATTCACTACAACCCGCGCGAAGCAGAACCAGCCTTCGGAGAAATTGACACCTCGGGAGGGAGCTTCGAATTCATCGAAGTCACCAATATCGGATCAAATCCCATTGATCTCGCCGGCCTCTCATTCATCGATGGAGTCGAACTCTCAACACAAACCAACATCCCGATTGCCCTTGAGGCTGGCGAGCGCGCCGTCTTCGTCGATGACCTCACCGCCTTCCGCTCACGCTACGGCGAGACTCCCCGCATCATCGGGAATTTCGGCGGTAACCTTAGCGACAGCGGAGAAACCCTCACTCTCAACGACGCCCTCGGAAACACCATCGAGAGCTTCACTTACGGCGATGGCTCCAACTGGCACCCCCGCACCGATGGAGTCGGAAGCTCCTTAGAACGCCTCAATAGCACGACCAATCCAGCACTCCTCACGAACTGGAAACCCAGTATCGAAGTCCACGGATCACCGGGCGAAATCGGCCTCGGAAACGACCGCCGAATTGCCATCAACGAATTCTTAGCCAGCTCACTCCCCCCTCTTGTCGACACCATCGAATTCTATAACACCACCGGAAACCCAATCGACCTTGGAGGGTGGTATGTCAGCGATGGAAGAAACCTCAGAAAATATCAATTCCCACCAACAACTCTGGCAGCAGGCGAATTTCTCACAATCAACGAAAACGACTTCAATGCCAGCGGCGGCCCCAATGACTTCGCACTCGATGGAACCCTTGGCGACCAAATCTACCTCGTCGAAACTGACTCCAGCAACAAGCTGCTTCGCTTCGTAGACGTCGCCGACTTTGGGCCCACCGCAACCAACCAATCGCTCGGCTTGATCCCAGACGGCACCGGAGATTTCCAAGCCCTTCCCAGCTCCTCCTTCGGCGCAAGTAATCACGCGACCACCTATGAAGATTGGGCCGCCTCAGCCTTCCCTACCGGGACACCTCCTGCCCTCACAGGTCATGGCGCCGACCCTGATTCCGACCAACTCTCCAACCTCCTTGAATTCCTCCTCGGCCTTGATCCTACCACTTATGACACCTCTCCAATCGTAAGCAGCTTCACCGCTAACGGAGTTCTTAAAATCAGCTACCCCCGTCGTAAAGCTCTCGCCGGCTACCAACTCATCATCGCCGTTTCCGAAGACCTCATCTCATGGGATCGCAGCGAAAATGAGATCACCCAAAACGTCGAGACCACCGCACTCACCTCTCAAACAGAGTTAATCACCGATGAAATTCGCGACACATCGGCAACCCGGAAATTCTTCCGACTTGAGGCCGTCTTACCACTCGAAAACTAAAACCCCTCGTAGCGCAAAACTCCGACCTCTTCGAAAGGCGACACGCCTCCATTCGAACTGCCCTTCTACATCCCCCAAGCTCCTACCTTGTCTCTACGAGCGGCCTTCTCCATAAGATAAAGCTCCTTTTTATGCTTCGCATACCGCGTACCATCTGGGAGTTCCTCACCTTTGGTATGAATTCGAGCCAAGCCCTTCTTCACTAGCGTTTCGTGCCACCAATTCCCATCGCTCGTTTGAACGAATGCATAGTAACGCCCACTGTCGTAGACCTCTTCCCACGAAGTATACACCGTCAGTTTACCACTTTTAAGAGACTTGTAAGCAAAGTCCTTAGCCTTCTGCCCTAAGGCGATCGTCTTCTTATAATCTAGCCCCCCAAAATCCTTCCCTTGATCCGCAACTCGACGGCGATAGTCATCATAGGGCTTATCTTTGCTCTCAGCAGTGTCGACGTAATACATCCGTATCTCCACAACTCTACCATCACTAGCTTCGACCTTAAAACTGTCTCCATCATTATACTTCTTGTCAGGAACGTAACGGCAATCACGGAGAATAAAATACCGCCCCTCTTTCTCGTCACTTGTCCTTGCAAGATCGCCAGGTGCACTAACTTCTCGTGAAGAAGGACTATTTAAATACTCATATCCTTTCACAAGCAGCGCAATCACCACCACGATCACCCCTACAATTCTCTTAATCTTACGATTCATAATTTAAAATTCTTAAAGCCCCTCGTGCCCACGATAGACCTTATAGGTTCCCGTCGGAACCAATACCGGACGCCATTCCTTTTTGAGACGTCGATGCGCTTTAATAAATTTGGTCGGATCCGCCCAATTCTTCGTCGATTTCGGAACACTTTCCCGCCACATCCCGATCTTAATGTTATAGCGAATCTCAAAATGCAAATGTGCCGCATACATTCCCCGATTATTCCCCATCGTGCCGATCTTCTGACCTCGCGTCACGACGTCCCCCTTCTTCACCAAAATCGTCCGCAAATGCCCATACTGTGAATCAACAAACTTCACCTGCCCCGTCGCCGGCTCACGGTAAGCATGACGAATTAAGACCACCCGTCCCCAGCCAACTTTCACATCCGCCGCAAAAGTCACCACTCCATCACCACAAGAATAAATGGGATCATTCAAATCCGAATCCCCTCCACCATTTCCATTCCAGTCTTCCCCAAAGTGCACTGGTGCGGTCAGTCGCATGCCTCGGGCTTTGTAATAATCCTTCGCATCAGGCTTCCCCACCGGAAAATCAAAGCCATCTGCCAACTTCATCCGCAACGCTTCCCCAAAGGAAACTCCGATGGAAAAAAAAATCACGATGACAGTTTTAAAGATCATTTTTGAGAACCAACAGACGCTCGACGAAGGCGATCCATGATTGCCACGCCAATTCCCGTTTCAGAAACCGATTCAGAGACAATAACATCCACCCCGGCTGCGTCGAGACTTCTCAAACAGTAAAAGAGCCGCACCGCTCCCTCGGCCAACTTCCCTTTCCCCGGACTCATAATCTCAGTATGCGCCCACTCGGTCGCCTCCATCAGCGAAGTCTTCCCCTCACCACGATAGCTCAGCAAGCCATACTTCACCCCCTCTTCCGGAACAAAGTCCTCCGGCTTATCGACCAAAATCAAGGGAGTCGAAGGAGCATAGTGACTCTCAATCTGCCCCGGAGCCTCGACATGATCCTCCTTCGTCCGCTTCGGTTTCACCACCTTCGCAATCTTGCGCAACTCCTCCTTCGGAATCGGCCCCGGCCTCAGCAACCTCAAAATTGGCCCCTTCTCCGTCATCTCGGGTGCCACGATCGTGCTTTCTAAGCCATCTCGACAAGCCCCGCCATCGATCACCATCGGAATCTTTCCTCCCAATTCCTCCATCACGGCCTGAGCTGAGGTCGGGCTAATCCTCCCAAAACGATTTGCACTCGGCGCCGCAATCGGGATCTCCCTCGCCACCGCCCGCATCACCTCATGCGCACTTAAACGCACCCCCACCGTATCCAGCCCACTTGTCACCAAATCCGGAACATCCGGCTTCTTTGGCAAAACCAAGGTCAGCGGCCCCGGCCAAAACGCCGCAATCAGTTCATCCACCACTTCCTCCAACTCCTCTGGCACCTCCGCCACGATCTCTAAATCCCGTTTATGCCCAATATGCACAATCAACGGATCAAAGCTCGGACGCTCTTTCACCTCAAAAACCTTCGCCACCGCCTCGGCATTAAACGCATCCGCCGCAAGCCCATAAACCGTCTCCGTCGGTAAGGCCACGATATCACCCGCCTCCAAAACCTCGATCGCCTCCGCGACCGCTTCACGCCAATCTTCAAAATCTGCTACCACTAATTTCGTGTCCACGGCAGATCTTTAGCAGATACAGCTTCGCGAATCGAATCTAGAAAGGTAGACTTTTACGAAAGAGCATGCAGCGGAACATTATCCTCATCGGATTTATGGGAACGGGAAAGTCCACCATCGGACGAAACCTCTCCCGCACTTTCGGCTACCCGCTCATCGACACCGACCATCTTATCGAAGAACGAGAAGGCTGCCCCATCCCAGAAATCTTTGCCGAAAAAGGTGAAGAGGCCTTCCGCGACGTGGAAACTGAGACTCTCAAATCTCTCGCCAAACACAGCGGACACATCATCGCTACCGGCGGAGGTATCATCGGGCGTGAAGAAAACCGCGCCCTCCTCCGCGAGCTCGGATACGTCGTCTGGCTCATCGCCAAGCCATCCGAAATTCTCAAGCGCACTTCCCGCAACAATAACCGCCCCCTCCTCAATAACGAAGACCCCGAAAAAACCATTCGGGATCTCCTCGAAGTCCGCACCCCGCTCTACCGTGACACCGCCCACCTCGGCATTGAGACCGATAACCTCTCTTTCGACGAAGTCACCACCGGGATCATCGAATCCGCCCGCTATCACTTTGGCAGCCAAGCAGAACAGGAATGAGCCCCGAGATCGTCAGCGCGAACGTCAAGTTCGTGGCCCAGCAACTGGGCTTCGATGACTGCCGCATCTCCGCCGCCACCCGTGCCCCCCACGCCGACCGATACCTCGAATGGGTCGAAGCCGGACACGCCGGTGACATGACCTGGCTCGAACGAAACACCGAGCGCCGCTGCGATCCCCGCGAAGTTCTCGATGGCTGCCAATCCGTCATCTCCCTCGCCCTCAACTACCTCCCCTCAGAAAAACAATCCCCCACCAACTACCGCATCGCTCGCTACTCGTGGAACGATGACTACCACGACCTCATCGAAGACCGGCTCAAAGACCTCGACCACGCCCTCCAAGACATGGGCGGCACCCAACGCTACTACGTCGACACCGGCCCCGTCCTCGAGCGCGACTTTGCCTCCGCCTCCGGCCTCGGCTGGAATGGCAAATCCACCGTCCAGATCCATCGTAAACTCGGCACCTGGTTCTTCCTTGCCGAACTCCTCACCACCCTCGAAATCGCCCCCGACTCCCCCTCCCCAGATCACTGCGGAAAATGCACCGCCTGCATTAGCGCCTGTCCTACCCAAGCCATCACCGGTCCGCGTGAAATGAATGCCACCCGCTGCATCTCCTACCTCACCATCGAGCACAAAGGCGCCATCCCTCTCGAATTCCGCCGCGCTATCGGAGACCGCATCTACGGCTGTGACGACTGCCTCGACGCCTGCCCTTGGAACCGCTTCGCCCAAGTCTCGCGCGAAGCCTCCTTCCACGCCCGCGAAGAAATCTTCTCCCACACCCTCTCCGACTTCCTAGAAATGTCGGTCGATGACTTCCGCTCCGTCTTCGCCAAATCCCCCATCAAACGAATCAAACACGACCGCTTCCTAAGAAACGTCTGCGTCGCCCTCGGTAATACCGGCAGCCAAAAAGACCTCCCAAAACTCCAACAACTCACCACCCACCAATCCCCCCTCATCGCCGAACACGCCCAATGGGCTATCGCCGAAATCAAAACCAGAATTACGGAGCTTGGGCTTTAGCCCGAGTCCCCCTCAACCAAAGCCCCTCAACCAAGCCCCTCAACCAAGCCCCTCAACCATGCAACTAAAGAAACTTCTCCCACTCCTAATCCTTCTCTCCCCCCTCCTCGCTCAAGAAAAAGCCCCCACCCTCGGCTTCGCAGATCTCTTCAACGGCAAGGACCTCAGCAACTGGATCGACGTCAACACCTCGCCCGAAACCTGGTCCGTCAAAGATGGCCTCCTCATCTGCTCCGGCCAACCCATCGGCGTCATGCGTTCCGAAAAGCAGTATGAGAACTTCATCCTCCTCATCGAATGGCGACACATGGAAGCCGGCGGCAACTCCGGCATCTTCCTCTGGAGCGATGCCAAACCATCCGGCAACCGCCTCCCCCTCGGCATGGAAGTCCAAATGCTCGAACTCCAATGGCCCTACATTAACAAAAAGCGCGACGGCTCCTCAAATCACCTCGGCTACGTCAGCGGCGAGCTCTTCGGCGCAGGCGGCATGACCGCCGTCCCCGAAAACCCACGCGGCAAGCGAAGCATGTCCTATGAAATGCGCTGCAAAGGAAAAGGCGAGTGGAACGAATACCTCATCGTCGCCGTCGACGGCACCGTCAAACTCTCCATCAACGGAAAATTCGTCAACGGCATCCGCGAAGCCAGCCTCCGCAAAGGCTACCTCTGCCTCGAATCCGAAGGAGCCGAAATCCACTTCCGCAAAGTCCAAATCATGGAACTCCCCGCCGGCCGCGCCAAAGACCTCGGCAGGACTCTTGACCAAACTGAACCAAACAAAAAATAAGCTCCTCAACCAGCGACCTCTTAGCGAGTGATCTTGGAATACCGGAGCTTCTTTTCTTTGCGAAGAGCCATGGTCAAGCCATCATCCTCTTATGGAACTTTTGGCGAAAAATGATCCGTGGCTCGAGCCCTACAATGACCTCATTCAAAAGAGGCGGGAGGGCTTTGAAAAATGGCTAAACTCCACCAGCCAATCAAAGCTTCCTGATTTCGCACAAGGTCACCACTACTTCGGGATTCATTTCGATAAAGCACGTGAACTTTGGACCTACCGAGAATGGGCACCCGAGGCTCACGCTCTTTTCCTGACGGGCGAATTTTGCCAATGGTCTCGCGAAGCCTGGCCACTCACCAAACTCGACTCGGGCACTTGGGAAGTCGAACTCCCAGCCGATCAACTCAAACATGGCGACCTCATAAAGGTGCATGTCGTCGGAAGTGCGGGCGCGCGCGATTGCATCCCCGCTTACATTCGTCGTGTCGTGCAGGACGAAGAAACGCACGATTTCACAGGCCAAGTTTGGCACGCTCCTGACGATGAATTCCAATGGACCTGTCCCAGCCCGATTGAAGCAGGCCCTCTTCAAGGCCTCAAAATTTATGAAGCCCATGTCGGCATGGCGACCGAAAAGCAGGAAGTCGGGAGCTATCGTGACTTCGCGCGTGAGGTCCTCCCTCGCATCGCTAAAGGTGGCTTTAATGCGGTTCAGCTCATGGCGATCGCCGAACACCCTTATTACGGATCCTTCGGCTACCACGTCGCTAATTTCTTCGCTCCCAGCTCCCGGTGTGGGACGCCCGAAGACCTCAAGTTCCTCATCGATGAAGCCCACCGCCTCGGCCTCGCCGTCCTGATGGATGTCGTCCATTCCCACTCGGTCAAGAATATCGCAGAGGGCCTCGCCGGCTTTGAAGTCGCGGGCCATAGTTATTTTTTAGAAGGCGACCACCCCCAGTGGGACTCTCGGCTCTTCGATTACGGACGTGATGAAGTCTGCCACTTTCTCCTCTCCAATCTGGCCTATTGGATGGAAGAATTCCACTTCGATGGCTTTCGCTTTGATGGCATCACCTCACTCCTCTACCAACATCACGGCAATATTTCCTTCGATCACTATGACCGCTACTTCGACGAAGGCGTGAATCAAGAAGCCATTCTCTACCTGCAAGCTGCCAATGAATTAGTCCACGCGATCCAAGCAAACGCCATCACGGTTGCCGAAGACATGAGCGGCATGCCGGGCCTTTGTCGACCGATCACAGAAGGCGGTGTCGGCTTTGACTATCGACTTGCGATGGGAGTGCCCGACTTTTGGATTCGCCTCCTGAAGCATCAAAAGGATGAGGATTGGAAAATGAGCGAACTGGTCTCCACTCTCGCCAATCGCCGCCAAGGAGAAGCGACCATTGCCTATGCCGAAAGCCACGACCAAGCGCTTGTTGGAGACAAGACCCTCGCCTTCTGGCTCATGGACGCCGCGATGTACGAGCACATGCGCTGCGATGATGAACACCTCGACATCACCCGGGGCATTGCACTCCATAAGCTCATTCGCCTCGTCACCTATTTCCTTGGAGGAGAAGGCTACTTAAACTTCATGGGCAATGAATTCGGCCACCCCGAGTGGGTCGACTTCCCCCGTGAAGGAAACGATTGGAGCTACCAATATGCCCGACGCCAGTGGTCACTCGTCGACAAACCTGAGCTCCGCTACCAGCAACTCGGAGCATTCAATCAAGCCATGCTCGAAAGCACGGAAGGGCTTCTCGTTGAGGAGCAAACTGAGATCTTAAACACGGATGATGGCAACCAATGCCTCCAAGTAAGGCGCGGACGCTGGATCTTGGTGATGAATTTTTCTGCCAGCAAATCCATTGAGCACTACCGTTTCCCACTTGGAGAAGTCGATCCCTCAGCCACGAAAGCCGAGTGCATTCTCTCAAGCGATGACTTGCAATTCGGAGGTTACCAAAACCTCCCCTCAGGCACTACCGTTCCCGTGGCCGATGGGCAGATCGCTCTCTACCTCCCCGCCCGGGTAGGCGCGATCTTTTGCTTAAAGTCGTGAAATTTAAAACTCAAACTGAATGGTCTGGAAGGAACTCGACACCTTGAGCGGGATTCCCTCTTGGCAGGCCTTCATTTCCCCACCATCGACTTGATAGCTTTTCGGCGGTTTAGCAAGGAGTGACAAATCGAGGTGATACTCGGAATAAGTCGCAGGATAGCTCCCAACAAGCTCTTGCTTGAGCTCGCACCCGCCTCCTTCTGAACTCAAGGTAAAGACGCAACGGCGGAAACCGCTGAGATCCTCTTTTTGATAATCATACCCGTCACCAGCATCCTCATACAGCTCCCCTTCTGCGCTATTTTGATCCGATGGATAGACTTGCAGCTCGAGGTAAGAAATCTTCTCAGAGGTATTCATCCGCACGGGACTAAGAGGCAAAATTCGACCAGCCTTAACCCACAGCGGGGTGGTATCGAGAGGCACATCCACCCAGAGCTCGTTCCCCCCAGACTGCTTTTTCCCTGTCCAGAAATCATACCACTCTCCCTTAGGAAGGTAGAACCAGCGCCCCTCCGCATCCTTCTTGGAAATGGGGCAAGCGAGCAGGGTATCCCCTACTCCAAACTCCTCCATTCGGAAGACACATTCAGGGTCAGTTTGATCCAAGTAGATCAAGGGCCGAAGCATCGGAGCCGAAGTCCTGATGTGCTGCTCAAAGGTCGTATAAAGATACGGTAAAAGACGATAGCGCAGCTCAATGAACTTCTTAGCAATCGCGGTGTAGGGATCACCAAATGACCAAGGTTCTTGAGCATTCTCATCCCCAGAACTGTGCACTCGACAAAAGGGGTGAAAAATCCCCAGCTGAATCCAGCGCACGAACAACTCACCGTCGCTCTTTCCTGAGAAGCCGCCAATATCAGTCCCCACAAAGGAGTAACCCGAGAGAGCGAGACGTTGGCATTGGATATTACCAATGCGCAGGTGCTTCCAGGTCGACTGAATATCTCCGGTCCAAGCTGAGCTATACCGTTGCGTCCCCGCGTAAGCAGAACGGGTGATCACGAAGGGTCGACGCTCAGGATAAGAGCGCATCAAGCCCTCTCTGGTAGCACGAGCCATCTGCATGGCATAGACATTGTGAGCCTTGCGATGAGAACAAGGGTGACCATCGTAATCATGACGAACATCGCGCGGGAAAGTCTTGTCTTCGTTAAAGACCGCCGGCTCGTTCATATCAGTCCAAATTCCCGCGACGCCACTATTTTTAACAAAGTCTGGGAACAAATCAGCCCACCAATCACGGGTCTTCGGATTCGTATAGTCAGGGAAATGGCACTCTCCCGGCCACACGCTCCCGTTAAAGAGTGGCCCGTCCATCCGCTGACAAAAGACCCCGTTTTCCACACCCGAATCGTAAACCGTGTAGCCCGGATCAATCTTAATACCGGGATCAATGATCACCACTAAGCGAATCCCCTTTTCCGCGAGCGCATCCGACATTCCTTTTGGATCGGGGAAAAAGTCGGGCTCCTCATTCCAAGTGAAACAACGGAATTCATCCATGTAATCGATGTCGTTGTAAATGACGTCACAAGGAATCTCACGACGCTGAAACTCTGACGCCACCGATAGCACTTCCTCCTGACTCTTGTAAGACCATTTACACTGATGAAATCCCAACGCCCAAATGGGGGGCATGCTGGGGAGCCCCGTGAGTTGATGATAGCCTTGGGTCACCTCAGAGATCTCTGGCCCCGCAATGAAGTAGTAATTCATCTCTCCTCCTTGCGCCCAAAAGCTACTCACAGGGGGACGTTCTTTTCCAAAGTCGAACTCAGAGCGGAAGCTATTGTCGAAGAAAATCCCGTAGGCCTTTCCTTTCACCAAACCATAGAAGAAGGGAATATTTTTGTAGAGAGGATTGGTGTCCTCCTCATAACCATAGACATCACTTCCCCACAAGCTACGACGCTGACCGCGGAGGTTCGAGTGTCCCGGAATATCGCCAAGACCATAGAAAGCCTCGCGAGACTGAATGCGGCGACTCTTAATCACGATCTCGCCCCCATAAGTTTCGTTCTTCAGCCAATGAAAACCCTTCTCGTCTTCACTCAATACATTCCCCTCGGAATCTTTAATCGTTGTTCGAAGACCGATTTTAGAAATGAAAATCTGAAGTTCCTTAGTCCGTAAAACAAAAGACTCTTCCTCATCCTGCACCTCTAAAGGAGAAATCTCAGGAAGAGATTCTGGGTCTATGGCGTAAGAAAAATCCTCGGCGAAGTGCCCCGTCGGCGCAAAACGAAAACGAATGATGCGATCGCCCAAAGAAGTGACCGCAAGACGACAACCATTTTTACAAACTAGGATTTGCCGCCCCCCTTCTTCGATGACTTCGCTGATTTCGTCAGGAACCATTTCACCCACATGAGAAGGCATGCCGGTTTCGATGTAGTTGGTCTTGTCAAAAGCAGGCTCTTTCATGGATAAGTAAGTTTAGCATGAACTGTGCCCAGAGAGCGCAATTGTCAAACCCCACTTGAAAAAAGTATTCGCCAAGATTTTAGGATTCCTCTTTCAAAAAGAACTGAATCGCGAATAGTAGTTGGCACGCATCGTGCGATGCGTAAAAGCTAAAGGGAATACGTAGTAATTATGAGTCGACCAAAAATCTTAATGCTAGGTTGGGAATTCCCACCAATGATCAACGGTGGGCTCGGGATCGCTTGCTTGGGAATGGCAAAGTCCCTGCGAAATTTCGTTGATCTCTCAATCATCCTTCCACAAACCGATCCGAGTTTTGAAGTGGCTGATGTCGAACTCATCGGGCTCAACCACCTTGGCGAACGAGAGATCGAAGCCATCAAACGCTTCGAAGGTTGGGACAAATTAAACGAAATCACACAAATCCCCCTCGACCTTCACCCCTACGCCGATGCTCCAACTCATCGTGAAGAACGGCACCAGAAATTGGTAAAAGGCGAAGGGCACGAAGAAGTGGAAACCTGGATGGAGGACACCGGACTGAGCCTATTTCAAAATGAAGGCCTCCTTTACGGCGAAGATGTGACCGCAAAAGTGGTAGCCTACGCCAAAGCGGCGGCCGCGATTGCTCGCGATCGTGACTTCGACGTAGTGCATGCTCATGACTGGATGACCTTCCTCGCAGGTCTCGAAATCAAGCGCCAAACCGGCAAACCCCTCGTCCTGCATGTCCACTCTCTCAGCTACGATCGCGCCGGCTCAGATGCCCGAGGCTGGGTCTACGACATCGAACGTCAAGCAATGCACGAAGCCGACAAGGTCGTTCCCGTCAGCAAATACACCGGTCTCATTTGCCGCGATCACTACGACGTTCCCGATGACAAAATCTTCCCCATTCACAATGGCGCCGAACCCGTAAAGGCCTGGCGAAAAAAGAAACCTTTCCCCGGTAAAATGGTCCTTTTCCTTGGACGTCTCACCGGGCAAAAAGGACCGCGCTTCTTCCTCGAGATCGCCGCTAAAGTTCTAGAACACACCCGCGACGTCCGCTTTGTTATGGCCGGAACCGGCGATAAACTTCAAGAACTGATCGAATATGGAGCTTTCCGTGATGTCGGTGACCGCCTCCACTTCACCGGCTTTCTAAACCGCGAGCAGGTCAACGAACTCCTTGCCATGACTGACGTCTACTGCATGCCCTCAGTGTCAGAACCCTTCGGCCTCTCCGCGCTAGAAGCCGCTCAATTCGACATTCCCGCTGTCATCTCATCTCAATCTGGCGTGGCCGAAGTCCTCACCCAAGCACGCAAAGCAGACTACTGGGACGTCGAGCAAATGGCGCAGCACATCGTGGATCTCATCTCAGACGAAGAAGCGCACAAAGAAGCCGTCGCCGCATCACTCGAGGACCAGAAAAACTGCACCTGGGATCGCACCGCCGAAGCCCTCCTCCCCATTTTTCAAAACTGCCTTCCCTAACTGCACCTACCAAGATGCCTGACTTCTGCCTCTACTTCCAAGTCCATCAACCCAATCGTCTCAAGCAATACAGTTTCTTCGACATTGGATGTGAACCCTTTTACGAAGACGATTCCCTTAACTCCCAGATCTTATCTGAGGTCAGTGACCGCTGTTATCTCCCCGCAAACGAGCTGTTCCTAAAACTCATCGAGGAAGAAAAAGCCGACACTCGCCTCACCTTCTCCATCAGCGGGGTCCTTCTCGAACAACTCGAACATCATCGCCCCGACGTCCTCGAATCATTCCAGCGTCTTGTCTCCACTGGCAAGGTCGAGCTCCTTTGCGAGACCTACTATCACTCGCTCGCCTTCCGCGCGAGTAAGGACGAGTTCACCCGCCAAGTCGAACTCCAGCAGGCCATTCTAAAGCGACTCTTCAATGTTGAACCACAGGTCTTCCGTCACACCGAGTTAATCTACTTTAACGAACTCGGAGCCCACGTGGAATCCCTCGGCTTCAAAGCCCAGCTCGCCGAAGGAGTGCCCACCCACCTCGATGGTCGTTCTCCAAACCACCTCTACCGCTCTCCAAATGTCGCCGAGATGCCTCTCATTCTCCGCAATAATCAACTCTCAGACGACCTCGCCTTCCGCTTCGCTGATCGTGGATGGGACAGCTACCCCCTTTCCCCCCAACACTACGCCGAATGGGTCAAAGAATCTGGAGGCGATGTCATTGGCTGCTTCCTCGACTACGAAACCATCGGAGAACACATCAGAAGTGAACATGGCATTTTCGAGTTCTGGTCGAGGCTCCCTCAGGAACTCACTAAGCAAGGCATCTCCATGAAGACTCCCAGTGAGGTCATCGCGGAACATTCCGTCAGTGGCCTCTATGACTGCCACGAACCCACCAGCTGGGCCGATACCACAAAAGACTTAGCCGCATGGAAATCTAATCCCATGCAAAAAGAGGCCGTGGCCAAAATTCGCAAAATGGAAGAAGTCATCAAACAGAACTCCAACGCAGAACTTCTCCACCAGTGGGCCAAAATGCAGACCTCTGATCACTTCTACTACATGTTCACCGGCCAAGGTGGAGACGAAGAAGTGCACACTCATTTCTCACCCTACGAAAGCGCTTACGACGCCTATCTCTACTTCATGAATGCGCTCTCAGACCTCCAACTTCGCGCTCAAGGAAGAATCTAAAACACCCCGCCTCAACGCCGTCCCTCAAAGGCACGCGAGAGAGTGAGCTCATCCGCAAACTCCAAGCCGCCACCAGCCGGCAATCCCTGAGCAAGCCTCGTAATCTGACACCCCGTCGAAGCGAGCACTTCACTGAGGTAGTTCGCCGTCGCTTCCCCTTCCACATCCGAGCTCGTCGCGAGGATCACCTCCGTTCCCGGAGTCTCCCTGACCCGTCTCACCAAGCCGCCAATGCGGAGATCTTCTGGCCGCACATCATCGAGCGGCGAGAGCTTCCCACCGAGACAGTGGTAAAGACCCCGAAACACTCCAGATCGCTCGATTGGCAATACATCTGTCGGCTGCTCCACGACACAGAGAAGATTCGTTTCCCTCCCCTGCTCACTACAAACCGCACACCCAGATTCCCCGGTAAAAAAACCACAGGTCGGACAGGCCTTCACAATCTCGTGACAGGCACGCAAAGCTCCCGAAAGATCCATCGGAGTCGCCTTGGGGTTCTGCAAAAGGTAAACCGCCACGCGCTCCGCACTGCGAGGACCAATCCCTGGGAGACGCTTCAGCTCGCCAATCAAGGCGCGGACTTCTGAGGGGTATTCGACCTTAGCCATCTGAGCGTTGAGAGTGTTGCTCGGTCATGTGATCGTCTTCAAGTCGAATGACATTTTCCGCAGGAGGCTCGATGATTCCTTCACAAGGCATCCGATGAGTTTGCGTGTAGACCGTAGCCGAAAACCAAGCCCACACGACCGCCAGAACCATTCCGAAGGGTTTCCAAAAAATCCCCCAAACCGCGAAAGCCGGAATCAGCGTCAGGCTCAGAAAGAGTGCCGACAAACCAATCATAACTCTCCGCCCCGCTCCCGGAGTTCCTAGAAGCGCCGCAACCACTCCAAAGGACGCCGCCGCCGTGATAAAAATCCCCACCATATCGGGAAGTCCCATTTCTGATCGAATTTCAAGTCCCTCACTTTTCCAAAGCCCACGCAATGAGTCCGTCACCCCATTAAATGTTCCTATCAGTTCGGTCACCGCACCTAAAAGGAGCGAAACAAAGCTAAAGAGAATCAAAGGCAACGGTACGTGACCGATTGGTTTAAAGTGTTGGGACATTGAGTCGGCCTTGGAAGTAGCAAAAACGACCCAGAGAGGAAAGGGAATTGGACAGGCTAAGGAGCGAGTTCAACCTTAACTCGGATAAACTGGGTTACCTCGGCCAAGGAATCGGCATCGGTTTCCACGGAAACCATTTCAAGACATTCCTCAAGTGCATGAGGCGCAGTTCCAGTCTCTGACACTGTTAAGGTGCTCCAATCTTGCAAGTCTGGCGAAGCCTGAGCCTCGTAGAGCAAACCATGATTCCCTGAAATCAATCTTGGGAAGGTCATCACAAGCTTCGCCGAAGCACGGTCATAGCCCGCTTGAACTGGAGAAACAGAATCCCTCAAATAAGGATTTTTGCCAAAAGCATATTCCGCAAGACGCGTCAGTCCGTCACCGTCATCATCAGGAGCCCAATCAACAAGTGCTGGCCCGAAGTTCTCACGATGCCACGCCACCGCCGCGAGATGACTCTCGTTCATCATCGTGGAAATCTGAGCTCCCGAAAAAGCCGCAGGGAATAATCGTAAGCTATCGATTTCCCCCGCAAAATTATACCCAGCGGCATGATTTGAACCTCCCAATACCGCAGTGGTCATTGGCGCTGTCACTATCACACGAGAGCCTGAATTCGAGATCACTTCTTCCACCCCATCGACATAGAGCTTGGTTTCATTGACATCCATTGTGCCACTATTGTCGAAATCATCACAGACGGCCGCCACGTGATGCCACTGACCGTTATTCAGATTGGTCGTCCCAACGATAAATCCACCTTGGACCTCCAAGCGCAAAGGCTGACTCGTGGGACTTCCCGCGCTTCCATTGGTTCGAAAAGTAAACCTTTGACCATTCGCATTGACCCCGTATCCGAAGATCGTGGCATTCTCTTGAGCGTTGATCGTTTTCACCCAGGCCATAATCGTGCGCGGTGAATCACCACTGGGAAGATTCGAATCCAGGACCCCAGTCAAAGTCACTTGATCATCGATCCCATCAAAGAAAAGAGCATTCCCATCAACTCCTACAACTCGCGCCGCATCGACATCAGCAAAGCCCGTCATCGTTCCAAGGAGGCTTCCTCCAGCTTCATTGATTTCAGCCCCATGACATTCATCGAGTGGAATCCAGAGGTCAGCAGCCTGATAATTGACACTCACCGTGACGCTCGCTTGCACTAAAAATTGTCCATCGGTTGCGGTGTATAAAAATTGATCCGTTCCGTAGAAACCAGACGTTGGGGTGTATCGAATTTGCGTCCCAACGATCACCGCAGTCCCATTGGCGGGACTTCCTACCGAGGCGATCGACAAAGCGGCAGGTGAACCATCATCGGTATCGTTGGCTAAGACTGGGATATCTACCGAGCTTCCCGTGGTGCTTGCCTGATCATCTTGAAGGACCGGCTCGGGGACTGGGGGAATTGCTCGAACAAAAGCGGATGATGGCACTGCTTCCTTGGCCAAGCCCGGACCGGACCACGAAAGATTGAGGAGATGATTCCCACTCACACCATGACGATAGTAAAGACGGAAAGGATGAGGCCCGGCTTCAAGATTGATCGAAGCTGAACGCTCCACGCCAGTATGATTAAAGTCGTCGTCGATGAGATGGGCATCATGCAGAAAGAAATTCGCTCCCGAATCACTCTCGACAAAAAAGTTGTACGTTCCTGCAACTGGAACATCGATCATACCCGAGAAGTAAAGGCCGACATTTTCATCACGTGACCTTTTGCTCAGATCGAGAAAAGTGACCATTTCTGAACTCACCTCAGTGAGATCTCGAAACTCCGGAAGATAGGTCCAAATCCCTTCATACGAGGCCACCTCCAAGCCCGGCTCGGTCGATCCCAGAATCGCAGGGACATTCGCGCTATCATAAGGCCGTGAGACCGTTCCTGGCCGCCTCGATCTTAGCGCAATCTTCTTCATCTCGTCCTGCAATTCAGGCATCGCAGCCGCGAGATCCGTCCCCTGCCCAGGGTCAGTGACCGAGTTATAAATCCGAAAATCGGTATTGGCATTCGCGATCGAAGTCCGAATCCCCATGAAGTCGTCAATCCTGACGCACTGCATTTGTCCTCGGGAAGCTCCCTGATTATTCGGGAACTCGACCCAATTCGGTGTTGACCCTGAGTTGTTAAATTCAAAATAGAGATAGCCTTTCTCCCTCTGAGTTCCCGTCCCCGTAAGAGTAGGAACCAAAGAGACCCCATCACACCAAGACGGCGCCGGAACTTCCGCTAGATCGGCAAAGGTCGGCATCCAATCCCAAATCGAAGTCGGGTAGCTAATTTCATGAGGGGCATTTTCATCATTCGTTGTCCCCGCAATATTACCCGGCCAACGGACCACCGCTGGAACTCGAATCCCTCCCTCCAGCATGTCACGCTTGATCCCTTCCAAATTCGCGAACGACTCAAAGTAGCGTGGGTTGTGCTGTTCATTATGAGGACCATTGTCAGAGGTGAAAACACAGAGCGTATTGTCATCGAGGTTAAGGTCTTTCAAAAGCTCAATGATGTCCGCGACCGAGTTGTCAATCCGGCGAATCATCCCTACGTGCTGTCTATTTTGAAGCGGCCAAGAGGCGTTATTATCCGGGTGATCAAAGCCATCGACCACACCTGTTCCCGTCGCCGTGCTTGCGTAACGAACATTCCCCGATCCATCGGTCGCAGTGGTCCACTGCACGCCCCCATTGAGACCAAGGTTTGGAGGATAAGCCACCGATGGGCGTTGCATTTTGAAGTGAGGACTATCGTAAGCAAGATAGAGAAAAAAGGGCTGCCCGTCTCCGTCGTTCGCTTCTTCAATAATCGCCTTCTTAGCATAAGCCGTCCACGCATCGGTGGTGTAGAGATCGGAAGAAGCATCCTTCACCTGACGGTATCCATCGTAAATATGAGCCGTCTTATCTGTGCTCCCATTTCGAGGGAAATGCTCATGACCATCCCCATGAAAGAGGTAGCCAAAGAACTCATCCCACCCCCGAGAAAGAGGATGTGCTCCTAAATTCTGTGAACCATTGCCGACTAAGCTTGTCGAACCTTCACCTCCCGCTAAGCCGTTCTTTCCCACATGAATGGTGCGATACCCCGCTCTCCTTAGGGTATCCGCCATCGAGTGATTGTTGACGAGTGCTCGGTCAAATTGCGAATCCCTCACATCGGCATGACCTTGGTGTCTTCCTTGCAGAAGCGAAGCTCGAGAGGGAGCACAAACAGGTGCCGAAATATAGTGATGAGTCAACTTCGCCCCCGTCGCTGCCATCGAATCAATTCCTGGCGTGTCGAATTTCTGCGTCCCAGTTTTAGCATCTTGCCAAAAACACCCGAGATCTCCGTAGCCGAGATCATCGACAAAAAAGAAAATGATATTTGGCCGCTCCAGCCCGTCACTATTATCGAGCGGGTTCAGCCCTTTCTCAACTTCAAGACCATCAGGCGTTCCATCACCATCGGTATCTCGAAGTAAGGGATTCGTGTTCAAGCTAGCTTCTTCAGCATTCGAGAGACCATCTTGATCATCATCACTGTCGGCAGAATTCTGGCTACCAAGCATCAACACCACTCCATTCGCACTCGTCGAAACAACGACATTTTGCCCCGCTCCCGAAGAAACCGCAGGCGCACCTGCCACCGTGAGCTTGCTCAGATGTTCGCTATTCACTTCGGCAACCGTTTCATTCTTGAAAATGAGACTCCCCTGACTTGCGGCAGAAAAGTCGACCGTGACATTATCCAAGGGATCACCTCCATTGTGTAGCTCCACCGTTCCTCCATTGAGCGCGACCGCGCCATCTCTCAAAGAGGACACAATCAAGAGTCCCGAATTCATCGAAACATCAGCATTGAGAATCGCCGCCGACTGACCCACGTTCATCCGAAAGGTTCCAGCATTCACGGTGAGCGACCCTGAACCAAGATCAAGACTGGCCGAGCCCCCTCCCCCTCCTCCGGGAGTCCCTGAATTAACGATCAGATCATGATTGACCGCCGTATTCGCGTTGATGACGGGAATGTTAGCTCCACTTCCATCGGCCGCCGCAGTCCAGTTCGCCTCTTGATAAATAGATGCTCCATCGCCACCAGCCGTCCAATAGAAGGTCGCAGAGAACGAGTTGGCAAAAAGCGCAGCAAAAAGACTGAGAGTCGACAAAATCTTCATGGAATTGAGGTCGTGGTGCAAACACTCCTAACACTCACGCCGCCGCCTTACCAAGGGCATTTTTATCGACAAGGCCTTCGCTTATCTCAAGTCGGCACTTCGCCCTTCCTCTTGATACCTTATTAGTAGCGCCTTGAGTTCCTTTACCACTTCAGGCTGCTCAGATTCAAGATTCCGCGTTTCACCAGGATCAGATTCCAGATCATAGAGCTGCATCAGGGGAAGCTTTGCATACGAGTCCTTTTCTCTCGGTTTCGGAGCACTCCAGCCACCCGAATGAGGGGCATCAATCAACTTCCACTTCCCCTTTCGGATCGCAAAAGTTCCATTAATCGAGTGATGCACCGTCGCTTCCCTTACCGGGCCTTCAGCGACCCCCAAAAGATTCGGCAACATACTGATGGAATCCTCGCCCGCATCACTCGGGAGTTTCTTCTCAAGCACTTCCGCCATTGTCGCAAGCATGTCCGTCAGGCAAGTCGTGTCATCACAGCTTGATCCAGCTTTCACTTTTGCCGGCCAACGCACGAGAAAAGGAACGCGGTGTCCGCCTTCAAAAATGTCCGCCTTGTGACCACGATAGAGAAAACTCGGATCGTGCCCCTGCGCTTCCAATTCCTCAAAGTCAGCCTCTGGCGAACAGCCATTATCACTGGTGAAAATTAGGATCGTGTTCTTATCGACGCCCGCCTCTTTGAGTGCGTCCAGCACCTGCTTCACCACATCATCCGTCATTGTTACGAAATCAGCATAGTCACTTTTCATCCCACTCTTCCCCTTAAACTCAGAAGTTGGAAGCACCGGCGTATGCGGCGACGGCAAGGCAAGATAGAGGAAAAATGGCTTCTCGGTCTTCGCCTGTTCCTTCACATAATTCACAGCTCGACGCGTCAGGTTTGGCAAAACATCTTCATGATCAAAGTCATCGGAAGTCGGACCTTCGCGCCACCATCCGTTTTTCGATTCCTTCTTCGTGACTCCCGTCGTCTTCGTCGGCACTGCGGTGGGCATGCCATTCTCAACCCAAACATACGGAGCCATGTCCAAGGAACCACAATGACCATAGGAATAAACAAAGCCCTTCTCCCTTGGGCCATTTTGAATCGGTTTCGTATAATCGACTTCCTTCCCCTTCTTCGCCCAATCCCAACCCAAATGCCACTTGCCAATAAAGGCTGTGTGATAGCCCTCATCCTTCAGAAAAGAAGCCACCGTCATCCGCCCCTTCTCGATCAAAAATGGAGAATAGCCACCCAGCACGCTCTTTTTTAAACGAGAGCGGAAGGCATATCGCCCTGTCAAAACTCCATAACGTGTCGGAGTGCAAACCGAGGAATTCGAATGCGCGTCCGTAAAAGACATCCCCTCTTTCCCCATCTGATCGGTTCCCGGCGTGGCAATCTTACAATCGGGATTACAGATCTTTAGATCACCAAAGCCGAGGTCATCGGCGAGGATATAAACGAGGTTCGGTTGTTCCGCCACAAGCGGAAGAATCGACAGAAAAACGAGAGAGAGAATTTTCATGATGAGATTGGTGAGAAAAAAAGCGGACACCCCGCAAGAGGTGGCCGCTATGTAAGAAAGTTCTAATTAGACGGGAAGCTTCCACTGATCGCGACAAGGCTGATCGATCAGGGAATTCGCTAGATCATTGTCAATGAACTGAATTTTCTTCGGATCGAACTTTAGATTCTGGTTCAAGCGATGCGCGATCTTTCCAAGGTTGATCAAGGTGCAAGAATGAAAACCATTCGCTTCATTGAGCGCGAACTTCTTTTTCTCACGAATCGCTTCATGGAAATCAGTCACTTGAGCTTCCGGCTCAGGAAGGGTTTTGATTTTCTCATCGAATCCTGCCACATCGGACTTGAAGCCTTTAAAGATCTTTCCCTCCGGCCCTTCGATAAAGGCGGCATCCTTATCTTCATTCGCCCCATCGAGAACAATCTGAGTGCCATCAGCGTAGGTGTAAGTAATACGACGGAAGCTTCCAACCGCATCGGTGTCTTGAGGGTCTGAATCGATCTCGACCGATACCGGGAGTTCTTCATCTTTCCCAAGAATATACTGAACCGGATCCAGATAGTGCTGCCCCATATCCCCCAAGCCGCCACCATCATAATCCCAATACCCCCGAAAGGTGCTATGAGTCCGATGCGAGTTGTAGGGACGATAAGGCGCTGGCCCGAGCCAGAAGTCGTAGTCGAAGTGCTTCGGCACCGCTTGCACGGGTAAATTCGTTTTCCCAGACCAATTAAACTTCCAGTTAAAACCCGTCACCCCAGACAAGGTCACCTTGAAAGGCCCCTTTCCAATCAAACCACCATCCACCGCCTTCTTCACCTGACGCGCACTCACCCCGGAGCCGTAAAAATTCGATTTGTAGCGAAACCAAGTATTCAGGCGAAAGGCCACTCCAGCATCTTCCACCGCCTTCTTCATCGCCATGCCCTCGCCAATCGTGCGGGACATCGGCTTTTCACCCCAGACGGCTTTACCTGATTTAGCCGCAGCAATCGCCATGTAAGCGTGCCAATGCGGAGGCGTACAGGTGTGGATAATATCGATGTCGTCTCGTGCGATAATTTCTCTGAAGTCGTGATAGCCCTTCACGTCCTCGGCCCCTTTGCTCTTCGCCTTCTTCATCTGGCCCTCGAGTCGTTGGGAATCGACGTCGCACAAGGCAAGAAGACGTCCGGGCATCGGAAGGTGCGCATTACTAATTCCCCCACAGCCCAAAATCGCTCGGGTCAATTCATTGGATGGAGCCGTTTGCCCATTCAGGCCAAGCACGCGACTTGGAACGATGGAAACTGAAGCGAGTGCCGCGATGCCGCTGAGGGCCTTACGTCTGGAAATGTTGTCTGATGGATTCACGATTGCATTTGCTTACGACAATTCGCTTCAAAATGTGTCAATTTAGCCCGGATATTTCATGAAGGCGAAAATTTTGGAAGGATGAGCGCCTGATTGAAATTGAGCGAGGCTGCCCCTTCTTGACACCCTCATTTCGTGCGACTTCGAAGTCCTTGCGCACACGTTCCCTCACCCCACCTCTTCACGAGAACTGCTTAAATCTCAATCGCCATCCCAGCCTCCGGCACGATCACTCGCTCTTCCAATCCCCGCTTCTTCGCTTCCTCCAGCAACCTCTGAATCGGCTCCTCCCTCGGTTCATTCCCCAAAGGAAAAGTCCCGTAATGCATTGGCACCATAAACTGAGCTCCCAAATCCTCAAAAGCCTGTAGCGCCTCTTCCGGATTCATATGCACATCCCGACCGCTCGGCGCGTCGTATGCTCCGATCGGCAACATCGCTAAGCAAATCTCCTCCTTCTCCCCGATCTCTTTAAAGCCCGGAAAATACGCACTGTCTCCACCGTGAAAAACCTTCCGATCACCCGACCCCACTAAAAAGCCACCGTAATCTCGATTCACATCCGCCCCATATCTCGCCCCCCAATGATGACTCGGCGTATGCACCACCCTCATCCCCTCAATCTCCCTCTCCTCCCAAACCTTCATCTCCAAGACATTCGAAAATCCCAGCCGCTTCACCAAATTCCCACTTCCCTGCGGCACCACGATCCCCTCGTTCGCATGAATCGCCCGCAGCGACTTCTTATGCAGATGATCAAAGTGCGCGTGCGAAACCAAAACCAAATCCAAGTCCGGCAAATTTTCCAACTCCAAGCCCGGCTCCATTTGCCGCTTCACCGGACCATGGAAATTCGCCCAGTTCGGATCAAAGATCACCGCATGACTTCCGAACTGCACCAAAAAGGAAGCATGCCCAATCCAAGTCGCGCGGATCACCCCCTCGTCCGGCCGCGCCAAAATCGCCGCCTTTGTTTCCCCCTCTCTTTTCTTCAACAACTGAGGCAAAAGCCGATGACGCCAGAAGGTGTAATTCCTCCCCGGCCATCCCTTCTTCGGTTTCAATCCCGAATTCCTCTTCTTCTGCTCCATCTTAAGAAAGACTCCGAGCGATCTCTTCCGCCCAATGTTTCGCCAAGCCCGCGTAGTTAGTATTCCCCTCGGCATAGGTGATTCCACGCGAAACATTGATGACACTCGCCGCCTCCCGACCACTCCCCTTCAGTGAATCCAGCGATCCCCCCTGCGCACCCAAACCCGGAATCAAAAGCGGCACGTCCGGCAAGTTCGCCAGCACATCCCCATCCGCATTTGTCAGCCCAACCACCAATCCCGCCGTCGTCTTCTTCCCCTCCGCTTTCGCTCGTGCACAAAGCTCACCCACTCGTTCAAAAACCGCCTTTCCTTCACAATCCCTCCTCTGAAAATCCGCACTCCCCGGATTCGAAGTCACTGCCAAAAGGTAAATACCCTTCCCCTCCCAATCCAAAAATGGCTCCAGCGTATCATAGCCCATGAACGGGCTCAGCGTAACCGCATCCACCCCCCAGTTCTCAAAATAACTCCGCGCATAATACTTCTGCGTCTCTCCAATATCACCCCGCTTTGCATCTAAGATCACTGGCACTTCTTTTGGCATCTCTCCCAGTAATTCATCTAAAATCTCCAGCCCCCGCAGCCCCATCGCCTCAAAATAAGCAATATTCGGCTTAAAGGCCGCCGCATACTCCGCCGTCTCCCCCACCACTCGACGTAAAAAATCCGGAATCCCTTCCACCCCACCCTCCGTCGAATCCGGCCGAGGATCCAAGCCCACACAAAGAGCAGATCCAGTCACTTCAAGGCGGGCATTCAAACGTTCAGCGTAGGTCATGCTCGAATCATATTCCGCCCCCCTCACGAATCAAGCCTCTCTCCGGAGGGACATCTCTCCAGAGTGTCCACCTTTACTCTTCTCCGATCATTTTTCGCCTCTCCCTCCACATCAGCCAAAAAATCACCCCAATCACCACCATCAATCCAAAATTCGAGGCAATCTTCATCCCATAGTCCGTCGGAGTCTCCGACACCCCATGGCATCCACATTGCAAATCCGTAATCCCTCGATCCCAAGCCGACCATAAAGCCAAATTAAAAGACCCCAGCAAAGCTCCCAAAATCACCAAACCCGCCGACTTCCCAAATCCGCTCAAAACCGCCAAACCCGCAAAAATCTCAAACCACGGCAAAGAATAAGCCACATAAGCATCCATCGGAGCCTCAAAACTCGCTTCCAAATCCCCCGGCAAGCGTTCCTCCATCGGAAACTGAAAATTCCCCACCGATTCCGTAAATGCCCCTAAGTCAGGTAACTTCATCCCCCCACTCCAAATAAAAAAACCTCCCAAAGCGATCCGGAGAATCCATTCACAAACACGCGTTCCTGACATCGCCCGTAAACTAGCACATTCCTCCCTCGTCCTCGGTTCTAAAAATGCTCCCTTTTCTTTTTCAGAGGACTCGGTAACTTTTTACCATGTTTTCAATCAAGCATGCGGCTGTCCTTTTCTCAGCCTCACTTTTCCTACCCTCCTGCAGCAGCAATCCTAACTCCCCTCAACTTGCCAGCACCACCCGCGCTGGCGAAAGCTCCGCGCAAGGATATTACGACAATGCTAAGGCCTCCCAAGCCGCTGGAAAAATCGGCCGCGCCGCCAGAGACTTCCGGACCGTCTACGTCAGATACCCGCTCTCTCCAAACGCCGGCGACGCAGCCTATCGCTACGCCAAAATCCTCGAAAGCCAAGGCGAGCTCCTCGAATCCTTCGACGCCTACAATGCCGTCGTCACCAAATACCCCGCCTCCCCCCACTACGCCGAAGCGATCAAACGCCAAGAGACCATCGCTCACCAAGTTGCTCAAGGTCACATCACCAACTCCTTCATCGGCATCAAATCCCGTATCGAAATCAAGCGAACCACCGCCATGCTCGCCAGTGTTCGTGACAATGCTCCCCGCGCGGCCTCAGCGGACAAAGCTCAGTTTGCCATCGGACAAGTTCACGAAAGCCGAGGATCCGGAGCCACCGGCACCGCCCGCGCCATCGCCGCTTACCGCCAACTCACGCGCGACTACCCAGACTCTCAATACGCCCCCGAAGCCCAATACCGCATCGGGGCCATTCTTCTCGCCGAAGCCAAAGATGGAAACCAAGACAGCGCCAACCTCGACCGCGCCAAACAAGCCTTCGATGACCTCCTCCTCCGCTACCCCAACAGCAAGCAAGCCAAGCTCGCCAAGAGTCAAATCGGTAAGCTCGCTTCCGGCGACATCCAGCGTTCCTTTGACGTCGCCGAATTCTACCGTAAAAAAGGTCAAACTTCTTCCGCCCTCTTTTACTACAAAGAAGCCGCTAGCAAGTCCGGCCCCGGCCCCCTCCGCTCCCAGGCCCAGAGCTGGATCAATAAACTCAGCGCCCAATAAGATCCCAAATGCGCCTGCTTCCTCTCGCCCTCCTTCTAGCGTCACTCCATAGCCTCACCTCCTGTGCGGGCTATCGCTTCGGTGGGAACAAGCCGGCCCACCTAGAGGCCGTCAATTCCATCCACATCCCGCTCGCCACCAGCCGCGTCGTCTTTCCGCGTGTCGAAGCCCTCACCACGAATTCCTTGGTCGATGCCCTCGTGCAAGACGGCACCTACCGCCTCGCCTCCGCTAGTAAATCCGACACCACCCTCCGCATCACCCTCGATGACCTCTCCTACCGCCAAGCCCGCTCCTCGACCGAGGATGTCCTCCGCTCGGAAGAACTCAGACTTGAAGTCACCCTCTCCTATCAACTGACCGACCCCAGCGGCAAGGTCCTCGATAAAGGCCGAACCCGCGGCCACACCCGACTCTTCGTGGATGACAACCTCCAAACCGCCCGCCTCAACGCCCTCCCCGACGCCCTCCAACGTGCTTCCCAATCCATCATCGCTCGCCTCGCCGACGGCATCTAAAATCGATGGCTGCTAAACCCGACCTCAACCCCATGGTCACCTTCGTCCCCACTCCCATCGGGAACCTCGGCGACATCACTTATCGCGCGGTCGAGTCCCTCCGCGAAGCCGACCTCATCGCCTGCGAAGACACCCGTCACTCACGCAAGCTCCTCAACCATCTCGAAATCTCCCGCCCCCTCATCTCCCTCCACGATCACAACGAAGATCAACGCATCCCCGAACTCATCGAACGCGCAAAGTCCGGCGAAAAAATCGCCATCATCTCAGACGCCGGCACCCCCTGCCTCTCCGACCCCGGCCACCGCTTTCTCAAAGCCTGCCGCGATCAAGATGTCGAATTCACCGTCCTCCCCGGCCCCTCCGCCATCACCACCGCCCTCGTTGCCTCCGGCTTTCCCCCGCACCCCTTTTCTTTCCAAGGCTTCCTTCACGTCAAAAAAGGCAAACGCGGCAAACAACTTCAAGCAGCCCTCGACGCACAAGAAACCACCCTCTTTTTCGAGTCCCCTCACCGCCTCCCTTCCACCCTCGAAATCCTCAGCGAACTCGCTCCCGATCACCCCATCTGCGTCGCCCGAGAACTCACCAAAGCCTTCGAAACCCTCCACCACGGAAGCTCGACCGAAGTCAAAGCCTACTTCTCCGAACGCAAAGTCAAAGGCGAGATCGTCCTCCTCATTCCCCCGCCCCTGAAACCTTCCAAGAAAGATGCGTGTTGATAAATGGCTCTGGTCCGTTCGACTTTATAAAACTCGCAGCCAAGCCTCGCACGATTGCTCCGCAGGCAAAATCAAACGCGCTGGAAAAAACCTCAAACCCAGCGCCGCCCTAAAAATTGGCGACACCCTCGAAATCCCCGCCCACGGAAATGCCTACAAGCGGACCATCGAAGTCATCGAACTCCTCGAAAAACGAGTCGCCGCCCCCATCGCCCAAGCCGCCTACCAAGACCACACCCCGGCCGAAATCTTAGCCGAAGCCGAAGAACGCCGCCTCGCCGAAAAAGCCAACCGCCAAGCCCGCAAAGAAGGCGACCAAGGCCGCCTCACCAAACGCAAACGCCGCAAATGGGAAGGCGACGAAGGGAAGTTCTTTTAAGTCTATCCTCTTCAGTAAATATCCCCACGCGAGCCACGCGAGAAGTGTGATAGCCATCTACATAGGTAGCGTAGACCTCCCCTAAATCGGCAAATCAATCGAGAAAATAGCCAATAACCGTTGTCCTCTCCCCCCCGATCCGGTGAGCGTAGAAGCGATCGCGCCAAGGAGGCTAAAGGAACTCCAAAACTTTATGGAAGGCCATAAACTGCACCACTATGTTACCCTTTTCGACTTCCCGGAGACAAAAAAACCGTGAAACCCTTTAAGGCATCACGGTTTAGAAAATGGTACGCAGACTGGGACTCGAACCCAGGACCAATTGGTTAAAAGCCAACTGCTCTACCAACTGAGCTATCTGCGCTTTGGGTTGGATTTTTGCGCTCGTTTAATCACTTGCGCGGCGGAGCTTTAGGATGGGGACCGATTTTTGACAAGTGAATCTTTACCCTTTTTTTGACGAGAGAGTCGGTTGCGCTCTCGATCGCTTGAGTTTATAGCCTTTGGCGTGGACGTCGGATCTCCCAAGGACCAGTGGCGGGGCATGGCCCTTCCCTTGTGGGAAGGTGTGCCCACAAGCTGCCCTCACCCCATTTTACTGGGAAATTGCGATCCAGCGGCCGAGGGATACCTCATTGCAGCCCTGCTCAAGGCTCAGGAGGCAAAAAAAGGTCGCGTTTGGGTCTTCACTCCCCACGCCCGACGCCGGGACCAGCTCGCCGAGGAGTTCTCATTCTGGAAATGCCCCGCACTTGTCCTCGCGGAGCCAACGGTCGTAATCGAGCAGGAACTGACGGATCCAGACCGCGAAGCCGAGCGCATTTCCACCCTGCACCGGATCGCCCAGTCACCAGACACGCCCGTAGTCTTGTCGCGTTCCTCCTGGGAGGCACCCGCGCCGGAACTGGGATCGATCGCAGAAACAGAACTCAAGCTCAGCCTCGCACAAGAGATCGAGCCCGAGGAACTGATCGCTTGGCTCGTAGAACGGGACTACGAAGAGCATCCACAGATTTTCCAACGCGGCCAATTTGCGCGGCGTGGTGGCATTCTCGATTTCTTCCCGCCACAAATGGCGAACCCGATTCGCGTGGAATTTTTTGGAGATGAGATCGAGTCCCTTCGCGAATTCAATGTCGAAACTCAGACAACCACTCGCAAGTTGGACACTCTTGAGATCAAGAAAGAGGCTCAAAGCACGGGAGCCCCTCTCTCAAGTTGGTTGCAACCCGATGATGTCATCGTCGCAGTCGATGAAGATGATCGCGAGATCGCGCACTATCTCATCGATAAGATCCCCAATGAAAACTGGGACGCCGAGCTTTACCCCTCCCCCGCCGCGGGCTTTGAAGCGGGCGACTTTGTGGTGGCAGACTCCAGTCGAGGGCTTTTTCTGGAGCAACTCCAGGATTGGTCGAAGGAAGGATACGAGATCGGCCTCGTTGCTCCGAGTAAAGCGGAGAAGCATCGCTTCCTAGAAATCCTCGAGTGCGATGAGTCGGACTTCACCTGCGTCGAGGGTCGCCTCGCAAAGGGCTTTGTCGCCCCAAGTCTGAAACTTGTCGTACTTTCGACTCTTGAAATTTTTGGCCGCCAACATCTCCCGGGAACTCGCGGAAAAGAGAAACTTACCCACCAGCGAAATGCCGCCGCCATCGCGGGCGTGCACGAGTTGAATGAAGGAGACTTTGTGGTGCACGCCGACTACGGGATTGGTGAATTCATCGGCCTCGTCGATGGCGAAGAAGGACAAGAAGAACTAGGCATCGAGTATCAAAGCGGCGCCACGCTCCATGTCCCCATTGATCAAAGCCACCTCGTCTCTCGCTACGTCGGAATCGGAGGCGGCACTCCTAAGTCCAACAAGCTGGGCGACCGAAAGTGGAAGAAGGCCCGTGTTGTCGCAGAAGCCGCCGTGATGGACTACGCGGCCCAGCTTCTGCGTCTGCAAGCGGAACGCGATGCCAAGACCGGACACGCCCATGCTCCAGATGGCAAGTGGATGCAGGAGTTTGAAGCTTCCTTCCCCTTTACCGAAACACCGGACCAGCGGAAGGCGATTGAAGATGCCAAAATTGACATGGAATCGCCCCGCCCGATGGACCGCCTCATTTGTGGCGACGTTGGCTTTGGCAAAACGGAAGTCGCGATTCGGGCCGCTTTCAAAGCAGTCACGGGAGGGAAGCAAGTGGCCATCCTCGCACCCACCACCGTGCTCGCAGAACAGCATTTGCGGACTTTTAAGGCCCGCATGAGCGACTATCCTGTCGAGATTCGTCTGCTCAGCCGTTTGCAATCTCCCGCGGAAGCACGAGACACCCTCGAAGGTCTTCGCGAAGGGCGCGTGGACATTGTCATCGGCACCCACCGCCTTCTTTCGGGAGGCGTGGAATACAAGAAAATCGGTCTCCTCGTGGTGGACGAAGAACAACGCTTCGGGGTCCGGCATAAAGAACTCCTCAAAGAACGCTTCCGCCTAATCGATGTCCTCACGCTCTCGGCCACGCCGATTCCGAGAACTCTTTATCTTTCCCTAATGGGCGCGCGGGACATGTCGACGATTGACACTCCCCCGCCTAATCGCCTTCCCGTTCAAACCTCGATTTGCGCCTACGATGAACGGCTTATTCGCAACGCGATCCGAAGGGAACTCACGCGAGGCGGACAGGTCTTCTTCCTGCACAATCGCGTCGGCACCATCGAGGGCATGAAGAAAAAGATCGAAGCCCTCGTTCCCGAAGCCAAGGTCGTGATTGGCCACGGGCAGATGGATCGAGAGGATTTAGAAAAGGTCATGCACCAGTTTGTCGACGGCCAAGCGGATGTCTTGCTGGCGACCACGATCATTGAAAGCGGGATCGACATCCCAAACGCCAACACCATTCTCATTGATCGCGCGGATCGCTTCGGACTGGCCGATCTTTATCAACTCCGAGGACGGGTCGGTCGCGCCGGAAGGCGCGCCTACGCTCTCCTTCTCTTACCCAGCGATCTCATCGCGGGCGGCGATGCCAAGAAACGACTCAGCGCGATCAAGCAGTACACCGAACTGGGATCCGGCTTCAAAATTGCGATGCGGGATTTGGAGATTCGCGGCGCGGGTAGTCTGCTCGGAACCAAGCAATCTGGCCACATCACGGCGGTGGGCTTTGAGCTCTACTGCCAACTCCTGCAAACTTCGGTGGAGCAATTGCAAGGCAAGAACCCGATGCAACGTGCGGATGCTCAGGTAAGGATCGACTTCCTCGTCTACTCCGAAAGCACTTGGGATGGGGACAAACAAAAGGCCCCCGCCTACTTTCCTCGGAGCTATGGACCAGATCCCGAAATGCGAGTGGCGGCCTATCGACAACTCGCTTCCGCCCGCAGCGAGAAGGAAATCAAAGGGATCGAGAAAGACTGGCGTGACCGCTTTGGTCGAATTCCTGAACCTGTCGCCAATTTAATCGAAACAAACCGCCTGCGAGTCATCGCTTCGACCAAGGGTGTGCAAATGGTTGAAATCAACAACGATCGCCTCATGCTCCAAAGAAATGGCGAATATATCCTCCCTCCAGGTGGCAAGTTTCCCCGCTTGAGTTCGCGCAAAACTACCGATAAGCTGCATGAAGCAGTTCAGCTCCTTAAAACCCTCTAGAAACCCCACTTCCAATGAACTCCCGATTTTCGATGGCCTTTTCCATAGGCCTCCTCTCCCTGAGCGCAATTGCACCCGCAGCTGCCCAAGACGTCAAAAACGCGGCCAAGCAACAAATTC
This sequence comes from uncultured Verrucomicrobiales bacterium, assembly GCA_937928545.1. Classification (GTDB taxonomy): domain Bacteria; phylum Verrucomicrobiota; class Verrucomicrobiia; order Verrucomicrobiales; family Akkermansiaceae; genus SW10. The sequence continues at coordinate 42,800 of CALGJQ010000042.1, forward strand.
GCCCCAAAGAAGGCCCTATTTTGGTGAACGGCGTAGCCGCCAAGGTGAATGGCGAAGTGATCACGCTCAATGAGCTCATGATCAAAGTGGCGCCCATGCAGTCGGTTTTAATGGCCCGCAATCCTCGTCGCGGCCCTGTTTACGAGCAGCAGCTTAGCGAGTTAAAATTAGGCATTCTCGATGAACTAATCGACCGCACCATCATTTTCACAGAGTTTAAGGACCGCGTGAGAGCCTTCCCTGACCAAGACATTGAAGCTGAGGTGAAGCGCATCATCCAAAACGTTTACAATGGTGATGAAGCTTTATTCCGCAAGTATCTCAAAGCGACGAACCTCACCCGTGACCAGTTCAAAGAACAACAGCGGAAAGAACTCCTCGTGCAAATCGTGCGCGCGCAGCACTTTGGAGACGTCCCTCCCCCCAAGGAAGCAGAGCTGAAAGCTGAGTATGCTGGCTGGGCGCTCGCGAATCGTGATCGAAAGAAAGACGTCGGCACTTACAAGCGCATCTACCTCCGTAAAGATCTTGGAGACGGACCTGAAGCTCAGTTGAAACTTGCTGAAGACATCGCTAAAAAGCTCGCCGCTGGAGAGGATTTTGCCGAGCTTGCAACGAAATACTCGAACGATTCAAAAGCGGAAGACGGCGGACTTTGGAAAGACATTCCACGCACTGACCTCAATCATGAATTTGGCTTCCTCCTCTTCGAAACGACAGGTCATGAAATGATGGGCCCGCTTGAAGACAATTTTGGCTTCAATATCATTCAAGTATTGAAACGTGTCCCCGGCCCTCCCGAAAAATCTTTCGCAGATGCTCGTGAGCTTATGAAGCGACGCGTCGAGTCTGAGAAAAAGAAGGCCAACTTTGAAAAGTGGATGAAGAAAATGCGCGCTCGCGCCATCATTGAAAAAATGATCAAGTAAGGGATGCAGACAGCGGTTTACGCAGGCAGTTTTGATCCCCCCACCAATGGACACCTCTGGATGATTCGCCAGGGACTGGAACTCTTTGACCGCTTAGTCGTCGCGATTGGGCAAAACCCGTCCAAAAATTACACCTTCAGCACGCAGGAACGGATTGAGCTTCTGCAAGAATCCATCCCTTCTTGTGAACGCCTGACCTTCACCCACTTCGACAATCGCTACCTCGTCGACTACGCCAAGGAAGTGGACGCCGAGTTCATCCTTCGCGGCATCCGCTCGCCTGGAGATTACGAATACGAGCGTGTCATGCGTCATATCAATGGCGACATGGCTCCTGATATTAACACCGTCTTCCTCATGCCCCCACGCGACAAAGCGGAGCTCTCATCCAGCATGGTGATGGGACTCATTGGTCCCGATGGCTGGGAAAAAACGGTTCGCCGCTATGTTCCCGCTCCTGTTTTCGAAGCGCTCGAAAGCAAACAAAAATCCCTTTAAGCCATGAGCACTCTCGCCATTGCTTTGGGGGCTTTTGTTCTCTACTTCGTGGCCTATCACACCTACGGAAAATGGTTGGGGCAAAAACTCTTTCGACTGAACCCTGACGCCAACGTTCCTTCGCTGGAATTCGAAGACGGGGTCGACTTTGTCCCCAGTGACAAAAAGGTTCTCTTCGGTCACCACTTCACCTCGATTGCCGGGACCGGCCCAATCGTAGGCCCCGCCGTCGCGGTAATTTGGGGATGGGTTCCAGCCTTAATCTGGGTGCTTTTTGGCTCAATCCTTATCGGCGCCGTTCACGACTTCGGCGCGCTCGTCGTCTCCCTCCGGAACAAAGGCCAAACCGTCGGAGATATCGCCGGACGCGTGATCACCAAGCGGACCCGCATTCTCTTTCTCACCATTCTCTTTCTGGCCCTGACAATTGTCCTCGCCATCTTTGGCCTCGTCATTGCGGCGGTCTTTAAGATGTATCCGCAATCGATCTTCCCCTGCCTCATCCAAATCCCCCTCGCGATCATGATCGGGCTTTTGATTCACCGGAAAGGAATCAACATCCTCATCCCTTCGCTCCTTGTCCTCGCGCTCATGATGCTCTCGGTGCAATACGGGAATGAAAGCCTCCTCGGAGATTTTAATCGCTATCTCGCCTCTTGGGAGATCTTGGATTGGTGCGCCGCTCTGTTGGCTTACTGCGTCATTGCCTCCATCCTCCCCGTCTGGACGCTCCTGCAACCCCGAGACTACATCAACTCACTGCAGCTTCTCTTTACCCTTGGGCTTGTGGTCATTGGCCTCGTCGTAGCCGCCGTGATCGGTGGTGTGCCGGTCAGTGGCGAAGAGCGCCAGCCTCTCGAAATTGTCGCCCCTGCTTTTAATTGGTCGCCCGAAGGAGCTCCAGCGATCTTCCCCTTCCTTTTCATCACCATCGCCTGCGGTGCCATCTCGGGTTTCCACTGCCTTGTCTCGTCCGGAACTTCATCAAAGCAGTTGAAATGTGAAACCGACGCGCAATTCATCGGCTACGGCTCCATGCTGACTGAGGGCTTCTTAGCAGTACTCGTGATCCTCGCCTGCGTCGCTGGACTAGGACTCGGCACGACGGTTGGGGCGGAATTTTTCGTCGGCGAATCAGCCTACCAAGCTCGCTACCATTCTTGGGGTGCCGCCAGTGGGCTCGCCGCCAAAATTGGCGCTTTCGTCGATGGTAGCGCAAACTTTTTGAAAGCTCTTGGCCTAAGTGCCGACTTCGCCGTGGCCCTGATGGGAGTCTTCGTGGCCTCTTTTGCCGCAACGACTCTCGATACCGCCTGCCGATTACAACGATACGTCGTGCAAGAACTCGCTGCCTCACTGAGTCGCCCAAAGAGTAAAACAAACCCTCTTCGCCTCCTCACCAACCGTTACGGCGCCACCTTGTTTGCAGTCATCGTTGCTTACTTAATTGCTCGTATGCCCGAAGCGCCCGGCGGAGTTCCCGGAAAAGGTGGTCTGATTCTTTGGCCACTTTTTGGAGCCATCAATCAACTCCTCGCCGGCCTCGCCTTTCTTGTCATCACCTTTTGGCTGAGACGTCGAGGACTCCCTTTCGCTTTCACCATCATTCCCGGAATCCTCATGTTAGTCCTTCCCGCGATCGCAATGTCAGTCAACTTGCGTAACTTTGCGGAAGCTGGAAATTGGCTCCTCTTTGTGTTTGGCTTCGCTACCATCCTCATCGAAATCTGGATGATCGCCGAGGCCCTCTCCGTGTGGAAGAAGAGCAAGGGCATTCTAGAAGACTCAGCCCTCGCGCCTGCAAGCGACACCGACGGCGGGCGCTCCTGTTGAGCAAAAAAAAGCAGCCCCTCAAGGAACAGGAACCGCTTTTGAAAGATTAGCCTTTGTGGACTAGCCAAAGATCGAAGTGATCGGCTTGCCAAGCTCAGCATCAGCACCACCCATGCGGAAGGGACGGCCACTGGGCGAACTAACGACTTGGGTATGATCGATGCCAAGAGCATGACCGATGGTCGCATTGAAGTCCTGAATGGTGACCCCATTTTCGGCAACACGATTTCCGTTTTTGTCACTGGCTCCGTACTTCTGGCCACCTGCAATTCCGCCTCCTGCCATGACAGCGGAGAAACATGCAGGGTGATGATCTCGGCCGGAGTTATGCTCTTCGACGATTTTCGGAGTCCGACCAAACTCGGTCGCAATGACTACGAGGGTCTTTTCAAGGAGACCACGCTTTTCAAGATCAGCGAGGAGCGTCGCGTATGCTTGGTCGAGGGTCTTCGCCTTATTCTCGACGTTGTTGAAATTGTCATAGTGAGTATCCCAACCACCGTGAGAAACTTCCACAAAGCGCACACCAGCCTCGACGAGACGACGTGCTAAGAGACAACCTTGACCGAAGCGATTCTTGCCATAGGAATTTTGCACTTTTGCAGGCTCTTGGTTGATATCGAAGGCCTTGAGGTCAGAGCTTTGCATCAACTTCACGGCCTCTTCATAGAGACTGTCGTAAGCTTTCACCGCTGGAGTCTGATACTTCTCGTGGAAGGTCTTGTTAAGCGCATCAGCAATCGCGAGGCGACGCTTGAAGTCCTCTTCTGTGACAGAATCGGCGCGCGTTGAGTTCTTAAGCCCTTCGTCCGGACGACCAAGGGGAACGCCACCAAATTCAGCTCCAAAGAAGCCAGGAGAGGAAACCCCCGGGCTGGTGTTCGCGGTCACGAAACCTGGAAGCGTCGCGTTCTTACGTCCCTTCTGACGAACAACCCATGCCCCAATCGCAGGGTGAACGATCGTTCCACGAGGAGAGTAGCTCCGGTGAAGAAGATACTGTCCTTGGCTATGCGCGCCCTGCTTGGAGGTCATCGAGTTAATCACACACATGTGATTAGCCACTTTGGCGGTATCGGGAAGATACTGAGAAATTTGGAAGTCACCAGAAGTGCTGATTGATTCGACCGGTCCCTGAACATCCTTATTATTAGGCTTGGTATCGAAAGTATCGAGGTGACTCATTCCCCCGCCCATGTTGAGGAAGATGACGTGCTCAGCTTTCGCTCCACCTGTGTGTGACTGACCGAAGGCTGATCCTGCGAGGCCCGCACCGAGCATTGGTGCAACGCTCACTCCCAGATAGCTGCGAGCGGCATTAACGAGGAATTGGCGACGACCGAGTTCATCGGCTTTCATGAAGGGATTGGTATCCATATTTTTTTTAAGGTTGGGTGTTGGCTGGGAATAAAAGAGGGCTATTGAACGAACATAAATTCGTGAGTTGCGACGAGGGCGGAAACGAGATTTTGGTAGCTCTCCTTGCTGCCATCGATGACATCACGCATGAGCATTTTCATCTCATCGTCACTTGGAGGACGGCTTAGGATTGCATAGTAAATGTAGCGGGTTTTGTCCGCTTCCGTCGTCCCCTTTTTAAGGGCGTCGTATACGGCAGCACCGCTATTCGCGACGACCATCTTCTCGACGTGACCATTCATGATCTCAAGAGTCTGAGCGACGTTTGCCTCAGTCGTCGCAGCCCCAATGAGCTCACGGTCAGACTGACCGAACTCACGGAGGAAGTGACCAGCAGGAGCAGGTGCGGCGAGCTCGGAAGCGCGCGCAATGCCCTTCGCTGGTCCGGGGCGTGACTTGGAAGCCATCATCATCATGTCTTCGTCACCGGCACTTCCGCCACCGGATTTGAAGTCTGCCATCAATGCTTCGGCATACTCACGATATTTTTCGGGGTCCTTGATTGATACCACCTCTTTGGAAAGCTGACCCATTGTCTTCTGACCTACGAGCACCGGACGATTATTGTAGTAGATATGGTCACTGAACTTTCGCTTAGCGAGTTTATCGGGCTTTTCCGCAACAAGAGTCACGAGTGAGTCCCACATCTGCTCCGAGCTCATACGCTCAAGCTGACGTCCATTGAAAGCTTGAGGGACTCCCGCTTCAAAGGCCTTGGGGTTCGCCGCAAATTGGAAGGTCTTCGTTAACAAAAGAACATTTTGAAAGGCCTTAAGGTCATAGCCGAGGTCAACCATCAGGCGGCTAAGGTAATTGGTCAGCGCAGGAGAGGCGGTCTTATCTGGCTTCACGTATTCATCAACTGGGTAAGTCAATGGACTCCCCATGACACGCTCCCACATCCGGTTCACCGCAATGTAGTCAAAATTTGGATTCTCAGTGGTCATCCAGTCGGCAAACTCAACACGGGATTTCCCGCTATCCTTGCGATCTGAAGTCCGTATGCGTTTTCCAAACTGAGTTTTGCCACCAACCATTTCGCCGGGGTCTCCATCCTTATACTGGTAATCGCTAGGAAGCTTAATCCGTCCCGCTCCTTGGTCCTCAAGAGTGCCGTAGTGCACATTATCGCGCAGCCAGTAAAAGACGCGACCGATATCAGAACGGCGGAAACCGTTTTCGTATTTTTTATCGTCATACCCTCTCATGGCCTTTCTCCAAACTCCTTCGTTGATCTCACGCTGCCCGTGAGTGAAAGCTGCGAGTTCGAAGAAATCCATCCGCTCCCACTTGTTCGTAGGGCTATCGTGACACTGCGCACACTCCAGACGCTCACCTGTGAAGATTTGCATCGTGATGGAAAGATTGTCCAAAGGCATCCCCTTGTCTCGGATGTAGTAACCAACGGCTCCATTCCCTTTTTCCCAAGCAATTCCCTTCGCAGAGATCAGACTGTGAGCAAACTTGTTCCAAGGAACGTTGTTTGCGACGGACTCCTGAATGAAGTTCATGTAGGGAGCCGAAAATGCTCCTGTTCCATTGGGTCCGTCATCCTTGGCACGGAGAAGATCGAATACATAGTTCTGCATGTGACTACGATATCCATCGCTCTGCAAAAGGTAGCCCGTCAGCATTTCCCGCTTATTTGGATCATCAATCTCCAAAAAGCTCGAAGCTTCTTCCAAGGTTGGAATCCGTCCTGCCGCAACCAAGAAACTACGACGAAGGAAAGTCGGATCGTCAACCACTGCTGGAACCCCGAGCTTCTTTTTGCGGAAAATTTCAGCGACATACTTGTCGATATTAAGAGCCGCTTTTTTCAAGGCTTCGGGACTATTGGCCTTCCTAGCAGACTGCGCTGTTAAAGGAGTAATGATACTGCCAAGGAGCAGGGCGCTTAAAATTCGACTCTTCATTTTGGTTGGGAACGTTTTTGGAAAAAGACCTTTCGTTGAAAGATCACCCCAAAGAGTAAAAAAAAGGAACCCTCTCTGTCAAATCAGGAGATCTTAAAAGAATCGCCCTTAAAACCAGTGATTTAGGGCGCATAAAGCCCTTCAATTGACTGAAAATAGGCCACCCACAACTGCCAGCCACCGAAAAGCCAAGTTAGGCCCCCTAAAGCCAAGAAAGGCCCGTAGGGTAAGGGTTTCCCAAAGCCTACTTTCGCCACCGTCGCCGCGATAATTGCGTAAATGGAGCTCGAAAAGATGACGAAAATCACCGACGGCCATCCCAAAAAGGCCCCAATCATTCCCAACAAGTGAGGGTCCCCCATTCCCATCGCTTCTCGAGGAATCGAGACTTTCGTCGCTTTTCCCTCCAGCGATTTCAAATCCTCAATCGTCCACTTCTGCTCCCCAATCGAAAAATCATCCTTCCGAATCACAATCTCTTTCGCGGGCTGGCGCTTCCCATCAACTTTGAATCCATGCCCCTCAATCACCAAGCGATCCGTGCTCCGGAAGAAAAGATCATCCCACGAATACCCCTCCTCCCCAATCACCCAGTGAAGCTGCTCACATTCCTCAAATCCCTCCTGCAACTTCCACTCGGTCGCTTCGTCAAAGTCCATCTTAAGCCGCCCCCAAATCAACTTACCTAGCATCACCACCAACCACAGCGAGCCAAAACCCACGAACCAACCCAGAGCGGCAGTGCGCAGACCAAGCCACTTGCTAGGATCGATCGAGGTGAAAACCTCATTCGTCAGATCTAAAAGTCGAGGCGCCCAAAGACTCCCCACCAAAGCGATCACCACTCCCGCCGTAGTCCATGAAATCGGGATCAACTGATGCTCGGCATCGATAAAGGAAACCGTGACCAAAATCGTAAACATCACGATGGCCAGAATGGCACTGACCATCGGGAAAAAATACCACGCCGCAAAATAAAGCGCGCCCGTCAAGGCCTCGACCAAGAGATACCTCACCGCGATCGGCGCAGAGCAGGACCGGCATTTCCCCCGCTGAAGAAGCCAGGTCACAATGGGCAAATTCTGCCAAGCTGGTAGCGTCGTCTTACAATGCGGACAAAAAGAACGCTTAGGATCATTCACCGAAAGCCCGCGCGGAAGCCGATGAATCGCAACATTCAAAAACGAACCCACGCAAAGACCGATGAACACGATTCCCACGCCCATGACCCCGCTTTTCCAAATCTCTTCCACTCGGGAAAACTACTCACGAAGCGGCTTCTGATCAAGCCAGCAGCACCTATCCCTCCCGCTAAGGTAGGTAGTAAGGCTTTAGCATCCAGTAACAAATCGGCCCCGTCACCGCGACATAGAGCCAAAGCGGAAAGACCCTTCGAGCGAGCTTCTTGTGCTTCGCAAAATCGCGCGTCCAAGCATGGACAAAAGTCATCAGAATCATCGGGAAACTCACTGCGGCCGCTACGATATGGCTGATCAAAATCACCAAGTAGAGATAGCGCAAACCACCCACCGCATTTTGCTCCGCTGGATCGATTTTATAGTTCCCATCGATATCGCCAAACTTCGTCTCAGGCATCGTGAAATGATAAACGACGTAGCAAACTAGAAAAATTGAAGAGAGTAGCAAAGCCGCCGTCATGCAGCGTTGATGCGCTTTGTATTGCTTTCGAACAACGCACCACAGCCCGCCCAAAAGACAGGCCGCCACCAAGGTATTGATCAAGGCCACCACGCTCGGCAGCATCTTTATGTAGGCCTCAACCTCTAAGGATTGCGTGAATTTATACTTCGAACGCATTGCGATCACTAGGCCCAGAACAACGATCGTAACAATCCACACGACCACCTTCAGGACCTTCGCACGGCCCTCTAAAATCGGCTGATTAAGAAGAGAAGAATCACTCATGACTTTGGCTCCTTGAGCTCACGAAGAGCTTCCTTAATTTCATCTCGCAATTGATCAATTGGCAATCCTTCGTCCCATTTGTGAACGAGGGTATTCCCCCGATAAACTTGAATCCCCAAATCATGCGCCCAACGTCCCTTCGAAGCAATTTCCGCCGGCTCAAAGCGCTCCAAGATGGTCGTGAAGAACATCTTCTCCGTCATGAAATTCCACAACTTCTCGCGATCCGCTTTTAAAAACCACCAGTTCTCCGCATCCGCACTGAGACGATCGCGAACGTCCGCCAACTTCTCTTCCGTATCATCTTCCGGATCGACCGAAAAACAGGCCACCATGAAGTCCTCGTTGCCTTTGAACTCCTTGTAAATTTCCAACAAGTGCTTGGCATTCCGTTCCGCGCACATGGGGCAAGCCGCATAGAACTGAACCGCCAACCAGACTTTATCATTGAGATCCGAGAGCATCACCTTCGAGCCATCCTGACGCTCCAACTCAATGTCAGCCTCCAAGACCGCCATCTCATCAACCTGCTCTTTCCCGACACCAGTTGCCGCAGGAGCTTCACGTCGCTTCTCTTTCTTCAGCCCCGCCAGAAGGAAGGACATGCCTAAAATCAAAACTGAAATCACTGCAACCCCGGCATAGATGAGGGTAATTTTCTTTTTATCGGTCATTTTTGGCCTTTCTCGTCAGGGTTTTCGTAGAGGTATCGAACCGACCCAATCAACATCTCGCGCAAAAGCGGAGTGCTCATCGGAAGTGGGCGGACCTCATCCTTAGAATGAGTCTTCAGAGCCTCGGCGCGCTCTTTCTCAAAACGGGCCACTTTTTCAAAATCCCAGCCTCGCGAAAATCCCGGCCACCCCCTCACGTGAAGGTGTTGATCAAGGAGGACGATCCGAGAGTCATAGCCGAATTTTCCATCCTTCTCCGTCGGCGTGATATTGAAACGCATCTTCGCTTTCAAAAACGAGCGCAAGGAGGACTTTCCTTCCTCATTCGCAACCACCCGCATCACTTCAGGCTCCGCCCCATATTCGGAAAGAAGCCCGCTCATTTTCTCCGGCTCGGCATTTGAGCCATCGAGCACAAAGACCAAGATCCGCGGTTTCTCGGGAGCATCTTTGAATGCTTCCATCACCTCTTTCAAAGCCCCTAAGGAAGGCTGCGACTCGGCCTGCGGCGTCATCGAAAGCGTCATCGCGAGGGTGACGTGACCCTTAAGTTCTTGGAGATTCCTCAGCTTTCCATCAGCCGTCAGCAACTCAACCTCTGGCTCCGTAATCTTGGTCAAAAGACTCGGACGCTCACTATTATAAGTCCGCTCCTGATAGCGCCGATAGGCAAAGCTAAGCACAAGCCCGCTAATCACCATGAAGATCACGAGCTTAAACGCGGTCGCTCGTAACTTCTTCGGATCCCGTTCGGCGGGCTCTAGTTTGCTGACATCCACTTCGGGCGAACGCTAACTCAACTCCACGTAAAGGCAAGGCCGAGCAACACCACTGGAAGATAGATTAAAGTTCCAAAAAAAGCCTTCCGCATCGGAGCTCGCTCGCCCGAGGCTCGATAGGTCAAAATCGGCCGCATTAAATAGACCACCAGAATGCTGTGCGCAATCGCCACCCACCAAGGAAAAAGCCCCGTCACTGCCCCTGCAATGACCAAGCCAATCAAGCAGAGCGAAAAGCCCATAAACAGCTTCACAGTCTTCCCACCCGAGACATCGCCATTCGACCACATTTGATAACCCGCCTCCTCATATTCCTCCCGACAAAGCCAACTGATCGCCACGAAGTGCGGAAGCTGCCAGAAAAAGAGCAGGGCAAAGAGAAACCAGCCACCCCAAGCCGCCCAATCACCACCCGCGCCCACCCAGCCCATCAAAGGAGGAATCGCTCCGGGAATCGCTCCGACCAAAGTATTCGTAGAATGCCATTTCTTCATCGGCGTGTAGACGAAGACATAAATCGCAATCGTTGCTGCCGCTAAAATCGCCGCCGTCCCATTCACCATGATTTGCAGGTGAATCACCCCAAAGGCCGCCAAGCCCCAACCGATCCCAAAAGCCTTAATCACCCCCATCCGCTTCGAAGGCAAAGGACGATCAGAAGTCCGCGCCATCCGCGCGTCATCCTCGATCTCCATCAACTGATTAAAAGCCGCCGAACCAAAAGCCGCCGCCGCCGTTCCGATCAAGGTATGGAGTAAAAGCCACCAATTCCCGCTCATCCCACCTTCCCCTTGCGCTGCCAAAAAGAAGCCGAAAAGGGTCGTCACAAGGACAAAGGTATTCAGTCGCAGCTTAGTAAGAACTTGTAGGTCCTTACTAAAACTCGGAGGAACGGTTGATGACTCTTTCTCGGACAAGGCGCGGAGTGTGACCTCGCTCGCCTCTTCCCGCAATCCCGAGTGTGTGAGATTTACGATTTTTCCTTTTCGTCCGCGCTCAGATTACCGACAGTCCCTAGCAGATGAGTGACAAGGACCAATATCAGCGCGAACTCGAGGTCATCGAGGAAGTTAAGGACAAAGGAGCCCTCGGGAAATTCTTCGGCTATGCGAAAATCTCCGGCCCCGGCTGGCTCCAAGGTGCCATTACTCTAGGAGGCGGATCGCTCGCAGGCGCGCTCTATCTCGGCGTGGTCTCCGGCTACGACCTGCTCTGGGTCCAGCCTCTCGCCATGATTTGCGGCATCATTATGCTTTCCGCGATCGCCTACGTCACCCTTTCCACTGAGCAGCGTCCGCTTCAATTGATCAACAAGCACCTCCACCCTCTGCTCGGCTGGTCTTGGTTAATCGCCACCATCATGGCGAACATCGTTTGGACCATGCCACAGTTCTCCCTCGGCACTGCCGCGATCCAACAAAACCTGCTGGGGACCGAAAACTTCCAATGGCCCATCATTGTCGTCCTCTTTGTCATCGGACTCTACGTCAACTACCTCTATCAGGCCGAAGGAGGTGGAGCCAAGCTCTTCGACCGCATTATTAAAGTCATGGTCGGACTAATCGTGATCTCCTTCTTCGCAGTGGTCATCAGCCTCGTTTCTTCAGGCAGCTTAAAATTTGGATCCGTCCTCGGCGGCTTCATTCCAGACCTCTCGCTCCTCACATCTAGTTCTTCGACCTTTGCCTCAGATATTGCCGCTTCTTCTAACCCTGAGTGGTGGGAGAAATATATCGTAAGCACCCAAAAATCTAAGATCTTCGCGGCCTTCGGAACTGCCGTCGGGATCAACATGACCTTCCTCCTCCCCTACACTCTTTTGAAAAAGAAGTGGGGAGCCAAGCATCGCGGACTTTCCATCACCGACCTTTCCATCGGCCTCTTTGTCCCCTTCTTCCTCGCTACCGCCTGTGTCGTCATCGCCTCCGCTTCATCCTTCCATGGCAAGACTGAGGACGTCGATCCTCTCAAAACCTACCCGACTCTTGCTAAAATGGAGACTGTAGGAGCTCTCGTAAAAGAACTCCCCAACAACACTGAGGAAGAAAAGAAGATCTGGAATGACACCATCGCTAATGCTCCCGTGCTCAAGGAAGCTGACTACAAGCTCGCCGCCATGCTCCACTCCCGTGATGCTGGCGCGCTCGCCATCACTTTGAAGCCCTTCACTGGCGAAGTGGTCGGACAAAAAGTCTTCGGTCTCGGAGTCCTCGGCATGGCCATTTCCACCATCATCATTCTCATGCTGATTAATGGCCTCGCCTTCCAAGAACTCCTCGGAAAAGCGATGGGATCAAAGCCCGCCTATTTCTTAGGCTGCACCATCTCAGGGCTCTCGGGTTGCCTCTTCCCCTTCTTCTGGTCCGGCCAAAGTAAAGCCGCCCTCGCCATCCCAACCTCCGTCATCGGAGGCTCACTCATTCCAATCGCCTACTTTACTTTCTTCCTTCTCATGAACTCGAAGAAGGTCCTCGGAGACAAACGCCCGGAAGGCACCGCACGCATCATTTGGAATATCCTCATGATCTTCGCCACCACCGTCGCCACCATTGGCACTTGGTGGGCCACCTCCGGAAAGACCTTCGGTGACTTCCCAGCAGGGATGGTCGGAATGGGATTCCTTGCCCTCCTCTTTGTGGTCGGCACCGCTTCCTTCATCATCAAAGAAAAGAAAGCCTAAGAAATCACCAACTTGAGTCGTTCCTGAAACTGCGACCATGGCCTCGAATCCTTATCAAGCTCCCCTCGATGGTGAGCTTGATCTGGTTCAGGGCGATCCCTTCCCCGAGTGGACCACTTGGAAAATGGTCGCCCTTTTCTTTCTTCCAGCCGCTTTCCTTTTCATCGCACTCCTCGGAGCCGTTTTAAAAATCACGCCGCTCGTGATCTCTGGCTTTGTCATCTGTGGCTGTGCCGCTCTCGCCGTCACCCTCTTCAGTGCTCGCGTTCATCAACGTCGTCAAAATGGGAGCCGTGCCTTCTTCTTTTTGATGACTCTCGTCTACCTCATCGCTCAGATTTTCGCCATCTTCCTCGCCATCGCTTGTATCACGGTGATCATGGAAAACTTCGTCCATCGCTCCAGCTAACCCGGAGCGACGGCGTCCCGCCGCCACTCCGTGCCCAAAAAAAACCTCGGCACACGAAGACGTGGCCGAGGTTTGCTTAAATTTATGGGAGTCTATTTCTTCTTGGGAGCTTTCTTTGCCGCCTTTTTCGCGGCCTTCTTTGCTGCTTTTTTCACCGCCTTCTTAGCCTTGGCGATCTTCTGAGCTGGCGCAACCGAAGACTTAGATTCGACCTCTTTCGCCTTCGCTTGCTTCATTACAGGCGGTGGTGGTGGGAGTTCATCATCGTCCGCTCCACCGTGGCTCAAGATAAACTGAAGATCATCCATCCCAAGGTTACTTGCGAAGCCTTCGTCGCCCAAAATATTGGTGACCAAAGCGGTCTTCTGATGCTGCAGAATACGAATCTTTTCCTCCACCGAATCACGCGTCAGGAGACGGTAAGCGATGACCTTATTCTTCTGTCCGATTCGGTGAGTCCGGTCAATCGCCTGGTTCTCAACCGCTGGGTTCCACCATGGATCGTAAAGGATCACGTAGGACGCCGAGGTGAGGTTAAGTCCCGCACCACCCGCTTTCAGCGAGAGCAAGAAGACCGAGGCATCCTTTGTGGTCTGGAATTTCTCAATCTCCCCTTTTCGGTCCTTGGTCTGACCAGTGAGGTAATTAAAGGGACGACTCTCAACTTCAAGACGCGTCTTGATGATATCGAGCATGGAAACGAACTGAGAGAAGACGAGAACCTTGTGACCTTCCTCGCGGAGTTGGTCCAAGAGGTAGAAAAGAGCATTCATCTTCGCGCTCTCTTCCTTGAGCCACTTCGGGTCGATGAGACCGGGGTGACAACAGATCTGACGGAGACGCATGAGGCCCTGAAGAATCGCAAAGCTGTTCTTCTTGACCGCTTCGTCGGAGTCGAGGCCGAGCAATGCTTCCTGAATCCGCTTGAGCTCCACCTTGTAGAGTTCTTCCTGAATTCCTTCCATTCCTGCGAACACTTCTTCCTCGGTCCGTGGCGGAAGATCTTTCGCAACCTGCCCTTTTGTCCGGCGCAGAAGGAAGGGACGCAAACGCGCCGCAAGGCGATTCTGACTGCTTGGGTCCTTCCGCTTATCAAAGCGACGCTTGAAGTAAGCCCGCGTTCCCAGAACACCAGGCATCGCGAAGGCCATCAGTGACCACATGTCCATCAGGCGGTTCTCAATCGGAGTACCAGTGAGGACGAGTCGATTTTCGGCATCCAATTCACGAGCGCATTTCGCGGCCTTCGAATCAGGGTTCTTAATCTGCTGGCCCTCATCAAGAATCACGGTCAACCAGCGAATCTTATTGAGTTGATCACCACAGACTCGGAGTTGAGCGTAGTTCAGAACGAGAATATCGAGAACGTTGGTCACCTCATCGATATCAAGATCATCGCGAGTGCGCAGGACCTTGACCTTTAGCTCTGGTGCAAATTTCCCTGCCTCCGTCGCCCATACATCAAGAACCGACTTCGGACAAACCACGAGCGCCGGTCCCAATTTTCTCTTCGCCGTCTTCTGAGCTTCCTCCACTGATTTACGCAGCCACAGGAGGTAAGTAATACTCTGAATCGTTTTACCAAGACCCATGTCATCAGCAAGGATGCCACCGAAGCCGTTGGTCGCGAGATAAGCGAGGAATTGGAATCCCTCCACCTGATAGGGTCGCAAGGTCGCGTTCAGCTCTGGAGGAACATCAGGATTCACATCGATGTTGATGTCACGCGCACGATCTTTGATCTTCTTCCAAGCCTTGGAGTCGAAGACTTCCGCCGCCTTGGGATCGGCCAGCTGCATCGCGTGCATCCGGTGGGTTTCGCCCGAAAGATCGAAGGGATCGAGACCCAAACGAGTCACCGCATCGCGCTGCTCGGGATCGAGCTTGATCTCCAAACGCATCCAGGAGCCATCGTCCATCCGGACATAGCCACCTCGCGCCGCCACCAGCTGGCGGATTTGCGCCTTGGAAAGATTTACGCCTTCGACATCGATCACCACGCGAAGGTCAAACCAATCGATCTCTTGGTTCACGACCTCGAAGCGAATTGCGGCCGTAACAGGATCGCTAAGAATGGTCTTCAGCTTGGCTTCAATATCCAGCTCAATGGACTCGGGCATTTTCTCGATCCACTCCGCAAATTTCTCTGGAAACTGCTTCGTGATTCGGCCCTTAAAGGCTTCCAATTTCTCATCATAGGTCAGGCCCATTTCGAGAAGAATTTCAGGAATCGGATACAGCTTCTCACGCGCAAAGCGCAGGAGGGCTTTTCCTTTCACGGGCTCCTGTTTGATGAGATCCCAACCCGCTTTGATCAATTTCTCCTCGCGACGTCCTTTCGCTTCGAAAGCTTTGACATCGACGATCAAGTGCTCGGTCTCGGCAGCGGTAAGACCTTGCTCGACCCACATTTTGAGATGCGGGAAAAGATCCAGATCCGTCACGCGACGCTTCATCGAAGGCGGGAGACTTGATCCCACCTTGCGGAGGAATTCCACCCCTTCCAAAGAATCAATCACGACCTTTGGAATCGAGTAACGCGGCATAATCTCAGTATCCTCTAACCAACGTGGAGGTCCGGGGAAGACTGTTTCGTCAGATTGGTAAAGCTCCGTGCGACCAGGCAGGAGACGAACCGAGTGAGAGACGTGCTCCCCTGTCGAGGTCACAAGCTGCAGCCCAAACGAATTCGGATCAGTCGGATCATCATCGCAGATCCAGTTGAGTGGTTCCTTGACCACCTTGAAGGGGTTTTCATCCAAGTTGACCATGTAACCGATCAGCTCCTTTTGGTGGAACAAAAGGTTCATGAAGCGACAAGCTGTCTCATCTTCCAGATCGAGATAAAGCTCACCGGTCTTCTCACTGTATCGTAAGAAATGCTCCCAAAGAATCTGGCTCGCCGCATCCATGCGAAGAGCGGAAGCCTCATAAAGCTTCAGAATGCGCTCAACTTCGCCCTTTTCACGAAGAGAAACCCATTCCTCTTGTCCCTCTTCCCTAGCCTCTACGCGGGCTTCGTTAATGGTAGAGATCAGGCGAAATTCGATCTTATGAGGAATCTCCTGTGGCGGACGCTCGTTGACACTTTCGATCCGGTCATACCAAGCTGAAACTTCCCTCTCCTGCTCCCAGTCACGCATGCGACGCTGGACGCTTTCAAGATCAGTGATCGAATCCATGAATTCTGGATAGCGAAGATTCTTCTTATCAAAGGCGTAGCCCAGGTAGTTCCAGAATTCGATAATATCGCCTGGAGGCACCGGCCAAAGTTCGAGCGGCTCATAGCTCGCAATCTCCCAACGAGGATTCAAGCGCACCATATCATGATCGTGAATTTCACCTTCAATGACATATCGACGGTAGCGCTTCTCAACTCGGAAAACGAAATCCGCCTCTTTATCATCGAGCTCTCGGTCGATCTTCTCTTCGATCAAATCAACGATCGGAGTATCATCAAATTCGTTTGGTGACTCCGGAAGATCCTCTCCCCGATGAAGTCTTTCCAACATCGCCGCAAACATCACCGCACCTGCGGTCTCCTCATCCTCCGTCGAACAACTTCCGAACCAGCGATTCCCCTGCAAACGCAAAGTGGTGCGATGCACACTCCCCTGATCCTCAACCCGACCCTGAATAAAGAGGTGATTTCCGAAAATCTGGGTCACTGCCCCTTCTTCTTGCAAATGCTCTCCCCGCTTTCTTGCAGCTTCAGGAAAACTATTTAAAAAGTTTAAGGTTGCCCGATCAGGGTTCAGAGCTGTCATGTTACTTGCCATCGTGTCAGAATAGGAATGCGTGAAAAACCGTTGCTGAAACCATAAAAGGGCAAAAGCGACGGCGAGGGACGCATTATAAGGGTAAGATCCGAAATCATGCAACATAAAGCGTGTCGGTTTCTCATAAGGAATCCCTAAGGATCTGAAAGATGCGGCCCCTTCCCACGGTTAGAAGGCATAGAACGCTGCGTCAGCTCCCCATGAAAATTCCCGTCAGAAAAACCCTCATCGTCACTTCATGGCTCCTCGCCCTTGGAATTGGCTTGCTGATTGGTCGCCAAAGCTCCGCCAAACAAAACGCCCCCAACCCACAAAATCACGCAGCGTCAGACTCCCCTCGACTCGCCAACGCCCCCGCTCCGGCCTCGGACCAATCTCTCGCCTCCCGAAATAGCTCCCGTAACATCACCTCCTCCCAATACAGCGGAACCGAGAAGGAACGGCAAAATCAGGCCATGGTTAAGCTCTCAGACATTCTTAACACGAGCAATCGGGTTGAGCGAACTCGCCAAATGCTCGCCTTCATCGACCAAATCGGAGATGACGACATGGCTGGAATCATATCCGGATTCCAAGAAGCCGGTTGGGTCGACTTCAATCGCAGCGAATACTCCATGCTCATTTCCACTTGGATGAATCGCGATCCCTTCACCGCCATCTCATTTCTTGATGAAAATGAAGCCGACGGCTGGACGCGCAAGCTCGCCGTCTCAGCCTGGGCCTCCGAACACCCCGAAGCCGCCGCTAATGCCATCAACGGCCTCGAAGACGAAGGAAAAGTCAACGACTGGGTCGTCGGACTCATCGAAGGAATGGCTCGCAACGATCCCGAAGGAGCCCTGCGCACCCTTTCAGGCATGCCCAATGGTGACACCAAATGGCAGGCGATTCGCGGAATCCTCCCCGAGGTCGTCATTCGAGGCTCAGAGTTTGCTGGCGAATGGCTCGAAAAAATCGAAGAGCCAAAACTTCAACGCGACACCGCCAAACGTCTCGCACAAACCCTCGCCAACCGCGATCCCGAGGCGGCGAGCGAATGGATCAATAACATGACCTCGGCCGAAACCCGCCAAGAAGCCTCGCAAGTGGTTTCCGAAATCTATGCCGAACAAGATCTCGACGCCGCCATGGCTTGGACCGAAAATCTCCCTCTCGACACCCTCCCCGAAGCCGCTGAAGGAGTGGCCAAGCATCTCACACGGGAAGATCCCGCCACCGCCGCGCAGTGGCTTTTAAAACTCGGCGACACTCCAGATCTCGATGGCGCTCGCATCCGCTTCCTGCGCGAAGCTGGACCAAATTCTCCCGAGATCGCCTTGGAGCACGTTCACACCCTCTCTCGCGCAAATGATCAGGAACGCTACTACAACGAGATCTTAAGACGCTGGAAAAAAAACAACTCTGATGAAGCGATCGCCTGGGCCAACGCCAACGCCTCTAGCCTCCCACCCAAGGTTCTCAAATCCATCCTTCCAAAAGTGAAGAAAGAGAAAAAGAAGAAGTGAGTTCTTAAAAAGCCCTCTTCCAAGCAATATGGAGAGCGGGCTTTCAGCCCGCTTACCCCCAACCCAAGCCCCCCCAACCCAAGCCCCCCCAACACAGGCCCCCCAACACAGGCCCCCCAACACAGCCCCCCCAACCCAAGCCCCCCAAAAAAAGGCAGTCCAAAGACTGCCTTTTCCTAGTTAAATTCGTCTACGGCAAACTGCCGACAGTTCATTTAGCAGCCTCATCCGCCACCACCGCCTTCGGCTTCCTCACCGCCACCGCAGCAACCGCCACCGGAGGCTTGCGCGATGTCTTCAGGTGTCGGCACGCGGCCCAACTCCAAAGTCATCCCGACCATCCGACTCACACTCATTTGCAAAGCCTCAAGACTTTGCTGAGCTTGTAAGAAAGAAGAAGCCACCGGATTGGCAAGAAGAGCACTGCGAGCACCTTCGAACTCCGCAATCTCAGATTCAGCCAGCTCAAGGCCCGACTGTTGCTTTTGATTAAGCTCCTGACCACTCGCTTGCACAGATTGATAAGTCAAACGAGCCTCGTCATCGGCGAGAAACGCCTCCACTTTGGCCAAAAGCCCCTTGTAATCGGAATCATTTGCGATCGTTTCGCAAAGCTCCCGTGCTTTTGACATCACTGCTGAATCGTCCTCTAAAAGGTTCATGAGCGGGACATACGCCCTCCCGCCTCAGGCCGCAACCGCAGAAATAGAGTTTATTTCAGCACCCCTTCCTCTCATATTCGAAAAAACGAAAGCTTCTGCTCCGTTCTATCCACACCACTATGACTAAAAAATTCGGACTCATCGCAGCCGCTTGGGCTATCAGCTGCGGCTCGGCCTTCCTCATCGGCCGCACTTCCACCGAAACATCGGACAAAACCACTCTGGCTAAAAACCCGCCCGCCCCCACCATCAGCTCTCGTGGAAATGCCCGTAGCGATAACTCGCGCGGTGAAGCTGCCAATAAAACCCGTCGCAGCAATTCCCGCGAAGCCTCTTCCCCCGCCCAAATTGCCGAGCTCGAAGACCGAGTCCGTGAGCTCAAAAACCTCTCCGACCCCATCGCCCGCGCCGAAGGCTTTCTCGAACTCGTCCGTAACCTTGGACCTGATGAATTCCTCGCCGCCGTCGCCGCCTTCCGCGAAGGTGGCATTGGTAACGAGCAATTTGGCGAATACCGCCTTCTCCTCACCGCTTGGGCCAAGGTCAACCCGGTCGAAGCCCTCGACTACGCCAAGGAAAACACCGGCACCCCTTATGCTCGTCAAACCATCCTCGCCTCCTGGGCGAAAACCGATACCGAAGGTGCCGTCACCTGGGCTCGCGATAACTTTGATAACGAAGGAGACGACAACAGAGCCAACCCTTGGATGGTCGGAGTGATCACCGGCATCGCCTCGACCGACCTCGGACGCGCCACCCAACTTTTAGAAGAACTCCCCTTCTCCCGAGGTCGCGGAGAAGCGCTCGACGCAATTTTCAAAGAAGTCACCGCAAGCGGAAACGATGACGCAAAACTCTGGATCGCCCAACTCACCGATCCCAAACTCAAGGAAGGCGCCGCCTCTCGTCTCGCCGGACGCTTAGCATCAGAAGACCCCAAAGGTGCCGCCGACTGGGCCTCCACTCTCGGCCCAGACGTCATGAAACGCTCCGCCGAATCCATCGTCCAACAATGGGCCTCAAATGATCTCGAAGCTGCTGAACTCTGGGTCAACCAACAATCTCAAGACATCATTGCCGCCTCCGGCCCCAGTCTCGTCGAAAACATGGTCCAAAAAGAAGGCACCGCCGCCGCTGCCGATTGGCTCGTGGATCATCAAGGAGACCCAGCCTTCGACGATAGCATTCGCTCACTCGTTTGGAACTCCATCAATGACGAACCCAATGTCGCCGCTGATTGGATCATGCAGTTAACCAGCGAAAAAGATCGGGAAAGAACCTTCCACCGCGTCCTCCGAGGCTGGATGCAAAATGATCGCGAAAGTGCCCTCCAATACATCGAACAAAACCCAGTACCCGAAAGCATTCGCAAACGGGCTAGCATGACCGAGTAAAAACAGGACCTTCCCCCTATGAAAAAAAGCCTTCCCATTCTCGGTCTCCTTGCCCTTTTTCTCTCATCCTGCAACAGTGGCCCGAAAGAAGGCATGATCAAAGACGACCAACCCACCGACGAAGCAAAGCACGAAACCATCACCCTCGGCGGCGGCTGCTATTGGTGCGTCGAAGCCGTCTTCCAACAACTCGAGGGCGTCATCTCCTCCACCTCCGGCTTCATGGGCGGACACATCCCCAATCCGAGCTATGAAGACGTGACCGCCGGCTTCAGCGGACACATCGAAGTGATCAACGTCGTCTACGACCCCACCATCATCTCGACCGAAACCCTCCTCGAATGGTTTTGGAAAGCTCACGATCCTACCAATCCCAAAGGTCAAGGAGCTGACATCGGCGAACGATACACCAGCCACATCTTCACTCACTCCGAAGAGCAAAAGAAAATCGCAGAAGCCTCCAAAAAAGCCGCACAAACTGATTTCGACAAACCCATCGTGACTAAAATCCTCGATGCCGAAGAATTCTACAAAGCCAAGGAAGAGCACCAAGACTACTACTTTCGCGAAAAGGGCTCCAACCCCTACTGCCCCGCCGTCATCAAGCCGAAGCTCAAAAAACTCAATCTCGATTATTAGGCTAAACCTAAGGGTCCGTTTTATTCGGCATAGCCTATTTTGTGCCGGGTAGATCTTCAGGTCATATCAAAAGCTTCCAAGGTTTTGCTCGAATCGATATCAATTTTGACAGAATGTCATAAGAGGTCCAATGAAATCATTTATGCTTCCTTTCCTCATTGCCTCCGCCGCCGTCGGTCTTGTTGTGGGGTGGCAACTGAAGACGCTGAGTGACTTTGAAAGAGCGGAGTCTTCTGACGGGGAGGTTGGTGAAACTTCCAAGCAGAGGTCAGGGATGCCTGCCTACACGGGCGGCATGATGGAAGCTCCTCGAAAATCGACCGATACCGCGATGACTCTCCACGCTCTCCCCGCAAAGGATCTTTATGATCGCATGGCTCTTTTTCTCCTTGAAGCAGAAGTCGAGGAATTCTCAGCATACTATGAAGAATTTCAGAAGCGAAGCGACCGGACCGATCATTTGAACGAACTCCTTTTCATCGCATGGACGCGAGTTGATCCAGAGGCGGCCATCGCAGCCTCACGTGGGACGGATGATTTTAATTACGCCTACTGGGCTTGGGCGGGTCATGATCCGGGAGCAGCTTTGGCTGCGGCCAAGGAGCGAGGCGAGGGAGTTGGAAATGCCGTCCGAGGGATTGGAGAATTCCACCCGAAATGGCTCAGCGAGCACTGGAGTCTGATCCCAGAAGATCAGCGGAAAGATGCCATCGCGGGACTGGTGAAATGGCCTAATACGCAAACTCCGGAGATTTCGCTCCGTCTCCTTTGTGACTCGAAATCAGATCTCTTCTCCCAAGACAACGAGCAAACGCTCCTCGCCTTGGCTAGACAAGATCCGGCTCACGCCTACGAGGTCATCAAAGAATTGACCAAGAGCTCCCACCGGTTTCAAGGCCTTGCTGGTCTCGACAAGTTTCTTGCAAGCGTGAGTCGGCATGACCCGGACCTTCTCGAGGAGATTGCGTTGACCGTGAAAAGCCCCATCGACAAAAATCGGGTCAAGCTCGCACAATTTCAAGGCCTTCTCCGTGACGACCCGGCATCCGCCAAGGCCATGGTCGACAACACTCCAGCAAGTTGGCTTAAGGAAGATCTCGAAGTCAAGTATGCCAGTCATCTCCTGCTCGCTGACCCTGATCGAGGCTACAACTACTCTCTTAATTACCTCAAAAATGGAATCGCTGAATATCAACGTCACGATGAGGTTAAAGTCGAAGGTCGCTCGCAATACAGCTACCATGCTATTGCGGGATCAACTCAATTGATTTCTAATCTGGTCGATCAAAATGCTCAGGACCTCCTCAACGAATTGTTGCCCGATACCATCTCGGAAAACCGCTACATGATGCGTCAAACGGCTTTCGATACTGCGAGTAACTATTGGGTTCAACAAGACGTAGGGGCTTATGCGGATTGGTTGAGTGAGCAAAAAGACAATACTCCCCTCTATCGGACTGGTGTCTCTAAAATCGTCAATATTCTCGGGCAAAGAGGCGAATTTGAAGCTGGAATCGAGTGGGCTCAAAGCGTTCCAGATCTTGAGAATCAACTGGCAAACAAAACACGACAACTCTACTTCCAGTGGTTTAGACGTGATCCTGAAGGAGCGGTCGCTTGGCGGCTCTCCGATAACTTCAAGGGCGATCCTAAGCAATTCCCAGTCCCTAAAACGATTCAGCCAGAATGATGAATTTTCAAATTCCAATCACCGCACTTATTCTCTTCGTGCTAGGAGGAATTGCCGGATCGTCGCTAACACCTTCCTCCGATGGTGAAGCGGACTCCCAAGCATCTGACTCCTCGGCCGCCGCTAAATCAACACGCACCCTAACGAAGTCATCCCGCTCGAATACAAGGATACCCGGGGATGCCCGCATGAGGATGATCCGTGATTCTCAAAACGAAAGTGATCGGTTGAACTCGGCCATCGAACTCGCCAAGTCTCTGCCGCTGAATCAGGCAGGCAAATGGCTGAGCGAAGGGCTTTTTAGCCAACGAGAGGGTTTCGCCCTGACTTTGTTCACCCGGACTCTGGAACAACGTTGGAAAGCCGAAGATCCCGATGGCTACCTCATCTGGCAATTGAGGGAGGGCAAAGAAATTTCAACCGAAGAAATGGACCGCCTTTTACAAGGTCAATCAGATCTCCTCTTGGCGAGCATTCGACTCATTCAAGAACCCGGAGCACAAGTACAAGCCCTCGCAAATCTCGCAAAATCCCGACCCGACCTCGCCTTGGCGGAGTTGGGCAAGATGGATGTGGCGGCCCTCAAAGGCGGAGGGAATTTGAAAGAAATTTTAAACGAATTGGCTAAGGCTGATTTGTCGGGACTACAATCCGCCTTCGATAACCTTCCCTTAAGTTTGCAAGAAGATGCACAGGGAGCGATCTACGGGGAACTTCTCGCAAAAGACTTTTCAGGAACAGTGTCCCAGCTCGCGGAGCTATCAAATGGCCTGGAGGTTTTTGTCGAAATCTACAGTAATGACCCGACGAATCGGCAGCTTTTTCTTAAGAGCTTTGTCAATCTACCCGCTGCCTGGCAAAAACGATTGGAGAACGAGACAAATTTCCTGACGAAAGGCATGGAAGACACCGAAATTCTCGCCACTCATTGGGATTCATACGGACTCTCGAAGAAAGCGGTCGGAAGGATCACCGGTGACGCCCTCTTTGATGAAGCTCGCAAGAACAAGCCGGAGGCCCTGAAACTTTTCCAAGATGCTGATTTGAATGAAGCTGGTCGACGACATTTCCTAGATATGCTGACCTGGAACAGAGGGCGCGATATTATCGAAGAACTCATGCCCAATCTAGAACCAGCAGATCAGGAATATATCACCCAAAGATTGGAATCAACCGACTCTAGTTTTTTCACACCCACTCCCAAGCATGAATATCAGACGGCGGCGGATCTCTCCGAATCGCTGGCCAGAAAGGAAGTCCGATCATTCGAGGATTTTGAATCAATCTACCTAAATTGGGATTCGGATCAGAAAGAGCAATTCCTAGCCGACTACTCGGACATGCGAGGAGAAGAACGTCACCTAATCACCGCAGTATTGGCAAATTCGAGAGATCAGGAATTACAAGCGACCGCAATCAACGAATTCCTAGGAAGCCCCGAAGCTCAGAAAACGGCCAATTGGGACGATTCCGAACTACACCTCCTCACCTCAAATTTGGCGGTCGATTTTCTCACGCAAGACCCAGATCGGGCCACCTCGTGGGTTGCCAGTCTACCGGAGGGTGAGTCCCGCTCATGGGCGATGAAAAATTTGGCCGCAAATTGGAAAAATTACGATCCCGCGTCCGCCGAGTCATGGGTCAACTCACTCCCAGAAACGGAGCAGGAGAAGGTCCGAGCATTCCTCGAAAATCCGGGACCTTGAGAGCTTCCTCCTCACTCACTCCAAGATAGGACTGGGAGGCCGCAAGAGTGCTGTGACCAAGGATAAGCTGAACCTCGATTACTAGGCGAAGTTTTCGTTGGCCCTTTCCTTCCCGCATCGCTTCACTAAGTGCATGTCAGACGAATACCAATTGCCCCGCTCCGCCCGCGACGAAATCGAAGGCATTGTCTACCTTCCCCGCCTCTTTGATAAGGTTCGCCTCCATCACAGCGGAAAACTCCACCCCGAGTTCCACACCAACCTTGGCCTCGGCATGGACCTTTGGACCTGCCAATTTCTCGGCGTCGATTACAACGAGCTCAAAGCGCAAGTCCTCGCTGGTGCCACCGACGAACAAGCCCTCGCCTGGGCCCGCGAACATGGGGTCACTCGCCCAGATTACGAAAAGGCCTGGTTCACCGCCTATGTCAAAACGCGCGGCTTCCGCGATGACATGTCCGAACGCCTCTCCGAGCGCAAAAAGGAAGACCCGAAAACGGACCGCGACGACATCCAAACCTTCATGGACTACATCGAAGTCGACGAAGGCCGCAGCCTCTAGTTTAGAGTTTCCTCATCTAGAATTTAGAATTTCCCGAAAACCATGTCCGACTTTCACTACCAAGCCCCCTTCCCTCTCGGCCCCGATCCCACCGAATACGAAAAGATCTCCTCCGACTTCGTCACCACCACTGAGTTCGAAGGGCAAGAGATCCTCAAGATCGATCCCAAGGGCTTAAGCATGCTCTCGAACGAGGCGATCAAGGCAATCTCTTTCAAGCTTCGTACTTCCCACGTCAAGCAAGTCGCCTCCATCCTCGACGACCCCGAGGCCACCGAAAACGACCGCATGGTCGCCCTCATGCTTCTCAAAAACGCCGCCATCGCGGTCCATGGAATTCTCCCCGGCTGCCAAGACACCGGCACCGCCATCGTGATGGGTAAAAAAGGCGAAGGCGTCTTCACCGGCGTCGATGATGCCGAAGCCCTTTCGGCGGGCATTCATAAAACCTATCAGGAAGAAAACCTCCGCTACTCGCAGGTCTCTCCGCTCGACATGTTTAAGGAGGTCAACACTAAGACCAACCTCCCCGCGCAGATCGATCTCTACGCCACGCCTGGCGCGGAATACAAATTCCTCTTCATGACAAAGGGCGGTGGCTCGGCCAATAAGTCCTTCCTTTACCAACAAACCAAATCGCTCCTCAATCCCGAGAGCCTGATGGAATTCTGCATTGAAAAAATGCGCTCCATCGGAACCTCGGCCTGCCCGCCTTATCACCTCGCCTTCGTGATTGGTGGAACTTCAGCCGAAGCCTGCCTTAAAACCGTTAAGCTCGCCTCCGCTCGCTCGCTCGATGAACTCCCTACCGAAGGCAACGAACATGGCCAGGCCTTCCGCGATCTGGAGATGGAAGCCAAACTCCTCGACGCCGCGCGCAAGATCGGCATCGGTGCCCAGTTCGGCGGCAAATACTTCGCGCATGACGTCCGCGTGATCCGCCTCCCCCGTCACGGCGCTTCCTGCCCCGTCGGTCTCGGAGTCTCATGTTCTGCCGATCGACAAGCGAAAGCCAAGATCACGAAGGACGGAATCTTCCTCGAAAAACTGGAAGACAATCCCGGCCAATTCATCCCCGAAGAATTCCGCGACTGGAAATTCAAAGGCGTCGAGATCGACCTCGATCAAGGGATGGAATCCACCCTCGCCACCCTCTCAAAATACCCCGTCACCACCGCGGTCTCACTGAGCGGCTACATCATCGTGGCGCGCGACATCGCTCACGCGAAGCTTAAGGAAATCCTCGAAGCAAAGGGCGAATTCCCAGACTACTTCAAAAAGTATCCTGTCTACTACGCCGGCCCCGCCAAAACACCCGAAGGGATGGCCTCCGGATCCTTTGGCCCCACCACCGCTGGCCGCATGGATCCCTACGTCGATCTCTTCCAAGAAAACGGCGCCTCCATGGTGATGCTCGCGAAGGGCAACCGCTCGCAAATGGTCACCGACGCCTGCAACAAGCACGGCGGCTTCTACCTCGGATCCGCCGGAGGCCCCGCCGCCCTCCTCGCCAAGGAACACATCAAGTCTCAAGAAGTCGTCGACTTCCCCGAACTCGGCATGGAAGCGGTCTGGAAAATCAAGGTCGAAAACTTCCCCGCCTTCATCCTCGTGGATGATAAGGGGAACGATTTTTTTACTCAAATCAGCCAGTGCCCAGTGCACTAATTGTTACTCCACGGCATCTCTCATTTCCTAAAAACCAAGGTGCTCTTTGCGCCCTGGTTCGATCTGGAATTTCCCTTTCGCAGCGCTCGTCCATTCCTTCCCATCGGGGCTGACGTAGAACTCCCAATTCGCAACTCCCTTTCTCCGACCCGGTTTAGCTGGGCGCGGAGTAATGCTAAAACCTGAGATTAGCTGCTCCTTCCCAAGACTAAAACTGATCCAATTTGGAAAAAAGTCTCCACGTTCCCGCACCCATTTAGAGTGCCAGTGGGTCTCGGGATTTCCATCGAGCGCTTTTTCACCTTTTTTGCGCCCGGAGTCTGAATCCACCTTCACCTCAGAGTACTGATCGGAAGGAATTCTTTTGCCATTTTCATCGAGCACCTCCATGACGGCAATGACGGTGTGAGTGATGTCATCCCCTCCTAAGGAGACGAGCTTAACGTAGCGAGCCTTCACGACACCTGAGGGACGCTCAAGAATCTGGATGGCTCTGGCAATGTCTCCCAATTTATCGGGACTTTCACTCTTCATCTTCTTGAGAGATTGGAGGTAAGTTTGTCGAAGAGGATTATAGCGGTTCAGGAATTCCTTACTGAAGATGGTCTGCTTTTCAGCGACGTGGCTCGGTAATTTTTCCGGCTTTGGGATCCTTTCAGAATTCACGAAGCCTTCTCGCCAGTTGATCTTTGCAACTCGTTTAAGTTCCTCGTTGATCGAGATCAGATCGCTTTCTGACTGCGATGGTTTTTTACTCAGCTCTTCAAGAACTCTCAGGTATCCTGACTCGAGTGGTCCGAGGGCTTTGTCGAGAGCTTTGCGGTAGTTTTCAGTGAGCGCCGAGACCTCGGGATCCTTAAAAGTAATGCCCCCTGCCCCGTGCCTGTCATCTCCAAGCTCAGCGGAAGCCTCACTCTTTAAAAGATGAGAATATTTAAAAGGCTCTGGGCGTAACTGACGCAGCCCACCGGAGGAATCTGTCCCTGTCAATTGACCATCCTCCCAGCGAAGTTTCCACGGAAATTCAAAAGAGTGATCATCAGGACAGGTAAGGAGAAATTCTCCGAGTTTCTCACCTTCAGTCAGTCCGATTTTCGTGAGCTTCTTATCCCCGATCATTAGGAACTTTTTTCCGCTTGAGCTAAGATGCAGCTCCAATGACTCAGCCGACGAAGCGAGACTCCAGCGCCCTGAGGTGGACCTGCCGACCACTTCTAAGGGGTCTTCCCCGAGCCAACGGACCCAGCCTTCCCAAGATTGGCTGACCTCATCTGGTATCTTAATTTTTTCAGCACGCAATCTCTGCACTGATTCCTGATGAAGGGAGGACAATTCTTGGTGCAGACTCACATCAAGTTTTCTTTGAGGCTTCACCCCATTGTCTTGCAAGACAGCGAGAAGTTTTTGACTAACGGCAAATTCATCTTTGAGAAAATAGCGAGGAATCCCATTTTGATCTTGGGGAGCAGATTTCAAGAAAAGCTCGCCCTCGGCTCCCGAAGCTTCCAAAAAAGCGCGTCGAACCTCACTACGCTCGCTAGCAATGCGGGCAGCCAGTTCTTGCAGTTCACCTTTCTGCTCCACACGGAGATCGCTCAAAATTTGGCCTGCATCAATTTCTGGAACCACCGCAGGACCATCTTCTTCAGAGGGAGAAGACACCTCGGCAGGTTCTGGCTCTGAAACTTCAGTCAAATCCTTACTGCCTCCAAACTTCATCCAAATAAAACCACCAATCGCAAGAAGACTGAATAGAGCCACGAGCATGCCCAGTCCCCCGCCCCTGCTATTTGAAGTGGCCAACGGCGTCATCCTAGGCCCCTTTCCCGCCACCGAAGCACTCGTAACAATCCTCGCCGCGCCCGTAGGTTTGCTGAGCCAGTCTTTTAAGGCTTCTTCAAAAGACCCAGCATCTTGATAACGAAGGGGCATTTGCGGATCCACCGCTTTTTGGATAATTCGAGGGAGTTCCCCAAGGGCAGGAACTTTCGCCAGATCCATGACATCCCCTCGCTCGATCGAAGTTCCCGTCAACATTTCATAAAGGATCACTCCGAGCGCATAGGTGTCCGACGAAAAACTAGCAGAAGAAGGATCAGCCAAAACCTCAGGCGCGAGATAGGCTGGTGTCCCCATCATCAGGCCTGATTCGATATCAGAATCTGGAACTGCCAAACCAAAGTCGCCCAGCTTAGGCTCGATCTCAGTATTGATCAAAATATTCGCCGGTTTAATATCTCGATGGACCAAGCCAATTCGATGCGCTTCGGCAAGTCCTGTTGCCACCGAGCGAATCAAAGTTACCGCGACCTCAGCATCGACCGCTCCCACTGCCATCGACTCAAACAAATTACTTCCCTCAACAAACTCAATCACGAGATAGAGCATGTTCGATATTTTCCCAAAATCGTAGACCCTCACGAGATTGGGATGAGAAACCTTGGCCATTGCTTTCCCTTCCGCTTGAAAACTCCCCCTAAAAGACTCATTAACAGCCAGCTCCGGAGGGAGAATCTTGATCGCGACCCTACGGTCTAAGGAAATTTGACGAGCCAGGTAGACTGCTCCCATTCCTCCACAGGCAAGTAGCTCGACAAATTCATAACTTGAAAGCCATCCATTCAGCTCCTCAATCGTCGGAGGAATAAATCCCGAATTCCCATCCCCATCTGTCATGTTAAAACCCTATAAAGAAGAGGCCAATCATGTCAGCAAAAATGAATTAAAATGAAATAGTTTTTACATCATTAAAGAAAATCATCCCCTTTCATTATATGCAAAAGAAGAAAATCCCAATCATTGTCTGGCTTATTTGGTCCGCCCTCGTCGTGTCCATCATCGGCTCACTTTGGCGAGGCTACTGGTCTGCTTTGATGATCTCATCATTCACGCTATTCCTGACTTGGCTCCCTATTGCTTACGCTGATCGATTCGACATTAAGATCCCCATTCGTTTTTCGGCAGCGATCATCGTCTTTATATTTGCCACCCTCTTTCTCGGCGAGGTTCGGGACTTTTACGAAAGGTATTGGTGGTGGGATGTCATCCTTCACACGGGTTCCGCAGTGGCCTTTGGCCTCTTCGGTTTCATTTTTATTTTCATGCTCTTCGAGGGCGACCGTTGGGCCGCACCACCGCTAGCCATTGCTTTCCTCAGTTTTTGTGTCGCCATGTCAATCGGCGGGGTTTGGGAGATCTTTGAATTCGCAATGGACCAAATCTTCGGCATGAACATGCAAAAATCCGGCCTCGTCGATACAATGTGGGACCTCATCGTCGATTCCCTAGGCGCACTTTTCTCCGCCACGATGGGCTATCTCTACCTGAAAACACCTCGAAATTCCGGAATGGGGCTTTGGGTCAAGGAATTCGTCGACAAGAACCGAAGCCGCTTTCGCCGGATCGATCGGTAAGCCTCGAAAGTCCCCGCTAATCAGTGGTTTATGACTTTACGAAGTTAATCGTGTTTCAATTGGATTGTGAATCCCTTATCGCGTAGGTTTGGGGATCTTCTATGCGCAAGTTTCTTCCCCTCTTCTTCGCTCTAATCTCTCCATTCGCCTTCGCAGCTCCCTCTGATGAGCTTCTTGGATATTGGAAACTCGACAATAACACCTTGGATTCGGCCCCCGGAGGCTCCGTGAACGACAACGGATCGTGGGTCGGCTCAACCAGCTACGATGCAAGCGCGCCCTTTAGTTCGGCCGCCTCCCTTAATGGCAGCAGTCACATCAATATTCCTAGCAGTAGCGACCTCGTCCATTCTGGAGGGAGCCTCTCGATCTCAATCTGGTGCAAGGTTGATAGTTTCGATACGAGCTGGCAGTGCCTCTTGAGTAAGGGGGAAGGCAGTAATTATCGCTTCGCAAGGCTTGGGAATGATCTTAACGAGATCGCTTACGCAGGGGGATCGGGAGATATTTCTGGAGGAGCCATCAACGACGGGAATTGGCACCATGTCCTCGGTATTTCTGAAGATGGTGAAGACACCTTCCTCTATGTCGATGGGGTCTTAGTCGCAACCGGTCCTGCCCCTAGCCTAACCGATCAAGGCCTCCCGCTTCTTATCGGAGAAAACCCCGGAAACACCGGACGTCAATGGAATGGCAGCATTGACGATGTTGCCCTTTTTGGCACGGCCCTTTCCAGACAGCAAGCCGTCGCTGTCTACGAACTTGGCGACACCTACGGCTACCCGATGGAAGAGGTCATCAAGATCTTTGATGCGCACGAATCAGGCGGCTCAGTCGTTCTAGGCTCAGAAACGTGGACCTATCAAGCCAGCGACACCTTTAGTGGAACCTTCATCGCATTAGCCAACAACGGGAGTGGCGTCGATGTCTCGACCGGCCCATCAGTCACGAACTTCGCGAGCAACCCAATCTTCATCACCTCAGGCAATAGCGCCACCCTTTCTTGGCAAATCACTCCGCCCTTCACCGCTGTTAGCATCGACAACGGCGTCGGCAATGTCCTCGCTCAAACCAACGGAAGCGGAGCGGGAAGCATCTCAATTTCCCCTACGGTGAGCACCACTTACACCATCTCCGCAACAAACACGGACGGCACCACCTTGCAAAGCACCACCCTCTTCGTCGATGTCGATCCCTCAACTCCTCGTATTAATGAATTCGTCGCGGCCAATAGTGCCACCGGACTTCTCGACGAAGATGGCGACGCCTCAGACTGGATCGAGATCTACAACCCCGGCCCCAACGCGACCGACCTTTCGATTTTCTACCTCACCGACGACGCCACTGTCTTAAACAAGTGGTCCTTCCCCTCGGTTATCATGCAGCCAGACACCTACCTTGTTGTCTTTGCCTCATCGAAAAATCGCACGGTTGCCGGAAGCGAACTCCACTCCAACTTCAAGCTTTCCGCTGGCGGAGAATACCTCGCCATCACTCGTGACGGTGGAGCGGGCGGCTACGCCATTGCGGGTGAGTTTTCGCCCACCTACCCCTCACAGGAGGAAGGATTTTCATACGGAATCGGACCCGACAATATCAGCCTCGGTTATCTCGAAACTCCGACGCCCAGTGCTGCGAACGGCCCCGTCGCTCTCGGTTTCGTAGCAGACACAAGCTTCGACATTGATCGTGGATTTTTCACCGCTCCCTTCAATCTCACCATCAGCACTCTCACCCCCGCTGCTCAAATTCGCTACACCACCGACGGCTCTAAACCCACCAGCACCAGCGGAACCATCTACACCGACCCCATCAGCATCTCTGAAACCACCACCATTCGCGCTGCTGCCTTCAAGGCCGGCTTCTTCGAAACAAATGTCGATACCCACACCTACTTCTTCTTAGATGATGTCCGCACCCAGTATGCCAATGGCAACGCCCCGACCGGCTGGCCTTCAGCCAACGTCAACGGCCAGCAATTTAACTACGGCATGGATCCTGACATCACCAACCGCTACACCGCGCAGGAAATGATCGATGCCCTTTCGGCAATTCCTTCTGTTTCGATCAACCTCCCTCAAACCGACTTCACCGGATTAGGAAGCCAAGGAATTTACGTCAACCCTGGCCAGCATGGTAAAAGCTGGGAGCGCGAGGCCTCCGTCGAATTCATCCACCCCGATGGTACGACCGCGAATATTCAGAGCAATTGCGGCCTGCGCGTCCGTGGAGGATTTAGCCGATCAACCGGCAACCCGAAGCACGCCCTCCGGCTCTTCTTCCGCAACGAATACGGAAACGGAAAACTCGAATACCCCCTCTTCGGAGCCGAAGGAGTCGATAAATTTGATAAGATCGATCTTCGCACCTCACAAAACTACTCTTGGGCCTTCCAAGGAGATGGCTCAAACACCTTCCTCCGCGAAGTCCTCGGACGCGACCTGCAAGGATCCTTTGGCCATATCAATACTAAGAGTCGCTACTACCACCTCTATCTCAACGGCGTTTACTGGGGACTCTACATGACCCAAGAGCGAGCCGAGGCAAATCACGGTGAAGCCTACCTCGGTGGCGATGCCGATGACTACGACACCATCAAATCCGCCGGCAGCAGCGGCGGCTACAACACCGAAGCAACCGACGGTGACTTCAATGCTCCCAGTGACTGGAACAACCTCTGGACCTTAGCGCAAGCTCAGCAAGCCAACCCGACCATCTCCCGCTTCATGCAAATGCAGGGCTTAAATGCCAATGGCTCCCGCAACCCCGCCCTCCCAGTTTACCTCGATGTCGATAACCTCATCGATTACCAGCTCATTATTGGCTACACCGGAAACTACGACGGCCCCCTCTCAGATTTCGTAGGAGCATCGAACAACTGGTATAGCGTTCGGGACCGCGCGCGCGATGAATTCGGTTTCCAATTCTTCGTCCATGATGGCGAACACTCCATGGGAGCTGGCGGAAAATGGAATAATGCAAACGACCGCATGAATACCTCGAACGGTTCAGGTGATCGCGCTAACTATAACAAAAGTAACCCTTCCTTCCTCCACTTCGACCTCGCCGACAATACCGAGGAATACCGCCTCCGCTTTGCCGACCGTGCACACAAGGCCCTCTTCAATAATGGACTCCTAAGCACTGGAAGTGTCACCGACCACATGGAAGCCCGCCGCTCTATTGTGGCCGACGTCATCATCGCCGAATCAGCCCGCTGGGGTGATTCCAAACGCACCGATCCTTACGACGAACAAGATTGGCTCAACGCCGTAAACAGCCTCACCGGAACCATCAACACTCGCAGTGCCGATCTCCTAAGTCATATCCGCACCGCCAACCTCTACCCCGATCTTGATGCTCCGATCTACAGCCAACATGGTGGCATGGTCTCCACTGGATCCAGCATCAGCGCCATCGTTCCCCAAGACGGAACTCAGCTCTATTACATGATCGGAACCGGCGACAGTGATGATACCGATTGGCAAGATGACCTCGACCCTCGCCTTGTCGGTGGCAATTCAAACCCCGCCGCTTCCGTCATCAATATCTCTGGAGGAGGTGGAGGCGTTGCTCAAACCACTTACATCGCAGAAGGATCCAGTTGGAAATACCTAGATAATGGCTCCAACCAAGGAACCACTTGGCGTAACTCCGCTTTCAATGACTCAAGCTGGGCCTCCGGAAACTCGGAGCTCGGTTACGGTGACGGAGATGAAACGACCATCGTCGACAGTGGCCCCGCCAACGCCGTTCACCCCACCACCTACTTCAGGAAAACAATCTCGATTCCTGACCCTTCCCTTTTTGGTAATTTCGAACTCCGCATCACTTACGATGACGCCTATGTCGTCTACGTGAATGGCAACGAAGTCGCTCGCCACACCAGTCTTCCTGCCAATCCCGCTTTCAACCTCTACTCAGGAAACACGGTCGGCAATAATGACATCGACACTTTAAGCATCCCGACTTCCGACTTCTCTGCAGGATCAAATACCATCGCCGTCGAAATCCACCAAGGCAATGCCGGGAGTTCCGACGTAAGCTTCAACCTCCGTCTCATCGGCCGCCCGGTCGGAGGAGGGAACACCGTCACCTTGCCTCTTCCTGACCAAATCAACGGACCTGTTTGGATCAAGTCACGGACCTTCAACAGCACCACCAATACTTGGAGCGCGATGAACGAAGCCTTCTTCACCACCGCCGGCCCAGCCGACTCCTCAAACATCGTCATCAGCGAAGTTCACTACCACCCCGTAGATCCGACTCCGGCCGAACTCGCGATTGACCCAACTTGGGATAAGGACGACTTCGAGTTCATCGAAATCATGAACACCGGAAGCGACACCGTTGACCTCGGTGAAGCTGCCTTAGTCCTCATCCCCGTCGGCAATCACCTCGAGGGCGTCGAATTCACCTTCCCTCTCGGAACCTTGATCGCTCCCAGAGAACGCCTCGTCATTGCTGCCAACAGCGCAGCCTTCGCCGCTCGTTACCCCGGAGTGACCATTAGCGGCGACTACTCCGGCCGCCTCGATAATACCGGCGAATGGATCACCCTAGTCGACGCCGAGGGCAATATTATCGACAGCTTCCGCTACAACGATATCGCCCCTTGGCCCCTCGCCGCAGATGGTTCCGGCCCTTCCATCGTGAGAAACAACCCAACTTCCGACCCCGACCCCACCAACGGAGCCAATTGGTCCGCTGGCCCAGTCGATGGCAGCCCCGGAAGTGCGAATGGAAATTCATTCACTGGTGACCCTCTCGCTGATCTCGATGGAGACGGCTACGTCGCCATCATCGAATACGCTCAGGGCCTCTCAGACACCGTCTTCTCCGCTGGCCAGCATATCGACTCAACTTCTACCACAAGTGTCGGAGGAGTCATTTATCCCACCGTTAGCTATCGTGAAGACCCCGATGCGATTGATGCGAACATCTCGATTGAAGTCTCTCCAGATCTTCAGGCTCTATCATGGCAAAACGGAAGCCCAACGCTCATCCTTGTTGGAACTACTGCTGATCCAGATGGTATCCCAAGACACACCTATCGTCTAAACACCCCACTCGCTAACACCCCAAAACGCTTCTACCGAATCCGAGTGGATTACTAAAATCCTCAAAAAGTCTCCGCAACTACCTTCTCTCGATTGACCTCCAAAGCAGAATGGTCACTCCACCCCAAAGCCCTAACAAACTGCAAAGAGTCAAGAACTTGAAACCCGTGCTATTCACTGCAGGGCGATAAAGCTAGGGAATTTTCAACGACCAACTCACCAGCCCCAATCGGGGCAATCTAACGTAGCCCAGTGGCAAAGCGTAGCGTCGCCCTGGGTCTTGGGGTCGAAGAAACGAGGCGCGAGCCTTTGATCTTGAATCGGATATGAG
>CALGJQ010000043.1 GCA_937928545.1 uncultured Verrucomicrobiales bacterium
GTTACGAGTTTTGTTGGCATGGGAAAGGGTGTTGCGGGCAGGCGGGGTGGCTCCGCGAATGCTGCCGAGCCATCGGGTGTGATGACGCAGGGCGTCACAGACATCGTTAAGCCCAAAGGCATGTGTCAGCTGCGCATAGAGCAGCGAGACGACCTGGCTCCACGGACTGAAGGTGCGGGCCTGTTTGTCGAGTCCATGCTTGCGAGTTACTAGGTGTCTGGCACTTTAGTCTCTCGCTTCTGAAAGCTCTCGGCATTATCCACGAAGATCAGAACGGCTGCTTCTTCGGCTAAGTGAAGTTCTTGCCAGCGCATTGCCGAAGAGAAGGAAACCGCTTTTGGTTTACGAAGTTGACGATCTTAGATTTCTGGACCATCGTCTTAGTATGACAGTTTCAGAGCAGACCTTGAATTCATTCCCGAGCCGAATTGCGGATCTCAAGGGGAGGCAAAAAGCAGGTGCTCAGAACTTACAGCCGACGATCGCCAAGCTTGCCGAAGACTATAGCCCACTAGAAATTGTGCGGATGCTGACGGCGACAATGAGCGAGGAACTAGCGAGCCGTCCAAAACCTAAATCACAACTGGCCCTAGCACAGCTCCGAGGGACTGCGGCGCGTGAAAAACTCAAGTTGGCAGAGGGCGGGAGCTTGTCTGCCGAGGAAAGTGGCGAGCGCTTGGGGATCAGTAAGCAAGCGGTTCTCAAGCGCTTTAAGAAAGGCCAGCTCTTAGGGTGGCGGAATGCCCGGCAAAACGCGGTCCGCTTCCCGGTCTGGCAGTTTGATGGCGACAACGTGCTCAATGGCTTGCCGGAGGTGCTGGCGGTCTTTGCCGAGAATACGCCTTGGCTCGATGATTGGGGCAAGGTCGCCTTCTTCCTAAATCGCAAGGCCAGCATGAAGGAGCGTAATCCACTAGATTTGCTAAGAGCGGGCGAAAAGCAGGCCGTCCTATGGGCTGCGGAGGCGATGGCTGAATAAACGTTTGCCATGGCCAAGCCGCGCCCGATCCGCCTGCCCGCGAAA
The DNA here is from genome assembly GCA_937928545.1 of uncultured Verrucomicrobiales bacterium. Lineage (GTDB taxonomy): Bacteria > Verrucomicrobiota > Verrucomicrobiia > Verrucomicrobiales > Akkermansiaceae > SW10. Next base: position 1,025 of record CALGJQ010000043.1, read on the forward strand.
GACTTTAAAGACCTCTGCCCGTGGCAGAGCTCGCTCTTTCATCGGCACTCCGAGTTCATGGTCTGAAGCGACCTGCGATTAATTTTCGCCTCAATCCGGCGCACCGCTTTTCCCATCCGAATGCTCCGGCGGGCCTTCTTTACTTGGGCGAGTCCTGCGAAACCTGCCTATGGGAATGCTTCGGTGACAGCATTCTCGATCCAGATTCGCTGATCCCCTCACAGCAGTGGATCAATCAAAGAGTCAGCGAGGTGACCTTCAAAAAACCACTCCGACTCTGTGACCTGACTCAGACGGCAGTCCGCAGCGCCCTCAAGGTGGACTTGAGCGCGCTGAAGCACACGGACCTGACCGTCCCGCAAGCATGGGGTCTTGCGATTCAGAATCACCCGGAAGAGGTCGATGGATTACTCTACAACAGCCGATTTACGGGAGAGCGTTGCCTTGTCTTATTTGAGCGGAAGACGACCGCTTCCTTGTTAAAGAGTAAGATTAGTGGAAAACTCATTGATCTGGATGAAGGAGAGCGCTTCCTCGGGGACAATCAGATTACCCTGATTTGAGATCTATGATGCCTCGCGGCATTCGGACCTTGTGTTGGAAGTGAGAAAAATCCTGAAGGGATCATAGTCCAAAGCCCCGGACTTTATTCTGAGGAAACCCAGCCGACAAAGAGGTGTCCTGACGGGACACTGGAGGGCGTTGTGCAAATGAAAGTATTCTCACGCTTTCCGGCATCCTTTCAGGGTGCTCTCTCGTAAAAATGCCCTACCCCGGACTGAAGTCCGGGGCTTCGAATCTTTGTGCCTTCAGCACATGACTTGTCTGCTTTTTCCTAACGGCCTGAACCTACTTTTTTCAACTCCTCATCAGTCCAGGGAGTGGTGCGGGCCTTGAGTTTGTTGCGCCAGTCTTTGACTTCGTCTTTGGTGATGATGGTGGTGTTCTTTCCATCCCAGGCGTAGCGGATGTAGGAGAGGATTTCGGCGAGGCGGTCATCGCGGGTGATGCCGAGGGCATGGGCGGGGGCCATGTAGCCGGCTTGGTAGGTGACGCCATCGATGGGGCCGATGAGGCCATTTGCCATGACTCGCATGAGGTCATCGATGGGGCCGTGGACGCGCTTGGAATCGGCGAGACTTGGGGCGAGGGCATTGGTCATGCCGGGGATGGAGGTGCCTTTGCCATCGCCGCCGTGGCAGGTGACGCAGTTTTGGAAGTAGCCGATTTCGCCGTCTTGGATTTTGCGCACATCGTCCTTTGACATGTCATCGGGGAAGGTGAGGCCGCGCTTCCATTGGGCAAGGGTTCCCTTCCAATCAGCGGCGGCATTTTGGCGGGCGCTGGGATCGGGGATTTTTTCGAAGGCGACTCCGGAGCGGATGCGCTGGATGGTTTCGGTCTCTTGTTTCCAGAGGGCGACGGTGCCGGCGAGGATGACGCCGCGATGGGTAAGGTGATTCTCAATCGCTTGGCCAATGAGATCAAAGGCGGCGGGGTCGGTGGACCAGCCGAGGGAGAGGATAAGCTGCTTGGCGACCTCGGGATGCTTGTCATTGATGAGTGGAATGAGGGCGGCGTGATTGCTGGACTTAATCGCAGGCTCGTGCATGCGGATGGCCGCCGCGCGGACGCGCCAGTCCTTGTCACGGAGGGCGGCGGCGAGGACCTCTTTTTCCAAGCCCATCCCGTGTAAGGTCCAGAGAGCGTGAAGACGAGCAAGGGCGTTCTGCTGGTAGTGCAGCTGGTCTTCAAGGAGAGGCGCGATCGATTCACGATCAGCACGCAAGATGATGAGTTTCTGCGCCGTCATCCGCCACCAAGAGTTCGGGTGTGACAGATGACGTACGAGTGAGGCCGTACTTTCATCAAGCATCCGTGGCTTCTCAAAAGTAAGCGGGTGATCTTGATGAGCAACTCGCCAGATCCGACCGCGTTGAATGACTCTATCAAGGCCAGCATCTTTGATAAACTTGCGCGCGTTAGGATTCAGCCACGGAGCATCTTGAATAATGCCACGCCCCATATCGATGATGTAAATTCCCCCATCTGGGCCGATGTGCGTATTGACTGGACGAAAGAAGATATCAGGAGAAATGAGGAATTCCTCCTGACCATGAGGATGAATGAGGTAGCGGAAGCCATCACGATCGGTGACCAAGCCATGTCGAACGACATGCGCAGTGGGATCAGTGATGAAGAAGCTTTTCAAATACTCTGCAGGAAGTTTGTTAGCTTTGTAGACACTCTGACCGCCAGCGGAGGTCATGCCACGGCGGGGACGATTCGATCCCCCTCGGTCATCAATGGAGCAGAGGTTTTTCATCTCAAGGAAAGAGAGATCATGAGGCTTCCCAAAACCGACGGGCTCAGAATCACGAGGGCGCGGTCCACCTCGATGGTTGATGAGACCCCAATATTCACGAGGCATCTGACTGGAAAAGAAGGGATCGGAATTGGTGGAGTAAAAGATCTGACCAGTCTCATCGTGATCCAGCCCCCACTGCGCCCAAATCCCCTCAGCCTTGATCCCGCGCCAAGTTCCATCGTTCATGCGATACTTGCTATGGTTGTAGGAAACATAGATCGTGTTATCGAGATTCCAGATAAGGCCTGAGTCTTGATGCTCCACCGACTTAGTCGCGGGGATATCCTTCCCTTTAAAGAGAAGCGTTTTCTCATCCGAGACCCCATCACCATCAGTATCACGGTAGGAATAAACGGTGGTGGTATCCGTCTCAACAATCGCGATGCGATCATCGAGCGGGAGGATCATGCGCGGGAGATTCAGGCCATCGGCAAAGATGGTGATTCGATCATAAGTACCATCGCCATTGGTATCTTCCAGCCTCTTCACGCGGCCGTTCTTGAGCGTCTTTGTTCCGGTCCCTTCGACCGTCTGCATGTAACTCCGCATCTCAGCGACATACATCGCGCCATTCCCATCCCACACCGCGAGGACTGGCTCCTCGACATCAGGCTCGGCAGCGACATTCTCAATCTCAAATCCGGGGGCGATCTCAAAGGCATCGAGTGACTCCGCAACCGTGAGGGGGCTAAACTCACTCTCTTTCTTCTTCGCTTCCCAGCCTGTTGCGGGAACTGCTTGAGGATTTCCAAGTTGATGAGGAGGGATGACTTTCTCTTCTTCCGCAGCGGGGAAATTTTTGGGCAATGCTTGTGTGACTTTTCCTGTCGCCAGATATTCGACCGCCCGACTGACGATGGTTTGAAAACCAACGCAGTGGAGAGAATTGCGCTCTAAGTCACCAGGCCAGAAATGCCCCATCGTGGTGACGATCACTCGGCCTTTGCCAAAGGATTTCTCATGGGTGATTGGTTCATGATTCCCGGTACCTCCTTGCTTGGGATCAGAGTAGGCCGATGAAAGAACCTTGAGACCCTCAGCCGAGCCCCGAAGCCGGTGGTAAAGTTCATCACGTGCGTGCAGCCAAACTTTGGGAACTCCCTTCATGACTGGATGCTCGGGTGCGCGAACCCTAACCTTAAACGCGTGCTTTGAGCCGTGGCCCGTTCCTTGATCGGAATCACTCGCAACTATCTTTCCGCTATCGGGATCGACCGTCACCACTTTCCCAAAGTCTTTGCCACGCCAGCCGAGGCCGATCATCTCATTGTATTCAGCCCAGTCGCGGAAGCAATTATTGGCCGCATGAATGGCGAGAACTCCCCCGCCCCCTCGAACAAAGTCGATAAAGCCTTCCTCAATCTGCTTCGGCCATCTCGGACCATTGTAGTTCAGAATGACGGTATCATACTTCGAGAAATCAATCGCCCATTCGTCCCAAGCCTTTCGGTTTTGAGGAAGCGCTTTGTGCCGGGCCTGCGCTTCTTGGAAAGCCGCGAGAAGCTTGGGGTCATCACTGCGTGGTTTGCGGGGAGCCATGGGTAAACCAGAATCAGGAGCGGTAGCTACGCTCACTTCAAATCGCTCGGTCGCATTCAAGGTGGCTCGCAAGGATTCCGTCGTAGAAAGCCAATCATGATTATTCCGGCCATCGATGATGAGAACGCGAAGCTTTTTTGGTGAGGGCAATTGGTCCGCAGCGAAGGACCAAAAGAGTGCGGTCAAAAGAACGGTGCAGGTCAAAAAAAGTGGCTTCATTGGGCTGCGGTGATCAAGGTCCATTCACCACGAATTGAGCGAAGAGCATTTGGAAGAAAATCAGGAAAGCGATCAGAAGCGGTTTTGATCCAAAGCTCACCACCAAGAAGTTCGTAAGTCCCATTTCCAAGAGTCATTTTTTCCACTCGCATCATCCCTCCGTACTGAACGAGATGAGCTTGGCCACTTTCACCTCCTAGGACGAGTTCTTGAACGTCAATCTCGCCCTCTTTCAAAGTTAGCTTCGATTGGTCGAAAATCAGCCTCAAGCTCTGAGCCGTGACCTTTCCTCCATCGACAACGAGTTCGGCGCTCGTGTCCTCGTCAGAATCGTATTGGCAAAGTTGGATGAGATCAGAAGACAATAAGGAACCCGTCACCTCGACACGCGAGGTCTTATTATTCCGGCCAATATAGATACGACCGTTGGTGACGAGCGAGCCTTCGATCAACAACTCGGCATGGGCACCACGATTATAGCCAACCAACGTTTCCGTTGTATCGAGGTTCAGCAAAGAACCACTCTTAAGTTCCACGGATCCTTGCGAATCATTATCAAGGGCGATCACCAAACTCCCTGAGTCCAGTGAATGGGCGCCAGATACGGTCGCGGTGCCAGGTCCTTGAATCACGGTATAGGAGTGGGCTGAAGGCTCGCGATTTTCACTCCATTTTCCGGAAGTTTCCCACTCCCCTGCTGAGCCACGCCAATAGTGATAATCGATTGATCGGCGCATTCCCGCTGCAAAAACGAGGTTAAGATCATCGAGAAAATGCCCATCAAACTCTTGCCCGTCTTCATTGTTAGAGACGTCTTCTCGCGCTCCCACCATGATCACGAGATAGCGAAGATTCGGTGGGAGATGAAGTTGCAGATCGGCCCGCTCCCAAGTTTCAGGATCCGAGTCCGAAATCAGCGAAGTGAGCACTTTGGTCGTAACATCCCCGCCCTCATCAAGTGCTTCGGTGATCTCCTGATGACACGAAAGACCAAAGAGGAAATCCCGATCCGTTTGATCATCACCCGCGACTCGGTTAACCCAACCTGAAAGATTCACACGTTCAGGACGGCGACCCATTTTCTCACGGACCTCATAGAGATCCACGATCCTCCACAACTGACTCGCGACAGTATCTCGTACATCTTCTTGCGCGCTCGTTCCTTTGAAATGAAGCATCCCTCCCTCACTTCGAGGACGAACCTCCTCAAAGCTCGTCGCAATTTCGAGTAAGTCTCCCGACCATTTGTTTGGAAGCTTTGGACGACCTCCTTTGAAGGTCTCCACTCGATTGAAGCTTCCACCAATTTGCCAAGCTTCTTTCAGCGAAGGCATGGGGAAAGATGAGGAATCAGAACCCGGGGTCAGCGATTGGCTATTACCACTCACCTCGAGAGAGGCTTGGCCCTCCATCCGATGAATCTTCTCACCGATCACGACATCAATCCGACCCTGAAAGACCTCCGCGCGGAGATCACCTGCGTTATCGACTTCGAGACCAAAGCGAGTTCCGTAATCGATCACCTCACCATCTGGGGTTTCCACCGTGAAACCTTCTGCTCCTTCTGGAACTTCCACGCCAATCTTACCCGTAATCAGCCTCATCCGCTCATCTGAAATGAGTTCGATCGCGAGTGGTCCTTGTAAGGCAACACGTGTGCCTTTCAAAAAGGTGATCTCTTTCGTTTCGCCCTCTTTAAGAGTTAATGAACCCCTCTCGAGAAATTCTGATCCGTTGTTCGTCGTCGCCACAATGACCGACGCGGGATCGCTTCGCCATTCCACAATCCACCAAGTCACTACCACTGCGATCACAGCGGCAGCGATTGTAGGGAGCCAGCGAAAGTTCACTTTCTTCACCGAAGCGGATTCCGCCCACTCAGCTCCAGAGGTCTCTCGATAAATCCGATCTAATAGAACATGAGTCCCCGTAAGCTCCCAATAAGTCTTTCGCGCCTCGGACGAATCTCTCAAAACATCGCTAAGCTTAGCGACCTGCTCTTCGTCTAAGCCACCATCAAGGTAACGTTGGATTTGCTCTTCTAAGTTCATGCCGTCCCCCCTTTGGTTTGCCTCTGAATACATTCACGTAGGGCCGTGCGCGCGCGGCTTAAGCTAACGTAAACTGAATTCGCCCCCCACCCCGCTTCTGAAGCAATTCTCTCAGGCTTCCAACCTTCCGCATATCGTTGGGCCAACATTTGGCGAACGGCTGGAGAAAGTTTCTTGAGGCAACGCTTGAGGGCATCAACCTGAGGGTTCTCGCTAAGGTGCTCGGGCGCTTCGTCGAGGAGGCGTTCCAAGGTTTCATCGCCGAGAAGAAGCTCACGCCTTTTCCCCTTCCGAAAATGTTCCATCACCTTGAACCGAGCAATCGTCATAGCCCAAGCAGTAAAATTTGTTCCTTTTTCAAAGCTTTCAGCTTTTGCGGAGATCGTGAGAAAAGTCTCCTGTAAAAGGTCATCGATCTCAGCCCCACCCGGCATCATCGAAACAATAAAGCCACGAATTCGGGACGCTTCTTTTACAAAAAGCCCCTGCACGTACGTGGTATGTGCGATTTCATCGGTCACAACTCCTCTTTTATGCCAGAAACTCCGTGTTTCTTAGCGAAAAAATAGAATTGGACCCAAAATTCCCTCTTCTCTAAATCTAGTCAATCTCCCTAAGACGATAAAAGCGCTTTGAATCTGAAGTGAGAACACCCTGATGAGTATAGGAACCGTTGCTCGCCTCAGCAGTCAGTTCGGTCCACGAGGCGGCAGCGAGGTCTAGCGTCGTTTCAAGAATGTAGAAATTAGGACTCGAATCATTCCAAGTCAGCACCACATCACTTCCACTCCTAGTGAGCGAGGTAATGATCAGGCCACTCGGGCTAGGTCCCGCTGTCTTCACGATATCGGTGAGAGCGATCTGGGTTCCACCATTATATGCGTAATCGACGGTTCCTGTTCCAGAGATGAGCTGGACATTCGCAAATTCCCCGAAAACGCTTCCTCCTCCATCGGTCAGATCAAAGAGCACCAAATCATTTGCTCCTGGGTAATCGGTGAGATCGATTAGTAAATTCGCAGCTTTGTCACCCGCTGCCGAGTCCCCCTCTAAATCAACATTCCCATTTGTCCGAATTGGCGTGACGCCATCCCGATCAGTCACGAATTCAAAGGTCGAAGAACCATTCGTATTCGAGGCCGCACTCCATCCTTGAATTGCGCGAAAGAGAATCACTTGAGGGTCACTTCCCGTCACTGAAATGTGAGATGTCTTATCCGTATGAGATGCCCCAGCAAGGTGCGCTTGAAGAGTTAAATTTGCACCATCGAAAATCGCGTCACCAGAAAAGTGGACCTGAGAATTATGAGATCCCATTTCGAGATTTCGATTTCCCCCTGAGCCAAAACTACCTCCGCTCATTCGGAAAATGGAAGTGCCCGTCGCAACGTCATTTCTCATGACAAAGTGACCTCCTCCGGTCATCAAAAGATTTCCACCCGGCAGAATATTAATTTCGGAGGTAGGGCCATCGGCATCACGTGTCATCCGAATTTGTCCAATCGTTAGCGAACCGGCGATATTGAGCCTTGCCACCGCTTCAGAACTATTTGGACCTCCCTCGTTAATCGTTAGAAGCGTATTTCCCGCTGCAGTTGCGATGATTTCTGAATCGGCGAGAAGATCGATTTCCATAGTCGAGGGTCCTTGACCTGCATCCATCCGCAAATCTCTGAGCACACTTGCCGTATTAAGAGCCTCTGCAACCGCCACTTTTAACTCCGAACCGCTAGGCGCCGAAATCCGCACATTCAGATCACCCGGTGAAGTCGGCGATCCTGGGTAATCGACCACTCCGGGGTTCGCCTCAACATTGAGAGTCCAGTTCCCCGCATTCTCCCAGGTCATGCCATCACCGCCCCCGATCCAATTGGCATCGTCAGCATGACTCAATGGGCAGACCAGAATCGGGAAAAGAGGTAGGAGGTATTGTTTCATGTGTAACTGAATAGAAATTGGGGGAGGTTTCTTAGCAAGAAGGCCTCAGAAATTCTCAAAATAGGACCCAAAATTTGCACAATCACCCCCTAAAAAACAATCTCTTCGATGAGAATTTCAGCCGAAATGATCAAATCAAGTGGCTCGTGCAAAGCCCTTAACAACATGAGGAGTTTCGATAACACACTTATCGATAAGCAACTATCGGCATTTCTTTTTATAGAAAACTGATTGGTATGGCGTTGTTTGTATCTAATTTTAAAAAGTAATCAACTATTATTGACATTATTTTAAAAAGTTTTACCTTTGCTGCCCTCAGTCCCACGGGCTGAGGTTCACCCCAAAACAAAAATGAAAAGACTACTACTACCTATCGCAGCTTCGATCTGCGCTTCCTCTGCAAATGCACAATTCAGCAACGGCAGCTTCGAAAAAAATGACTATGGAAACGATGACTTCAAAATAGGATCAGAACTATCAGGAGGATCCACTTTACTTGGTGACAAGGATGCGGTCGCCACAGGCTGGGACTTCTCATCCGGAGGGACCGCCAACAATGTTCTCAAAGACACAGCAGGTCCCAACGTCGCTACGAGCCATATATCATTCGCAATTGGTCTTACCGACAGCTACGCCGAACAGAAGTTTGTCTTCGCGAACACTGGAAACTACCTCTTTAACGTCGATGTTTTCATCGAAACGAAGGACAAATCAAATGAATACGGCTGGGAACTCTATGAGAATACTTCATCAGGCTCTACAGTTCGCTTCACAGACTTCGGAGTAAAAGGAAATACGGGAAGCGAACTCACGCTCTCTGAAGTTGTTAATATTTCAAATATTTCAAATTCGTACACCCTGCGTCTTTACAACAAAGACAGCGACGGGGATAAGACTTTTACCTATTTTGACAATGTGACCGTAACACCAAGCAAAGTGCCCGAGCCCTCAAGCACCTTGCTACTAGGTCTCAGTGGACTAGCTCTTGCAATCCGCCGGCGTCGCTAGTTTCTAGCCGTAATCAAACTCTCAAAAAGCTCCGGTTTCTAGACCGGAGCCTTTTTGTTACTAGCTGTTACCGTGCTCTAAAGATCTCACTTGTGAGCGCTTCCACCACCAAGGTCCTCAGCCCTCCACCCTCAGCATTCACCTTCGCTTGGATGTCCTGAATCGTGAACTGATCGACCGCTTCCATGTGACGACCCGTGGCATGCGCAAGCAGGGTAGAAATCAAATGCCGCTGAAAAACTTCTGCCCTTGTGTTTACGAGAACCTCTTTCAAGCCATGGAAATTTTCAAAAGCCTCACCCGATGACATCTCGCCCGATGCATCCACCTCCACCGCCTTCGCATTCTTGTTCACTTTTGGATAGCGCGCTCGCCACTTCCCCAATTCATCAAAGGTCTCCAAGCCAAATCCAGGTGGATCAATCTTACGATGACACTCCGCACAAGTCCGCGATGCCAAATGCTTCGCCAACCGCTCGCGCAAGGTTTTCGCCCCCCGCACATCAGGCTCAATCTCAGGCACCTCATCAGGCGGCGGCGGAGGCACCACCCCCAGAATATTCTCCGAGACAAAAACCCCGCGCGTCACCGGAGAGGTCTCAACCCCATTCGCACTCACCGTCAATACCGCCGCCATTCCCAAAACCCCACCTCGGCGCCTCCGATCTTTCTCCTTAAGCGCTACCTTTTGAAAGCCATCTTTCAGCCGCAACTTCTCCCCCTCGGGCAATTCATAATGCCGGGCCATATACTTATCCACGAAGGTATAATCCGCATCGAGCAACTCCATCACCGGCCGATTCTCTTTTAGCAAATGCCCAAAGAAATGCCGCACCTCTCCCTTCATCGAAGCCGGCCAATTCTCCGCGTAGTAACGTCGATGCTTCTCCCGCGGAGGCGGCATCCCCCCCAAAGCCCTCAAGTTCAACCATCCATCCAAAAAGCTCTCCACAAACCCCTCCACCCGCGCATCTCCCAACATCCGCTCCACCTGCCCGCGCAGCACTTTCGCATCATTCAAGCGTCCCTCCTTCGCCAGTTTCAACAACTCCTCATCCGGCGGCCCCGCCCAAAGCGCATACGATAACCGAGCCGCCAAATCATAAGGCCTCAACTCCGGCTTCTCCTCCGGCGTGATCTCGCTCAGGTAAAAGAACGAGGGCGAACACAGCACCATCTTCACCACATCCAAGGCCGCCTGCCGAGCACTCGCTCCCTCCTTCAATCTCTTCCCATAAAAACCCTCCAACCTCTTCCGATCCGCCCCATCAAGCGGCCTCCGAAAGGCTCGCTCCGCAAATCGCCCCAACTGCGCTAGCGCCTTCTCTTCATCAAAGCCACCTTCACCAAAAACGGCCCGCTCCTCCAAACTCCCACCCTTCTCAGGCATCGGCCCCTGAACTTTGATCTCTGAAATCCGAATATGCGGGAGCTTCCCTTCTCGGAGAATCGATGCCCGACTCACGTCATTACCTAGATTCTTAAGTTCATCTTTATAGCGCTTATTGATCTGAAGAATCGAAGACCGCGACTCAAAGGGCCCATTCGGAAAGATAAACCGCGGCGTCTGCCCTTTCTCCAACCACACCCGAAACTTCACCCACCCCGGCTTCTCATCGGGCACCACTGTCTTTCCCAACAAGGGCTCAATCCGCTGAGGATAATGAATGTGACCTTTTCTAGCATCACCCGGCACCACTCCGAGAATAAATGGCTCACTCAGATCGATCCCAAAAATCTTAGGATCATAATGCGTGTCCCGGTGCATCGCCTGCACCAGCACCTCTAAATCATAAAGCCCTGACACCGGCACTCCCTCCAAAAAATCTTCAATGTGCCCATAGCTCCCCTGCCTCGTATCCGTATCCGGCTGCTCGTAAATACAGAGAAACCGAAACTTAAACGCCGCCCTATGGCTCCCGCTCAATTCCTCATACTGTCTAAAATTCTTCGTGAAATGCCACTTCTTCGGCTCCATCTCCGGCTTCCCCAGCCGACTCTCCACCAGCCGCTGCGCCGCTTGAAAATACTGATCCAGCAGGAACCCCGAAGTCACCAAACTCTCCCCCACCGTGTCCAAATGATGACTCGTCTTCTCCTTCGGAAAATCCAGCGTCAGCCCCAGCGTATCCACCCTCCGACCAAACAATACCTCCACCGTATTCTCATACTCGCGATCCGAAAGCCGCCGCATCACCGTCTTCCCCCCATTACTCTTAAAACGATCCCGCGCCGCTGCCACCTCCCCTTGCAGAGCCTTGATCACCGCCAACCTCTCTTCATCCTCCGGCTGCTCCTTCTTCTTCGGCGGCATCTCCTTCAGCGTCACCTGATCGATGATCTCCTGCGCCATGATCAGGTCCTGCAAACTCGTAAGCGGAAGATTCAAACTCTCAAACTCCCGATCCCCCTTCTGCGTCGCCGAGTCATGGCACTCGTAACAATGGTAATCCAAAAAATCGACAATCACCTCATGCCGATTCACCGCATCCTTCTCCTCCGCCTGCCCAAACAAGCAGCCCAAAATCACCGTCCCTAAAAAAGCAACCCTCCTCATATTCACTTAGGAAAAAGTCCCCGTGCTATTTCCAAAGGCCTCCGTCTTCGTCCCCATCCGCTGCGCAATATCGACAAAGAGGTTACAAAGCGGAACCTTCTTAATCCCCTTCGACTCCGCCTTCTTAAACTCCCCATGACGATACCCACCACCCGCCAGCAACACCGGCAAGTCCGAGTTCTTATGCGAGTTCGCATCACCAATCCCACTTCCAAAGAGAACCGAAGTTGAATCCAACAAAGTCCCCTCGCCGTCCTTCACCGACGAAAGCTTATTGAGGAATTTTCCAAAGTGTTCCATCTGATAAGTCTCCAAGGCCAAAAGATGCTGAATGGCATCCTCCTTATTCCCGTGGTGAGACAAACCATGATACGACTTATCAATCCCAAGGTGCTGAGGCAAAAAGCACCCCCCAATTTCAAGCGTCGCAATCCGCGTCGAGTCCGTCTGCAGCGCCAGCGCGATCAACTCATAAAGCATCGGTAAATCCTCCACCGTGTTCGCATTCGCCGGCTTCTCAAAAGGCGCACTCGGCTTCGGCTGATCCGCCCACTGACGCCTCAACTCCAGCCGCTTCTCCACATCTCGAATCGACGTAAAATATTCATCCAGCTTCTCACGATCCTCGCGATTCACCCTCTTCGAGAGACCCTTCGCCTCCTCATTGATCGCATCTAGAATCGAACCCTGCAGCCCATTCTCCTGAACCATCTCCTTCCGACGCTGCGGCGACTCGCTTGAAAACAACCGATCAAAAAGCGCCGCCGGATTCGTGATCGGTGGCACCCGCACCCCCGACCGAGTCCAAGACAACTGACACCCCCCATGAATCCCGCCCTCAGAACCCACCGTCAGCGAGGGAAAGCGCGTCTCGCTCCCCACCTGCTCCGCCAAATACTGATCCAACGAAACATTCCCATCCTCCCGATCCTTCGCTTCCGAGTGCAGCACCCCCGACAAAAACGAATGCACCGCAAAGTGCCCCCCCTTAATCCCATGATCCAAACCCCGATAAACCGTCATCTCATCCCGCA
>CALGJQ010000044.1 GCA_937928545.1 uncultured Verrucomicrobiales bacterium
GGGGTTTCCGCCGAGGGCGGTGGAGGGGCGCCAGGAGGTGGGGTCATTTCCGGGGAGTTGGGAGGGGGGGGAGATGCGGACGAGGGAGTAGCCGTCGCCATCTGCAGCGGCGGGCCAAGAGCCGGAGTCGTTGTAGGTGGCGGAGTCGATGAGGAAGCCGAGGGCGTCGGTGAGGGTGATGGTTTCGCCGTCGTTATCGAGGGAGCCGGTGTAGTCGGCGGGGGTGAGGACGATTTGTGCGCCGGGGGGGAGGGTGGTGCCGATGGGGAAGGTGTAGGTGATTCCGGCGGTGAAGGTGATGTTGCTGAGGTCGATGGTTTGAGGGGAGAAGTTGGTGAGTTCGATGAACTCGTTTGTCTCATCGGGGCCGGGTTGGTTGTAGTAGATTTCTGAGATGATGAGGTTGGATTCTCGGGCGGGGATGCCGGTGAGGATGTCTTGGGATTGGAGGGCGGACCATTCGCCGTTTTCTAAGACGCGGGAGTTATAGGTGGCGCTGGTGGTGAGGGTGATGGGGCTGGTGTAGGTTTGGGCGGCTGGGTCGCGCGGGTCGGTGCCGTCGGTGGTGTAGTAGATGGTGCCAGCGCCATTTGGGTTGGTCATGGTGAGGGTGTTGACGAGGTGGGAGTAGGTGGGGGCATCGACATCAGGGTAGAGGTTTCGGGCGCGGAGTTGGTTGAGGACGATGGCGGGGCGCTGGGGGAGGTAGGTGTCTAGGATGTAGTCTTGGATGGGGTAGTAGTGGTCGTCTCGGGTGTAGAGTTCGAAGTCGGATGAGGACCATCCGCCTGCGGCTTGGACGTCGCGGCGGTAGTCTCCCCAGCGGGCGGATTCTGCGACGATGGCGAGGGAGAGGCAGTCTGAGCGGCGGCGCCAAGTGGCATCTGCTCCAGTGGGGGAAAGGGGGCCGTTGTTGAAGAAGGCGAAGTGGGCGCGGTCGGCGAAGGCGAGGCGATATTCGGCGTTTTGGGCGAGATCTTGGTGGATGCCGGTGGGGCGGTTGTTGCCGTTTTTGGTGGTGACGTTGATGTTGAGTGCTCCGGCGATGTCGAGGTAGTCGGGGGCTGTGCGATTTGGGGAGATGGCGAATTCGGTGTCCCAGGGGATGAAGTGGAAGGGGAGGCCGGTGGGGCCGGTGCCGGCGGCGCGCCAGTTGTGGCCATCCCAGTCGTTATTTCCGATGTAGAAGTTGATGAGCATGTAGTCGATGAAGGATGGGATATCGAGGTGGTCCTTCATCGTTTCATAGACGGCGGTAGAGGCGATGTTGCCTTCGGCGACATCGGCCATGGCATTGTAGGCGGTGGTGGTGCCGGAGGTGGCGACGTTGGAGTTGATGGCATCGTAATCTGAGTCATCGCCGCCGAAGTATGATTCCATGAAGTCTTGGTCGGGGCGCTCGTGGATGTGGTAGATGCCCCAGTAGATGCCGTTGATGTAGAGGTGAATCCAGCGGCCGTGAACGCCGGTGTTGTTCATGTCGAGGAAGAGGTCGTTGACGAATTGGTCGCGGGCGTATTGGGCTTTATCGGCTTGCCAGAAGTGGCGGTGGGTCCAGCCGAAGTTGTAGCCGGAGCGGAGCTGGAGGGTGTCGAATTTTTCGACGGCGTCGCGGCCATCTGGGGCGTCACGGAAGAGGGGGTAGTTGAGTTTTCCAGCGCCGTATTGATTGCGGAAGCGGAGGGACATGGAGTGTTTTGGGGTGTCGGGGTTTCGGCTGGAGCCGCCTTGGATGCGGATGCCGGCGTCGATTTGGAAGCCGGTTTCTGAGCCGTCATGTGCGATGAGTTCGGCGGAGACGGGGCGTTCCCAAGCGGAGCCGTCGCTTTGTGGGTTTTGGTAGATGCCTTGGGTTCCGTAGAAGTCATCGGGGTCGAGGGTGAGGGAGAGGGAGGCGAGTTTTTCGAGGGCGGGGATGATTTCGTCGGCGTAGTCGGGATCGGTGACGATGTCTGGGTCCATTTCGTAGTCGGCGATACGACCGGCCCAGGTGGTGGTGGTGTTGGGTGGGTTGTTGGGTTGGGTGATGACGTCGTTGAGGAAGATGTAGGATTGGGTGTCGGTGTTGGTGGGGAGGAAGTTGTCCTTAAAGGCGGCGGCGCGGAGGACGGTGGTGGTGGAGATGGTGAGGGGGGTGGTGTCGGTGTAGAGGGTTCCGTTGGTGGGGGTGGGTTCGGTGCCGTCGGTGGTGTAGTAGATGTTTGCGCTGGGGGTTTGGGTGGTGATGGTGAGGTTGAAGGGGGTGGTGTAGTGGCCGCGGTCGATGTCGAAGGTGGTGTCTTCGACGAAGCCTTGTTGTGGGGTGCCGGTGTTGGCGGCGCGGGGGGTGGGTTGTGCGAGGTAGCCGGAGGAGGTGTAGCTGACGTCGGTTTTTTGTTTGGGGTAGGCGGGTGCGAATTCTTGAATGATGGTGCCGGTGGGTGAGACGAGGGCGAGGTATTCGCCGCTGGAGTTTAGGGAGAAGTTGGTGTGGAGGTGTCCGGCGGAATCTGGGGAGTCATTGCCGGAGGCGAAGACGAGGAAGTATTGGCTGCCGGTGAGGGTGGTGCCGGTGGGGAAGGTCCATTTGGTGAGGTTGGTGGCGTCATCGGTGAGGTGGTAGCCGGAGAGGTCGAAGGGGGTGGTGTTGCGGTTGTGGATTTCGATCCAGTCGGTGGAGTTGCCATCTCCATCATCGAGGGTGGAGTTGCTGGCGACGAATTCGTTGAGGACGGGGGGGAGGGCGAGGCCATCGACGGTGATTTGTACGGTGGAGGTCGTACTTCCTTCGCTGTTGGTGGCGGTGAGGGTGTAGACCTCGGTGAAGGAGGCGGTGAAGGTGGTGTTTCCGATGGAGGGGACGGAGCCGATGGCGGGGGAGATTTGGACGGAGTCGGCATCGGTGATATTCCAGGAGAGGGTGACGGGATCGCCGGAGTTTGGGGAGGGGTTATTTGCGGTGAAGGAGTTGATGGTGGGTGGGGGTGCGGGAGGGTCGAAGGCGAGGGCGCCGATGTTATAGACTTGGGCGAGTTGGGCGTCGGTGAGGACGCCGAAGGTGTCGCCGGTTTGGAAGATGGCGAGGTCATCGATGGCGCCGCCGAAGTCGTTTGAGCCGGCGGCGGAGGAATCGTCTGCCGCGATGAAGACGCCGGTGGCGTGGGAAATGGCGTTGGTGCCGAGGGAGGAGGTGGTGGAGGTGGCGGAGGTGATGTTGGTGGAGGTGATGTTTCCGCCGGTGTCTTGGAGGATGGTGAGCTTGCAGGAGCCGTTGAGGGAGTCGTAGCGGAGGGCGGCAAAGTGCCAGTTTCCGGTGGTGAGGGTGAGGGGGTTTGTGATGGAGGTGTTGGAGGAGCCGTTGCCATCGCGGAGGAGGGCGCGGACTTTGGTGCCGGCGGAGCCGAGGTCGATACGGATGCCGGAGCCGTTGTTTCCGGTGCCGGCGAGGGTTTCGAAGAGGCGGTCGAAGGCGTCGAGGGTGGTGGGTCGGAACCACCAAGTGATGGTGAATTGGTCGGTGGGTTGGACTTCGGGGGAGGGGTCGATTTTGAAACCGGAGCGGAGAGGAAAGTCGTAGGCGGTGGCGTGTGGGGCGGTGAAGTTTTTGGTGGGGGAGGCGGAGCCGATGAGGGTGCCGTGGTTATCGCCTAGGGAGTCGGTGACGGTGGTGGAGGTGCCTGTTTCGTCGAGGGCGTAGTGGGCGACGAGGTCTGCTTTGAGGGGGAGAATGAGTAAGAGGAGGGGGAGGAATTTGGTCATAAAAGGAGCGTGTGAGAGAAGAAGGTATGCTTTTGAGAGTGATGGGGCAAGCAGCAGGGTGGATTTATCGAATGTTACGGGGATGGGAGGGTTGGTGGGATACTTCGCGATTGGCTGTTAGCGGTTGGTTATTCGCTTTTTGTGGGGGAGGGTGTGGTCAGAATATGGGTAACACTTTTGGTGTTCGGATATTTTGTGAGAAGGCTGCTGGAGTCGGTGCTTGAGAAGGTGATGGATTGGGTGGCGAAGGATCCTATGAGTCCAGACTATGTGATCGCAGAGGATAGGGAGGCGGAAGGGGATTAGTTTGGTCGAGTGACGCCTTCTTCGATGATGTAGCCATCGGAATGGACTTCGAATTTGGAGCCGTTGGTGGAGATGCCCATGTGGCCTTTGTATCGGACGTTCGAATTTCGAACGTCGATTGAGTCATCCGAGGTGTGTAGGACGACACCATGTGAGTTGAAGATGATGAGTCGTTGGCCATTTTTCACAGAGATTGAGTCGGGTTTTGCTCCGTAGCCAAAGCGGAGCTGGTTATGGGGATCTGTGATGATGCGGGTTTTGGGGCCGTATCGGAATTCGAAGTGGGTGGTTTGATAGGGTTGATCGGTGGGGAGTTTACTGAGGTCGTAGTCGGGGGGCTTGCTGCGAAAGGTATAGTAGAGAATGAGAACCGCGAGGAGGGTGAGGATGACGAGTACAAGGGCAGCTGCGCGGGAGAGGTAGTCTCGGAATCTTGGCGGGTGGTTCATCGTTTTAGGCGTGATGAGTCAGTTTTATGCCGAGGAAGACGGCGGTGATGCCTAGGAGGATGGAGAGGGTGATTTGGAGGATGGTTTGGGTGGTGAGGCCGGTGGTCCAGAGGGAGTGGGTGTCTTTTGCGAAGGTGGAGAAGGTGGTGAAGCCGCCGAGGAAGCCGGTAGCGAGGAGGGGGAAGACCCAGGGTGGGGTGGTTTTGTTGGTGAAGTAGCCAAAGAGGCAACCGATGAGAAAGCAGCCGAGGAGGTTGCAGGTGAGGATGCCGAGAGGGAAGCGGTGGAGGGCGGTTTTTGCGGCGAGGGTCTGGATGCCGGTGGAGAGGCCGAAGCGGGCGAGGGAGCCGAGGCCGCCGCCGAGGAAGACGAGGAGGGGGGTCATGGGTGGTGGGTTACTGGGTTACTGGGTTACTGGGTTACTGGGTTACTGGGTTACTGGGTTACTGGGTTACTGGGTTACTGGGTTACTGGGTTAATGGGTTAATGGGTTAATGGGTTAATGTGGTGAGGAGGGATTGAACTTTGTTGAAGTCTTTGTGGCCGGGGGAGAGTTCGGCGCCGGAGGCGATGTCTAGGGCGGCGGGGTGGACGGCGTGGAGGGCTTCGGCGGCGTTGGTGGGGTTTAGGCCACCGGCGAGGATGACGGGGGTGGTGGGGTTTTGTTTGATGAAGTTGGAGGCGAGAGACCAGTCGAAGGTTTCTCCGGTGCCGCCGTAGTCTTTGCCGGCGGGGGTATCGATGAGGAGGGCGAAGTTTTTGGTGGGGAGTTGGTAGTCGGGGAGATTGGTGGCGGAGACGGCGCGGATGACGGGGATGTTTTGGTCAAGGAAGTGGGTGATGTCGTCGAGGGTTTCGTCACCGTGGAGTTGGACGACGTCGATGAGCTTATCGTTGAAGAGTTCGAGGGCGAGGGGGCGGGAGTTGTTGACGAAGACGCCGACGCGGAGGATTTGGTTGGCGATTTTTGGGGAGATTTCGGAGGCAGCTTCGGGCGAAAGGTGGCGCTTTGACGGGGGCCAGAAGTTGAAGCCGAGGGCTTGGACGCCGAGGGAGGCAAGTTGCTGGGCGTCGGAGAGGGTGGTGACGCCGCAGATCTTTAGGGAGGGGGATTGGTGGGAGAGGAAGGAGGAGAGCACGGGGGGAATTTGGACCTTTGGGAGGTGTGGGCCAATGTTTTACTTGGGAGTTTTATTAGAGGTTGAGGGACGGGGTGAGGAGATGGTTGGAAGGGTGAGAGAATTCTTGATGCTTTGGAAAAGTTAAATACTCTTTGGGCATGGCCGCTGCCCCCAGCTACACTGAAGACGATATTAAGAGCCTTGATTGGCGAGAGCATATTCGTTTGCGCCCGGGAATGTACATTGGAAAGCTGGGGGATGGTTCCTCGGCGGATGACGGGATTTATATTTTATTAAAGGAGGCTTTGGACAACTCGGTGGACGAGTTTGTGATGGGGCACGGTAAAGAGATCACGATCGAGATCGAAGAGGATGGTCATGTGGAGGTGCGGGACTTTGGACGGGGGATTCCGCTGGGGAAGTTGATGGATTGTGCGGCGAAGATTAATACGGGTGCGAAGTATGATAGTGAGGCTTTCAAGAAGTCAGTGGGATTGAACGGGGTGGGAATTAAGGCGGTGAATGCGTTGAGTGAGTTTTTTGAGATTCAGGCGTGGCGTGAGGGGAAGACGAAGGCGATTGAGTTTTCGAAAGGGGAAGTGGTGGAGGAGATGAAGAAGCCGAAGGCGGATAAGTCAAAGGATGGAACAAGGTTGGCCTTTGATGTGGATCGCTCGGTGTTTCCGAAGCGGACGAACTTTAGGGCTCCCTTTGTGGAGAAGATGTGCCGCTATTATTCGTATCTGAATCCGGGGCTGGCGTTGATCTACAACGGGGCGAAATTTAAGTCGAAAAATGGCCTCCTTGATCTTTTGACGGAGGAGATGGAAGAGGCACCTCTTTATGATCCGATTCATCTGACGGGGAGTGATATCGATGTGGCCTTTACGCATGGGCCGGGAAGTGGTGAGGATTATTACTCTTTTGTGAATGGTCAGAATACGACTCAGGGAGGGACGCATTTGGCGGCTTTTCGGGAGGCGATGGTGAAGGTGATTCGGGAGTTTTATAAGAAGAACTATGATCCGTCTGACATTCGGGCGGGAATTACGGGAGCGATTGCGGTGAAGATCGAGGAGCCGGTCTTTGAGAGTCAGACGAAGACGAAGTTGGGCTCGGCGACGGTTTCTCCGGAGGGGGAAACGGTGCGGACTTTCATCGGGAATTTCTTGAAGGAGGAATTGGACAATTACCTTCACAAGCATCCACCGGTGGCGGAGGCGATTCAGAAGCGGATTTTATCAGCAGAAAAGGAGCGGAAAGAGCTGAGTGGGGTGAAGAAGCTGGCGCGGGATCGAGCGCGGCAGACGAAGGTTCACAATAAGAAGCTGCGCGATTGTCGGGCGCACTTGAATACGAAGCACAAGCGCCGTGAGGATACGACGGTGTTTTTGACGGAGGGAGATTCGGCGAGTGGTTCGATTACGAAGTGTCGTGATGTGGAGACGCAGGCGGTGTTTTCGCTGAGAGGAAAGCCTTTGAATACCTTTTCGCTGACGAAAAAGGTCGTTTATGAGAATGAGGAATTTGCGCTTTTGCAGGCGGCCTTGGGAATTGAGGACGATATCGAGTCGTTGAGGTTTAATCGGGTGGTGATCGCGACGGATGCGGACGTGGATGGAATGCACATTCGCTTGTTGCTGCTGACGTTCTTTCTGCAGTTTTTCCCGGAGTTGATTCGGGAGGGGCATCTTTATATTTTGCAGACGCCGCTCTTCCGGGTGCGGAATAAGAAGAAGACGATTTACTGTTACGATGACGAGGAGCGCGAGGCGGCGATGGCTGAGCTGGGTCGCAATCCCGAGATTACTCGATTCAAGGGATTGGGTGAAATTTCGCCCGATGAGTTTAAATTCATGATCGGGAAAGACATGCGTCTGGACCCCGTTTTGATGGAGGAAGGGAAGGGTCTTAAAGAGATGCTGACTTTTTATATGGGAAAAAATACGCCGGATCGTCAGGGCTTTATTATCGAGAATCTACGTGATGACGTTGATTCAGCGGAGGTGTGAATTTGTGACAGGCTTGTCACTCATTCGAGGGTTTGCCGGATGTGGAATTAAGGATACAAGTGGCATGGAATGTGTTTACGTTCTTGCTAACTTTCTAATTTCCCCATGAAGAAACTGCTCTTGTCTATTTCCGCTGGTTTTCTGCCAGCTAGTCTTTCCGCCCAGCTTGTCATTAATGAAATCCTTTTTGATCCTGCATTTGACAATGGTGATCCGACTGTCGGAGACGCTAACGGAGATGGGACTCGGGATGCAGCCGAAGACGAGTTCGTGGAGTTGGTGAATATCGGAGGAAGTTCTCTCGATTTGACGGGATGGACGGTTTCAGATGGGCTCGGGGTAAAACACACTTTTGCTGGAGGAACACTGGCTGATGGTCAATCTGTCGTGGTTTTTGGTGGGGGCGTTCCTACAGGAACTTTTGGGGGATCTTTGGTCGTTGTCGCGGATTCCGGAACCCTAGGTCTTTCGAACGGTGGGGATTCAGTGATCGTGAGTGATCCCGGTGGTGTTGAAATTGATTCATATAGCTATGCGGGTGGGGAAGTGAATGACGAGTCGCTCGTTCTGTCGATTGAGTTGGATGAGACATCTGGATATGTCGGTCACTCATCGGCGGTGGGGTCAGGAGGCTCTACTTATTCGCCAGGGACCCAGAATTCGGGAGCTCCTTTCGGTGGAGATGCCTTGTCGATCATGATTTCACCAAGTTCATTTTCAGAGAATGCTGGAGCGGCTGCGGCGACAGGAACGGTGACGCGCACTGGCGATAATTCTTCGGCCCTTGTGGTGACTCTCTCAAGTGACGATACCTCAGAGGCAATTGTTCCGGGGACGGTGACAATCCCTGCGGGAATGAACTCGGTAGGATTCGATGTGGATGCCGTAGATGATACTGCTCAGGATGCGGATCAAACAGTGACTATTTCTGCTACGGGAACGGGTGTTTTTTCAGGTTCATTCACTCTTACAGTTGAGGATGATGAAGCTCCAATCCCAACTTTCACGCTTATGGCTGACCCAAGCTCCATTTCTGAGAATGGGGGGGCATCGACCGTGACTTTGGAAGTGAGCGTTGGTAGCCCTTCAGGCTATGTTTTCGATCTATCCTCTTCTGATGCCTCTGAGTTGGCTGTTCCGGCTACTGTGACTGTCGCGGCGAATGCGACGACAGCGAGCTTTGTGGCAAGCGGGGTAGATGATGCCACTTCGGATGGGGCTCAGAATGTCACGATCACTGCGACTGATCCCAATGGCGTGATCAGCATGGTGACTGTTGCGATCACTGTTTCTGACGACGAAGGTTTCCAGGTGCCAAATATCGTGATCAATGAAGTCCGGATTGATGATCCGAGCTTTGATGATGACGAGTATGTTGAAATCTACTCGCCTGATGCTGGAACTGTTAGCCTCGACCGTGTCTCGATTGTCGTGATTGGAGATAGTGGAGCCGGATCAGGTGTTGTCGAGCGTGTGGTTGACCTCACTGGAGAGTCTCTTTCTGGTAACTATTTTCTGGTTGGGTCTGATACCATGACTCTTGCGACTCCCGATTTGACAACGTTTCAAAACTGGTTGGAGAACGGTGACAATATTTCAATTTTTCTTGCCGTTGATTTCACGGGGTCTGAAGGGGACGACTTGGATGCCGAAGACGATGGCGTCATGGAAACGAAGCCGTGGGCCGAGATCATCGACGGAGTTTCCTTGGTTGAGGAAGCAAACGGAGATGATGGTGCTGGAGGATTTTTTCAGCCTGGAGGAACTGAATGGGACTACTCTGTTGAGCTAGGGCTGCCAAGTATCGGGCCCGACGGGCTTTTTGTTCCTGGACATGTTTTTCGCTCACCAAACGGAACGGGGACATGGCAAATTGGAGCGTTTGCAGATGATCCAGGTGACCCTCTTGCCGATCCTCCGATTCCTGCAGTGACGGTCATGGACACTCCCAAAGCAGAGAATGGTACCACCGTGGTGGCGCCGGGCGATGATGTTGAGATCGTTGATTTCTCGGTGCAGCCTGGGGGCGCGACCGCGGTTATCGTTGCGACTGGGCTGGGGAATAAGCTATGGAAGATTCAGACCTCGAATGATCTTGGTGATACTGATCCTTGGGCTGATCTCTCGGTTGGGGTTTCGGAGTCTGACAATGCTGATGGTTCAACGAACTTCTCATTTTCAACAACAGCTGGTGATCCAAAGCAATTCTACCGCTTGACTGAGCAGTAATTGGCGGCTGAGGATAATTGATTTACAAAAAGGGCGGGATTTCCCGCCTTTTTTTTGTTGGGCTGGAGGGCTGAGATCGTTAAGGTTTCTTAACGAATCATGGACGAGAGCGAAGAAGCGGAAGAAAACATCAAGGATTTACTAGTTCCTGAGGACTTGTCTCTTGGGGGCATGTATAAGGAATATTTCCTCGATTACGCGAGTTACGTGATCATGGAGCGTGCGGTGCCGCACTTGGGGGATGGTCTGAAGCCAGTGCAGCGGCGGATTCTGCACTCGATGAAGGAGCTGGAGGATGGTCGCTACAATAAGGTGGCGAACGTGGTGGGGAATACGATGAAGTATCATCCGCACGGTGATGCTTCGATCGGTGATGCGATGGTTGCCTTGGGGCAAAAGGAACTTTTGATCGATACTCAGGGTAACTGGGGAAACGTGTTGACGGGTGACAGGGCGGCGGCGCCGCGATACATTGAGGCGCGTCTCACGCCTTTTGCTTTAGAGGTGGCTTTTAATGCCAAGACGACGAATTGGACTCGGAGTTACGATGGCCGAAATAAGGAGCCGGTGACTTTGCCGATGAAGTTCCCGCTTTTGCTAGCGCAGGGGGTCGAGGGAATTGCGGTGGGCTTGGCTTGTAAGATTCTGCCGCATAATTTTATCGAGCTGATTGAGGCTTGTATTTGTGCCTTGCGAAAGCAGCCCTTTGAGTTGTTTCCAGATTTTCATACGGGGGGCTTGATCGATGTGAGCGACTATCGAGATGGAATTCGAGGGGGTAAGGTACGAGTGCGCGCAAATGTGGAGGTGGTGAAGGCGAAGCTGATTCGAATTAGTTCAATTCCTTTCGGGACGACGACGGGTGGGGTCATGGATTCCATCGTCAGCGCGAATGAGAAGGGGAAGATTAAGATTTCAAAGATCGAGGACAATACGGCGGAGAATGTGGAGATTTTGGTCCACTTGCCGGCGGGGGCTGACGCTGAGATGACGCGTGAAGCTCTTTTTGGTTTCACGGATTGTGAGGTGAGTATTTCACCAAACTCTTGTGTGATTCACGATGGGCGCCCGCACTTCATGCCGGTGACTGAGATTCTGAAGAATTGTGCGTTCATGACGAAGGATCTCCTTCTCTTGGAGTTGCAGATTCTTTTGGGAGAGCTCAATGACAAGTGGCACTACAGCTCGCTGGAGAAGATCTTTATCGAGAACCGGATCTATCGTGATATCGAGGAGTGTGAGACTTGGGAAGCGGTGATCGAGGCGATCGACAAGGGCTTGGAACCGTTTAAGAAAATCCTCAAACGTGAGGTGACCCGCGACGATATTATCCGTCTGACAGAGATTAAGATTAAGCGGATTTCGAAGTACGATAGCTTCCGGGCTGACGAGGAAATCAAGGGCTTGGAAGATCGGATCGAGGAGACTGAGAAGAACATTAAGAACATCACTCGCTACTCGATTGCTTACTTCAAGGCGCTGATTAAGAAGTATGGAAAGGGGAAAGAGCGTAAGACTGAGATTGCCGAGTTTGGGGTGGTAAAACGCTCAGCGGTGGTTGTGGCGAGTGAGACTCTCTATCTGGATCGTAAGAACGGATTTGCGGGAATTAGTCTGAAGAAGGAGGAGGTCTTAGAGAAGTGCTCCACCTTGGATGAAATCATTATTTTCTCGCTCGATGCTGAGATGCGCGTGACTAAGGTTGCCGATAAGATCTTTGTCGGAAAGCGGCCAGTGCACGTCTCGGTTTTCCGGAAAGATGAGCCTAAGATTTACTCCATGATTTATCGTGAAGGTCGTGATGGCCCTCACTTTGCGAAGCGATTTAAAGCGGGCGGAGTAACGCGAGATAAGATCTATCCGATGGGTAAGGGGACCAAAGGTTCACGCGTCGTTTACTTCGCAGTGCATGACACTGAGGAGGAAAGTGCGGCGAATGCGGTGGTGGTTCATTTGAAGCCCGCGCTGAGGCTCCGGAATGTTTCTCGTCCCTTTGTCTTTGGTGAAATTGGCGTGAAGAGCCGAGGGTCGAAAGGAAATATTGTCACGAAATTGCCCGTAGATCGGGTGGTTCGGGCGACTTCGAGTGATTTAGATGAAAGTTAAGCTTGCCTGATAGTGTTCAAAAGTTAAGTTGTTCCCGTGAACACTAAAACTTATTGGAAGATCCGCCTTGGGTGGGCCCGTTGGAGAGTCAAAATGGGCCGCAGCCGAGTCTGGGGATTGCGTCGGAAGCTCCGTCTTTGTCGTGGCCGACTTCATGCGAAGCAGCTTGAGCTGCCATTTAACTAGTCCTTCTTTTTGGGTTCTTCAGCCTCGAGTGATTTGATCTCGATGTTGCGGAACCAGATGGGTTGGCCTTCGGCTTGCAGGGCAATGTGCCCGTGAGAGAGTTGGATGGGCTGGCCGGCTTTGAGAAGGGACTCGGTGGGGACAACAGCTCCTTTCGGATCAATTTGAGGTTTCTGGTAACGCAGGACCTCTTTTC
Source organism: uncultured Verrucomicrobiales bacterium (assembly GCA_937928545.1). GTDB lineage: Bacteria > Verrucomicrobiota > Verrucomicrobiia > Verrucomicrobiales > Akkermansiaceae > SW10. The sequence continues at coordinate 12,344 of CALGJQ010000044.1, forward strand.
CGTTTACGCGGTGAATGATCTCTTCGTTTCCTCGGACTTCGATCTCAATTTTGACCCATTGGTCGGCGTCGAGATTTTCGGCGGAGGATTTGACGATGTGCTGGGTGACGAGCTTACCGTCGATTTCGATGTTTGTTCCAGGAGTGCAAACGTTTCCGGTAGGGCGTGGGCCTTTTCCTTCGTCGGCGAGGAATTGGAATTCGAGGCTGACGGGGAAGCCTTGGTCGAGCGTCATGGATTGCGGTGGTTGTGAGTGAACCATGATGCCGCTGTTGAGATTCACGTAGTGGGGAGCATCGGGCATCATTTTCCCGACGAATTTATATTCGAGCCGGAAAAGGTAATGTGAGTAGGAAAAGTCGGTGAAGAGGTGGCCGAATTTTCGATCGAAGGTGGGGTATTTGTCATACTCGCATTTCAGAATGCCGTCTTCGACGCGGAAGGTGTCGAAGGCATTTTCGCCGAGTGGATGTTTGGCGATTTTTGGAGTCCAGCCGGCGAGGTCTTTGCCGTTGAAGAGGGAGATCCACTCGGAGGCGTGAACGGGGAGGATGAGCGCGGCGACGAGAAGTGAGCGAAGCATGCCGAGAGAATGGCAGGCCGCGGTGATTTTGGAAGTCAGCTTTGAGGGTGGCTGTATTACTCAGGTTTTTGACGAATGATGAGGGGATTGATTGGCATTCTCAGTGCTACTCGCGCTTCTTCTCTACGGATTTTCATGTCGCGGAGCATGTCGCGTGATTGGAGATACGCTTCCTTAGCTTGGATGTAAGTGTGTTGTTTGAGAGCAAGGTCGACGGTGTCGCCTTGTCTGTCGTCTACGGTCTCTCCGAGGGCTTCGATTTGTGCGTCGAGAACCTTGAGTTGGAGGGCGAGTTCTTCCTGTGCACCTTTGTTTTCTTTCAAGACCTTTATTTTGGCCTGAAGTAGATCTCTCTCATTTTCCATTGTCGAGAGACGTTTCCGAGATTCCGAGAACATTTCGAGTTCGGTTTTCCCCAAGGGAGAAGCGCTTTCTTCGAAGAAGGGGATTCCATATTGTTGAATGAGAACCATCATGTCCTTCCGGCGATCTTGTCCAAGATCGCTCTGCGCCATGATTTGCTCGTCGAGCGCGTCGAGCGCACGTTCGGTTATTGAGCTTTGATTTTCCCTTCGGATTTGAATGTAGGCCTCGATGATGCCATTGACTGTATCTTTTGGGTCTCTTGCGTCAGCTGAGTGAACCGTGATACGCGCCATGTCCGTTCCTGCGATTTCGTCTACTTGAATAGAATTTTTGATGTCTTCCATTTTTAGTCCTCGTGTCTCTAAACCAGTGAGATGAGCTGCAAGTTTGATGACTTCACCCATGGAGAGGCTGGCGATTTCATTGGCGATGAAGTTTTCGGTTCGAAGGGCGGGATCACCGAGGACTGGGGTGGAAGGAAGTATCTGGATTATCGCCGTGCTTTTGTGTTTTCCGGAGGGTGACTCGGTTTGGGCTTGGGACGAGTCACACGAAGGGAGTGCGAAGGCAAGGGTGAGGGAGGCGAGAATGGCTTTCATGGTATTATGATAGTGATTAAGACATGATAGATAGTGAGTTGTTCAATCCCCGTCAAAAAGAATCGGCATGAGAAGGGGAGGTGTCATAATCAGTTATGAAGATTTTGGGAGCGTTGCTGGTGCTTTTTGGTGGGGGATTTGTTGAAGCAGACACGGTGATTTTGGAGCGATTTCGAAAGAATCCGACTTTGAAGACCGCATCGGTCGGGGTCTTTGTGATTCCGCTCGATGGTGATGCGGCGGTGATGGAGTGGCAGGCGGACCTAGGGTTGATGCCGGCTTCTACGATGAAGGCGATTACGACGGCGACGGCTTTGGAACTGTTGGGGGCTGATTATACTTTTAGGACTCAGATCTATTTGAAAGGTGATGACTTGGTGGTTAAGGGGGGCGGTGATCCGACTTTATGTTCAACCAGTTTAACGGGAGATTTTGTATCTTGGCTTACCGCTTTGAAGGCGGCAGGGGTGAGCGAGATTAAGGGTGACTTGGTGATGGATGCCTCGCACTTCGAATCACGGACGACGCCGAACGATTGGCCTTGGGGAGATGTGGGAAATTACTATGGCGCGGGGCCGTCGGGTTTGAATTTTCATAAGAACTCGTTCGCACTGACCTTCACGCCGGGCAAGGTGTGGGGGCCAGCGAAGTTGTCGAAAGTGTGGCCAAAGCCTCCGGGGGTGGAGTTTGAGAATCATATGAAAACCGGAAGGGCGGGGAGTGGTGATCAGGGCTATGTTTATGGTGGACCGGGGGCGACGCGGATTTCGATGAGAGGGACGGTGCCGGCGGGCGGGGCCTTTACGATTCATGGGGCTTTACCTGATCCGCCCAGAATGTGTGGGGTGGCTTTGAAGGACTTTTTGAAGGGAAAGGGAATTGCAGTTGGCGGAGAGGTGCGAGTAGAGAAGGTTTCGCTCGGAACGCTTGAACCGATTTTTGTGCAGAAGTCGCCGAGTTTGGCGAAGATCGCGCAAGGGACGAATTATCGGAGTGTGAATCTTTATGCTGATTCGATTTTCAAGGCTATAACGGCTGAGGGGAGCACGGCGGCATCGGCTGCGAAAGTCAGGAGTCATTGGGCGAAGCAGGGAGTCGATTTGACGGGCTTCGTGATGCAGGATGGATCGGGGCTTTCGCCACGAGATACGGTGACGGCGAGACAGATGGCGATGATTCTCAAAAAGGCGCGCCGAGAGGGAAAGGGGAAAGCGTTTTTAGAATCGCTCCCAGTGGCAGGGAGATCAGGGACGATGGCGAGTTTTGGGAATGGCACGGCGGTGGCGGGACGAGTGCAGGCGAAGTCGGGAAGCCTCACGCGGGTGAGGACTTATGCGGGATATGTGAAGGGGAAAAGTGGTCGGGAGTTCGCTTTCGCGGTTTTTGTGAACAATGAAGTAGGGCGATCCAAGGCGGAGATTGTGCAATTGCTCTCAAGTTTCATCTTGAAGCATTAAAAGAAGGTGCCTTTATTTGAATATTCGCATGGTAAGAGCCGTCTTATCAAAGTTATCCACCGCTGTTATGAAAAAGATCCTATTCCTCTCCTTGGTATTTCTAAGTTTGGTTTCCTGTAAGCAGGAGCGGGATCCAGAGGCCCGATCGGTCGAAAGCTTGGAAAATTATCAACAGATTTTTGACCTTGAGAAGCAATTGTCTGAAATGAAGAGCGAGTTGCTTAAGGAGCAAAATCTCCGACTGAGGAGAGAGAGTGAGCAAGCGGCACTATTGGCGGAGATGAAAGGTCTTTTAAACAAGGTGCTCGATTCTCAGAAGGAGGAGGCGGAGGAGGTGGTGGCACTTCCAGAGGTGAAGATCGAGGAGGAGCCAAATGAGGAAGAGTTGGAAGCCCGTCGAGTGGCTCGACTGAAAGCGGAAGGTGAGACCTTGGCTCATCTCGTGACTGTCTCGGGTGAAGAGTATCATGATTTGGTGATCAATCGGGTGAGCGACATTGGGGTGGTTTTCCGTCACCGAGGTGGGGTGGCTCGGGTTCCTTTTTCAGATTTAACCGAGGCTTGGCAGGAGCGGTTCTACTATGATGAAGAACTGGCCATGCTTGCTCTGAAGAATGAAAGGCTGGCGCGGATCCGCTTAGAGCGGGCGACCGAGGCCCGTTTAGCCAACATGGATCAGAAAGATCAAATCGATGCGAATTCTTTGAAGTTGGCAGGCCTAGAGAAGGCAGTCGGTGAACTGGACCGCGCGGGGATGCCGGTGAATTCAGTTGTGCATGAGCGGATTATTGTCGATCAACCGATCATTGTTCGTAACGACCGCTACCGTCGTGATGAAATTTACTGTCCACCGGTATTAACCCCGCCGGTCATCCGGACACCTTCTCATCAGATTCCTACGGTGAGGCCCCCTTCGGTTCAAAGTGGAATTTCAGTTCCTCTTCGTCCCGTTGTTTGTCCTCCGCCCACCCGTCCTACGGTGACGCCCACCCGTCCAGTTTCATCTAGACCTTCGATCCAGCGCCCGACTTCTCGGCCAACGCCAGTTCGGCCTTCGACGCGTCCAACTTCGGTTCGTCCGACAACCCGCCCAACTCCGGTTCGTCCGAGCACTTCGCGCGCGCGGTAATTGCGCTTTCCGTGCTTGTTTGGTAGCGTCTGCCCATGAGCGATCTCACGGTGGATGTGACCCACCTTTATATTTCTTCTGGTCACAATTACTTTGGCCGACATGGCAAGGGTTCTGAGAGCCACGAGATAGTGGCTTGCGAAGAGATCGAGCTGGTTACGGGAAGGGGCGTGGTGAATGACCGGTTTTTCGACTATGAAGAAGACTATAAGGGGCAGATTACTCTGTTTGATCATGCGACTTACGAGGGGGTGAAAGAGCGCTTTAAGCTTCCCGATCTTGAGCCGAGTGCCTTTCGGCGCAATGTCGTGGTGAAGGGAGCTGATTTGAACGAATTGATCGGCGCGCACTTTTCGCTAGGAGAGGTCGAACTCACGGGAAGCCAAGAAGCGAAGCCGTGCTATTGGATGGATGAAGCGTGCGCTCCGGGGGTGGATCGATTTCTGAGAGGTTATGGCGGCTTGCGCTGTCGGATTGTGAAGGGTGGAAAGCTCGGCAAAGGATCAAAAACTCTCAAACGACTTTAGAGAAAATGGCCTCGGAAAAAATGCGCTATGGGATGTTGGGAGAGGATGAAAGCTCCACGGAGGAAAAGTTGTCCAAGTATTCGGGTGAGGTTTCTTGGGAGTATCTCAAGGAGCACTACGAGAAGGGGTGTTTGTTTTTTGTCGATCCTGAATTGAAGTTAGAGGTGGTCGGTGCCGAGATTGTAGCTGATAATAAGACCCAGATCGAAGGCTGGTTGAAGTCGGCCGAGCTTGTGAAAATAGAGGTGCTTCATGCCTCGCAATGGGAGGGGACTGAGCAGCAGTTCGAGGCTTTGGTGGTCTCACCTTTTGTTCTTTGTCGTCCGATTTCCTAAGGTCATTTATTTCTATATGTTAACTCAAACCCAACTTGCGGAGCTTCTGGAGGAGCACGGGCAACCTGCTTATCGCGCGACTCAAATTCTTGATTGGATTTACAAGAAGCGCGCGCGGACTTGGGATGAGATGAGCAATCTTCCTGAAGGTCTCAGAGATGTGCTTGCTGAGAAATATCCTCTTCGTCCGCTTAAACACACCCTTACGAAAGGATCAGAGGATACCACGCGGAAGTTCCTCTTAGAGCTGCCCGATGGGCGTTATGTTGAGACCGTTCTGATTCCAGCATCTCCTGCTCTTTACGGAGAGAAATCTGATCGTAATACGTTGTGTGTGTCTTCGCAGGTCGGCTGTGCTTACGGTTGCAAGTTCTGTGCGTCGGGACTGGATGGCTTTTCGCGAAATCTCACCGCAGCGGAAATTGTTTCCCAAATCATTTTGGCAGAGGAGCTCTCCGGCGAGAAGGTCAACAATCTCGTCTTCATGGGAATGGGTGAGCCTCTTGCGAACTTCGCGAACCTTTGCGACGCCCTTGAGATGATCACTTCGGACTGGGGTCTCAAGATTGGCGCGCGCCGGATCACGGTTTCGACCTCGGGATTAGTTCCTCAGATTAAAAAGCTTGCTGAGTTTCCTCGACAGATTCGTCTCGCGATTTCCCTGCACGGTCCAGATGACGAGACACGTGACAAGATTATGCCGGTGAATAAGAAGTTCCCCGTTGCCGATCTTTTCGATGCGCTCCGCATCTGGAACTCGAAGAAAAATCAAAAGATTACTCTGGAATACATCCTCATCGAAGGGGTGAATGCAAGTGTCGAACATGCGGCGATGTTGGCAAAGCGGGCCGCTTCGATTAAGGCCAAAGTAAACCTCATTCCTTACAATACGGTGGAGGGACTAGAGTGGGTTCGACCTTCGGATACGGACTGCACTCGCTTTAAGAATGTCCTGAGTAAAGCAGGGGTCTCAGCGACCTTGCGCCTTGAAAAAGGGCACGACATCGACGCAGCCTGCGGCCAGCTCCGACTTAAGAAAGAAAAGGGCCAGCTTACGGATTAGTTTAGCCATCTCTAGGGTCTACTGACAGACGCCTAAGTCGCGTCCTACGCTGACGAATGCTTCAAGCGCTTGATTCAAATGATCTTGCGTATGCGCGGCAGAGATTTGAGTGCGGATCCGCGCTTTTCCCTGTGGCACGACGGGGAAGAAGAAGCCAATCGCGTAGATGTTTTTCTCCAGCAACTTTGCGGAGAATTGCTGGGATAATTCAGCGTCACCGAGGAGGACTGGGGAGATGGGGTGGTCTTCTCCAAGGATTTCGAAGCCGGTGGAGGCTAGGCCGTCACGGAAGTATTTCGTGTTCGCCTTCACGCGGTCCGCGAGTTCAGTCGAGGCGGTGAGGATTTCCAGAACCTTGAGTGAAGCGGCCACGATGGGTGGTGCGATGCTATTTGAAAAAAGGTAGGGGCGGGAGCGTTGGCGAAGGAGGTCGATGATTTCCTTTTTGCCGGAGGTGTAGCCTCCGGAGGCTCCGCCGAGGGCTTTCCCGAGAGTGCCGGTGGTGAGGTCGATTTTTCCGAAAAGGCCGCAGTGTTCGTGGGTGCCGCGTCCGCGTTCGCCGAGGAAGCCAGTGGAATGGCAGTCATCGAAGTGGACGAGGGCCTTGTATTTTTCGGCAAGGGCGTGGACGCCAGCGAGGTCGGCAATGACGCCGTCCATGGAGAAGGAACCATCTGTGGTGATGAGCTTATGGCGGGCGCCGGCGGCATCAGCGGCTTTGAGTTGTTCCTCTAGATCGGCAAGGTCATTGTTCGTATAGCGGAAGCGCTTGGCTTTGCAGAGGCGGACTCCGTCGATGATGGAGGCGTGGTTCAGCGAGTCAGAGATGACGGCGTCTTCGGCCGTAAGGAGGGTTTCAAAGAGGCCGCCATTGGCATCGAAACAGGAGGGATAGAGGATGGTATCTTCGGTGCCGAGAAACTCGGAGAGGGCTTCTTCGAGTTGGCGGTGGAGCGTTTGGGTTCCGCAGATGAAGCGGACGGAGGCGAGGCCGAAGCCGTGAGTAGAAATGGCAGAACGGGCGGCTTCACAGACTTCGGGGTGGTTCGCGAGACCGAGGTAGTTGTTGGCGCACATGTTGAGGACGCGGCGGCCGTCTTGGAGAGTGATTTCGGCATCTTGGGCGGAAGAGATTTGCCGCTCGGATTTGAAGAGGCCGGCGGATTTGATTTCGTCGAGGGTCTTGGCGAGTTGGGATTGGAAGTTGGTGGTGAGCATTTTTTAAGTTTTTGAAGGTTAAGATTTGGTTGAGGGGTGAGTTTCACGCAGAGCTGCGGAGCAGCAGAGGGATCGTGAGTGGTTTGGGTCGTGGAAGGGGAGACTACGAAAAATGAGAATGGGGCCAAAGATGGGTGGGGGCTAAGGCTTTAGTTTCTTTAGCCGAGGTCGGCCCAGTGGAGGATGACTTTTCCACAAGATCCCTCATTCATGGCGGAGAAGCCTTTTTCGAAGTCAGTGTAGTCGAAACGGTGGGTGATGACGGGCTCGATGGAGAGGCCGGATTGGATCATTGAGGTCATTTGATACCAGGTATCAAACATCTTGCGTCCGTAGATCCCCTGAATGGTGAGAGAGTTGAAAATGACCTGATTCCAATCGATCCCGATCTCTGGTTCTGGGATGCCAAGGAGCGCGATCTGGCCACCATGACGCATGTTTGCGATGAGGTCATTGAAGGCGTTTTTGTTGCCAGACATTTCCATCCCTACGTCGAAGCCTTCTGTCATGCTGAGGTCTTTTTGCACTTCGGGAAGTGTTTCTTCCATGACATTCACGGTTCTTGTCGCTCCCATTGTTTTCGCGAGGGCAAGTCTTTTTGGGTTCAGATCGGTAACCACTACATGTCGCGCGCCGGAGTGCTTAGCGATCCCAGCCGCCATGCAACCGATTGGGCCTGCACCGGTGATGAGGACATCCTCGCCAAGAAGGGGGAATGTCAGCGCGGTATGCGTAGCATTGCCAAAGGGATCAAAAATGGCAGCGCTATCCTTGGTGATTTCTGGCGCGAGCTTCCAAACGTTCGTAGCAGGTAAGACCATGAATTCAGCGAAGGCTCCTGGGGAATCGACCCCAACCCCACGGGTGTTTTTACAATAGTGGCGGCGCCCCGCGAGGCAGTTCCGGCAGCGCCCACAAATCAGGTGGCCTTCGCCAGAAACGAGGTCGCCGATTTTTAAAACGTCCACGTCTTTCCCTAGCTCGACAATGCGTCCCACGAATTCGTGACCTACGACGAGGGGGAGAGGGATCGTCTTTTGTGCCCAAGGATCCCAGTTGTAAATGTGCAGGTCAGTTCCACAGATTCCAGTGCGATCGACTTGGATGAGGACTTCGCGTGGGCCAGGGGTGGGTTGCTCAATTTCAGTGAGAGTGAGGCCGGGAGCAGATTCCGCTTTAATGAGTGCTTTCATGAGTGGTAGGAACTAGGTTCGATGGTGATTTCTGAGCGATGTCGGAAATGACACTAATTCTCAATTCAATACAATCTCGATAAAGTAGAATTTCCAACTTAGGAAGTAGGATTCTTCGGAAAGGGACGTATCTATTCCGCAATGAAGCTTATTCTTGTTCTCTTATTTTTTCCGCTGAGTTTGCTGGGCGAGGTTTCTTTTGAGAAAGAGATCGAACCCCTGCTACAAGATTACTGCTTCGATTGCCATGGTGATGGTTCGGCAAAGGGGGATTTTTCGATGGATGAGTACGATGACCTTACGAAGCATCTCGATGACGTGGAGCACTGGCTAGCGGTTTGGCGGAACCTCCGTTCGCAGATCATGCCGCCGCCCAAAAAGGATCAGCCTGACCTGGAGGAAAAGCGCCAATTGCTTTCGTGGATCGAGAAACGGGTCTTCAAGCTCGATCCTAAGAACCCTGATCCTGGTCGGGTCACGATTCGTCGCCTGAACCGAGTCGAGTATCATTATGCCGTTCGCGATTTGCTGGGGGTGGAGTATGAGACTTGGGAGAATTTCCCTGCGGATGATACGGGCTATGGTTTCGATACTATCGGCGATGTTCTCAGTATCTCGCCGCTTCATATGGAGAAGTATCTCGCCGCGGCCTCCAGTATTGTGGAAAAGGCTCTGCCCAAAGGGACTGCGGCTCAGATTCCGGTGAGGACTTTTGATGGTGGTCAATTTCGAGAAGATGGCGACGAGAAGCAGAGTGCGGATTGGATTCCGTTTAAGAGTGAGCGGAAGGTTCGCTTGAAAACGAAAGCGCCAGCCAAAGGGGTCTATCAAGTGTCGCTGGACTATGCCGTGCGAGGTTCGGATCAGGCCACGGATCAGAGTGCTCAGGTCGAGCTTTGGGTGAATGGGAAGAAGGTCTCGGAGCGGCTCGCGGGATGGGATCAGAGTGAGAAAATTGTGCTCGCGGGTCAGGCTGATATGATCAAAGGGGACAATGTTGTCGAGGTGCGGATTTCTCCACGAGCAGCTCCTGGAGAAGGGCAGGGCGAGCAATCTGCGGTGCTGAAGCAAATCACCCTTAAGGGACCGCTCGATGGAAGTTATAAAGAATTCCCCAAGGGTTATCGCATGATCATGGTCGATGGTGAGGCTCCGAAGGAAATGAGAGAGCGCGAACTCTATGCCCGCAAAATCATGCGCAGCTTTGTGAGCCGGGCCTTCCGACGTCCTCTGGATCGAGGGACGGTCGCTCGTCTCGTTAAGATGGCGATGGAGGTTGATCAATTGCCTGGCCGTAGTTTTGAAGACGGGATCAAGCATGCCATGACTGCGGTGCTGGCTTCTCCTCGTTTTCTTTTTCGAGCCGAAATCCAACCGGAACCCAATAACAAGGGGAAGATCGTTCAGCTCGATGAATACGCGATTGCTTCACGGCTTTCCTTCTTCCTTTGGAGCTCAGTTCCTGATGACGAACTCTTGAGCCTCGCTTACAACAAAGAGCTTCGGAAGAATCTCCGCGCGCAAGTTGACCGAATGCTTGAGAGTCCAAAGTCCCGCCGCTTCGTCGATAACTTCGTAGGGCAATGGTTGCAGGCGCGTGATGTGGAGGGCTTGGCGTTGGATGCTCGTCGAATCATCGGCACCCGTGATCGGGGGAAGGCTGATCGGATTTTTAATGGGCGGCTCCGGAGTGACATGAAGACGGAGACCGAACTGTTCTTCGACTTCATTCTCAAAAATGATCGCCCTGCCGAAGAGCTGATTTCCGCTCGCTACAGTTTTCTCAACGAACGTCTGGCCGAGTTCTACCAAATCCCCGGAGTGCGAGGACAAGAATTTCGTCTCGTTGATTTGCATGAACATCCTCAGCGTGGAGGAGTTTTGGGGCAGGGAACATTCTTGATTGTCACCTCGAACCCCACTCGGACATCACCCGTGAAGCGAGGGCTCTTCGTGCTCGATAACCTCCTCGGAACTCCCGCTCCTCCTGCTCCACCCGATATTCCAGAATTGGAAGAAGCGGCCCATGGGAGCGATAAGCCGCTTTCGATGCGCCAGATGATGGAGGTTCATCGAGAAAAGCCGCTTTGCGCGAGTTGTCACAAACGGATGGATCCGATCGGTCTGGGCTTGGAGAATTTTAATGCGATCGGGCAGTTCCGAACTAAGGAGCAAGGGATCAAGATTGATTCGGCAGGAGTTCTCATCACCGGCGAGAAATTTAACGATGTGGCCGGGCTGAAGAAGGTGCTCGCGAATGACCGGCGCGATGACTTTTACCGATGCTTGAGTGAGAAACTCCTCACTTATGCTCTGGGACGCGGGCCGGAGTATTATGACGCGGTGACCATCGATTTTTTGGTCAATCGCGCCAAGGCAAACAAGGGGAGCTTGAAAGAGCTCGTGATGGCTGTGATTGAGAGTGCGGCCTTCCAAAAACGTCGAGGAGGTTAGCGAATCATTTTTTTGCGAGAAAATCTCCATTTTTCACGTAGACTCACCCTATGAAGCATCGTTCTGGTTTGGATCGTCGTAAATTTCTCCGTGGTATCGGCGCAGCTGTGGGATTGCCCGCGATGGAATCGCTTAGCCCACTGATGGCCGCGACGACGGGAAGCTTAGCGACAACCGAGAAAGGTAGCCCGCTTCGCATGGCCTATCTCTACATTCCGAATGGGGTGAATTTGGAGCATTGGAGACCTTCCGGAAAGGGAGGGAACTACAAGCTTGGGAAGAGTATGGCTGCGCTCGAGGACCTGAAGAGTGATATGCAGATTTTCTCAGGTTTTGCTCATAAGCACGCCTATGCAGGTCGCGATGGAGCAGGGGATCATGCTCGTAGTAATGCCACCTTCCTGACGGGCCAGCGCGCTAAGAAGACCTCTGGATCGGACATTAAAGTGGGAACGTCGGTGGATCAGATTGCGGCACGGGCCGTCGAGAATCAGACGCGTCTTTCCTCGCTCGAACTGACCTGCGACGGCGTTCGTAAGTCGGGTCGTTGTGATTCTGGATATTCTTGCGCCTATCAATTTAACCTTTCTTGGCGTTCGGAAAATCAGCCAAACACTCCTGAGGCGAATCCGCGTCTTGTCTTTGAGCGCCTCTTCGGAGCCGGTTCTGCGGAAGAGCGGGCAAAGAGTCTCGTCCAACGTCGTGCGACCCAGAAGTCGATCCTCGATTTCATTTCAGATGATGCCAAGGCGATGCACCGGCACCTTGGCCGCAACGATCAGCACAAGCTTGAAGAATATCTTACGGGAGTCCGCGAAATTGAGCGTCAAATTCAGAAGAGCGAGACCCTCGGCGCTCCCATCGATCCCGGTGTGAAATCTCCAGAAGGTCAGCCCAGAAATTATAAAGATCACATGCGTCTGCTCATGGATATGATGGTGCTGGCTTTTCAGACCGATAGCACCCGCATCTCGACCTTCCTCCTCGCTCATGATGGAAGTAATCGTTCTTTTAAAGAGATCGGAGTTTCGGAAGGTCACCATAACCTTTCTCATCACAAGAAGAAGAAAGACAACCTCGAGAAGATCCAAAAGATCGACCAATTCTACATCGAGCAACTTGCGTACTTCATGCAAAAGATGAAGACGACGGAAGATGTCGACGGGAAGTCGCTGCTGCACAATTCCATGATCGTTTACGGAAGTGGGATTGCTGACGGCGACCGCCACAGCCATAGCGATCTCCCCGTGATTGTGGGAGGGAATGGAGGGGGAGCCTTCAATCCGGGACGCCATGTCGATCTCGGCGAGGACGTGCCGCTTTCTAATCTTTACCTCCGGATGCTCAATGAATTCGGCGTCGATGATAAGCGCTTCGGCGACTCGACGGGGGCGCTAAAGAAAGTTTAAGATTTCTCTCCAAAAAAAAGCCCGCATGAGCATGGCTCGTGCGGGCTTTTTGTTTTGAGTGAGTGGTAGTCTCTCTACTGAGGAACTACGAAGATTTTTCCAGTGGTTGGATCCTTGGCGAGTTGACCAGGATTGAAGCCAGTGACGCGGACCTTATTGTAAGGCTTGTATGGGCTGAGGACGACACCGGGAATGTCACTGCGATTTGCGGTCGGGTAGCTTGGTGCAGTTTGCTGGACTGGAGCGTTTTGGATGGCGTCACCTCCAGTGTTGTAGGTGCCGTTCTGGCTGTTCTGGTGATCCTTGTAAGTGGCATAGCCGGCTCCTCCGAGTCCGCCTACGAGGATTCCTTTGACGATGTCTTTGGTGTCATCTCCAGCGACTGCGCCAACGGCGGCTCCAGCGACTGCGCCTCCGAGACCATATTGTTGTTGGCTCGGGGTGCATGAAACGAGGGTCAAGGCTCCTGCAGTGAGGCCAGTTGCGATAAGTTGGATGGTTTTCATGTGGTTTTTAAACGGTTTAGTTCGTTATCTTATTCAAGAATGGCGTATTTTATACGTTTGCGCCATTAAGAACTGCATTTTTTTTAGCACTGAAAACCATGAGCGAAAGATCCCAAGGCTTTTTTTATTGGACAGAAGCGTTCTCCGGCGATAAATCCCGCCCGCATCCTTCGCCAAAGAAAGATGCACAAACCCAAAACATGGCAGCGTAGCTCAGGGGTAGAGCAGAGGACTCATAAGCCTTTTGTCGGTGGTTCAAATCCACCCGTTGCTACCACTTTCTAAAAAGCCTCAATCCTATTCCTAGGGATTGGGGCTTTTTACTGGGGGACGGGGCGGTCGGATTTGATTTCCTTGAAAAGTGTAAGGTGACACTTTATGGTTTATCCATGGATTGGTCTCGCCTTACGGAATTGAAAACTGAGTTGGACGGGTATCGGCCGATGCCTCGTGAGTTGGTTCTCAATTTAGAGCAATGGTTTAAGGTGGAGCTGACCTATACCAGTAATGCTTTGGAAGGAAATACTCTGACTCGTCAGGAGACGGCTGTAGTCCTAGAGAAGGGATTGACCGTGAGTGGCAAGTCTCTGGTTGAGCATCTCGAAGCGACAAATCATGCTAAGGCTTATGACGAGATTCTGAGATTGGTTTCCGAGCGAGGGGTCTCGATCGGGGAAGAACAGATTTTAACGATTCATGATGCGATTTTAAAGGGGATCGATGATGCTAATTCGGGCTGCTATCGCTCCATGATGGTCCGGATATCGGGATCGCAGGTTGTGCTTCCAAATCCGATGAAGGTCCCGAAGTTGATGGAGGAATTTTCCTCTTGGTTGAAAAAATCAAGTAAGCGTCATCCCGTTGAGATTGCTGCTGAAGCTCACTATCGACTGGTCACTATTCATCCTTTTTCTGATGGAAATGGGCGCTCTGCGAGGTTGCTGATGAACCTCTTGCTTTTGAGAGATGGATATCCGCCTGCCCTGATTCGAACCCGAGATCGGATTCGGTATCTCGAAAGCCTAGAAGAGGCTCAGCTTGGAGGAAGTAAAGAGAAGTTTTATAAGCTCATTGAGGCCGCTGTTAAGAGATCGTTCGATATCTACCTTAAAGCTCTTGCGGGCGATGATCGTCCTGAGGAACCTGAATACGCCTTGTTGAAGATTGGGCAGATTGCGAAACAATCGGGGTTAACGGTGCCGACTATTCGACACTGGGTGAAGAGTGGGCTTATTGAGGTGAGTGAATTGACTCCTTCCGGATATCAGCTCTTTGAGGAAATCGTCCTTAAGCGAATTCAAGAGATCCAAGTGCTTAAAGATCAGCGGTATTCGCTGGAAGAAATCAGGGTGAGGCTGAATTCATAATTCTGATTTAACTTCATTGATTTCAGAGACGAGGATTTCTTCCTGAGGCATTTTAATCTTTGAATGAGGCTTGGATTGAAAAGTGATCTGGATGAGGCGAGGAAGAGGTGGGTGGTGAGATGGGGGCCGCTCCGATTCGTTATGATCCGTTTTTGGATTGTTGGATGCGAGTGGTGGGACTGATTTTTTTCCTCATTGGACTGGGGTGTCTTTGGGTCACCCTGCATTTGGATCGCCACCTCGCGATAGTGCCGCTTTTTGGGTGGTTTCACTTGGTGATTGGAGTGGGCTCAGGAGTCTTAGCGAGGCAGTTGAAAATGGAACCGAGCCAACATCCGACTCTCGTGGCGGAAGTGGTCTTTTCGCTTACGATCGGAATCGTGCTCTTGGTGTTCTACGGAAGAACGTCAGATGAAGTCTGCAAAACAGATTCGGGTCCCTGCAGTTTTCGATCCCAGACATAGCGGCGGAAGAGGACTTTGACGGCCGCAGTAAGGGGGACTGCAAGGAGGGCTCCAAGAAGGCCGCCGAGGAGGAGTGACCAGAAGAGCATCGAGAAAATGACGCTCATGGGGTGCAGCCCCACCGAGTCACCCACGATTTTAGGAGCAGTGGCGAGGGAGTTGATCTGCTGAACGACAATAAAAATAATCAGGACACCAAGAACAAATCCCCAGACTGGCAAACCCCAAGGGGGCGAAAGGTCGGGATCTGACCACGCGCTGAAAGATTGGAAGTAGGCGATGATGCAAGCTGGAATGAGGCAAATGATGTTCCCGAGATAGGGGATGATTCCGAGAAGAGCCATGAGGAGGCCGATGAGAAGGCCGTAGTTCAGGCCGTAAATAAAGAGGGCGAGGCCAACTAAAATACCATCGATAAAGGCAACGAGGACCTGTCCTCTGAAGAACGAGATGAGGTAGCCATTAATTTCGCGAAGGGTTTCAACGACTTCGGTTTTAAATTGAGATGCTTTGAGCGGGACGTAGTCCTGCCAGTTTGCCTGAATACTATCGCTCTCTTTGAGGAAGTAATAGAGATAGATAGGAATCATGGCGAATCCAATGATGATGCCAAAGAATCCAAGGATTTTTCCTGAGCTATCGGACAGCCAAAGAAGAGTGTTCTGGCCTAGGTTGGTGAGCCAATGCCCACCTCTCGTGAGTGGGAAGTTTTCGAGGGCAATGGTGTTTTCAGCGTGATCGCTGTCATTGATAGAGGTCTTCTCTTTCCAATCCGAGATCAGGAGGTTGCTGATCTTTTTCTCGTTTTCAGACAAACGAATGCCTTCGGAGGTGATTGGTTTGATGGTGATTGGTTCGAGGAGTCCAGTATTTGGGTTGAGACGCCATTTTTGCTTTTCGAGTCCGGTCAGAGAACCGCCGTTCTCAAGGTGTTCTTTTACGGCTTTAGGATTTTTGGCGAAGAACCGACTGACAATCCAACCCCACGCCTTGTTCTCTTTTTGGTATTGTAGATCCCCTGGCTTCATCGATTTGATGAGGCTCCCTTTTTCTTTGGCGGTGGCTTCGCCAAGTTCACTGGAAAGCTCGATGCCGACGAATGCGAAAAGCCCTGCAAAAAAGAGAATGAAGGCGCCAAACACGGCAATGATGCCTTTGATGCGGGAGAGTCCCTTTTTTTGAAGGAAGCGAACAACCGGTTCCAAGAGGTAAGCAATGATGCCCGCAACGGCGAGAGGGACGAGGACAGGTTGGAGATAGCCAAAGATGGAGCTGGTCAACCAGATGAGGCCAGCCAGAAGAGCCCCGAGAATCAGGATCGCAAGGCCGGTGACGGCTTTCCAGAGGGTCCTTTTTTGAAACTCGCTGGGAAATGATTTTTTCTCTTCCACGGTTGATAAGCTGACGAAGTCCGCTGAGATGTGGAAGTGTAAATTGTCGGCTGTTTTGTATGAGCCTAGGCTTTGGCAATTTTATCGAGGATGCCGTTCACGAAGGAGGCGGAGTCTTCTCCGGAAAATGAGCGGGCCAGGTCGATGGCTTCATTGATGGAAACCGCGGTGTCGATCTCGGGATCTTTGAGGATTTCCCAGGTAGCGAGGCGGAGAATGGAAAGGTCGACTTTGGAAATGCGGTTGATGTCGAAGTTGTCGACCGTTTGGTCGATGAGTTCGTCGAGTTCGACGATGGCGGCCTCGACCAGATCGGCCCGTGCGACCGCTTCGTCTTCGAGTGTCTTCATTTCGCTGGTGAGTCGATGGAGATGGTCGAGGTCTCTTTGTTCGGAGTAATTTTCCGGAAATTGGACCATGCGCACGCGGTCGTCGTAGGCACTGAGCTTAGCAAAGATCTCATGGAGGGCCTGCTTTTGCTGTGGAGGGAAGGGTTCGATCTTTGGAAAGAGGGCTTCGCGTTCTTTTCTGAGCTGGTCTGATCCAGGGAGGAGGGCGTGAAGGTCGCGTCGCCATCCGCCGGTGTCGGCTTTGAGGAGGCGGCTGAGGTTTCCACAGCTTTCGGTCCAATTGATCTCGGCGGCGGCGTGCGCTTTGAGTTCACGAGCTAGTTTTTCACTTGGGTCAGCAGCGAGAATGGCGGTGGCGGAGTCGGTGAGAATCGCGAGAAATTTCTTCGCGGCGGCTTCGCGGCCTTGTTGGAAGTGCGCGAGAACTTTGACGCGAGCGCGGTCAAAAGTGAGGCCGGCACGATCATTGATGAGATCCCATAGTTCAGGGCCGCCCTGATCTTTAGGGGAAGCTGAACGAGCGTAAAGAAGTTGGACGGCCGCTTGGCGGACCTGGCGGCGACTAGCCATTACTTGGATGAAGGCGCAGAGATTGGTTTTCGCGGTTGATTTCTTGCATGATTTCAACGACCTCGACCGCGCTACGAGCAGCTTCGCGTCCGCGGTTAAGTTTCTTACCAATGCAGCGTGCGTAAGCTTGTTTTTCGTCTTCGACGAGAAGGACCTCGTGAATGATCGGAATGGTTTTCGAGACGGCGAGACTCTGGAGTGCTTCGGTCACGGAAGTTGCAACGAGGTCGGCGTGTCCAGTGCCTCCGCGAATGATGCAGCCTAGAGCGATGATGCAGTCTGGGGCTTCTTCTTCGATGACCGCCTTGCAGACGACCGGAATCTCAAAAGCGCCCGGAACACGCACAATGTCGATTCGGGCATCGGAGGCAATGTCTTCGATTTCATCGACCGCGTTTTCGACAAGAGCATTGGTAAACTCTTCATTGAACTTTGCCGCGACGATCGCAATCCGCATTTTTCCTCCGGAGAGAATGCGAGGTTTTGGTGGAATGATGGAAGACATGTTCGAGGGGGATATGAAGATTGAAGATGGATTTGTCAATTAGAGGTCGTGACCCATTCGGGTCCGTTTCGTTTCGAGATATTTTTCGTTGTGAGGGTTTGAGGGGAGTCGAATGGCGACTTCTTCGACGATTTCGAGCCCATATCCTTCGAGTCCAATGACTTTTTTAGGGTTATTGGTGAGGAGGCGGATTTTACGAATGCCGAGGTCGTAGAGCATTTGAGCACCCATGCCGTAGTCGCGGAGGTCTGAGCCGTAGCCGAGTTTTTCGTTGGCCTCGATGGTGTCGAAGCCTTGTTCTTGCAGTTTGTATGCGTGGATTTTTGCGGCGAGCCCGATGCCGCGCCCTTCTTGGCGGAGGTAGAGGAGGACGCCACCTTCTTTGGAGATGTGCTCCATGGCGGTGTGAAGTTGGCCTCCGCAATCGCAACGACGGGAGCCGAAGACATCGCCCGTGAGGCATTCGGAATGAACGCGCACGCTGACGGGTTTGTCGGGGTCGATTTCACCACGGACGAAAGCGAGGTGCTCTGAGTCGTCGGTGCTGACTCGGTAGAGGTGGCAATTGAAGTCACCGTAGTCGGTGGGCATTTCGATGACTTCTTCGCAGGTGACGAGGCGCTCGGAGCGGCGGCGATACTCGATGAGCTGGGCGATGGTGCAGGATTTGAGATTGTGCTTTTGTTGATACTCACCGAGATCTCCAACTCGGCCCATCGTGCCGTCTTCGTGCATGATTTCGCAGATCACTCCAGCGGGAGCAAGTCCGGCGAGGCGGGCAAGATCGATGGCCGCTTCAGTATGTCCAGCGCGGCGGAGGACGCCGCCTTCTTTCGCCGCGAGTGGGAAAATGTGTCCGGGTTGGACGAAGGCTCCGGGCTTGGTCTCTGGATCCGCAAGAAGACGGATGGTGTGAGCACGATCGGCAGCGGAGATTCCGGTGGTGATGCCTTGGGCGGCATCGATGGAAACGGTGAAGGCGGTCTTGTGCGATTCCCGATTTTTCGGAGTCATCGGAGGGAGGTCGAGAGCCTCCGCGCGGTCCGGTAGGATGGGGGTGCAAATTAAGCCACGCCCGTGGTTGGCCATGAAGGCGATTGATTCGGCGGTGATGAGGGAGGCGGCGCCAATGAGGTCAGCTTCATTTTCGCGCCCGGGATCATCTGCGACGATGACAAGGCGTCCCGCTTTCATCTCGGCGACGATTTCATCGATGGGGGAGAATTTCAGTTCGCTCATGGCTGAGCGATCATGGCAGCAAATCTCTACTGCGCAAGATCAGCGCATGATGTCTGCGAGGGGATCTGGCTCTAGGATCCCAAGTTCGACGAGGAAGTGGTCGGTCGAGCGCAGAGTGAGCTCGTAGTTTTGCTCATCTGAATTGAAATTGAAGAAGGTATGTCCTGCTTTTTTAAATTCCATAAGCTCGCATTTGTTCCTTTTCTTGCGGTATCGCTTCGCAAAGCGATCCGATTGCTCGAAGGGGACCACTCGGTCGGCGTTCCCGTGGAAAATGAGGCAGGGAGGGAGGTCCTTTTTGGGAATGTTCGTGGATGGACTGAGGAGTTTCCCGATCTTAGGGGAGGCGAAGCTTTCGTTGCCAATGCCCTTCACCGTGGTGTCACTGATCGGGCCAAAAAGAACCATTGCGGCAGGTTTTGGAGAAAGGCGGCCCTCATCAAGATGGGGATGAACGGCAGTGCATAGGACTGCGTTGCCCCCCGCGCTGGCGCCGACGGCGATGATTTTTTCAGGGTTGATCCCCATGCTCGCGGCATGCGTTTTCAGGAAGATCATCATTTCCTTAGCGTCGATGATGGCATCTTCGGGAGTACCGTCGAAGTGAGCCTTATTCCGATATTCCACCGTGATCGCAACCATGCCTCGTGAAGCGAAGTGATGGCAGTGGGGGATGAATTGAGCGGGAGCTGAAAGATCCCAGAGTCCGCCGTGGAAGAAGACGATGACAGGCCGGCAATCGACCTCGTAGTCATAGTCCTGAGGAAAGAAAAAGTGAGCCATGAGATCTCCCGCAGGGGTCTGCTGATAAATATAAGAGGTGGCGGAAGACAGCATCTGCTGGTTCCGGGCTTCACCAATTATGGGCGCCTTGGGAGGGGTATTCATGTGGGTCTCGGGAGACAAACTTGCGTTCGCGTAGAAAAGCTTTTCCAAATGTGGGTGCAATTGTCCATAGTTTCTCCATGAAACGACTGATTTTGCTTCTGGGGCTCCTTTCAATGGTGACTCCCGCACCTGCTCAAGCCATGAGCGATAAGCAGCTGGTGGGCCATCTGAAGCAAATTTACATAAGTTGGCATGCCGCGATGGTTCGCAAGGATGCCAACACTTGGAAGCGCCTCACTTCAACGACGCGGCAGATTAATGTGCGGAATCGGCTCTGGAGTGAGCGTAAAAAGTTTCCAGATTCTCTTTTCGCCGCGAATGTTGCGCCACCAAGCATTGCCAATCTCAGTGCGCAGCGGGTCCGAGTGAAAGGGAATACCGCAAAGGCAATCTATTTTGGAAAAGTTGACTTTGGTGTCGGTGGTAAGCCCACTGATAATGTCTATGTCATCTCCTACGTGAAGGAGACCTCCGGTTGGAAATATAATGGCGCGGAGTTCGTGAACCTAGGAGCTCTTCCTGAAGTTCGGAAACAACTGCAAGCTGGAGACCTGAAGTTTTTTGATACCGCAGATTTCCATCCGAATGGAATCGTCGAGCCAGCTCCGATTGCGATTCGGGGGCCGGTAAAATACATCGCCAAAACCTACGTCTTTTGTCCCGGACGGGAGGTGAAGTTGTTGGTCAACAAAATCTCACCTCATCTATTTCAGAATACCAAGCGCTCGGACGTGGTGATCGGAGGCGCGGTCGATGGACTTAATGAAATGCAATATTCGATCAAAGACATTCCGGGGGGAGATCCGAAAGCGCCCATTACTTTGCGTCTTTACTTGATGTCTCAGGTCCCGGGAACAAAGCCTCTGAAAGTGGCTGAGTATCAGATTGAAGATGGGACAAAGCCCAAGACTTCCGGCACTTTACGCTTTCAAGTCACCCCTGAAATGACCCTGAAATTGAAGGGGCGTTAGTCAAAGTATCTCATATTACCATCCTGTGAATATCATCGAGTTCCTGAGCACCCACTGGCGCGCCGCGGTGGAGATCTTGCTGCTCTGGGTGCTCATTTACCAAGTCTATCGCGTCTTCCGCGCGACTCGAGGGGCTCGCATTTTGGTAGGGCTCACGGTGGTGGTCATTCTCCTGACACTGACGTCGCAGGTTCTGCAGCTGAAGGTCATCGAGTGGATGATTAAGAGCGCGGCTGCGATCTTGGCCTTTGCTCTCCTCATTATCTTCCAGCCAGAACTCCGGAATGGCTTAGCGAAGTTGGGAAGTGCGAACCTCTTCTCGTTTTCGACCACTCAGCAAAAAGTCTTTTTAGAACTGCTTACCGAATCCGTGGTGAAGCTCTCTAAGAAGCGTTTTGGAGCCCTCTTTGCGATTGAGCGAGGCATCGACCTTGATGAATTTGAGAGCACGGGAGTTCCAATTGATAGCGTCCTGTCGGTCGAACTCGTGGCCACCATCTTTCACCCTAAGACGGCCCTTCACGATGGAGGAATGATTCTCAAAAAAGAGAGGATTGCTTCCGCCTCCTGCATTTTTCCCGTGAGTCAAAAAGATCTCTCTGACCGTTCGCTGGGCCTGCGACATCGGGCCGGCTTTGGCATCAGTGAGGAGACCGATGCGGTGGCCGTCATCGTGAGTGAGGAGACCGGCGCGATCTCAATCGTGGTCGAAGGCAAAATTTTCCGCAATCTCTCCGGAGAGGAATTCCGCGAAAAACTCGAAGAAATATTCATTACCCATGGCGAAAAAACTGAAGAAATTGATCCTGAGAAACTGGACCGCGAAAGTGGCGGCTCTGGCTCTGGCGATCGCGATCTGGTATCTGATTGATCTCCACTTGAGTGGAGGTCAGAGTGATTTCACGGAGTCGGTCTTGGAAAGATTGGAGCGATGAAGCCTGATTTTTCAAAGGCTCCCGGCCTCTTGGTCACGGGCACGGATACGGGAATCGGGAAGACTTGGGTCTCGGCGCTGATTGTCGAGGAACTCAGAAAGAATGGAACCGCTGCGGTGGGGCTGAAGCCGGTCCTCAGTGGTGCCCGCGATGATGCCGAGCGACTTTGGGAAGCGAGTGGGGGAGTGCTGGATTTGGATGTGGTCAATCCGTGGTGGTATCGCACGCCGGTGGCACCTTTGGTCGCTTCACGCATCGAAGGGAATCCACTCGTCCTTGCGGAGATGGTTTCGCAAATCCATAAAGTACGAGATTCGCAAGACTTTACTCTCGTCGAAGGAGTGGGTGGTTGGGAGGTTCCAATGGCCGAAGACTTTGGTTTTCCGGAATTTGCCAAAGAGCTGGGTTTCCCCGTCCTTGTTGTGGCCGCCAATTGGCTGGGAACGATCAATCACACCTTGCTCACGGTGAAAGCGATCCAAGCGGCGGGTTTGGAATGTGTGGGAGTCGTTCTCAATCATCTTGAAGCCGAGCGCGATGTCGCTGCTACGACCAACCGCATGATGCTCGACGAACTCTGCCCGGTGCCGATCATCGGAGAGGTTTTGACCGACGCAGATTGGATCGACTGGACGGAGTGATCCGGCGTTCGTCCGTCAAATTGGCCAAAAGCCTCCCTCATGGCAGCATGGCGCAACGGCCCATGTTCGGTGGCGATAGGCCGGTTTGTCTGAAGGACAAAGTCATAAGGCGGGTTTATGAGGTTCGCCTACTGACCCCACGCGTTGCGTGGAATGGCGGAGGCCGTTGGCCAAGGAGAGCGGGGCTTAGGCAATGATGGTGACATAGTCTTGCGGGGCTGGCGGGGGCGCGATAGCTTCGGGGCATGGCATTTACGGTGGCCAAGGCCTTTGAACTGATTGCGGCGGCGCATGAGCGTAGTCGCTTGGCGCATGCCTTTTTGGTGACGGGGCCGAAGGGGAGTGGGAAGGAAGAGCTGGCCGCGAAGATGGGGCACCTTTTGAATGGTGAGAGCGATGAGGGAGATGATTTGTGGGGTGAGCCGGTGGAATCAGTGGCGCCCTCTCTGGATGAGCAGGAGGGAGAGTATATTCGGGTGGTTCGGCCTCGTTCGAAATCACGACTGATCGCGGTGGATGACATCCGGGCGCTGGAGAAGATGATGCATCAATCATCGCCGGATGAGACTTGGAAGATCGGGGTGATTGTGGATGCCGATCGCATGGGCGATAGTGCGGCGAACGCTTTTTTGAAGACTCTCGAAGAGCCACCCCGTGAGAGTTTACTTCTTCTCTTGTCGAGTGAGCCGGAGAAGTTGCTGACGACGATTTGGTCGCGCTGTGTGCACATTGCGCTGGCGGCGACGCCGGGGGCTGAGAAGCCGGAGCAGGTGCAGCGGATTTTACCGATGTTGGAAAAGGTGACCAAGGAAGGGATTGGCGAGATGGAATCGGGACTGGCGGTGAAGGCTGGCTTGGAGCAATTGCTCAGAGAGCGGAAGGTCGAGATAGAGAAGCAGTATGCGGCGGTTTTTAAGGAGGAGCGGGTGAAGTATCAGAAGATTGTCGATGCCAAGTGGATGGATGATCGTGAGAAAATTCACCTCGCGCAGGCTTCGGCGGATTATCTGGGTGAGCGGGCTTTGATGATCGAGACGATCCACGCTTGGGTGGGAGATTTGCTTCGGATCAAGGCAGGCGGTGAGGGGCTGGAGTTTCCGGAGTATGCCGCGGTGATGGCTGAAGCGGTGGCGAATGAAGATTTAGACGTGCTATTGCGTCGGGTTGCGGCCATGGAGGAGCTGCGACGCTTGTTGGAAACGAACGTTGTAGAGGCTCTCGCGCTTGAGGTCTCCTTAATGAATACCTTTGGAAAGATCAGCACATGAAGAGAGATAAATCATTCGTCGACCACATTCGTGTCCATTGCCGTGCCGGTGACGGAGGGCATGGTGTGGTGAGCTTTCGCCGTGAGAAGGGGGTTCCTCGTGGGGGTCCCGATGGTGGTGATGGCGGTGACGGCGGGAAGGTGATTCTCATTGTCGATGGGAATACCGATAACCTCCGCTCTTTTCACTACGATCCTAAGTTGCTCGCGGAAGATGGCGCGCATGGTTCGAGCTACAAGCGTCACGGACGTGATGGGAAGACGAAGATCGGCCGCGTTCCTCCAGGGACGGTGGTTTATCGGAGCCCGGCGGTTGATGTGACCGAGGCGGTCGCGATGGAGCGCAGTGAGGAAGGGGTCGATCTGGTTCCGGTGTGCGATTTGACCGAAGAAGGTCAGGAATTTGTCCTGCTAGAGCCCGGCAAAGGTGGGCGTGGTAATTTCCACTTCCGGAGTGCTACGAACCAAGTCCCACAAGAGCGTGAGCTGGGGACGGAAGGGGATGAAGGGATTTTTTACTTTGAGCTGCGCCGTATTGCGGACGTGGGTTTGGTCGGTTTTCCGAATGCCGGGAAGTCGACTTTGCTTGGTAAAGTCTCGGCAAAGAAGCCAAAGGTGGCCTCTTATCCCTTCACGACGCTCACTCCGCAGATCGGGGTGGTGACTTTGGGGAAGGACCGTTGCACCGTCGCGGATATTCCGGGTTTGATTGCGGGTGCGCATGAGAATCGTGGCTTGGGGCATGAGTTCCTCCGCCACATCACGCGCTGTCGGGTTTTACTCTTTGTGGTGGATATGCCGGGAAGTGAAATGCGGGATCCGATTGAAGATATTCAGACTCTGCGGACGGAAATCAAAATGTACGACGAGGACTTGGCAAAGTTCCCGTGGATGGTGGTCGCGAACAAAATGGACCTTGAGGGGGCGGAGGAGAACTTGGAGATTTTTAAAAGCCGTTTTCCGAAGGTGCCGGTGATTCCAATTTCGGCGATGGAAGGAGATGGAATTGACGAGTTGAAAGACGAGATCGCGAAGATTCTCGAGGCGAGTGAGTAGGGTTATGGGTTACTCGTTATTGGTTATTGGTGATGAGTGAGTTGATTTTCGTTTATGGGGCGCTGCGCAAGGGGGCCTCGAACGATTGGCGGATGAAGGAGGCCCGCTGGCTGGGGCCTGCGGAAGTGGCGGGAACTTTGGTAAAGATTGATTGGTATCCGGGCTTGGTCCTTGGTGACGGGGGACTGGTGAAGGGGGAGGTTTATGAAGTTGGGCCTGATTTGCTGAAGGAGCTGGATGAATTTGAGGGGATTGGCTTGGAGGATGATCGGAATGGGGAGTATCAGCGGATTCGGGTGGAGGTCCAGCTGGACGGAGAGTCAGAGGAAGTTTGGATCTACGAATGGCTGAAAGGGATTGAAGGATATCCCGTCGTGGCGAGTGGAGATTGGTTGGAGCAGGAAGCTTAGGTCTGATTTTTTACGGAGCTTGGACTTTAGTCCGAGTACACCGTGCGACCTCTAAGGCATGCATCGCTTGAGGATCACTCGGACTAAAGTACCCAAGGGGCATGCCATCCAAGCTCCGCGCTCCGTAGCGGAGTTGACTTTTGGAAGTGACAAATCTCTCCCGCTGGGTTTGTCTCGTCTCGTGAAGCTCACTTTGGCTCTTCTACTAGGATTGCGACTCGGACTCTAATCAGAGCCCGCAGTCGCTGTGTTTCCTTTGGGCCATTTCCTAACTCCGTCATTTTTGACTCGTCGGATTGTTTTCAAAGAGCACAGCACATCTTAGAGAGGACTTGGTGTGATTCATGGAATCCAAAAATAACCGAGACGATGAAATCCGACTCTATTAGCAAATATCGCCCGTTTCCGGCTGTCACTTTGACGGACCGGACATGGCCCGACCGTGTCATTACCGAAGCCCCGATCTGGTGCTCCGTCGACCTACGCGACGGCAATCAGGCTCTTCCCATTCCGATGAGTGTGGAAGAGAAGCTGGAGATGTTTGACCTCCTCGTGAGTGTCGGGTTTAAGCAAATCGAGATCGGTTTTCCTTCGGCGAGCGATACCGAGTTCGCCTTTATGCGTCGTTTGATTGAGGAAAATCGCATTCCGAAAGATGTTACGGTGCAGGTGTTGGTGCAGACGCGGCGGCATTTGATCGAGCGGACCTTTGAGGCCATCAAAGGGGCTCATCGCGTGGTGGTGCACATTTACAATTCCACGAGCACGCTGCAGCGTCGCGTGACCTTTGGTGATGCCTCGCGCGAGGACATCAAGGCGATTGCGGTGACGGGAGCAGAGGTGGTGAAGGAGTTGGTGCCGACTATTCCTGAGACCGAAGTGGTGCTGCAGTATTCGCCGGAGAGTTTTTCGGATACTGAGTTGGACTTTGCCTTGGAGTGCTGTGAAGCGGTGATTGAGGTTTGGGAGCCGACTCCGGAGAAGAAGTTGATTTTGAACCTGCCGGCGACGGTGGAATGGACCACGCCAAACGTGCACGCCGATCAGATCGAGTGGATGTGCCGGAATGTCTCGAAGCGGGACTCGGTGATTATTTCACTGCATACTCACAACGACCGGGGAACTGGGGTTGCCGCGACTGAGCTGGGCTTGATGGCCGGAGCCGATCGGGTGGAAGGAACGCTTTTTGGCAACGGAGAGCGGACCGGGAATCTCGATATCGTGATCGTGGCTTTGAACATGAATAGTCACGGGATTGAGACCGGTTTGGATTTCTCAAATCTCTCTAGTCTGCGCGAAGTCTATGAGCGGACCACTCGTATGACGGTGCCGGATCGCCAGCCTTATGCGGGTGAGTTGGTCTTTACCGCTTTTTCGGGAAGTCATCAGGATGCCATTAAGAAGGGGCTGGATCGGCGTGCTAAAGAAGAGGCTGAGAAGTGGGGGGTGCCTTATCTCACGATTGATCCGCACGATATCGGGCGCAGCTACGAGGCGATTGTGCGTATTAACTCGCAGTCCGGTAAGGGCGGGGTGGCTTACATCATCGACCAAGAACACGGCTACGATCTTCCGAAGACGATGCATCCGCAGGTTGGCAAAAGGGTCTATGATCTGGCTGACCAGCGAGGTGAGGAACTGTCTTCCGAGGAGGTTGGGAAGGTTTTCTTTGAGGAGTTTGTGAATGTCTCATCAGAGATGGTTTTGGAAGACTACGAACTCGATCACAGCAGCGGGGAGCGTGGTGAAGTGGCTTGCCGCGCGGTGATTGCTAGAAATGGGAAGCAAGAGACCGTCGAGGGAGTCGGGAATGGTCCGATCAACGCCTTTGTGCAAGGGCTTGAGAAAGCAGGACTCAAAGATTTTACGCTCACTGATTATCGGTCCCACGCGGTGCATGGTGGCTCGAGCTCCGATGCGGCCGCTTATGTGCAGTTGCGGAAGGACGATGGCTCCATTCTCTGGGGAGTGGGCGTTGATCCTTCGATCGAGATGGCTGGCGTGAAGGCGCTGGTTTGTGCGTGGAACCTGCTTCGGTAGACGAGACAAGAGATCATAAAAAAACGCGCTCCCATTTTTTAGGAGAGCTCGTTTTTTGTGAAAAGGATTTTAGACTAAGGAACGACGACGATGGGAGTTCCTTTTTTGACCTTGGAGTAGATCTTGGGGATGACGGCGTGTGGGGTGCGGACGCAGCCACTGCTTCCTGGGTAGCGATGAACGCTGCCTGAGCCGTGCATGCCGATGCCGTCGCCGGTCATGCGCATCCAGTATGGGAGAGAGGCTCCGACATATTTGTCGCGAGGTCCGCGGTATTTGCGACGGTCACCGCCGTGGACGCGTCGGCCCTTATAGAATGTGGTGCCGAAGATGGTGGAGCGTTTGTCGACGATCTTTTCGGTGATGGGGTAGCGACCGGTTGGGGTGCGCTTTCCGGCACGACCGGTGCAGACTGGGGTGTCAATGGCGACGGTTTCCTCAGGGCCAACGAGGAGTTGAGCGCGCTGATCGCTGAGATCGACCCGGATTTTCGTGTTCGCGGTGGTGGCGGAAGCGTAGGCGGCGTCGTTTTGATAAACCGCAGAGCCGCTGCGGTAGTCAGACTTGCCCTTGAACGAGTTGTAGGAGTTGGCTGACTTCAGGGGAGAGCTAGAACAACTAGCAAGGAAGAGAGCGCCGAAGGTGAGGGCGATGGTCAGAGCGAATTTTTTCATAGTGAGTGAGGATGTTACTTTTGGGGTTCTTAAAATGATTAGTCTTCGATGGTGACGGGAGTGCCGATCTTGGTTTTTTCGAAGACGATGGGGACGGCGGTCGCGTGAGTGCGGATACAGCCGTGGGAGGCGTAGCGGCGGTTGACGTTCCCTTCATGCATGCCGATGCCGGTGCTGGTGAGGCGCATCCAGTAAGGCATGCTGGCTCCGAGGAATTTGCCTCCGGTAGGGGCTTTGTCCTTTCGTGAGTCGGCATTGCTTTTGACGACACCGCCGCTGGCATTGAGGATTTTCCCGTAGAGATTAGAGCGTTTGTCCTTAATCTTCTCGGTGATTTTGTAGCTGCCGGTGGGAGTCTTGTGAGTTGAGCTGCCGGTGGAGACGCGGTAGTCCATTGCGATTTGATCACCAACCATGAGGAAGCCTCTTTGGGTAGAAAGATCAACTTTCACGCTGGTGTTTTGAGGAGTCGCAGTGGCAAGGACGGGCACGTTTTTCCAAGTGCGAGTGGTTCCGGGGTAGGGACCAAATTTGAAGTGCTCGTAGCTTCCTGGAGGGTGAGGGTTTACTTTTTTAGCTGGCTTTACGACAACTGGTTCAGGCTTCGGTTCTGCGGGCTTAGTGAGCTTGGGGAAGCTACTACAACTCGCGAAAAAGAGGCAGGTTACGGCGACGGTAAGGTGGGGGAATTTACGGAAGAGTTTCATCTGAAGCTGGAGGCTTATGACCTTTTCAGGAGGTGGCGGTCAAGTGAACATAACGCAATTTTGTGAATAAGCCACCTGTTAAAAAAACTGCATTTAAGTTGACGGGAGGGTCAATTGCTGTTTTTTTAGCATCGTTATGAGAGTGAAACACTTCATTAGTTCCGGTGTGATCGTTGCGGGCTTTGCCTGGATGCTATCGAGTTGCAGTAACAACGGCGGTTATGCGCCAGTCGCGCCCGCGCCGATCACCCTGCCTTCGGCAGCTCCTGAGGGCGGAAGAGGATTATCGACAAGCGCTCCGTCTGCGAAACCGAAAGCGACGAAAAAGCGGACGGGGATTGCGACGGGCTTTGGGCAAGAGGTGGAATCTGCGATGGGATACACCGATTTTGTGCGGACGAGCTCGAAGCCTAAATTTCTCTCCTCGATTCGCTATAACGATAGTGAAGGTGCGAAGGCGATGGGGGTGAGTCGTGGAACGAAGGGGAGTGGAATGCAGAAGGCGGCCGGAGGCTTGATCGAGTGGGGAATGAGCAGCGGTTGGGGAACGCTTGATAACTATTGGTGGCGTGGGGAACGCTTTGTGATCGGGAAGAAAGGTCGCGACTACCAATTGAAGGTGAAGAACCTGAGCAGCACGCGTGTTGAAGTGGTTTTGAGTGTCGATGGGCTGGATGTGATCGATGGAAAAGCGGCGTCGGTGAAGAAGCGCGGGTATATTATTGCTCCCGGGAAGACGGTTGTGGTGAAAGGATTCCGGACGAGTAACGATGCGGTTGCGAGTTTTAAGTTCTCTTCGGTCAGTGGTTCTTATGCAAACTTGAAGCATGGAAAGACGCGGAATGTCGGAGTGGTTGGTTTGGCTCTCTTTACCGAGAGTGGTCGCGAGCCATGGGTCGAGGCGCAGCAGCGGGGAAGTGCGAGGGCTTTTGCTGAGGCTCCAAATATCCGTGCCCGTTAATTGACGAAAATGATTCTTATGAAAACAGTACTAAAAACACTCGCTCTTGTAGCGACACTTATCGGTCTTGCGAGCTGTGGTTCGAACCCAGCGGCGACCATCACGGAAGGTTTAACGACCTATATTAATCCCGATATCGGGACAAAGTAGTCGTTGTTGGCCATAGAATTAGCAAAGCGCCTGACCTAGAAATGGGTCAGGCGTTTTTGTTAGGGTTTGATCTCAAAGCCAAGTGATTTGGAGAGGAAGGAGTATTTGTCGACGATGGCTTCGATTCTCTTCGAAGTGGGAGTGCCGGCTCCGTGTCCGGATTTGCTTTCGATCCGGATCAGGGAGGGGGCGGGAGCTTTTTGAGCAGCTTGGAGAGCGGCGGCAAATTTGAAGGAATGCGAGGGAACGACACGGTCGTCATGATCGGAGGTGATGACCATGGTGGCGGGGTAGGAGGCCGGTTTGAGGTTGTGATAGGGGGAGTAACGAAGGAGGTTTTCGAAGTCTTCCTTTTTGTCGGGCTCGCCATATTCAGGCTGCCAAGCCCAACCGATCGTGAATTTATGGAAGCGGAGCATGTCCATGACGCCGACGGCGGGGAGGCAGGCGCCGAAGAGATCGGGACGCTGGACCATACAGGCTCCGACGAGGAGGCCGCCATTGGAGCCGCCGGCGATGGCGAGTTTTGGAGATGAGGTGTATTTTTTGGAGATGAGGTGTTGGGCGCAGCCGATGAAGTCATCGAAGACGTTTTGCTTTTTGAGTTTCATGCCAGCTGCGTGCCATTCTTCGCCGTATTCACCGCCGCCGCGCAGGTTCGCCATGACGTAGATGCCGCCCATGTCCATCCATGCGATGGTGGCGGGGGAGTATGAGGGGCGGAGGGAGATATTGAAGCCACCGTAGGCGTAGAGGAGGGTGGGGTTTGAGCCGTCGAGCTTGAGTCCTTTTTTGTGCACGACAAACATCGGGATCTTGGTGCCGTCTTTGGAGGGAGCGAAGATCTGTTGGGATTCGTAGTCGTCGGGGGTGAACTTGGTTTCGGGAGCTTTGAAAAGGGTCGCGGTGTTTTTGGCGACGTTGTATCGGTAAACTGCTCCGGGGCTGGTGAAGGAGGTGAAGTGGAAGAAGGTTTCTTTTTGGTCAGGCTTGCCGCCAAAGCCGGAAGCGGTGCCAAGGCCGGGGAGCTCGACGGAGGGAAGAGGGGAGCCATCGAGCTGGAAACGGCGGATCTCGGTGCGGGCGTCTTTGAGATAGTTGGCGATGAGGATGCCACCGACGTGGGAGACGGAGCGAAGGGTTTCGTTGCTTTCAGGGATGAGGGTTTTCCAATTGGCGGGTTCGGGATTGTCGAGATCGATGGAGATGACTTTTTGTTTTGGAGCATCGAGATCGGTGCGGAAGAGGAAATTTGAACCGAGATTGCCGATGAAACTATAAGAGGCGTCAAATTTGTTGAGGAGCTCGACGACTTTGGACTTGGGTTGAGTGAGGTCTTTGTAGAAGAGGCCGTTTTTTGTGTCGGTGCCTTGGGAAACGTGGATGATGAGGTATTTTCCGTCTTCGCTGAGGTCGGCGTAGAGGCCTTGTTTTGGTTTGGATGGTCGTTGGTAGACGAGGCGGTCATTGTCCTGAGCGTCGCCAATACGGTGGTAGTAGATCTTTTTGTGGGTGTTTTGCGCGGTCATTTTCTCACCGTCTTTCGGGGCGGGAAAGCGACCGTAGTAGAAGCCATTACTGTCTTTTGACCAGGTGGCGCCAGAAAACTTGGACCAGCGGAGGTGATCGGGCAGGTCTTGGCCGGTGGCGATTTCGCGGACCTTCCACTCGACCCAATCGGAACCTGAGGTGGAGGTGGAGTAGGCGATGAGACGGCCATCGGGCGAGACTTCGTAGTCGCTTAAGGCGACGGTGCCGTCTTCGGAGAGAGTGTTGGGGTCGAGGAGGACGGTGGGCTCTACGTCGAGTGAGGGTGTGGAGTAGAGAACGGATTGATTTTGAAGTCCGTCGTTTTTGGTGAAGAAGAAGCGATTGCCTTCGAAAAAGGGGATGCCGAAGCGTTCGACGTTCCAAAGTTCAGTGAGGTGTTTTTCGAGTGCTTGGCGGCCGGGGATTTTTTCGAGGTAGGTTTCGGTGAGGTCGTTTTGTGCTTTGACCCAAGTGGCGGTTTCTTCGGAGTTGAGGTCTTCGAGCCAACGATAGGGGTCGGGGACTTTGAAGCCGTGAAGAGTGTCGACAGTGTCTCCGGGTTTGGAGTCGGGGTAGGCTAAATTAGGTTCTTTTGCAGAGAGTGAGGCCAGGGTCATGGTGAGGAGACTGAGGAGTTTCATGTGGTGAGTTTAGGGCGGAAGAGTGATCATGCAAGGAGGGGGGAGTGATGGGGTCGGCGGCGGGACGCGCGCCGCTCCGTGGGGGAGGCGCGAATGCGGGCTAGACAATGCGCTCGTGTCGGTGGACAAGGGCGCAGATGAAAAAGGTCTTCCCATTGGTTTCCGAGCGACACAAGCCTGCTCGGGTTGCTGAGCAGATTCGGAGTGAGGTGCGGAAGTATCTGAAGAGGGAGCGGAGTAAGAAGCTGGATGAAGAAGCGTTCGACTACTGGGGCTTCGATTGTCGGGCTGGGAAATCGGCGGATGAGGCTGAGACCTGCCATGAGAAAGAGATCGGGAAAGCGCTCGATGAAGCGGTGGCGCAGGAATGGCCAGCGATCTATTTGGAGATTTTGGCAAAGCCGATGAAGCGGGGCGATAAGTAGGCGCCTCTTTTACCAATCGTCTGATTCTCCGCTGATGCGGGCGGGGTCAAGGTTACGGTCCCAGATGTTGAATTGGATGCGCGAGAAGGCATTTACCTTGAACTCGGCATCGCCGTAGACTTGGGAGTAGCCTTTAATCGTTTTCCCGTCGAAGGATTTGAGTTTGATGGTGACGTATCCGCCCTCGTGAAACCAGGCACGGACGTCGTTGACCTCCATGCGGTCTTCGTCTTCGACCTCGGAGAG
This sequence comes from uncultured Verrucomicrobiales bacterium, assembly GCA_937928545.1. Taxonomy (GTDB): domain Bacteria; phylum Verrucomicrobiota; class Verrucomicrobiia; order Verrucomicrobiales; family Akkermansiaceae; genus SW10. Next base: position 44,611 of record CALGJQ010000044.1, read on the forward strand.
CATGATGCTCTTCATATTCCGAAGGGGGACGCTGACTTCACCGAAGCTCGTGCCGAGATGGACGAGATCTTTATCGATATTCTTGATGTCTCCAATGACGATGTCTCCATTGGCGAGGCGGATTTCTTGGCCTTCGAGTTTTGGAGTGTTTGTCTCAAGATCTTGTTCGGCGGGGTCGTCGTCAATGGAGACGGGAAGAGAACCATCCCACTGACTGACTGAGATGTTTGAGAGCTTTAAGGAGCTGCTGCGGTTGGGGACGAAGTGAAGCCATTCACCTTCGAGAGTGGTGTCGTCAACATCGGTCCAAGTGCCGATGCGTTTGTCATCAAGGTAGACGGCGCTGCTTCCTTCTTTCGTCCGGTCGAGGTAGATGGTGATGGTCGTTTTCTCAATCTCACGCATGTTTTCGATGGCTTCAGAAAAGATATCGTTGTTACGTTGGTTGGGTGTGTTGCGATGGAGATTGAGGCGGTTTTGGCTGACGGCGAGCGAGTAGCCGCTGATGGGGTAGTCCACCTTACCGTCTTTAGAGAGGAAGAGGATTCGGAAATATGGGGAGCTTTTCCAGCGGGCGGTAACGGTGATTTTAGCGCGTTCAGGGATGTCGACTTTTCGCGCGATTCCATACTGGGTCTTCGAGGTGATCGTGCGGTTTTTGAAGGTCCAATTGTCGTCTAGTTTTCCGTTTGAGGTGACCCATCCTTCGGGGCCATTGGGGCCGGTGTAGAAGGTGGGGGACTGTGAGAAGATATCGAGGGCGTGGACGAGCGAGCGTTTGAGGGTGAGTTCACCCGCATACCAAGTATCTAGGGTGATGGTGTTTTCATCGAGGTGGACGAGGCGGCCTCGCAAGGTGTCACGATGGTGGTCATTGTGATGTCCCTTGATGGTGGCGAGAGCGTAGTGATCGGATTCAATGTCTTCGGATTTCCCTCGGAGGGACATTTCCAGAAGGTCTGCGGTCCTTAAGGCAGCGTTTCCTTGAAGGGAGGGGGAATTTAAAGTGAGGATATTTTTCTCGCAGTTGACGTCGATGACCTGTCCGCTCATTCGGGTCTTATCGGAGAATAGCAAAGTTGATGGGGCTTCTTCGGCGGAACTCAGAAGAGGGGCGAAGAGAAGGGAGAGGGTGAGGAGGGCTTTCACGGTGGTGGAGAGTGCGGGGATTCGCTTATTGGCCTTTGCTGATGGAACTCATGATGCGGCGACTGACTTTGAGGTCACCGAGCCAAGGGTGGCTGGCGTCTAAGGTCTCTTTTCCGAGGCGAATGTTAGAGAGTGTGAGTTGGCCACCGGTGCGGAGGTCGAGGCGGTATTGTCCTTTTGCGGGGGCTTCGTCAGGGCCTTTTGCGAAATACATGACGGAGCAATGTGCGAGGGGGATTTGGATGGGGTCGGGGCTGAGGGGGCTTTTTACGGTGAAGAGGAGGTCAGGGCTATCAGGGTCATAGCCAATGATTTTTCCACTATAGCGGTCGCCTTCATCGACGGAGAGGGTGTCGAGGTCATCGGCTTCGCGAGGTTCGAGACGCAGGAGTGGGGTTGAGGTGTCCCATTCTTGGACAATGAGTTCTCTGATGATGGTGTTGCCGCGGGTGCTGTTGAGGCTTTCGAAGAGAATGTGGGTGCCGCTTGGTGGGTCTGAAGGATCGATGCCTAGTTCTAACTCATTGCCATCGAGGTAGAGTTGGAGAGTGCGGTCTTTGCGATTGGCGCGGAGTTCAAGGCGGACGCTTTTTGAGGGCGAGGATGCGAGCTTAGTAGAGTGGGTGATGAGAGTGCGGTAAGCGGGTCCGGGGCTGCCTTTTGGCATGACGCGCTTCACGTCGATTCCGCTGCTGTTTACGGAAATGAGGTAGCTGTTGCCGGTTTTTTTTTCGATAGGTTGGAGTTGGTCAGAGCAGATGTGGATGCGGAGGTTTGGGCTGGTTTTCCAGGCAATGTTCACTCCGAAAATGAAATTTTCTGGGAGGTTTAGGTTCCGGCCAATGAAGGTGGCTTTTGAGGAGACGAGTGAGCCCTTGCTGAGGGTCCAGCCGCCGGAGTTGTCTTGGGTCCAGTCGCTGATGTTTTTTGGTCCTTGTGAGATGGTCTTTTGAGGAGTCATCCCAAAGTGGACTGAGTTCACGAGGGTCCGTGGGACCTCGATGGTGCCCGCGAACCAGGTGTCGAAGCCGAGGTGAGTGTCGGTGAGGCTGGTGATTTGCCCGGGGAAGTGATCACCGTTGCGGAGGCTGAGGACTTGGGAGTTTTTGGGAAGCTCTCCGGTGTCAGTTCCTTCGAAGTTGAGCTGAAGGAGGTCCTTGTTGAGGATCTTTAGGGGGGTGTCGCTGTGCGGGCTTTTGAATTCGATGAGGCCATCTTTCAGGGCGACAACTTTGCCCATGAAAAGATCTTTATTCTCTAAGGTGATTTGGTCTTCGGCCAGGGCGGTGCTGAAGAGGGCGAAGAAGGTGAGTAAGCGGCGCATGGAAGTGACGGTGGGAGAAGGTGAACTTTTAAAAGTCATCGAACCAAGAGGAAAGGTCTGGCGAGTCTTCGCTGAAACGAAGAAGGACTGCGGGAGTGAGGTCGAGGGTGACTTTCCCTAAAAAGGGGCTTTGACCGGTGAGTGATTTAGCGGTTGAGGAAAGGGGGCTTAGTTTGATCAAGCCGAAGGGTTGATAGACGACGGTGATGGAATCTTCTTCGACTTGAAAGCGGTCGGCATTTTCTTCGGCTTCGAGGTCGAGGCGCCCAGCTTGATTGAGGTTGATGAGCGAGAGTTCCTGCATGGGGATTTTGATCTCCGAGTAGCCTGTTTTGAAATGTGCTAGGCCGTCGCTAATTTTTGAGAGAGATCCTGAAAAGCGGTCAGTGCCGTTGGTGAGGAGGACGACATCGCGCTCCGGATGATCCATGCTGCGAGCGCTATCGGTGGATCCTTCCCATGAGGAAACAACGATTTCGGAGATGCGAATCTTAGAGCTGGTGTAGCGATTTATGAATCCGAGTGAGCTTCCTTTGCCGAGGTAACCAGAAAGGTCATTCCATTGATTGGAATAGACGCCATTGATGTAAAGCATCACGAGGGATTTTTCGCGATTGAAGCGGATTTCGATATTGGCTTCACCGCTTTCGCCGAGTGAGGTATTGCTGCGAGTGGTGCTGAGGCGGACTTGGCGGGGGGTGCCGGTTTCGCTAAAGAAATTTCGAGTGAGAGTGGGATAGCCGGATTGAAGTGAGAGGGTGTAGCCGGTTCCGAAGAGCTCTGAGTGGCTTTGTTTGTTGGGATTGATCCAAGGGATGCTTTGGAAGCCTGTTCCTTTGCGGAGATCGAGGATATTTTCGCGAACGAGAGGTGCGGGTGGGTCTTCTTCTCCTTCTTCCTGAGGGTCTTCAGCGGCTTCATTTTCCTCTTGAGCTGCTTCTTTATTCTCGTCCTCGTCTTCTTCTACGACAGCGGGGAGGACACGGGTGAGATCTGAGTGGAGGGAGAGCGCGATGCTGAGGCGGCCTTTCCAAGCGATGTTAAAATTGAGGCGGCCGGTGTCGGGGAGTTTGGCATCGGGGAGAATGAGAGGAGAGGTTCCTTGGCTGTAGAAGGAGGTTCCGGAGTGAATCCAAGAGGAAGATTTCTCTTTCGCCGTGGTCTTTTTTTCCTCGCCCTCGTCCTTGGGGTCTGCTTTTTCGGCAGCTTTTGATTCGATGGGTTCGAGAGTGAGCCAGCCGTCGCTGCTGTATGGGCCAAGGTAGTGGAGTTCTCCGCTGAAGGGGTTTGGCGTGATGCTGCGGACGAGGTTGCGAGGGAGGGTGAGGTCGCCGATGATGGGGCTTTTTAGGAAGAGGCTAGAGTCATCGAGCGAGGTGATTTCGCCTGGGATACGGTCGCCGCTGGTGAGGGTGACGAAGGAGGTTTTTTCATCGAGCTTCAGGCGGCGAGTGGAGTTGAAGACGATTTGTTTGACGCTGGGGACTCCGAATTTGATGGGCCGCTTAATGTCATTTCTTTCCCAAAGAAGGCCTTCGTCGATTCCGCCAAAGGTGCCGTGCATGAGGTCGCCATTGTTAAAGAGGACGAGGTCATCTCCGGCGGGGTCGGGCTTGGCTTTCTCGGGGGCCTTCTTTTGTTCCTGATTGGCCGCTAGGATGTGATCCAAAAGGACGCCTTTCTCGCCTACGATGACCTCTGCCGAGGAGATGAAGGGAGTGGCTACCAGAAGAATGAGGAAAGTCCTGCTGCGAATCATTTTTCGTAAATGGGAAGGAGGCGATAATTTAAGGCGAGGGAAAGGAGGGCGCCGGCGGTGCTGAATGCTTCCCCGCGATTGCCGGGGAAGGAGCCGTTTGCACCTTGAATAGCGGAGAGGTAACGGGTGTTTTTGCTGTTCCATTCTTTCCAGACTTCTTCGTCGGAATGGAAGAGGGCTTGGGCCATGTAATACTCGAAGTAGTAGGCGTAGTGGCGTTCGCGGTAGTTGAGGTTCTTGGCGAGATACTTCGCGCTGGCCTTGTAAGGTTTTGTTTCGTGCTGCTTAGCGAGTGATTCACAAAGGATGCCGATCGCGGTGAGGGTGGGGCGGTCGCCCATGGCGGATTGGTAGCCGTAGCCGCCGTCCTTTCCGCGGCATTTGCGCATGTATTTGTTTGCTTTTTCGAGCGCGGCGTCAGGGACGGGGATGCCGGCATTGCGCGCGGCGTAGAGGGCGACGATTTGGCAACCTGCGACGGAGGTGTCGGAGGTGGTGGCATCAGGGGAATAGCGCCAGCCGCCTTTGGGGTTTCGTTTTTGGGCACTCAGGATGAGGCTGACTGCTTTTTTGAGTGCGGGGGCGATGCGGGCGTCTTGATACATGCCGTAGGTTTCGGCGAGAGCGAGGGTGGCGAAGCCATGACTATACATCGAGCTGCCCATGTAGCCGTTTCCTTTTTGTTGCTGCTTGATGATGAAATCAATGCCGCGATTGATGTTTTTGGCGTAGGGGCCGTGGGTGGGATCTTCGCCATGAGCGAGGAAGGCCATGACGGCGAGTCCGACGACCCCGGGCTCGGCTCCGACTCCGTTGTCCCATGAGCCATCGTCCTTTTGGGTAGAGGCAAGGTGGCGGAGGCCGCGGGTGTAGATGTTTTCTACGGCGGCGGGAATGGGGTCTTCTTCTCGGCGAAGAGGGTTCTGCCCAAGGGCGGGGAGAGCCATGGTGATGGCGAGGAGGGAGGGAAGGAGTCGCATGAGAAGAAGGGGAGATCCTGCTTCGGTGATGAAGCAGGATCTGAAGTTAAGGTTTACTTGGTTTGGGCTTTTTTATTGTAGCCATCGAGGGCTTTTTGAAACTCGGGCGGGAGTTTCGTGCCGGACTTGCCAGCAGCGCGGGGAACGCGACGCCCTCCTTTGCTGTCGGTGTTCAGCTTGCCTTGATTGTTAGAGTTGGCTGAGTCGGAAGCACCTTTGACTCCTTCTCCGCCTTTTTCACTTTCACCAGCCTTTTGGCCGGGTTTTTCACCAGGCTTTTTGCCCATCATCTGTCCCATCATTTCGAGCATGGCACCCATGCTCTTTTGCCGGCTTTGTCAATCGCCGGCGGATGCTCAATTCCCTTTGGCTTTTGCGGCCTCGTAGATTTTTTCGATGATTTCGGTCTGCATCGCAATGGTATCGCCATCGGTGTCGGCATCTTCGAGTCGGTCCGTGGCTTGTGCCATGAGGATCTCGACTTCGTTGAGAAGGGCGATGACTTGTGGGTTGGTTTGTTCGGCGAGAAGTTCCTGCGCGTTGGCAGCTTGCTTGTCTTGATCGATGGAGACCTTTTCAGATCCCTCCTGGTGCTTGACCAGAGCCTTGGCCTTTTCGGCTTCGGTGGGTTTCTTCGCTTCCTCTTTCACGGGATCGGCGAAGCCGGCCATGAGGAGTCCCGCCGAGGCGAGAGCGGTGAGTAGGGTTTGTTTCATGATTTTAGGATAGTTGAGATTAAGGTTCTTGCTTGGAAAGTTTGAGCGAACGGAGCATCTGCTCAAGCGAGCGAGTGCGAGCGCGGATGTCTTGTTCGGCTTGAACCATGCGCATGACTTTGAGCATGAATTCGAAGTCTTCATCTTCGGGCGAACCGCCGCCTCCGCCACCACCACCGCCGCCGCCATCATCTTTGGGGCCTTCGAGTTTATCTGCCCAGCTCTTCAAGGTCGCGGCCCATTCGTTGGAGAGGCGGGCTGAGGTGAAGGTGCGATTTTTGGTGATCATCTCGCGGAGGCGTTCGAGATTTTCATCGATGAGAGACTTACTCATGGCCTCGTAAATTTCTTTGTGAATGGGTTTCTGAGTGCGGGCGTGGAAGCGCTCGAGGTCTTCCTGAATCCAACGAACATCACTGGTGGTGTTGCGTTGGGTTTTTGAAAGTTCAGTGAGAAGGCGAGAGTGGACGGGGTCGATGTCATCGCTATTCGGTGCAGCTCCTAAAATCGGGAGGACGGCGTTTTCAGTTTCTCCACGGAAGGCGGACTGGAGGGAGGTGGAGATTCCGGATTCGTCAGTGGAGGCTTTTTTAAGACGGTTGACAAAGGTGGAGGCTTCGAAGTTTTCGTTGGCTTGGTTGGTCTTCTCGATGGTTTCCTGCATCTTTTTGACGGCCTCTTTTTGCTTTTCGATGGCTTCTTTGAGGTCGCTTTCGGTTTTCTCAGGGGTTGATTTTTGGTCCTGAGCTTCACCGAGCTTGCTTTCAACTTCGGGAAGGTCTTCTTCGCCAAGCTCCTTCATGTTTTGCATGGCGTCGGCCATGTCCTTCATGGTCTTGTCGTCGAGTTCGCCATTGCGAGCGGCATCCTTGAAGACTTCTTCCATCTTCTTGGCGATTTCCTTCATCTTCTCGGCGTTTTTGGCTTCTTCTTCCTGAGCCTTGGCGAGTTTTTGTTGGTTCTCGTCGTTTTGAAGTTCCTCGGCGCTTTGGGTTTTATCGAGGCGTTCGTTGAGGTCGAGATTGGCTAGCTCTTTGCGGGCGGCGTCTTCGAGTTCACTGATGATGCGGTCGAAGCGGCTTTTGAGAATTTGGGCATGTTCCTCACGAGTGAGGATGTAGACATTGATGGGCTCTGAAAAGATGATGCCGCGACCGATCTTGTAATCCATGGTGTAGGCCATGAGTTGGATTTTTTGAGGAGTGATGCCGTAAGTTTGAGGAGAGAAGATGACTTCGTCGCTCAGACGGGTGGAGGAGGGGGAGCCTTTTTGAAGGATAAGCGAACCGTTGGCGGGCTTTCCTTCGGTCGCTTTGGTGACTTCTCCTTCCCAAGCGATGCCGATTTCTTGAAGACCAAAGTCGTCTTCGCTCAGGATCTGAAATTCGAGAGTTTCTTCGGGGAGAATGATGATGTTGCGTTCGATTCCCTGAATGTAGGCAGAGGGAGCCATGTCCTTGGAGGTTTCAATGCCCACTTTGAAAGAGTCGGCGCCTTCGAGGCCCATGACGTCTTTCCAAGTGAAGGGGATGCTGGCGTGGAATTCTCCAAGTTCGATCGCTTCGGTAGATACAGACTGTCCTTCGATGTTGAGTTTGAGGTCGCGAGGAGCGGGGATTTCGGTGGCATTGGCGAGCGCTTTTTCGTCGGCTTTTGCCTTCTCTTCGGCCTCGGCGAGTTGGTCCGGTGTCTCTGCTTCAAGAGGGGCGGCGGCATCGACTGGTTCAAATTCTTCTAAGGCTTCCGCGCTGAAGTGAGCGGTGGCGCTTTCGATCTCGCGGGTGAAGGATCCTTTGAGGATGACTTTGCTTCCTTCGAGGGCGTTGAGTGATCCGGTGCGAAGGTCGACATTGCGAGGTTCGAGTTGGAGGTAGTCGGGAAGAGTGACGAGGGCTTCGAAGCTATTGACTTCGGGGCGGATGTTCGGGCTGACGTTGATTGAAAGTGAGGCATCTCCGGCTTCGAGGGAAATTTTTCCGCGAACCTCTTGGCCGGTGAAGTCGAAGCGGTAGGTGTTGTCTTCACTCAAGGTGGCTTCGACCCAATCTTGTTCGTTGTAGCGAGCGCGGGCGGTCTCGGGCTTTTCGTCGCTATTCGACTTAAGCGGTGCGCTGAAGGTGAAGGCTTCTCCCAAAGGAACGACTAAGGGGTCGGGCATTTGTGAGGTGTCAAACTGAGTGAAGGTATAGTGCTCAGTATCGGAGAGGGGCATGATCCAACGCTTGAGGGCGTTGTTGCCGGCCTTGGGAGCCATGGCGAATCCGAGGATGACGGCGGTGACTGCAGCGCCGACTCCAATGGCCAATTTTTTGTGGCGTGAGTAGGGGAGGGCCTCGGTCATGTCGCGCTTGGCGGCTTGATTGGCGACGTGAATCATGGCGGCCTCACGGAGTTCGGGCGAGAGGGCTTCGCGAGTTTCATGTTGGTCCTGAAGTTCGACGATTCCTAGGAGGCGGTCTCCAAGCTTGGGGAACTTTTGCGAAATGAGGCGAGCGAGTTGTTCTTCGCGGCGATGTCCGTAAACCCAGTGGCGCACCCAGTAGGGGGCGAAGATGGCGGCTAGAGAGGTGCCGGCGAGAAGAATAGCGAGACGGAAGATCGGGGGGATTGGGAAAAAGCGCTCGAGGAGAAAGACGAGAAGAAAGGAAATGATGAGTCCAAAAATGCCGGCAAGAACGGCCTCGGTGATTTTGATGCGCCAAAGGGCTCGTTGGAATTCCGCCAGCTGCTTACGAAGATCCTCGGGGATGGGGATCTGGTCTTTTTTGGAAGTGGAGGAGGGATTATCAGACATCGCTTGATGGGCGGCAGAAAAATGATTGGAAAGGGGCAAAAGGAGCTTCGCAGACAAGCAGTGAAGGTGCCAGCGGGAATTTGCGCTTTTCCTCTCTATGAAACGACGCAAAAGAAGAGATTTTGCGCGCTTTTTTAGCTGGTGACCCCTAAGATGACTTGATTAAGTTCTCTTAACTTCCGAAGCCCCCATGATTGAATACCCAAGAAATCGTCAACAAACTATCCCTGAGAGCTCTGTAAAAATCGTCGGATTGGGCGGTGCGGGCAGTAATATGCTGGATCGAGTGGCCTTAGATGGGATCGAAGGAGCCGAGCTTTTGTCGCTCAATACGGACGTTCGCACACTTGCGAGCACGGTGGCGGGGGAGAAAATCCAGCTGGGTCGAAACCTCACCAAGGGACTGGGAGCTGGAGGTGATCCTGATTTGGGTGAAAACGCGATTTTAGAGGCGGAAGATGAGATTCGCGATTCTTTGCGTGATCGCCAGATTGTATTTCTCTGCGTCGGTTTAGGGGGCGGAACGGGATCGGGCGCAGCGCCGGTTTTGGTTCGTCTGGCTCGTGAGGCCGGAGCTTTTGTGGTGGTTTTCGCGACCATGCCATTCGCCTTTGAGGGAGGACGTCGTCGTCTGCAAGCGGAGGAGTCCTTGAATCAATTGGCGGTGCTTTCGAATGCCTTGGTCACTTTTGACAATGGCCGGATGGGTGAGTTGGTGCTTCCGAAGCAGGGAGTTCACGAGGCCTTTTCGGCGGCGGATCGGATGATTTCTGATAGTATCACGGCGGTCGCTCGCTTGGTCTTGCGCCCTGGTTTGATCAATGTGGGGCTCGATGAGCTGATGGCGGCCTTGAAGACCAATCGTTCGCGTTGTCTCTTTGGTTCAGGCATGGGACGTGGTGAGAATCGCGCGCAGTCTGCTTTGAAGGCAGCCCTGAATAGTCCGCTGCTTGATCGAGGGTCTCTTTTGGAAGATGCCACGACGGTATTGGTGCACGTTTGCGGAGGTGATGATATGACTCTTTATGAAGTCGAGTTGCTGATGCAGGGGCTCACGAAATTTATCCCCGATGAAGCTCATCTTCTCTTTGGCGCGGCGACGGATTCGAACATGAAAGATGCCCTTAGCGTGACTGTCATTAGTGCGCTTCCTGAGGAACGTCTTCAAACGGTCCCGGTCTATGCCGATCCGGACGAAACTGAAGTGATCGAGATCGATGGCTTGGAGGAAGAGTTGGCCGCGGAAGCAGCGAAGGCTGAAAAGAAGCCAAAGAAAGCTGACAAAAAGAAAGAAAAGGAGGAGCCGGAGCCAGAGGAGGTAAAGGAAGAGAAGAAAGAAAAAGAGAAGGCGAAGAAAGAGGAGCCAAAAGAAGAAGAGAAAGAGAAAGAGAAAGAGAAAGAGAAAGAGGTAGATGAGGAAGAGGTAGAAGAGGTAGAAGAGGTAGAAGAGGTAGAAGAGGTAGAAGAATCAAAGGGCCTAGAAGATGAGGTCGAAGAAGAAGAGGAGGAGAAGATCGAGGAGTTTGAAATTGAAGAAGTTCCAGATCAAGAAGAGGAAGATTTTTCCATCAACGAGGAAGAAATCGATGACTTCGCCGCTCCGGAGCCTATTGCGAAGAAAAAGACGAAGATTCCTGAGCCTAAGTCAAAGCCCGAACCTGAACCTGAACCCGATTTGCCAGAACCGAAGAAGAAGTCGGGGAACCAAGGGGAGTTGTTGCTCGATGGTGCTCCGAAAGGACGGTTTGATGGCGAGAAGCCGAATACCGCGAAGGATGGCGAGGATCTCGATATCCCACCTTACCTCCGCAAGAAGAAGCGCCGGCGCTAGCGCTTTGAAAACCTTAAAATGACGAATGTCTTCGACCGTTCATTCGAAATGACGGCGTTGGCATCCTTTTGGAGAATCCCGATTCACTGAAAGGCTTCCGCCTTGTTCTTCCGAAGCACTAGTTCAATTGACAGAGCCGAGGCAATTGGCCTTGATCAGCGGCGTGCAGGTTTTTGAGAGTTTGGAATCGTTCGCGGAAGCGGGTCTTTCGTGTGGTCTTGCGCTCGGGGTTTTTGATGGAGTGCATTTGGGGCATCAAGCGGTGATCGATGCGGCACGAGGGGTGGGCCAAGTGGGTGTGCTCACTTTTGATCCTCATCCGGTTCAGGTCTTAGCTCCTGATCGAGCTCCGCGACGGATTCTGGCAAGCTTGGATCATCAGAAAAAAATTCTCGCTGAACTCGGAGTGGATTTCATGGTGGTCATGAATTTCACGAAAGAATTTGCCGCGCGCGAAAGCCGAGATTTTGCCGACGAGCTATTTGCGACTGGAGTGAAGAGATTGGCAGCAGGCGAAGATTGGAGTTTTGGAAAAGGGCGAGCGGGAAACATGACTTGTTTGGCCGAATGGGGGAGCGAAGCTGGGGTCGAGGTTGTGGCCGTCGAGGCGGTGGAGCTGGGAGGTGAGCGGATTAGTAGCACCCGGATTCGAAAGTGTCTTCAGGATGGTGATTTAGAAGAGGCGGCGGAGATGCTCGGGCGGCCCTATTCGGTTTTTGGGAAAGTGCGCAAAGGCCGTCAGCTCGGACGAACAATCGGTTTTCCGACGGCCAATGTCGTGGTGGGAGAAGAGCAACTTCCTCCCAATGGTGTTTACGTGATCGAAGGGAATGGAATCCCTGGTGTGGCCAATATTGGCACGCGACCCACGGTTGATGATTCCATGGAGCGCTCGCTCGAGGTGCATCTTTTCTCCGACGAAATCCCGATGGAGTATGATTGGGATTTGGAAGTGGGCTTCCTAAAAAAGATCCGCGAGGAGAAGAAATTTGGTGGAGTGGAGGAGTTGAAAGAACAGATTGCAAAGGACGTGGAATTTGCCCGAAAAGGCTAAAGTTGTTCGACAGATTCCATTTGCCTTTTCCGGTGGTCATGGCTAAGGCAAGCCTCTCCGCCGTCGCGCGGACTTATTGCCATGGAAAAGAAAAGTGATTTCGGACTGATCGGTCTGGCCGTGATGGGCCAGAACCTCGTGCTCAATGTAGAAAGCCGCGGCTTTCAAGTTTCTGTCTATAACCGGACGACTTCTAAGATGACTGAGTTCATCGAAGAGAACCCTGGGAAGCAGCTCGTTGGGGAAGAAACTCTTGAGGGCTTCGTCCAGTCCCTCGCCGTTCCTCGTAAGATTCAGATCATGGTTCAGGCGGGTGCGCCGGTTGATTATGTGATTAAGGACCTCATGCCTCTTCTCGATCCCGGTGATATTATCATCGATGGTGGTAATTCTCTCTACACTGACACCGAGCGGCGCGACAAGTATGTTGGCGAAGCTGGTTTCCGTTTCATCGGAGCGGGTGTTTCCGGTGGTGAAGAAGGCGCGCTCAAAGGCCCATCCATCATGCCCGGCGGACCTGAGTCCACTTGGGAGATCATGCAGCCGATTTTCGAATCCATTTCCGCCAAAGTTGATGGCGAGCCTTGCGTGGTTCACATCGGTGAAGGTGGCGCCGGTCACTTCGTGAAGATGGTTCACAATGGCATCGAGTATGGCGACATGCAGCTCATCTGTGAGGCTTACAATATTTTCAAAGCGGCTGGTTTCTCTAATGAGGAGCAGGCTGAGATTTTCGCTGACTGGAATGCAGGAGACCTTGAGTCCTTCCTCATCGAAATTACCGCAAACATCCTCAAGCAAAAGGACCCTGAGACTGGCAAGGACATCGTCGATCTCATCGTCGACAAGGCAGGTCAGAAAGGCACCGGACGCTGGACTGTCATGGGCTCGGTTGAGCAGGCCGTTCCTTTCTCAACGATCGCGGGATCGGTTGAAGCACGCATCCTTTCCTCGATGCGCGATCAGCGTAAGATTGCTTCTGGCATCCTCAAGGGACCAAGCAACTGGGACTTCAATCTCGAGATGAGCAAGGAAGACCTTGTGAAGAAAGTGCGCAACGCGCTCTATGCTTCCAAGATCGTTTCCTACGCTCAAGGCCTCGACCTCATCACGAAGGTTGGCGTTGATAAAGGCTGGGATCTCCAGCTTGGTGAGATCGCCAAGATCTGGCGTGGTGGCTGCATTATCCGTGCTCGTTTCCTCAACCGGATCACTGAGGCTTATACTGCCGCCACTCCTCCGACCAACCTCATGCTTTCACCCTTCTTCACTGAGATTCTCAATGAAGGTCAGCAAGACTGGCGTGAAGTGGTTGCCCTCGCAGCGACTAACGGCATCCCGGTTCCAAGTTTCGGCGGATCACTCGCCTACTACGACGCCTACCGCGCCGAGCGACTTCCTGCGAACCTTCTCCAAGCGCAACGCGACTTCTTCGGAGCTCACACCTACGAGCGCATCGACAAGCCAGAAGGTGAGTTCTTCCACACTGAAGACTGGCCTGAGTTGATGGGTTAAAACTCATTGCGATCCTTCAAAGACGACCTCGTAAGAGGTCGTTTTTTTGGTTATATCGCGAGCTGATCGAGGAGCGGACTCAGATTTGTCCACGGAAGAACCCTGCCTTGGCTTCGCTTTTGCTCGTCCTTTCCAGCGTAGACAACCCAAGGATGGAGCTTGGTATGAGTGAGCTGATTTTGCCAATAGTTCAGGCCCGAGAAAAAGTCAGGATTGATGGTGGCTCCCGATTTGACCTCGACGGCATGGATTTGATCCAAGCCATGCTCGATCACGGCATCGATCTCGTTTCCCTGTTTATTACGGAGAAAATAAAGCCCTGGCTTTTCTCCCGCATGACATTGGGCTTTCAGGAGTTCGGTCATGACCCAGTTTTCAAAAAGAGCTCCACGCTGGGGATGCGAGGTCAGATGACCTTCTTCGCGGACGCCGATCAACCACGCTGCTAAACCCGGATCACAGAAGTAGAGCTTGGGGCTTTTAATCACCCGCTTTGAAATGTTCCGTGACCACGGTGAGACGAGGAAAATCAAGTGACTCGCTTGCAAGACCGTGAGCCAGCTCTGCGCTGTCACTCGGGTGATTCCGGCATCGTTTGCCAGCGAACTCACATTCAAGAGTTGTCCGCAGCGCCCTGCACATAGCTGCACGAAGCGTTGGAAAGCGGCCATATCAACCACGTTGAGAATCTCACGGACATCGCGTTCCAAATAGGTCGCCACGTAGTTTTGTAACCAAACGTTAGCTGGGATATTACGATCATAGATCGGTGGGAAGAGTCCTCGGTAGAGAAGTTCATCCACGCTTTCGGGCGCTTTTTCGGTATTTTGAAGTTCAGTCAGTGAAAAGGGAAGAAGGGTCAGTAACGCCGTCCTTCCGGCCAAACTCTGAGTGATCGATTCGATCAGCTGAAACTGACTTGATCCCGTTAGAATGTAGCGGCCAGTTTCCCGTCCGGCATCCACCACGCCTTGGAGATAGGAGAAAAGTTCTGGGGCTCTTTGAACTTCATCCAAAATCGTACCGCCTTCAGTCTGAGCTAGAAAACCTCGCGGGTCGTTCGTTGCAAATTCACGGATATCAGGATCTTCGAGCGAAAAGTATTTATATTCCGGGCGCAGAAGCTTTGCCAAAGTTGTTTTTCCTGATTGCCGAGGCCCCGTAATCGTTAAAATCGGGAATTCGCCAAGCCGCTTCTCTGCGATTGGGAGAATCGCACGCGGCACTGGATGAGGAGGTAACCCGAGTTGAGGCATGACTAATTGTATAGTGAGATATACAATCAGTCAAGAAATCGACGCTTTCAGTAGCTCAGATCGAACTCTGGGAGGTCGATGAGCGGAAGGGCGGTCATTTTTTCGTTGAGGGGGTATTGTTTTTGGCCGGGGTAGACGACGTAGAGGTGGTCGAGTTTTAGGTCGGCGGAGGTGGTGTGCATCGACTTGGTGGTTTTTGGGGCATCGGTGCATTTAAATTCGAAGCCGTAGCGTTTGCCTTGGTGGGTGAGGAAGAGGTCGAGCTCGGCGCCGTTTTGGGTGGCGTAGAAGTAGGCGTTTTGGTCACCGAATTTGGTGAGAATTTGCTCGAGGGCGAAGCCTTCCCAACTGGCTCCGTAGCGAGGGTGGGTGTGGAGTTGATGGTGGCTTTGGATGCCGAGTAGGTGGTGGAGGATACCGGAGTCGCGGAGGTAGACTTTGGGGGATTTGACGAGTCGCTTGCCGAGGTTTTCGAACCACGGTGGGAGGACGCGGATCATGAAGGTGCCGGCGAGGAGGTCTCGGTAACGGGTCACGGTTTTATGGCTGACGTCCATGGAGTTGGCCAGTTCTTGGGCGTTCCAGGTTTGGCCGTGGTAGTGGGCGAGCATTCGCCAGAAGCGGCTGAGGGCCTCGGGCGCGACTTGGGAGCCGATGCCGGGGATGTCTCGCTCGAGGAAGGTGCGGGTGAAGTTCTCCATCCAGAGTTGCCAGAGTTCCATGTCGGGGGCGAGGTAGGCTTTTGGGAAGCCACCTTTTAACCAGAGGTCGGATTGATTTTCGGGGCCGGTGGTCTCGAGGGAGAAGCCGCTGACATCGATGAAGGAGATGCGACCTGCGAGGGATTCTGAGACGCCTTTGATGAGGTCCCAAGAGGCGGAGCCGAGGAGGAGGAAGCGGGCCTTTCGCTTGGGGTTATCGATGATGGGGCGGAGGAGGGCGAAGAGCTCGGGGGCGCGCTGGACTTCATCGAGGATGACGAGGCCTTTCTGCTCTGAGAGAATGCGATGGGGATCGGTCGAGAGGGCTTCTCGGTCAGCGGGGAGTTCTAGGTCGTAAAAGGTGACTTCCTCTTTAATCAAGGCGGCGAAGTCTCTCGCTAAGGTTGTTTTTCCCACTTGCCTTGCTCCAAGGAGGGCAACAGCAGGGGTGAAGTCGATCCGTTTCTGGATTCCTTCGAGAAGGGTGTTGCGGTTGAGACTTCCAAGCATATTGGTCGAGAGGTGTCCAAATTACTTGGAAATATGGAATTTGTCAATATTCGGGGCTTTTTCTTGGTGAGTTCCATGTAAATCGGGACAATAATGTCCAATTTACTTGAAACTATTGAAGGGAAGTCTTGGATTTCTCGTAAGAGGGCGTTTTTCGGCTTCGGCGAAGTGAGTTTCAGAGTCCGAGTGCCAGCTTCGCTTTCACGCAGATTTCGATGACTTCCTCAGCTGAGTATGGGGACTTGGCATCGGAGGCCCAGACGGTGCCGGGCCAGGCGGGGTCATCTTCGGAGCGGCCGACGATGTGGATGTGCATTTGGCGGACGATGTTGCCGATGCAGGCGACGTTGAGTTTGTCGGGTTGAAAGTGGGAGGAGGCGAAGTCGGAAACTTGGCGGATGAGGAAGGCCACTTCGGCGAAGTGATCGGCGGGGAGTTGGTGGAGGTCTTCGATGCCTTCTTCGACTTCGGGGACGACAAGGAGCCAAGGGAAAGAGGCATTGTCTTTGAGGAGGACTTGGCAACGGGCGCTACGTCCGATGAAGTGTGTTCCGGCTTCGAGGCGGGGGTGGAGTGTGAAGGACATTGTTCAGATTGGAGCTATGCGCTAAAAAGCGCAAGGGCGCTTGCGGCGGAAGAGCATGAGGCTGGCGAGGAGGGTGAGAAGGGCAGTGGAGGGTTCAGGGACTCCTGGGATGGAGGGGGTGGTAGAGCCATCGACTTGTTTGAGGTCGAAGCGTTTGTAGTCCTGCGCGGTTTCTAAAACGACGGCCCCGCTGACGGGGGTGACGAGTTGATATTTCGCGGCAAGCTTCGCGAGGTAGTCGTGATTAGTAGAGCCGATGGCAGCTTCTTTGACCTGTTGCCAGACGTGCCAGCGGGCGAGGTGGTCCCAGACTTTTTTGCCTTCGGGTGGGGCTTCTGCTTGCTCAAGCCACTGGAATTTTTGAGAGCGAGGCTGAATGAGTTTTGCGAGTTCAACGGAGAGTTTATCGGGTGAACTGGGGCGGGCGTTTCCGGCGATTCCGATGCGTTTCGCGGCTTTTTCGAGAAGACGGTTTGGGCCTCCGGCGAGGTCGATGACGCTGAAGTCGATTTGATGAAATCCCCGCTCAAGAAGCTGGAGGAATCCTTCTTCACTCTTAAAGCTGATGGGCTGGGAGCCGTGCAGCCAGATGAGATGGCGGGTCTTCTTTTCGCTAGCGAGGCGGAGGCCTGCTTCGAGGGCTGGGATGCAATCTTGGCCGCCGCTGAAGTTGAAGTCGCGGAGGCTGGTGATGTTTTTATGAACCTCTTCATTGGCAGCGAGGATGACTTCGACTTCGTGACCTGCGTTGCGAAGTGCGGCGATGGCTTCATCTGCGGCCTCAGCCCAATCACCAAAGTAAGAGGAGCCATCGACGACAAGGACGAGGCTTTGTTTCGCGGTCTTGGTGTTGCTTGGTAGAAGAGTGCGGACGATTTTTTTGCCGGAGAATTGATCGTCCGTCCAAACGGTGGTGACTTGTTCAGGAAGCGAACATTTCACATGGGTATGAGCGGCCATAAGATCGCGAGCGGAGAGGGAGCCGTGGGTTTCGCGCCACATGTCTTTGGCTCCTTTTCCTTTGAGTCCATCGAGGGACATTTCGAGGTCGCCTTGGACCCAGATGTCGGTGTCGAGTTCGGCGGAGATGCCGAAGTTTTTCTCGATGATACGGGGGAGGAAGAGGCGTCCGTCCGAGTCGAGGGGTGCCGTGATGCCAATGCGGATGCGCATGTCTTCTTCAGGGAGAACGGGGAAGCATTGGACGAGAACGCGATCCGAGCCGACCCAACGAACAAGGACGGGATCGCGCCTTTCGGCGACGGCGACTGACTTGTAGGCTTTGGCGACTTTTGCGGTGGAAGAAAAGGCGGCTTCTTGGGGCTCGCCGTTGACCCAAAGAGTGAGGCGAGAGACGACGCCTTCGTTGGGAAGGAGGAGCTGCATGCGGGCTTCTTTGTTTCGATTGCCGGAGTTGTCGAACTCCATGGTCCATTCCCAGTAGCCGAGGCCGGAAGCAGAATCAATGTGGGCATCGAGGCGGGAGGTCGCGAGATCGAGGTCGGCGACGCGGGCGGAGACGCCATCGCCGCCGAGGTTTTCGTCAAAGGTTACTCCTCTGGGAGATCGACGAGGTCCTAAACTAAGGAGTTTTGAGTGTGGTGGTTCTTCGCTATTAAAGGCGCGCCCTGTGACGCGGTAATAGAGTTCCCGATGTTGCTCACTTTTATCTTTACGGCTGGAATTCGTAGCAATCACTCCTGAAATTAAGACGTTCGGGATAAAGCCGGAGGTGTCGGTGAAGCTTCTTCGGCCGACTTTTCCTTCGTAGCACATGGAGAGAAGCGTTTCTTCTGAGCCGAAACTGCGGATTAGCGCAGGGTTATTTTGCGCGACTCCAATACGAGTGATGTAAGAGGGGGCTTCGACAAGGAGAAGCAGGACGAGGCCGAGGAGCATCCCGAGGAGCCAAGGCGTGCGATGGGAGTCGGGATAGCCTCGTTTGAGAAAACCAAAGGTAAGGTAAAGGGGAGCAGCGGCGGCCATTGCGCAAAGAAGGAATAGAGGAAGCGCGATGAGAGCGATCCCGATGCTGTAAACGACTCCAGCGGCATATCCAAAGCTGCCGATGAGGAGGACGGGAATGAGGAGGAGTCCCCAATAGCCAGCGACAATGACACCGGCGCCACGGAGAATGGTGAGCCATCGGGGTTTCGATTTTTCAAAGGTGTTGAAGAGATTAAAAAGGCCGAGAATGGCGAAGAAGAGAATGAGGATGATTTGAGGAAAACGAGATAGGGGGTCGAAAAACATCGAGGCAAGTGTGCCGGTGAAAATTTCCCAAAGAACAACCAAGAGTGGCCAGATGCTGAAATAAAAGGGAGTGGTGATGGAGTCTACACAGCGCTTCCAAAAGCCTCGGCTGGGTTCGGTTACAGAAGGAGTGGATTGCCAAACTGGCATGCTGGGTAGGGACATGTCATCGATGGCCATTTCTACTTGGGTCTGGGTGACGGGGGCTTCGCTTCCCTCGCGGCTGTGCCAGAGGTGGGCTTCGAGGTCTGCTCGGACTTCTTTTGGATCTGCTTCTTCTCGCTCCCAGTGAATCTGGTGGGTTTTTTCCCAAGCATCGAGGGCGTGGCGGGCTTCTGAGGTGAGCCAATGATCGTTCTTCATGAAAAGCTATTTTTTAGGGTTCCGGAGTGATTGAACGGCGTCGGTGAGGCCGTCGTAATAGGACTGCATGGCGAGGCTGCGGGCCTTTCCAATGGCAGTGAGGCGGTAGTATTTACGGGCGGGGCCAGCATCGCTTTCTTCGAGGCGGGACTGGATGAGTCCTTGTTTTCTCATGCGTGAGAGAAGGGGGTAAATGCTTCCTTCTGAGGCATCGAGGCCGGGGGCGTTGACGAGTTTTTTGACGAGTTCGTAGCCGTAGCTTTCTTCTTCGTCAGCGATGGATGAGAGGACGCAGAACTCCAGGATGCCCTTCCGAAGTTGGACCGTCCAGTTGTCGAAGCCATCGCTCATGTTAAGACTGTTTACGGCAAGCTACCTTGTTATGCAAGGTTTGTTTTGGAAGGAGTGGAAGAGATAGTCTGGAGACAGTAATTCCGGGGGGCTTGGGTTGAGGATTACTCGGACTAAAGCACCCAAGGGGCATGCCATCCAAGCTCCGTAGGCTCCTTGGGTGCGGTGCTAGAAAGGGGGTGGGGAATTAAAGGTGAGGCTTTCGCCTGTCGTGGGGTGGGTGAAGGTGAGTTCGGTGGCGTGGAGTTTGAGTTCGCCGGGAGCAGAGCCGTTGCCGTAGAGGGGGTCGCCGACGATGGGGATGCCGAGGCCTTTTTTGTGAGCGGCGTGGACGCGGAGTTGGTGGGTGCGGCCGGTGATGGGGTGGAAGGCGATGCGGGTGTGGCCGTTTTCTAGGCCGAGATTTTTCCAATGAGAGGTGCCCATTTTTCCGTGGACCTCGTCGTAGATTTGGTGGGGGCGGTTATCGACATCGAGTCGGAAGGGGAGAGTGATGGTACCTTCGCTTTCGTGAAGTTCGCCGTCGAGGAGGGCGAGGTAGTGCTTGTCGGTTTGGCGCTCTTGGAATTGGCGGGAGAGATTCCGATGGGCTTCGGTGGTGAGGGCAAGGACGATGAGGCCGGAGGTGTCCATATCGAGCCGGTGGACCGAGGGTTGATCAATGCAGCCGGGGATGGCGTTCCGGATGCGGTGAGAAACGGAGTCGATCTTCTCGGGGCCGCGTCCAGGGACGGAGAGGAAGCCGCTGGGTTTTTCGACAACGACGATCTCTTCGTCTTGAAAAACGATGGTCACTTGGCGGGGACTTTGAGGATGGCCTCAATCATCTGCTGAGTTTCCTCGATGTTGTGCTGAGGGTGCGGAGGCATGGGTTGTTCGCCCCAGACTCCGACGCCGCCTTTGATGATTTTTTCAGCGAGAGATTCGATGGCCTTCGGATCTTTGGCGTATTTTTTGGCAACGTCACGATAGGTTGGTCCAATCGATTTTTGCGTGGTGCTGTGACAAGCGAGGCAGGTCGTTCCAGAGATGAGGGCGGTGCCGGGATGGTCGGCGGGGAGTCCAGCCATGCGGGGATCGGAAGCGGGGACTTCGATCGCTTGTGGGGTTTCGGAATAAGTGACGCGCTTTAATTTCCCGTCCTTTCCGTCATACCAAGCGGAACCGTATTCGAGGATGTAGAGCTCGCCTTTCGGTCCCATTTCCATGTCGCCGGGGTGGACGAAGCGGAACTTGGCGAGCCAAGGTTCGTTCCATTCGATGTCACCTTTTTCATCGAGTTTGATCACGCGGATCCAAGTGCTGGTCCAATCGTAGACGATGAGGCAGCCATCGAGTTCATTGGGGAGACCGGAGCCGCCGGAGGGGAATCGATCCGCGTGGAAGACGGGGCCGGCGCAGGCTGAGGCGCGTGGGTAGTGCCAGAAGGCTGGTTGAGCTGGGGGGAGTTCGGTGAGGCCGGTGTTGTTGACCGAGCTGTTGATCGGCTTGGTGGGGTCGAATTTTTCGCCGACTTTTTTGGTGACGAAGTCGTAGTCCGCGTAGGGTTTGTTATCGCCACTGAAGTAGGGCCACCCGAAGTTTCCGGCTTGGCGGGCTTGGTTAATTTCGTCGTATCCACGGGGGCCGCGTGAGCTGTCTTTACCGGCATCCGGGCCGACTTTTCCCCAGTAGAGGTAGTTTGATTTTTGATCGACGGAAATGCGGTAGGGATTCCGGCAGCCCATGACGTAGATCTCGGGGCGGGTTTTGGCGGTTCCTTTGGGGAAGAGGTTTCCTTCGGGAATGGTGTAGCTGCCATCAGCGGTGGGTTTGATGCGGAGGATCTTACCGCGCAGGTCGTTGGTGTTGGCGGCGGAGCGTTGGGCGTCAAACCACTTGCGCTCGGGGCCTTCGTCGATGGGCGCGGAGCCGTTTGACTTGAAGGGGCAGGTGTTGTCGCCGGTGGAGAGGTAGAGGCAGCCATCGGGGCCAAAGGTGAGCGAGCCTCCTTCATGGCAGGTGCCATTTTCAGGGTCTTGCGGAACTTCGAGGAGGGTTTTGGGCGAATGGATTTTTTTGCCGTCGAATTCGTAGCGCGCGAGGCGGTGAAGGGCTTCTCCTTTGGGAGAGTAGTAGAGGTAGAGCCAGCTGTTCTTTTTAAACTGGGGATCGAGCGTGATGCCAAGAAGGCCACATTCGCGGGCGAATTCTTTTTCCCGAAGTTCGACCGGGAGGGTTTCGATGAGTTTTACTTCTCCGCTCGTCGGGTTGACGATTTTAAGAGCTCCGGTGCGTTCGATGACGAAAACGTATCCCTTCGGGGTGACAGCAATCTCCATGGCGTCGACAAATCCCTCGGCGACCGTATCGACGCGGAAGTGTTCATCGGCAGGGACGCGGGTTTCTCCTAAGGCGAAGGAAGGAAGAAGGGTTAAGAGAGCGAGGAATAATCTCATTTTGAAATCATGGCGTGGATTCTGACAGGGTGCAAGCACCTCGAAGGAAAGAAGGCTGGTCCTGAGCGGAGCTTCTCGATAAATAAGAGGGGATGTTTTTTTCCGTATTCATCTTTTTGATCACCATAGCGGTGATGCCATTGTGCGGAGCGCTCTTGGAGGAGATCGAAACGGGGAACGTGGCGGGCTTTCAGCATGCGGGGTCGGTTTCTGAAATCGTCTGCCATCCTGATGGCGAGCACGTGCTGAGTTCTTCTCGCGATCAATGTTCTCGTCTTTGGAATATAAAGACGGGGAAGCTTGTCCGGAGATTCAGTGTTCCGAATTGTGATGACATGTGGGGGATTCGGATCATCCGGGAGGGGAGAGAGTTTTTGGCAGCGACAGGCTGTGGGACGATTTACCGATTTGAAATGGAGACGGGGAAGGTGTTGATGAGCTACAAGCATCCCGGAACGGCCTACCGAATTGCGCTTATGCCAGATGGGCAGCATTTCATTGGGACTGATGGGAAGAACAATGCCTTTCTATGGAATATCGACAGCGGCGAAAAAGTGAGGGACTTTGCGGGGCACACAGGGGACGTTTATACTGCGATCGTGACTGAAGGGGGGAAGAGCTTAGTCACAGGCTCGGATGATAAGAGCGTCAAGCAATGGGAAGTGGAATCGGGGAAATGCCTTAAGACTTTAAAGAGTAAGACTCCGTATGGGGATGTTTACACGCTGGCACTTTCTCCTGATCAAAAGCGCTTTGCGATGGTGAGTGGAGACAAGAATCTCCGCGTTTTCGATGCCCAGTCTTTGAAGGAAATTTGGAAGGTGAAACTTGGTCGAGAAGGCGAGGTGGTGGCCTGGTCGCCTGATGGTCAAATGATTGCCTCGACCTCCGAAGATAAGAATCTCTATCTGCTAAATGCGGATGACGGGAAGGTGATTCGAAAGATGAAAGTGGCTGGAAACCATCACACTCCCATTGCTTTTAGTCTTGATGGTAAAACGCTGATCTCAGGCGGAGACTATCACTTACACCTTCACTCTGTTTCCTCTGGGAAACGAATTGTTCCTGAGAGTGGAATTCCGAAGAAAAATTATAGTTACGACCACGTTGCGGTATCGCCAGGTGGTGGAAGTCTCTTTCTCACCGATGACAGTAGTTGGGAGCTGAGAGATCGAGAGGATCCCTCGCGAAATCGCTCCTTTGAAGAGCAGGATACGGTGGGTGCAATTGCGCTCTCTTCAGATGGGGGGCTAGTTGCGGTTGGCGATGAGAAAGGGAATATTACGATTCGAGAAACGAAGGGTTTTGCAATCAAGGCGACCTTTAAATCAGCCAATGCGGTGGAAGCTCTGGCCTTTCATCCCGATGGGAAAAGGGTGGTGAGCGCAGGGGAGGACAAAGTGGCGACGCTTTGGGATGTGGAATCTGGGAAGAAGCTCCATGAGTATCGAGGACACCGCAAAGAGATTAATGCGATGGTGCTTTCTGCGGACGGTGAGTATTTTTACACCTCATCGCGTGATGGTTCGGTGCGCGTTTGGTCAGTCGTCGATCGTTCTTTAAAGGCGAAATATTCCCCGGAAAAAGGGGTGCCTGAATCACTCGCGCTTCTTGATGGTGGTCGTTCTCTCGTGGTGGGGCTCGATAAGAAAGAGCTATGGGGAAGGCTCCTTCTTCCTTTGAAGGGGAAAGATGAGATGAATGTTGTGGAGGTCAAAAGACTCGCTGATGAACTGGCTTCTCATGAGTTTAAGAAGCGGCAAAATGCAATGGTGGAGCTGGCCTCATACGGGCGGCCAGTCATGCCTTTGCTGAGAGGATTGGATCATAAAGATCCTGAAATTCTTGGCCGGATTCATAGTGTTCCTGATGTTCTGAGAGGGCTTTATCCTCAGAAGGATTTGGAGAAGATTGCGGAGCTAGAGAACGATGTTTCAAGTCTTGCCTCTGATCCTCTGGGGCAGCTTTGGGCCGGAGTTTTGGGAGCGGAGGGTTCTTCTCAGCTGATCATCGGCGAGATGGATGCGAAAACCGCTGACCTTCAAATACCAGAAAAAGTGGATTTGAATCACGGTGTCCTCCATGCGGCCTTTTCCCCAGACGGAGGCC
Source organism: uncultured Verrucomicrobiales bacterium (assembly GCA_937928545.1). Taxonomy (GTDB): domain Bacteria; phylum Verrucomicrobiota; class Verrucomicrobiia; order Verrucomicrobiales; family Akkermansiaceae; genus SW10. The sequence continues at coordinate 68,300 of CALGJQ010000044.1, forward strand.
ATCTCGGGACCGTAAATGCCAATGGGACCTATTCGCTTTTTAAAGTGAATCGCCCGTAATTAACCAGTCTCGCGGAGGCCGGAGGAGATGGCGTTGATGGTGAGCTGGAGGGCGAGGAAGTTGCGGTCAAAGCGACCGTCGTCTGCTTCGACGGGGCTGCCGGCGGCGCGCCAGTTCTTAAGGAGATCGATTTGCTGTTTGTGAAGCGCGGCGAGGGGAACTTCGCGGACCGCGAGAGTTTTCTCCATACGAGGGCGACGGGAGTCGAACTCACGGCCGAAGAGGTCGTGCACTAATCTACGGGTTTTATCGTACTCGGCGAGGATTTGGCCGAGGAGTCGCTCGCGGAGGGCTTCATCTGGGCAAAGGTTCGCGTATTCCTTCATGGTCTCCATGTTGGCGGAGGCGAGGGAGGACTCGATGTTGGTGAAGACGTAGCGGAGGAAGTCGAACTGAGGAAGGTTGTCCTTGATGTTTTGATAGGCGTCCGCGCCGATTGCTTCTAAGCCGGAGCCGACGCCATACCAACCGGGGAGGTAGAAGCGGGCTTGGGTCCAGGAGAAGACCCAGGGGATGGCGCGGAGGTCTTTGAGAGAGGCTTTTTTACCAGTGCGGCGAGAGGGGCGTGAGCCGAAGACGCCGGTTTCTAGCGCATCGATCGGAGTGGCGGTGCGGTAGAAGTCGATGAAGCCATCGGCATCGAGGAGACGACGGTAGGCTTTGTCAGATTCGCGCGAGAGGGCATCGAGACTTTCGCGGCATTCATCGACTGGGGTGGAGCGATGGTTGCGCAGTCCTACGACCCGCGTGACTCCGGCGGTGAGGAGTTCGAGGTGGAAGTGGGCGTTGCCATCATTGCCATACTTGCGAGGGAGGACTTCGCCTTGCTCGGTGACACGGACGGGGCCAGAAAGCGCGCCTTCGGGAAGCGCGCGGAGGAACCAACGAGTGGGACCAGCTCCGCGACCGATGGTGCCGCCGCGACCGTGGAAAAATTGGGGGACCACGCCTTCTGCGCGACAGGCTGCGGTCATGGCTTCTTGGCCTTTGAAAATACCCCACTGGGAGGCGAAAACACCGGCGTCCTTATTGGAGTCCGAGTAGCCGACCATGGCGGGCTGCATTCCGGAGGGATGAGGTCCCATGATGGTGAGGTATTCGGCGAGAATGCCGCTGGCATTGGCCAAGTCTTCTCCGGTTTCAAAGAGGGGGCTCACGGGGAGGTGGGAACGCCAAAGGCCATTTGAGTGGCGCTTGGCGAGGCCGGCCTCACGGGCGAGAACCTGCATGAGAAGGATGTCGGAGACCGAGCGGGTCATGCTGATGATGAGCTGACCGAGGCACTCGGGTCCGCGCTTGCGACGATAGGTGGCGAGGAGGCGGAGGTATTCGAGAATGGAATCAGCGGCTTCACCGGCTTCTTGGTAACGGGAGAGGAAGGGGCGAGGATTGGAAAGCTCAGCGACGAGGAGTTCGCGGCGCTTTTCTTCGCTCCAAGTGCCAAAGTTTTCGCCATCGGGGATGCCGACGGAGGCGAAGAGTTGAGAGGCGGCGGCATCGTGGGCCTCGGAGTTATTCCGGATGTCGAGAGCGGCGAGGTGAAGGCCAAAGATTTGCGCGAGGCGAATGAGCGGGAAGATCCACTCGTGTGCGGTGAAGGAAGCATCGGCTTCGCAGAGGGTCTCGTGAATGAGTTCGAGATCGCTCAGGTAATCGGCGGCTCGTTCGTATTTGCGCTGCTCAAAGCGCTCGTTGAGAAGTCGAATGAAGGCCTGCCATGGTTCGAGACGATAGCGGAAGGCGATGCGCGCGCCCTTTTCGCCGAGGAGTTCGGCGGTGGTGGCGATGGCTTCCGTTAAGCGGCTAGGGACCTTGGTGAAAGGGGGGGCGAGAGTGAGCTTGTCGGAGACTTTTTGCAAATGCCGTTGGTGCATGAGGATGGCATTTTCATGAAGCTCGGCGAGAGTGCTCTTGGTGACTTCGGGGGTGACGAAGGGGTGTCCATCGCGGTCGCCGCCGATCCAGCTGGAGAAGCGGAGTTTTGGGTAGGCGTTTTCCTTGCGGAGGTTCGCGATATCCCATCCGGCGTCTTCCCAGGCGAGTTCGAGAGAGCGATCAAGTCGCATCACGACCTCGGGGAAGGTCTCGCTCAGGTAAGGGAGGGCATTGCGAAGCTCGTCTTGGATGTCGGGGCGTTGGACGAAGATCTCGCCGGTATACCAGAGGGTTTGCAGTTCGGCGCGGAGAGAGTCACCAACGCGGCGACCGTAATGAGGGTCACTTTTGGCTGATTCGTAGCTGCGGAGTTCTTCGTAAATTGCTTTGTGACGCTGGCGGACGGAAGGGCGCTTGGCCTCGGTGGGGTGAGCGGTGAGGACGGGTTCGACTTGGACTTTTTTGAGGGTCTCGATGACCTCGGCTTCGCTGAGTCCTTCTTCGACAAAGCGGTTGATGACGGAGGGCCAGAGTCCTTTAATGGCGGCGGCTCCGTGGGAGGCGCGGCGGGCGCTGCGGAACTTCCAAGCGACGCGTTCCTCGACGATATTGAGGATTTCAAAGCAGATCGAGAGAAGCTGAGCGCCTTCGCGTTCGCAGCCTTCGGGGACTTCTGCGGGGAAAGTTTGGTTCTCCTGCCAAGGAATGAGAGAGCGGAGCTTGTCATCGAGCGGGAGGGCGTCGGCAAGCATGGCAGTGGTCTCGGCGAGGCTTTCGTCGAGTTCGCGGAACCCTTCTGCGAAGTAGCGGTCGTTTTTGATGTCGTCAGGCATTCGGGGGAAAGATGAGACGAAAATGCGCGAGTGGCAAGGATGGGTCTTTCGGAGAGCAAAGGCTTCTGCTAATAGGAGTCATGAAGAAAGCGCTTTTGGCCGCTACGGCACTGGTTGGGACAATGAATGGGGAAATGACCACCGTTTATGTGGGGTCTGGTTCAGATGGGATTTTCACCCTGCAGCTGAACGAGGAAACGGGAGAGTTGACGGATCGCCAGCATGCGGTGAAAGGGCCGGGGATGAGTTTTCAAGAACTGAACAAGGCGGGCGATGTCATCTTCTCTACCTACAAATCTGAGAAGAAAGGGGCGGTGTCTTCTTATTCGATCAAGGATGGGAAGCTGAGCGAGTTGTCGGTTCAGACTTACGATGGCGGAGGGCTTTGTCATGTGAGTCTTGATGCCGAGGAGAAGGTTCTTTTTGGGGCTGATTATGGTGGTGGAAAGGTCGTGTCTTTCTCGGTGGATGAGGGGAAAGTGGGAGAGGTGGCGTCTTTGATGCAGCACGAGGGATCGAGCATTAACGAGAAGAGGCAGTCCAAGCCGCATGCGCACTCGATGTATGCGGGGCCAGACAATAAGTTCGCCTACGCGCCTGATTTAGGAATGGATGAGGTGAAATTTTACGCCTTCGATGAGAAGGGAATGCTTACGGACAAGGGGGGATTTAAATCAATCCCGGGTTCGGGTCCTCGTCATATGAAGTTCGGTAAGGACGGATCTCATGCTTATGTTTTGAATGAGCTGAGTCTCACGGTGACGGCTTTTGCTCGTGATCAGGAGAGTGGGAAATTGACGGCGAAGAAGACGGAGAGTGTTTTACCAAAAGGAGGTGATGGTGAGAAAATGTCCTGTTCGGAGATTCGGGTCTCGAAGGATGGGAAGTTTATTTATACTGCGAATCGTGATTTGACTGAGGCGGGGCGTGATTCTCTAACGGTTTTTGCGGTGGCGGATGATGGGAGTTTGTCTCGGCTCGATACTACTCCGGCGAAGGTTTGGATTCCTCGGAATATCAATCTCTCGCCTTCGGGGAAGTGGTTGTTGGTGGCGGGGCAGAAGTCACATGAAGTGACGAGCCATCGGATTGATGAGGAGACGGGGAAGCTGACCTTTAGTGGGCATCGTGCGGAGGTTCCGACGGCGATGTGTATTAACTTTGGCCGATAGGGGAGATTTGGTTGCGAGGCCGGCGGGGACGCCGGCGTTCCCAGGGGGGCTAGTCGCGTTTTTGGCCGCGGAGCATCGCTTCGATGAAGGGGTCGATGGCTCCGTCCATGACGTTTTGGATGTTTCCCGTTTCTTCGCCAGTGCGGAGGTCTTTGACCATTTGGTAGGGCTGGAAGACGTAAGAACGGATCTGGCTGCCCCAGCCGATTTCGCCTTTTTCGGAGTAGGTGCGGTCGGCCTCGGCCTTTTGCTTGTCCTCTTCGATCTGGTAGAGCTTGGCTCGTAAGGTTTCCCACGCGAGTTCGCGGTTGCGGAGTTGGGAACGTTCTTGAGTGGAGCGGATCATGATCCCGGTGGGGAGGTGCTTCATGATGACGGCGGTCTCAACTTTGTTGACGTTTTGTCCGCCACTGCCGCCTGAGCGGGCGGTGGAGATCTCGACGTCGGAGTCGGGGATCTCGATGACGATGTTGTCGTCGATCTCGGGAGTGACATCAATGGAGGCGAAAGAGGTGTGCCGCTTGCCCGCGCTATCGAAAGGAGAGATGCGGACGAGACGGTGGACGCCGCGCTCGGCTTTCAGGTAGCCGTAGGCGAAGGGGCCGTCGATTTTGAGAGAAGCGGATGAGATGCCGGCTTCTTCACCTTCTTGGTAGTCAGTGACGGTGACTTTAAAATTATGCTGTTCGGCCCAGCGGGTGTACATGCGGTAGAGCATCGCGGCCCAGTCACAGGCCTCGGTGCCACCGGCGCCGGACTGGATGGTGACGTAGGCGTTTTTGGGATCCGAGGGGGCATCGAGGAGGACGATGAGCTCGAAGGACTCGAGATCTTTTTGGATGCGGTCGAAAGTGGTACGGGCTTCGCGGGCGGAATCGAGGTCATCGAATTCTTTGGCGAGTTCGATTCCGGTAGTGAGGTTTTCGAAGTCCTCTTCGAGCTTTAGGAAAGGATCCAGCTTGTCCTTGTTGAGCTTGGTCTCGGCGAGGACTTCGCGGGCTTGGGACTGATTGTTCCAGAAGTCAGGGTTCTCCGCTTTGGCCTCGAGCTCAGCGATTTTCGCGGTGAGGACTGGGATGTCAAAGATACCTCCTGAGTTCCGACAAGCGGCTCTCGATCGAGCCGGTGTCGATCGCCAGGAGGGAAGCGACGGATTCATTTTCCATAAGGCGAGGAGGGTTAAGGGAGAGGGGCGGCGTGGTCAATTGAATTGTCGTTTGTGAAGGGAGGGGAATTGAGGGAATACGAGTCTGGATTTTTGGATGGCTTAGGGGATGCTGGAGGCCTCGAAGAGAAGGGATGAGCGAATTGAATCAGGAGACTCAGAAGATTTGGAAGGTGAGGCCGGAGTGGCCTTTTCTGCTTTTCTTGCTCTTTGTGGTGGTGAGTTATCTGGGGCTGGTGCTGCTGATGCTGGGGGCGAATGTGCTGAGTGTTTCTTGGTCCGAGGTGGGGCAAATTTTGCAGGATCCGGCGATTCAGCACTCGATCAAATTGACCTTTGTGACTTGCACCGCGACGGCGATCTTGTCGGTCTTGGTGGCGGTGCCACTGGGGTATCTGCTCTCGCGATATCATTTTCGGGGGAGGGCTTTTTTAGATACTTTGATTGATGTTCCGATTCTTCTGCCGCCACTGGTGGTGGGCTTGAGTTTGTTGATTCTTTTTAATCGGGTGTCGCTTTCTGAGGGGTGCTGGGTCTTAGCGGTCGGGCTTTTTACGGCTGCGATTTTGGGCGCTTTTGGAGGAGATCGAAAGGGGAAGTTGATCCCGGTGGTGTTAGCGGGATTGGCGATATTAGTGGCCTTAGCTGGTGTTTTTTTACGGAAGGAAGTGGGTTCGTTGGAGGATGCGGTGGGGGAGGTGGGCTTGCCGGTGACCTTTCATCCCTTGGGGGTGGTTTTGGCGCAGTTTCCGGTGGCGGCGGCCTTTGCGATCCGGACGATGAAGACGACTTTTGATCAGATCAGCCCGCGCTATGAAGAGGTGGCGATGACCTTGGGTTGTCATCGTGGGCAGGCTTTTGGGCGGGTGATCTTGCCGATGGCGAGCAAGGGGATGATTGCGGCGGGGACGATGGCGTGGGCGCGGGCACTGGGGGAATTTGGACCGATTTTGATTTTTGCGGGAGCGACTCGGGGGCGGACTGAGGTGTTGTCGACTTCGGTTTTTCTGGAGATTAATCTGGGGAATTTATCGGGAGCAGCGGCGCTTTCTTTGCTGATGATCGTGATCGCGGTTTCGACCTTGCTTTTGGTGAGAAGCTTTTTGGGGAGAGGGGGATCGGTGTGAGTGGGTTTTTGACGGTGGAGAACTTGGCGGTGAAGGTGGGGAGCTTTGAACTGAGTGACTTTTCCTTCGAGATCGCGGAAGGGGAATGTCTTTCTCTAATGGGGCCGAGTGGCTGTGGGAAGACGACGGTGATGGAGGCGATTTGTGGGTTGCGGAATGAATGGATTCAGGCGGGGGAGATTTGTTTGGGTGGAGAAGAAATCACGGGCTTACCAGCGGGGGCGCGGGGGGTGGGCTTGGTTCCTCAGGATATCGTTCTTTTTCCGACGATGACGGTGAGGGAGCATTTGGAATTTGGGCCGAGGCTGCATGGGTGGAGGCGGAAGGCGATCGCGGAGCGGGTCGAGGGACTCTCGGAAGGATTGGGCTTAGGGGATTTGCTGGAGAGGTTGCCGCAAGGTCTTTCGGGCGGGGAGTCGAGAAGGGTTGCTTTAGGTCGTGCGCTGGCATTGCGGCCGAGCTTGTTGTGCCTTGATGAGGCGCTGAGTGGGTTGGATGAAGCGAGGCATGAGGAGGTTTTGACGATGATTCGAGGGATGATTGAGAGGGAGAAGGTGACGACTTTGCATGTGACTCATTCTTTGGCGGAGGCGAGGATGTTGGGTGATCGTATTTTGGAGATGGGGTGAGGGGAGAGGGTCCACAGATTAAGCGGATTTACGCAGATTGGTTGAGGGGACTCGGGCTAAAGCCCAAGCTCCGTAAGGTTGAGAGGCACAAAAATACGCTCCGGTTTCCCGGAGCGTTTTGAAGATTCAGTTGGGTCAGTTTACTCTTTGCAGGTGGCCTTCATGCGAAGGGCGCCAAGGAGGCTGAGTCCGCCGATGACGAGAAACATGATGATGCCGATCATGGGGGCGCCGAGTCCGGTGGAGGGGATTTGGGCGAGGACGGGGGCTGGGGCGTCGGTCTGTGTCGCTTTGGAAGCTGCTAGGGGATCGATAAGATCCGCGACGGTGAGTTGAGGTTTTCCAACTTCAGAGCGTAGGGCTGAGACCATATCAGGGGCGACAGCAGGCGCGGAGTTTCCAAACTCGTTTCTAATGTAGGTGAGAACAGCGGCAACTTCTTCGTCAGATTTGGTAGCGCCAAATGGTCCCATTCCAGGAAGGTTGTATATTTTATCCTTAACGCTGATTTCTCCTTGGAGCCCCCTAAGTTGGATTTTGATTAAGTTTTCGGGGGGGCCTAAGACCCACTCAGATTGTGCAAGGGGAGGATTTCCATTAACACCCTCACCTTGTTGCCCGTGACAGGCCGAGCATAATACATATTCGGTTTTACCAAGTGCCATTACTGCTGGGTCGATTTCGTTTTCTTCGCTCACGTTCTTTTTTGGTTCAGTGGGTTGAGGGGCGGGAGTCTCGATTGTTTTTGTGACTTCGTCCATCTTTTTGGCTTTGTCAAAGGCGAGTTCTTCCACTTCGTATTTTGGAGGGGCTTCGTTGTTGGCTTTTGTGAGGGTGAGGAGCCAGGCGAGGAGGTCTCGAGTTTCGAAAGGGGTGAGGATGGCTCCCATCGCGGGCATGCCGGACATGGGTTTTGGTTCCTCGGCGAGATCGCTGCGTTTGATGCGCCAGATTTTCGATTCTCCTTCCTTGAGGTCGAGGTGATCTTCGCTCTGACCGACGATGAGGCCGGCTTTGCTGGAGCCGTCATGGAATTTGAGGTTCGCGACGCCGAAGCCATCGGTGATTTTGGCGTGAGGGAGGATGAGAGATTCAAGGAGGCCATCGGCATCGTGACGGAGGGCGACTCCCATGAGGTTGGGGCCCGCTTCGCCTCCTTCGGAGTGGCCTGATTCGGAACGGTGGCAGCGCATGCACTGGGCGGCGCCGTGGGATTGGTAGATTTTAAAGCCACGCTCGGCATTGCCACCGGCGAGGCTGGGTTGCCATTTGGCAAGGGGGTCGTCTTGATTTAAGGACTTCTCGTAGCTGGCGAGAGCAGATTTGATGGCGGGTTCTTCGCGTGACTGGGCGGCGATGAGGAGGTCGAGATTTGAAGCGCGGTCACCTTTGCCGTCTTTGAGATTGGTGAGGCCATCGCGGAGCAGGGGGACGGCGTGTTCGGCGGGGAGACCGGCGACGATCTTCCAAGCGCTTTGGCGACGAGAGCTACTGTCTGATTTCAGAGCGCCTTGTAGGGCGGCGACGGTGGCAGCGGGGTTGCGTTTGGAGGCAAGGGTGAGAGCGGCGTTGGCGAGAGTGTCGTTTTTTGAGGCGGCGGCTTCGGTGAGAATGGCGTCGGCGTCTTCGGGATCACCTTTGAGGAATAGGTCGAGGGCGGAGGAGCGGGTTTGGGCGTCGGTTTTTTCGTCGCGGATGACGCGGGTGAGGCTTCCTGAGTCGAGACCCTCGTGCTTGATGTCATTTTGCAGGGCGAGCTTCATGGTGTCGCCAAAGATCTCGGGCCCACCAGCGAGGAGGAGGCCGATGTTTTTGCTGAGGACGGTTTTAAGAAGCTTGGGATCGCGAGGGCTAAGGGGGGCGTGTTTGCCGAGCGATTGATCAACGACGTGTGGATTGACCCACATGGCGAGGAGGCGCATTGCTTCTTTGCGTTCTTCGATGGGGAAGGTGGAATTGGCGGCGGCTTTGATGAGGCGGGTGAGGTTTTGTTCATTGCCGATGCGGAAGGCGCTGTGGATGAGGCGGCGGAGGATCATGCGGGTGACGGGGCGCTGGGCGCTGCCGAGGGAGGGGTCATCGAGAAGGGCTGCGATGATGGGGCGGGCGGCTTCGATTTGGGTGTCGTGAATGGCGCGGATGGCATCGTTTGCGATGATGAGGTCGGTGTCGCCGAGGAAGTTGGTGACTTCTGGACTGCCGAGGCGTCGAAGAGCAAGGAGGGCGGCGTGGCGGACGGCTTGGGAGTTGTGCCGAGACATAGCGCTGAGGTCTTGCTCGCTAGCGGAGCCAAGGAGGGCCATCACTCCAGCATGACGGAGGGTGGGATCAGCGCTGTGATTGAGCTGAAGCATTTCGATAATGGCGGGGAGGGCCTGGGGATCGCGAAGACGGCCGACGGCAATGGCGGCAAGGGCGCGAACACGCGGTGATCCGTCAGAGAGAACCGGGATGAGGAATTCGGCATTAGTGAGGGTGGATTCGCCGAGGGCTTGGGCGATTTGACCGCGGACGAGGGGGTTGTTATTTTCGAGCTGATTGACGAGGAAGGCGGTGGCGGCTTGGCTTTTGTGTTTACGAGCCATGATCCCGAGTCCCCAAATGCCGTGGAGTCGCTCGATGGGATTGAGTCTTTGGTTCATTGCGCCGGTGAAGTGGGCGAGAGCATCTGATCGATCGGCGAGATAGAGTTGAGCGCGGAGACGGATGCGTTGATCGGGGTGAGAGAGGAGAGCTGCGAGAGTGGTGGAGGGGGCTTCTTTGAGATTGGTCTCAGCGAGAAGTTTGGAGATGGGTTCGCCGGGGTTTTTCTCGGCTAGGGTGTAGACGCGGCCGTTGTCGTGGGAGGACCAACCTGAGACGTAATCGGAGACGTAGAGCTTGCCATCTGGTCCCCATTCGAGGTCGGTGGCGGCGACGCCCCAGTTGAATTTTCCGGATTGGTCGACAGCGAATCCGGCTCCATCTTCTTTTATGCTAAAGTTCCAAATTCCGGAGACGGCGGCGCTGCCACGGTAGTCGCAGATGAGGAATTGATCCTTGCAGCCGAGGCTGTATCCGGTGCCGGGATAGTAGGCGAGTCCGGAGGGGCCGGAGGTGAGATTAAGGATGGGAGGAACGATGTGTCCGGGTTGGAACTCGTTTCGAGGCTCCCACATTTTTTCCTGCATCCATTGGTTGATGGGGCGATCCGGAATGCCGGCGGTGGTGTGGAAGGAGTGGAGGACTTGGTGCCCCATGTGCCAGCCGGAGTCGGCGCCTTCCAGCATGAAGACGACGCGAGCACGGTCGCCTTGGTCGGAGTTGTTATCGACGGTGATGGCGGTGCCGAATTTGTCGAAGGCGATTTCCTTTGGATTACGGAGGCCGGTGTGGACCACTTCCATGTGGGAGCCGTCGGGATCGAAGCGGAGAATGGCGCCTTGGCCCGGGAAGTGGTAGAGCTTTCCTTCACGAGTGGTGATGCTGAAACCACGGTCGCCGATGGTGGCGTAAAGGCGGCCGTCGGGTCCGAGGGCGAAGCCATTGAGATCATGTCCAGAGAAAGAGACGCGGACGCCGAAGCCATCTTGGATGATGTTCCGGACGTCGGCTTTGAGGTCCCCATCAGTGTCTTCAAGAGTCATGATGTTGGGGATGCAAGCGAAGTAGATTTTTCCCTCAAAGGCCATGACGCCAGCGGCGACGCCATCGAGTGGGGCGTTGAACTTATCGGCAAAGATCTCGGATTGATCGGCGACGCCATCGCCATCGGAATCGACTAAGACGCGAACGGTTTCGGAGACTTTGGTGAGGTTTTCGGGAGGGAATTTCTCTTTCCACTTCTCATACATCGCGAGGCGGTCGTCGGTGCTTTGTGAGGCGATGTCGTCCATGATCCAGTAGAGGTGATCACGATTGTCTTCGACTCCGGCGCGGAGGCGGTGAGTTTCGGCGAGGTAGACTTGGCCCTTGTCATCGATGGTGATGGCAGTGGGGGAATAGATTTGATGGTCTTTGTTGTTGGCGAAGAGGGTGACGACGGAGCCATTAGGAACAGTCATGCCGGGGATGACATCAGTGGCAAGCATCGCTCCGTTCTTGGGAGCGAGGAGAACTTTGGTTTTTGGAAAGAAGGGCTTTTCGTGGTCGGAGAAAACGAAGTGGTCGGCGTTGATGATGCCCCATACTCCTGTTTCGTGGTCGATGATTCGTATGCGGGCTTTTTTTCCAAGGTGATCTTTGAGAGGCCAAACGACTTGGCTCATCGCGAGGGAGTTTTGCCCATTGGCCTCGAGAACGACTTTGTTGTCGATGAGGAGTTGGACGGCGGTTTTTCCCTTGTGATTTCCTCCGGAGATTTGGAAGCCGAGGAAGGGGAGCTTGATCTCAATTTCGGGAGAAGTGAGGGAGCCGGTGGCGGGGTCTCCTCCGTGAGCGGAGCTGACGTAATAGGATTCTGAATAATCGGTGACGGCACCATTCAGGCCTTCAGGGCTAGCGGCGGTGGGGGATTTCCCGAAGGCCGAGCCTTCAACGGCCCACTCGCCGAAGCCATCGGACTCGAAGGGGTCGTAGACGAGGTCGGTGGCCGTTACTGGCAGGGAGAATGCGAGAATAAGAGAGACGAGGCGCATGGGGTGGCGAATCATGGTGGGAGGATCTTTATACGCAAGAAATGCGAGAATGATTTCATCACTAAGACAATGCTGAAAGCGGGGTGATTTGTCTGTGGTCTTTGGTGACGCGAAGTTTAGGGAAGCGTGATTTTTTCAAAGCCCCCGAAGTTGGCGGCTTTCTTATCGTTGGCGGTTTGGAGGACGCCGATGACGGAGCCTGTTCTCGGAAGGAATATGGGGGAGCCGCTCATGCCGCCGGCCGGGAAGGTTTCGTCGGTCTTATAAGAGTGTCGGAATTGTTCTCCTTGGGGCAAGGCGACGACGGTGGCGGCGAGTTTTTGGCCTTTGTTGAGGATGAAGATGCGGTCGCCTTTTACGATTTCGACTTCAGGGCGATAGAGTAGGGCTTCATCGTTCGAAAGGGTGCGGTCATCGTAGGCCCAGAGGTGGAGGTCTTTTTGAACGTGGACGCGTTTGCCTAAGATTACGGGGGACTCGTGACCATTCCGAAAAATTTGAGCACCGTTGGCGGCTGCGCCTTGATGGATGGAGCACGCGATGTAGTAATCGCCGTCATGGTGGAGTTGAAAGAACGCGCCATGGGTGTTCTTGGTGTGGAGGGTTTGGTAGGTGGGTGGGGCGAGGTAGGTGGATTTTTCTTTGTTCGAACAGGAAGAGAATATGGCGAAAGTGAGGAGAATGATGAGAGGACGCATTGTGACTTCGGGAGTTTAGTTCGATTCTGAGCGTTTGGGAAGTCGGCTGGGGGCTTTGGTTTGCGCCGGTCTTGCATCGGGAGTGATTTCAGTGCTGAGTTTGTGGGGTGAAGCGGCCGATTCTTATTTTCACCCTTTTACTTTGTGTTTTGGGGGCGGCTCTCTGGTGGATTGTGAAAGAGGAGCAGGCTGCGACAGCCGAGGAGGATTCTCTTTTAGTGCATTGCGCGGCGGGCTTTCGGAAACCGATGACTCAAATCGCCCGCCAGTATGAAGCTGAGTTTGGGGTTTCGGTAAGGCTGCAGTTTGGAGGGTCGGGAGCGTTGGCAAGTCAGCTTGAGATTGCAGGGGGGGATTTGTTTTTGCCAGCGGATGAGAGTTACTTAGAAGCGATGCGAGAAGATGGGGGCCTTGTGGAATCGTTTCCGGTGGCGCGTTTGCAGGCAGGGATTGTCGTGCCGAGGGGGAATCCGAAAGGGCTCGTGAGTTTACGCGATTTGGGACGCAAGGGATTGAGGTTGTGCTTGGGTGAGGAGTCGGCATCGATCGGGAAACACACTTGGTCGGTGCTGGAGGAGGAGGGATTGCGGGGATTCGTTCAGGCGAATGTTTTGGTCACAAAGTTTACGGTTAACAATGTGGTGGAAGATGTGGCGACGGGTGCGGTGGATGCCGCGATTGCCTGGGATGCGGTGGCGCAATCTTATCCGGGGGTTGAGTGGGTCGCGGTGCCGGAGTTTTCAAAGCGGGCGAAGCGGGCTGAAATTGGGCTGCTGTCTTCGAGTGAGAAAATGGCGCGTGCGCGGCACTTTGCGAATTTTGTGACAGGTCAGGGACGGGAGGTCTTTGAGAAATTGGGATTCGCTCCGGCTGACTAGGCGAGAATCTTGTTGATGAGATTCTCTTACTTTGATGGTTGCTTGGGCTGAGGAACTGAGATTTGGCGGGTCTTTGTTACCCCGTTAATCTCGTATTGAACAATCACCGCAACTGCTTTGCGGGTGCCCGAGTCAGAATCATCGAGCTTCACTTCGATTAGTTTATAGGGTTTCTCCTCCTTGCCGTGAGGGAGTGAAAAAGAAGAATTCTCCTCAATTTTAAAGTGATGATGCTCTTGGTCGAGAGCGTTAAGACTGAAGATGACGGAATGATCGTATTGCGTAGAATGGCGCCTTTGAGTAAGCTTCATATTGAAAGGCAGCTCGTAAATTTTTCCTTTCTTTTGCTCGCTGAGGTCTTCAACGATTGCGATTTTTTTGGGTCGACCGTCAAGATTCTCAATCCTAACATCTTTTAGTTTAAAGCGATCTTTACTAGGGTCACTAGAGAAAAATGTTTCTCCTTTTGAGACGGCTTTAGAGGCGGGGATACGGTTTGTTTTTACTGAATCACCGAAGGGTTTGTGCATAAGATCAAATTGCAGGTGTTGATTACCTAGAAAACTTTTAAATAGGAGTAACCACATGTCGCTTTCGACATGCACCACCTCAAGCTTTTCGACGAGACTCTCGAGATCTTCGGTGGCGGTCTTGTTGTCTTCTGACAAGGGGGGCTTTTTTGAGTTTTTACAGCTCGAAGATGAAATCCCCATCGTTACGAAAATCGCTAGTGCAATGCTCTGCTTCCAGTTTCTTTTGGTTTTCATAGGCGTAGCGTGAAGGTTGGTGATTCTGGCCTGTGATATCAAGGTCAGACTTCTTTGCTTTGATGGGGGAGATCAAAATTGCGGTGGTAGTCTAGGCGGCGTGTTGGATGGGGGCGGTTTGGTATTCTTACAAGAGTCGTTGGAAGAGGTGAAGGGGGATAAAAAAACGCCGCACTCCGAGGAGGGCGGCGTTTCTAGGAAAGGTCTTTTCCGAGAGTAGAAATCTAGCGACGACGACGGGCAACAAGACCGAGCGCACTGAGAGCAACTAAAATTGTGGAAGAAGGCTCTGGAACCGGAGCGGCGTCAAACTCGACTGCGAAGAGGGCTGCACCTTCACCTGAAAAGGTGATGCTGTGGGCACCGTCTCCTGGAGTAGCTGAATTAAGAGAGGTAGCAGTAAACATTTCTCCGTTTCCAACTCCAACGAATGCAAAGGCAACATTGGTGGCAGGAGCACCTTCAAAAGTTACGAAGACAGACTCGCCGTTTTCGAATTCAATACCAGGAAGACCAAAATACTGATTTCCGATCTCAGCATCGGTTGGTGGGAATGGGCCTTCAGTGAAGCGGACGTCACCGTATCCGGGAACGTTGACGACAATGTTGTTGTCGAGCTCAGTTCCGATCGCGAAGGACGAAAAGTCGAGGGTGAAGGCGCTGGCGGATCCCGAAAGGGAAATGGCGGCAAGCGCAAGGGCATTTGCAGTTTTCATGTTTTAAGTAATTAGGGTGATTGAGTAACAGGAAAATTCCCGCACTCGAAGTGAGTAAATCTTGAAATTTGGGGGGAGTCAACTGGTATCTATTGATTTTTTTTTTATTTTTTTGCGGTTGTTGCGAGGGGTTTGGAGGGGGATATTGTGTAAATGACTGATTTTCAGGTTCAATGTCCTTCGTGTGGAGAGTTTTTTGAAGTTTCTCAAGTGGCCCCCGAGGACTTTGGGTCCGAGTTGGATTATGATTGTGAGGTGTGTTGACGTCCAATGGTGCTCATGGTCGATGAGCAAGGAGGTGTTTCGGCGCTTGGAAGAGAGTGATCCGATGGGGCATTTTCGAGAGTCTGGAAAAAGTGGTGAAATCTCTTCGATTTCGACTTGCCATTTTTCGCGAGCTGACACAGTTTCCCGCTCTCGCAAGTGACGGGGAGTAGCTCAGCTTGGTAGAGCGCTGCGTTTGGGACGCAGATGTCGCAGGTTCGAATCCTGTCTCCCCGACCATCTTGACATAAAAAGGCCCTTGAGTGATCAAGGGCCTTTTTATGTCAGAGGGGCGGGGCTTTTGTGAAAGGAGAGAAGGTCGAGGGCTCTCATCGTTTCACTTGATTGTGGAATTCGTAGGATCGATTCAGGGAGAAGGCCGGTGGAGTCGCCGTGTTTAGGGAGTGCGGGAGTGATGAAGGTCGTAATTCTGAAGATAAGCGAATGGTATAAGGTGATAAAAAAAACAGCGATCAACGTGTGCTGATCGCTGTTTCTATTTGGAAGGATATGGGTGGATTAAGTCGCGTCCTTTTTAGCCATGGCTAGGGCGGCGGCTTTTCCGCGGGCAACTTCTTTTCCATTGCGGTCTACGAGGACGTAGGCAGGAACGCCAGTGACTTTGTATGGAGTGACGAGCGTTTCTTTATCGGTGTCGTCCATCAGCATGATCGGCCAAGGTTGCTGGAAAGAAGTGGCCCAGGTCAATGCGGCGTCTGCGCTCTGGTCGAGTGAGATGTGGATCAATTCGAGATCAGGGTTGGTGGCGATTTCTTTGGTGTATTGCTCCGCAAACTGAGGAGCTCCTTTTTGACACGGTGGTCACCAGCTGGCGGAGAAGTAGAGAAGGAAGTATTTGGGAGCTTCCTCGAGTTCGTGTTTTACGAACTTTTTGTCGCCGAGCTTATGCAATTTTTTGAAGGCTTTTCCGAAGTCGCTCGCTGCGAATTCAGCAGCAGCCTTTTTATTTTCGGCAGCAGCAGCGGCTTTGAGGCCCTCTGCTTTAGCCCATTTTTGATCTTCTTCGGAGAGGATGGTTAGTTTGAAGGTGCGCTCGTTGAAGCCTTGTTTGACGGTGAAGGAGTCACCAGAGGAGGAGATGAATTCTCCTTCGAATGTTTTTGAGCCATCTGCGCTGGTCCAAGTGCGCGCAAAGCCGGAGCTCAGAAGCGCAAGGGATGCAATGCTCATGATCAGAGTCTTTTTCTTCATGATTTCTTCTATAATACGTCGTGAAAGTGAGGATTTGTTCTCAAATTTCGCGATTTTTGTTTTTTTATAGGAATCAATCACCTTCAGCGAGTCTTTTTGCCATGAGAGGGAAGAGAATCCAATGGAGGGGGAGGACGACATACCAGTAGGCGCGGCCGAGGAGGCCTTTTGGGCGGAAGGTAGCGGTTTGAATGAGTTGGTCTTTGGTGATTTCGAATTGGAGCCAGGCTTCGCCGGGCATTTTCATTTCGGCGACGAGGATGAGTCGGGCGGAGTCGGGGGTGGTGGTTTGGTCGGAGAGGAGGACGCGCCAGAAGTCGAGGGCGTCGCCCGCGTGGAGTTCGGTGGGGTGGCGGCGGCCGCGACGGAGGCCGGTGCCACCGGCGAGGCGGTCTAGCCAGCCGCGGAGTTTCCAGGCCCAGTTCATGGCGGGCCAGCCTTTATTGCCGCCGAGGGACCAGACGGCGGTGATGGCTGAGGTGCGGTCGGTGGTGAGTGGGACGGCTTGGCGATCGAAAAGGACCCCGTGGGAGGGGACTTGGACGGATTGGAGGAAGGCGGGGTCGAGCTTGCCGGAGGCGAGGGAGTCGAACCAAGAGGAGGGGACTTTGTTTTGGGCGATGCGGACGAAGGCTTTGTCGATGGATTGTTGGTAGGTGAGGAGATCTTGGGGGACGATTTTTTGAAGGCGGGTGTCTTGGCAGATGGTTTCGTTGATGAGGGATTGGACGAGGGACTTAGCCAAGGGGTAGCTGGCGGCGGTGACGAGGTAGAGCCAGCGGGCGGAGAGGCCGGGGGTGAAAAAGGGAACGGGAATGATGTAGCGTTTGAGCTCGCGTGCTTCGGCGTATCCGAGGAGGAGTTCGCGGTAGGTGAGGACGTCTGGTCCTCCGATGTCGAACTCTTGCTTGAGGGTTTCTTGCTGACCCAGAACTCCGGTGAGGTAGCCGATGACGTTTCGGATGGCGATGGGTTGGCAGCGGTTACCGGCCCACTTGGGGGTGATCATGAAGGGGAGTTTTTCGGCAAGGTCGCGGATGATTTCGAAGGAGGCAGAGCCGGAGCCGACGATGATGGAGGCGCGGAGGGTGGTGACCGGAACGGGGCCTTGGCGGAGGAGGGCGTTGACTTTTTCGCGGGAGGCGAGGTGGGCGGAGAGTTGGCCATCGGGGACGAGGCCACTGAGGTAGATGACTTGTTTGCAGTCGATCCATTCGGCGAAGCGGCGTGCGCAGTCGGACTCGCGTTGGGCGAAGTCGCTGCCGGAGCCCATGGAGTGGAGAAGGTAGTAGGCGGCGTCGAGGTCGTCGGGGATCGGCGGGAGATCGCCGAGGAAGTCACCTTCGAGGAGGGTGAGTTGTTTGCTCTCGATGAATTGTTGAAATTGGGAAGAAGGGAAACGGGGGATGGAGCGAACAATGCCGGTGACGCGGTGGCCTGCCTCAAGGAGAGTGGGGAGGAGGCGCATGCCGATGTAGCCGTTGGCGCCGGTGAGGAGGATATGCATTTTTTCGGGGGTGGCTGATTTTCTATGAGGTCGTGGTTCAAGTGAACGATAGTCAATTGCCCGCATCTTTCACCTGCCTGATCACCTCATCTAAAAGGGTCCTCTTGAGATGAAGTGATGAACGGCTTGGCAGGTCTTCCAGCACTTTTAGAATTTCTATCCGGGATCTTTGATTCCGGCGAATCGCTCGAATCAGGATGCCCAAAGTGCCGTGAACAACGATCTGTAAACTGGCGGCTGCCATTCGAGCTGCGGTGTCATCGGTGAGAAAAAGACTTCTAGGATGGGCCAGCGCAATTCTGAGTCCTTCCAATTCTCCAGCGTGCAGACTGAAGACTTTTCTTGTCGCGTTGAGGTTCGGGGGAATTGATTCTAACGCATTGGGCGCTTGAAAGCTGAGGTCGGGATGGTGGAGCGCTTCTGGCCGATGTTGTTCCACCTCCTTGCGAACGGCATCCGGAAGAATGAGAGTTTGAAAGTCAGCGAGGAGGTCCAAGCAGTTTAACTCGTCCAAGTGGATTAAGGGGCCTGCATCGCAGATGACGAGCTGCTTGAGTCGGGAGCTATCCATTTCCTGATAATCCCCAAGCAACGTCTTCTAAAACTTGGGCTTCCGTTATGTCCGCCGGGTGGGAATCTAAGAAGCGCCGGAGAGCCTCGGCGACGAGGTCATCCATGTCTTTCGCCCAGCCATTCGCGACGAAGGACTGTGCCTGTGCCTTAAGTTCGGGGGGGAGTTCCGCTTGAACCAATGCCGTTTCCATAGGAAAGACTATAACACCCCTTGTGACCGTCGAAAAGGGGGAATGAACCTTTGAAATCGCGCCTAATCCTTGCGCTTGAGCTGCGGGAAGAGGACGACGTCGCGGATGGTGGGGGCGCCGGTGAGGATGATGATGAGGCGGTCGAGGAGGGTTGATTTTTCGCCGATGCTTTTGGAGGACAGTTTTTTGCGAAAGGCTTCCCTGCTCTTGGTCACTTTTTTTAGGTAGGAGCTCATTGATCAGAAAGGAACTGAGATTGGAAGGTCAGCCACTTTTCGGTGAGTTGATAGCGAGTTAGGATTTGTTCGAAAAGTGTCATGTCTAAAGCGTGCTCGTCAAGGAATTGCAGCAATCTTGCTTTGTCCTTTGGTCGCCCTAGTTCAAGGGCGATGGCGGCGAGGTGCTCGGTGGTCATGACAGGGACCGGGTCCTCGTTAAGGAGCGGGCTGTGAGGGGGGAGGAATTGCACGGGCCATCCTCCAATGAGGAAATATTCACCTTCCATCTCGAAGCCTGCTAAGCGCGGTGTGGCTTGAGACTCTGGGTGGGTGAGGTTGGGGGGGGCTTAGGTTGTGCGAGCGGACTGGAAGTCCACTCTCCATATTTCCATACAAAAAAGCCCGTGGCCGACTGGGCGGGCACGGGCTTTGAGAAGAGTTTTTTTTGATCAGTCCTTACGCTTGAGTTGGGGGAAGAGGACGACGTCGCGGATGGTGGGGGCGCCGGTGAGGAGCATGATGAGGCGATCGATGCCGATTCCGATGCCGCCGGCGGGGGGCATGCCGTGTTCGAGGGCTTCGACGAAATCTTCGTCGATTTCTTGGGCTTCTCCGCCGGATTGCTCGTGGAGGCGACGGCGCTGGACGTCGGGGTCGTTGAGCTCGGAGTATCCGGGGGAGATTTCTTGTCCGTTGATGATGAGTTCGTAGACGTCGATGATGGACTTATCCTCGGGGTTTTCTTTGGCGAGAGGGATGAGCTTGGAGTCGACGTGGGTGACGAAGCAGGGATCGAAGGTGTGTTCTTCGATGAGTTTTTCGAAGACTTGTTGGCTGACTTCGTAGTCCTCGAGGTGGTCGTGGATTTCGAGTTTGAACTCGGTTTTGGCTTTGTCGCGACGTTGCTCGGGAGTGAGGTCGAACCAATCGTCTCCGGCAGCTTGGCGAATGAGGTCTTTGTAGGGAGCGCGCTTCCAAGGACGGCTGAGGTCGAGGGTGCGGATGGGGTCGCCGTTTTCGTCTTTGTGCTCGATTTTGAGAGTGCCGAAGAATTTCTCGGCGAGGTGACAGACCATTTCTTCGACAAGGTCGGCCATGATCTCGAAGTCTCCGAAGGCTTGGTAGGCTTCGAGCATCGTGAACTCGGGGTTGTGCCGTCGTGAGATGCCTTCGTTTCGGAAGTTGCGGTTGAGTTCGAAGACTTTGGTGAGTCCACCGACGAGGAGTCTTTTTAGATGAAGCTCTGGCGCGATGCGCATGGTGAGGTCCATGCTGAGGGCGTTGTGATGGGTCTCGAAGGGCTTGGCGGCGGCACCTCCGGCGACGTCGTGGAGCATGGGGGTTTCGACTTCTAGGTAGTCACGTTCGTGGAGGAAGTTGCGGATTTCGGCAACGATCTTGGAGCGCATGATGAAGAGGTCGGCGCTGTCCTGATTCGACATGAGGTCTAGGTGGCGCTTGCGATACTTGGTCTCGCGGTCGGAGAGGCCGTGCCACTTGTCGGGCATGGGGCGGAGGGACTTTGAGAGGACGGTGAGTTCGTTGACTTTGACGGAGGGTTCGCCCTTGCCGGTGGTGAAGGTTTCGCCATCGATGCCGATCCAGTCGCCCATGTCGAGGAGTTGGTAAGCGGCCCAGTTTTCTTCGGAGACGCCTTTTTTATTGAGGTAGATTTGGATGCGTCCGTGGGCATCGCCGAGGGTGGCGAAGACGGATTTGCCCATGTCGCGGATTGCGAGGAGGCGGCCGCCGAGCTTGACGGGTTTATCGTTTTCGAAGTTGGCCTTGAGTTCACCGGGAGTGGTGGTGGTTTCAAAGGCGGCGCCGTAAGGATCGAGCCCCAATTCCTTGAGCTTCGCGAGTTTCTCGCGCCGGACGGCGATGAGTTCTTCGGAGGTGGATTGGGCTTGTGCGGGCGTGTTTTCTTCGCTCATTTCGGCGGGACTCTATGAGTAAAAAGGCTCTTGAACAGTGTAAATCGAGTGATAGATAACTGTTAGAGAGATAAAATCCTTGCGGGAGGAGAAGAAAAAGGGTCTTTAGGAATCAGTTTACAACAATTTGGGGGGGACAGCAGCCCTGTTCAGGCTCTTCGGAGAATGACGGGGCTGCTGCATTTTAAGGATAGAGGTTTTGAGTTTAGGTGATTAGAAGGTGATCTTGTGAGTGTTGAAGATCGTGTTGATGAGCTTAGGGCTGCAATTCATTTGGCTCGGGCCAAGGTTTATCAGGTAGGAGAACCGACTCCCTTGGAGCGTTTGCCGGGTGAGGGCTTGCCGCATTCGGTTTGGGTGAAGCGGGAGGATTTGGGGCCAATTAAGGCTTATAAATGGCGGGGAGCGTTTAATGCGATGGCGAGTTTGTCAGATGAGCAGCTGCAGGCAGGGATTGTGGCGGCTTCGGCTGGGAATCATGCGCAGGGGATCGCGTTGGCGGCTAAGAAACTAGGTGCGCGTGCGAGGGTTTATATGCCGAAACCTACGCCAATGGTGAAACAGCGTGCCGTGAGGTCGCATGGTGGTGAGATGGTTTCGATCGAGTTGGTGGGCGATAGTTTTTCGGAAGCGCAAGCTGCTGCTTTGAAGGATGCGGAGAAGAGTGGAGCGACTTTTATCCCTCCTTATGATTCGATCGAGGTGATGGCGGGGCAGGGGACGCTGGCGGATGAGGTTTTCACCTCGGGGGAGGGGCCTTTTGATCGGGTTTATGTCGCGATTGGAGGTGGGGGGATGGCCTCGGCAGTGGCGACTTTGTTGAAGAGTTCATGGCCGGATGTGAAGGTGATTGGAGTGGAGGGGTGTGATCAGGCTTCGATGAGCGCGGCTTTTGAGGCGGGGCGGCCGGTGCCGCTGGACTATGTCGATGTTTTTTGTGACGGGACGGCGGTGACGCAAGTCGGAGATTTAACGTACGAGATTTGTAAGAGTCAGTTGGATGGGATCATTAAGGTGAGTAATCAGGAGGTTTGTTCGGCGATTAAGGTCCATTGGGATGGGCTTCGGGTGATTCCTGAGCCGAGCGGCGCGATGAGCTTGGCGGGGTATTTGCAAGATCAGCGAGCAGGGTTGGTGGGTGATGATGAGAAGGTGCTGACGATTCTTTGCGGGGCGAATATGGATTTTGCGAAGTTGATCGATATTTCCAAACAGGCGGGAGTTGATTCGAGGCATGATCATAGTTGGCGATTTACGATTCCGGAGGAAAGGGGATCGCTTGTTCAGCTTTTGATCGATTTGCCCGATGAGGTGAATATCAGTGACTTACAGTATGGTCGTACGGCGGATGATCCCCAGGGGCCTGTTTTGACGCTGGATGTTCCGAAGGGGGAGGTGGGGGATTTTACGAAATGGCTGGAGAAGAATCAGAGCCGAGCGGTGGATGTGACGGGGGAGGCGGCGACGCGTTATCGTTTGATTCCGTTTACGCCTTCGTTGATGAATGCCCCTCTTTTTGTGGAGGTTGAGTTTCCTGAGCGGGCGGGTGCTTTATTGGGGTTCATGCAGGCGGTGAGTCCGCTGACGAGTCTTTGTTACTTTGATTACACTTATTCTGGCGAGCGTGTTGGGCGAGCTTTGTTGGGCTTGGACTTCGTGGATGAGGGTGATCTGCTGAAGCACCGAGCGGCGATTTTTGACCAAGAAGGAGAGACTGTGCGTTCCGTGAAGGAGGTTTCGATAGATTCTTTTTCCTAATGGCGTATTGAGGGTAAGGTGATGCGAGTTTGTTTGATTAGTTTTCTTTTCTTTGTCTCGTCATTGTTTTTGCGCGGGAGGCGGGATTTTTTTGAGTTGCCGCCGATTAAGTATTCGGAGACGGCGAGTGGAGATGCGCTTGCGAAGCTTTCAGAGGAGTTAAAGAGGGGTGATTGGGTGGTGCCGCCTTCGAGTGGGAAGGAGTTTTTGCGAGCAGTTCTCGACAAGCTTGATGTGCCGGAGGAGTCACAGGTTTTGGTTTTTTCAAAGACGAGTCTGCAGAATTCTTTGATCAGCCGGGGGAATCCTCGGGCTCTTTATTTTTCAATGGACACCTACGTGGGTTGGGTTCCAGGAGGGAAGGTGGAGGTTATCATTGAGGATGAGAAGTTGGGCCCAGTATTCTATACGATTGATCCTCCCGTGGGTGGTCAGAATGCGCGGATCACACGGGCGACTGATTCATGTCTTCAATGTCATGCGACTTCGAGGACCTCAGGGGTGCCGGGAATGTTTATTCGTTCGGTAGTTCCTGATCAAAATAGTCATCCGATTTTGAGTGCGGGGACTTCTCTAGTGACGGCGGCGACTCCGCTGAAAGATCGATGGGGTGGTTGGTATGTGACGGGGAGTTCTTCGGATCCGCATTTGGGAAATCGTTGGGTGCCTTCGAGTGAGCTTGATGGGGTGAGTTTTCCTGCGGCGAGGTCCGATCTTGCAAGTTTGGGATCCTTGATCGATACCTCGAAGTTTCTTCGAGGGACGAGTGATATTGTTGCGCTGATGGTTTTGGAGCATCAGTGTTCAACTCATAATTTGCTTACCAAAGCGAAGATGGGCTATTTGAGAGCGCGCTACTTTCAGGAATCGTTTCGAGAGGACAAGGATCTAGATTCAAAAGAGGGGATGTCTTGGAGAGCTGCCGAGAGTTCGGCGAAGGAGATTGTGGCTGCGTTTTTGTTCGAGGATGAGGTTGAGCTCGGAGGAGATGGGGTTGAGGGAGGAGAGGGATTCTCGCAAGTTTTTGAGAAGCGTGGAGTGCGGTCGGCAAAGGGGAAGGGGCTTCGTGATTTGAGGCTTTATGAACGGATTTTTAAGTATCGTTGCTCCTATATGATTTATTCGAAGGCGTTTAAAGGGTTACCCGTATTGGTCAGAGACCGGGTGCTTCATCACCTGCATTTAGCCTTAGCTGATGACGCTGAAAATCATTTAAGTCTCCGCGAGAGGAAGGCTCTTCGGGAGATTCTTAGTGAGACCGTGCTAGGGTTTAAATCTTAATTAGGACTCCGGGTTGGGGGACGATAACCTCGGTTTCGGGGAGTGCGATGGCGAGCTTTTCTTGGAACCAAGCGACCGCGGGTGGATCACCATGAACGAGCAGAAGTTTTTTGGGGCGCGCTTTGACGGCGAAGTCTAAGAGCTCTTCTCGTCGGGCGTGCCCAGAGAAGTCGAATTCATCCACGGTGCAATTAAGTTGGATTTTGTGGCTCCCGTCTAAGCGAATGACGTCGCCGGAGGATGCTCCTTTAATCACCCCTGCGGGAGTCGATGGTTCGGCGTAGCCTACGAAGAGGAGGGAGTTTGCGGGGTTTTGAAGAAAGCCACGCGCGAAGATGTTGGAGGTAGTTTTCTCGCTCATCATTCCGCTGGATAAGCAGTAGATCGCGCCGGGTTTGTATTCGATCGGTGCGCGTCGGCGCTTGTTGCCGGTGTTCACCTTCATGTCTCTGAGGATTTCGAAACCCGGGCGATGCCTCCGAGTGGATTCGGCAAAGCGATCGTAGAGCATGGTCATCTTCGTGCTGAGCCCACCGATGAAAATGGGGGTGTTTTCTGGGATCAAGCCCTCGGCCTTGAAGTTGTCGAGCATCGTGAGGACTTCTTGAGTCTTGCCGATCGCAAAAACGGGAATCAGTGCGGAGCCACCAGCTTCAAGGCTATCACGGATGCTTTGAGCGAGTCGGTTCTCTTGATCGCGGCGAGTGTAGTCTGTCGGTCGCTCGTCAGCGCCTCTGGTTGTCTCCATGATGAGGAGGTCTGGTTCGTTGAGTTCGGGGAATCGGGCTCCTTTGATGAGGGTGTGTCCTTCGAAATGAACATCTCCCGTGTAGAAGATGGTAAGGTCGTCCTTTTCAATAAGGACTCCCGCTGAACCGAGAATGTGTCCGGCGTCGTAAAAGGTGAGAGTGGTGTCGCTTTCGCCGGAGGGATCGAGAGAGAATGGCTTTTCGTATGACCTGAGCATCCAGCGATCTTGCAGGTAGTCGATTTCGCGGTGGTGGAAGAGGGGATACTCAGGAATGCCGAGTTCCTCACGCTGGCTGCTCATGACATTGACTGAGTTGTGGAGCAGTGCTTCTCCTAAGGCTGCGCAAGGGGCAGTGAGGTAGACTGGTGCCGATGGGTGCTCGCGTTGAGCGATAGGGAGAGTGCCGATGTGATCGAGATGGGAATGGCTGATGACGATCGCATTTGCGCTGTCGTAAGAGACGTTCTGGTAGCGAGGGATAGCATCGGGCCCCTCTTCTTTGGGGTGCATTCCCGCATCGAGAATGATTTGTTCGCCGTCGAGATTGAGGGCGTATGAATTCCCACCAATTTCGGCGCGAAGATTGAGGGATTGGAAGGTGTAGGAAGCCACTGAGTCGATCTTACGCTCGAAGTTCAAAGAGGCTAGGAATTTGTCGAGAGTCTAAGAAATGCTCTACCCTCTAAGTTACCTGAAATAGTTTTTGGGGTATCGTCATTTCAAAATGAATTTTTTTCTGCCGCTTTCTCCCGTAGAATCAACGTTCTTAAAAATGAGAGTAAAATTCATTCAAAAACTCGGACAGAAAACATTGACGTGAGGTGTGAAATCATTAGGGTTGCCCCAGCAGGAGCTACCTTCTGCTACCGAGAAAACTCGAAAGGCTCGCTTGAATGAATCTTCATCAGCGGGCCTAATCAGTCTTCCGGTCTAATGTTCTTTGAAAATATGGGTTCCACAGATCCTTCCACTTTGTTTTGCCACTTTGGTTAATCGA
>CALGJQ010000045.1 GCA_937928545.1 uncultured Verrucomicrobiales bacterium
CCGGAGGTGGCGGTAGCGTTTGCTGAGACGTTTTTGCATGCGCCAGGAGAGGGTTTTGACTTCGTGGGGTTGGCCGTCCTGGCGTTTGGAAAGTTGGGCGCTGATCTTGGGTTCACGTCGGTAAGCTTGGGCGGATTCACAAAGCATCCAGCGGGCGTGTCCGTTCCCGCACTTGGTGATGGAGCCCTGACGCCGTTTGTTGCCGGTGCTTTCTTCACCAGGGACAAGTCCGAGGAAGGCCATGAGGGGGCGTGGGCTTTTAAAGCGACGAAGGTCGCCGAGTTCGCTAATGACGGTCATGGCGGCGACTTCTTGAAAACCTTTGCAGGCCATGAGGGCTTCGACAATGGGTCGCCATTCCCAATCGATGAGGACTTGTTTCATTTTTTCCTCGAAGGCTTGGACCCGTTCTACGCAAGCGTCGATGGTCTGGAGGTATCCTTCCAGAACGAGGGCCTGAGTGGGATCGGGTAAAGTGAGCTGCCGGAGATATCGCATGTGCGCGGCGGTCCATTTTGTTTTTTGATCGTAGCGGTAGCCGTTGCGTAGGAGGAAGGAGTTGAGGCGTTGTTTTGAGCGAGCGAGGTCGTCACTGGCATCGGTGCGAGCGCGGCAAAGATCACGCACTGCTTCGTCAAGTACGGGAGGAATACGGACTTCGACGATGTCGCCATTACGGAAAAGTTTGGCGATTTTCTTGGCATCGCGCTTGTCGGTCTTGATGCGTTCGTTGGGCTTTCGTTCGGTTTTAGAGGGAGCTAAGACGACGCATTCGACTTTCAGTTGGAGAAGTCGGCGGGCGAGGACGAAGCCGGTGGGGCCGGCTTCGTAGCAGACTTTGAGGTCTTGAAGTTTGACCTTCAATTTTTCGGCGAGTTTGCGCAGGGCCCGTTCGGCAGCGGGGTTAGTTCCTCCGCAGGAGCCGTGGTAGATTGCTTCAGATCGCGAGCCCTCAAGAGCGTATGCGATGGCAATTGAATCCTTGTGGACATCAAGTCCGATGTAGTAGTTTTTAGTCATGGCGTATCTAGGTATTTCTAACTTGTTGGATAGGTCTCGCCGCCGTCATGGCAGCGAGATAGCCCACGAAAACCCTAGATGCGCCGCTTCCTCTTTCAAGGTCCGCGCACCTCGTGAACTGAAACCATAGAATCTCGCCCCTGAATTTCATGACTACCGCTGAAGCTGAGAACATTCTTAAAATCGAAGATGACTTCGGACTTTGCGATGGGTTTTTTTGTGCTGCGGCTGACTTAACTGGAAATAAAATAGATTGGGACGCCGAGCCAGAGCCATTGAGGACAGTTTCACTTATTTGGGCCACGCACGGAATTGTTGGGAATGGAGGCTTTTCCTACTTGTTGGAACACGACTACGGCGGACATAAGGGATTTTTGCTAGCGGCCAGTGCCTATGAGCGAATTGGTGCACCCGATCCCTATAAGGCGTTCGGAATGCTTTTTGATTGTTTTCCGGGTCGAGAGATCCCGCGTGATCATGACAAACGATTCGAATTATATAATCAATGCGGGGAAGAGCAGCGTGACATCATCGATTCTACGTTCTATAGATTGTCCGATGAAGAATTAGAGCGACTCGTGGCAAGATTCATCCGCGCCAATCGATCACAGATCTCCATTCAGCTTCAGAAGTAAAAAAGGCGAACAATAAAGGGTGTCGCCAAGTCGAGGGACGAGACCTTGGACCGTTGATAAGAAATTCCTGATTACTCCTTCGCGGGCTGGTAGATTTGACGGAGCTTTTGGCGGAAGTTGGTGAGCTCGAGTTGGAAGGCTCCAAGGTCTTTGATCCTCTGTATGCCTTTTTGAGAGTCATAGGCGGAGGCGGTGACACGACCTACGGAGTTGAGTTTTTTGAGAGTATCGACGGCTTCATCGAGGACTAATCTTTCTTGGCGTTCTACTAATCGCCCAAGTGGGTCAACTTCTTCGCGAGCCGCTTTGTAGGCGGTCTTGATGGCTCGGTCTGAGAGGTTACGATCGGTGGCTTTTAGCTGAGAGATTCCTTCGAGCCGGCGATCGAGTTCTTGGGCGAACATGAAGCGGGAGAAGTAGGCTGGGCGGCGAATCGCTTGTGTGGCGAGCATGCGAGCGGAGAGGTGTTGGGGTGAGTGGTCGCGGGCTTTGATGAGTCGTTGCTCGACGGTGGTGAGGCTGAGGAAGGTGTTGAAGTTGGTGGCGACGAGGGCTTTTTCGCGGACTTCTTGGTAGCCGGAGATGGCGGCGCGGGCGGCGTCGGAGGGTTTTCCGTCTTCGTAGAAGAGTTCGCGAGCGATTTCGAAGCTGGGGGCCTCGATCACTTCGAACTTGGTAAAGAAGGTGGCTTTTTGGAGGACGAGGAGAGCGGTCATTTCTTCGAGCATGCCGCTGCCGACAATGAGGCGGGTGCCATCGGGAACGCGGAGGCTTTCGAGATCGAGGAGGATGTCCCAGGCTTTGGCGGGTTTGATGAGTGAGCCATCGATGTGGAGATCCGCGAAGAGGATGGTATTGCGGCGGAGGGGGCGACCAGAAATCGCGGCGTCGAGCATCATGGCGAGGGGCGCGACGATGTTTTGTCGGTTTAGGGTAAGGTAGCGTCGCTTGTCGGTGTTGACGTTGAGGTTGTGGCCTTTGGGAAGAGCTTGGTCGATGGATCGGAAGAAGTTTTCGAGCGCTAACTCGAGAGCTTTGGTGGAATACTCTGAGTCGGGCTTAAATCGGAGGCGGCCGAGGTTATCGTTTTCATTTCTATTTTTGGTGATGACAAGACTGGTTTTGATGAGGCCTGGGGCGATTTTGGCTTCTTTATTAAGTCCCCCGGTGATCATGGGAATTTCAGTGAGGAGGGCGGAGACGGCATAGCTCGATTCGTCTTCACTGGGCTGCGCGGGCTGCACCGGCATGGGAGGGGTGTTTTTGTTGCTGGGCGCTGGACGGTCACGCTTCTCGAAGGCGGTGACTTTGGCAATGACGCCTTTCCAGCGTTGAGGAGCATTTTGACGATCGTGATGCTCGAGAACGGGTTCATTTTGAGCGATGGGCTGGATGATATCGAGAAGGAGTTGGCCGAGGCGGTGGCCTTCAGAGTCGGCGGGGAGTTTGACGAGCCAATCCGTGGCGGAGAGGACGGTGCGCCGGGCGGATTTGAGATCTTCTTTTTCGGGAGCGGCGCGGTTTTGACGAGTGGCGAGAGCTTCCATGATGGCTCGGGCGCGGGCTTGGGCGGGCGAGAGTCTTTGGCTGAGAGTGAGGGCTTGGACGCGATTGCGAAGTTGGCTGGCCGATTTTGGGGCGGGGCCATCGGCGAGAAGGGCGAGATTTTCGGCAAGATCGCGAATGGCATCGACGTCGAGAGGGATGAGGTCTCGGCGAATGAGAGGCTGGGAATCATTGGGCGGGACGTATTTCACCTTTCCTTGGGCTTGAGAAGCCAAGGCAAATAGGAAGATGAAGAGGGCGAAACGCATGGAGGATGATACGTTACCTCGCCCCCGCTTTGTTGCAAAGTCCTATGACTTTGAGTGAGGGGGGAGTTTTTCTTGGGAAAAATCGCCAAAAATGAGGTGTTTCGGGAATAAATCTCCAATTCTGAGATCTTAGGAGGTAGAAATCATTCTAGTTATGAAGCTCTTTTCTCTTTTCCTGTTAATTTTTCCTGCGAGTTGGCTCGTGGTTTCGTGCGCGGAGGTGTCGGTCGCTGATTTGGGCAGATTGAACCGGAACTCGATGAGTTTTGATCAACAAGGGGCGGAATTTGGGGAGTGCGGCATGGTCAGCCAATTTGAAAAAGGGAGGGCCAGTTCCAATCAATCGGCTGGCGGGGGATGAGCGTCTTGTTCTCACTAGAAGTCAGTTGGCTTCTTCATCTTTTTTCAATTAGACTCTCCGAAATCGACACACGTGAAACCGCTCGTTCTCTTTTCAATTAGTTTCGCTTCTTTGCCCTTGTTCGCGGGGGAGTCGCCCGCTTTGGCTGGGGCTGGCTTAGAATCGGGTGGGAATCCCATCGCACTTTCTTCGACTCTCTTTCCGCGAGGCGCGAGTCGCTTGGATTTCGAGGTGGACAGTCTGACGAGTGATGATGTGGATATTTTAAAGTCCTCGCTGCGATTTGAGCAGACGCGCGGGAGTTGGAAATTTGCGGGGGCGGTGGGGGAGACTCGGCAGGCGATCGACTATGAGCCTTTTACGACGACGCTCCCATCAGAGAGAAGTGAGCGGTCTCAAGACTACCGCCTCGAGGTCCATAAGACGCTTTCGCCGACTTGGTCGCTTTTGGCGACGGGTGCTTATGTCGATGGTTTCTCCGATCATCGCTCGATTTGGATCTCGGAGTTTTATGATCAATCGAATTCGCTTAATCCGCTCTATGAGGAAGCGGATCCAGATTCTTTGGCTTTTTCAGTGGGGGCCCAGTGGTCGTATCGTCCCGGATTGGGGTCGGTTTTACTGACCTTTGGATACTCGCGAGCGACAATCGTTCCGGGTTGGGGAAGGGAGCAGAATCCGGTCACGGAGCGCTTTGAGCTTGTCTCGGCGGATGATGAGTTGGACACCTACTCGGGCGGGCTTGTTTGGAATGCGGTCGTTCATCCGAAGCTGGTTTCTAAACATACCTTGAGATTTACCGAGACTGAGGGCCGGGATCTACGAACGCAGATTCAGACGGAGTGGGCCTATGCTTTGACTGATGCTTTGACGCTGCGAGCTCAACTCGGAGGGGCGCAGGAAGATCCGAGCTTCGATGCCTTTTATGGTGGGGTGACTTTGGTTTACGAATTCAGTGAGCAATGGCAGGTCGATCTTGGATACCGCTACTATGAAGACAGCGGGGAGATCAATTCATCGAATTTTAATACGGCGGCTCCGGGAGTGGAGAGTCAGGAGGTTTCCTTGGGACTTCTTTGGACTCGAGGTGGGACCTCGGTCCGAGGGTCAGTCGGAGTGTATGAAACTGACTTTGACCCGATTGAGGATCCAGTGAATGATATTTTCACGAACCTTTACCAAGACCGCGATTTCCTTTCGGCGCGCTTTGCGATCACTCATAAATTTTAATTTCTCATGAAAAAGTACCTCTTTAACACCGTCATTATGGCCATTGCCTCTTCTTCGGGGTTTGCGCAATCGATCCCGGTCGGGACGATCATTCCTGAATCACTCGGCTTGACTCTGGGAACACCCGCTGGAGGAAACCAAGCGCTCATCAATTTGAATGAGGTGACGTTCCGAGGGGAGTTTGCCGGGAAAGCGGTGATGGTCGTTTATCATGCTTCTTGGTGACCGACCTGACGATCCGCAGTCTCGCAGTTGGCGAGCTCAGTAAATACCGAATTTCAGGATGATAATCTCAATGACAATCAGGTGCCTTATGCCTCTGTCTTGCTCAACATTGCGGTCGATAGTTTCGATGATCCACAATTGATTTCGAATGCAATCAGTAACGGATCGGGAGCGAACAGTAGTTATCAGTTGCTGGGGGTCGATACCTCACCAGACCGGACCGCTAAAACGCGCTTTGGCTTTAATTATTTCCGTCTTAGTGAGGCAAAGACGACTTCGATTCCGGGAGATCGTCGACGTGTGGTGGTTTTGGATGGCACGACGGGAGAGGTTCTTTTTAACGAGACCGCGTCGGGCAGTGCCGCGCAGGCTTCCCAGATCATCGCGGCGATTAACTCGGTCGAGTTGGCTCCTGAGGAGAGCTTCGCAACTTGGATCGCAGAGAGCACGGTGCCTGCAGGTGAGCAGGGAGATGATGATGATCCAGATGGTGACGGGCTTACGAACCTGCTAGAATATGCTCTGGGCTTAGATCCAGCGGCGGCAGATGCGGAGAATGGTCCACGCATCGAGAAGGACGCGGGAACGGTGCGCTTGGTCTTTCAGCGCAGTAAAAGCGCTGCGGTTGATCCGATCGTGATTGAAACGGGGTCTTCTCTGGGAGATTTCGCCCCATATTCGCCTCCTGCGGAAGATTTAGAGGTCACTGATCAGGGCGAAACTGAGCTGGTTTCGGTCGCTTTACCGGCCGTGAATGAAAAAGCTTTTGCAAGACTCAGGGCGAGTGCGCAATGAGTTGACCCCGCGAGATCTCACTTTAAGGTCTTCCCCATGGCAGACGCGATTACTGATGCGAAGGAAGCTCTTTCGAGCATGCTTGGAAAACTTGGATTTGAATTTGAAGTGGAGGTCTTGGGCGAGTCCGGGCATGAGACTTTGAATATTGTTTCGGATCACTCCTCTCTTTTGATTGGTAAAAATGGGGATCGTCTTGATGATTTTCAGTATCTCGTGAACCGCATTACTCGTGGTTCGCATCCTGATGCCCCTCGCTATCGGGTTGATTGCGATGGTTACCGAGCTGAGCAGGAGCAAAGGGTTGCTGACAAGGCGCTTAAACTTGCTGACAAGGTGAAGGAAAGTGGTCGTGAGCTTTGGATGAATCCTATGAATTCTTACCATCGTCGTTTGGTGCACAATGCGCTCGTCGATGATTCTGAGATCGAAACTGTTTCTGAGGATACTGATTCTCGGAATAAGAAGATCCTCATTCGCTTGAAGTAGTCCGCCTATGGAGACTCACCGCCTTGTCCTTCCGGAAGACCTGAATCAATACGGGTATCTTTTTGGAGGGAGGTTGCTGAGCTGGATCGATGAAGCTTCTTGGATTGCGGCGAGTCTCGATTTCCCGGGCTGTCGCTTTGTGACGATCTCGATGGATCAAGTGGTTTTTCGACACAGCGTGCGGGAGGGGACGATCCTGGCGATCCAATCGGAGAAAGCCCAGACTGGGAACACTTCGGTGACTTACGATGTGCAGGTTTTCAAAGGCCGCGCGGGTCAAGGGAATGCTATCTTTACCACGCAAGTGACCTTTGTAAATTTAGATGAATCAGGGAATAAGACTCCACTAAAATAATGACGACAACCGGCCTACCTGAACTTCTGCTCACGCTTCTTTTTTAGGCTCTAACTGATGTTTGAAGTACGAGAAAAACCGGAGATGGTCGAGAAGGCCATGTTGGTAGGATTTTGTTTCGATAAGTCGGAGGAGGAGGAGACTCAGCTTCTTTTGGCTGAGATGGAGGAGTTGGTGGAAACTCTTGGAATTGAGATCGTGGGGATGGAGCTCGTGCGGGTGCGTGATCGTCATCGAGGTTTAATTTGTGGCACCGGAAAAGCGGATGAATTGGCACAGCTGGCGAAGGATCGAGGTTGCGATTGTATCGTTTTTGACAACGAGGTTTCGCCGATGCAGCAGCGGAATTGGGAAGAGCTCTCGGACATGACGGTGCTGGATCGGGAAGAGGTGATTTTAGATATTTTTGCAAAGCGAGCGCGCACAAAGGAGGCGCGCCTGCAGGTTTCGCTGGCGCGGATGCAGTATGCTTTACCACGCATGGCGCGAATGTGGGGTCACCTGGACCGCGAAGGTGGTGGTGGGGGATCTGGAGGCGGTGGGGCCTCGCGTGGAATGGGTGAGCAGCAGATCGAGATCGATCGTCGTCTCGCACGTAAGCGGATCAGCAAATTGAAGGCGGAGTTGGAGTCGGTGCGGATGCAGCGTTCCACTCAGCGGAAAGAACGCCAGAGTAACAACATCGCGACGGCGGCGATCGTGGGTTACACCAATGCGGGGAAGTCGACTTTGCTCAATAAGCTCGCGGGTTCCGATATCATGGAAGCCGACATGCTCTTTGCGACGCTCGATCCGACGACGCGGCGGCTGGAGTTGGAGGATGGGCAAGACCTGCTCTTGAGCGATACGGTGGGCTTTGTTCGGAATCTCCCGCACCGTTTGGTGGAGTCGTTTAAGGCGACTTTGGAGGAGGCAATTTTGGCCGATTTCTTGATTCACGTGCTCGATGCCTCGTCGGATGAAATCATCGAGCACTATAATACGACCTGCAAAGTGCTCTCGGAATTGGGAGCGGAAGACAAGCGGGTGCTGATCGTCTTGAACAAGATCGATAAGGTGGAGAATCAAGCCGTGTTGCTAGGGCTGCGCGCGGAGTTTCCGGGGGCTTTTGAAACCTCAGCGATTACGGGTGCTGGCTTGGAAGAACTGACTTCAAAGTTTACCGACTTCCTCGCCGATCGGGTGAAGAAGTTGGTCTATCGCGTGCCACAATCTCGCGGTGATATTTCGGGGCTCCTTCACCGAGAAGGGAAGGTCTTGGAAACCGAGTATGAGGGGAATGATGTGATCCTAACCGCGATTGTCCCTAAGAATATCGAGGGGCAATTGAGTGAATTTTTGCAGGAAGACAGCCTCTAGGGCTTCTTGTATTTCCAAGTGCCCCACTCAAGGACTTCGACTTTCACTTTGGTGATTCCGCGAGAATAGAAGCCAAGGCGCTTGGCGCTGCCGATGGTAACGTCGATGATGCGGCCTTTGATGTAGGGGCCGCGGTCGGTGATGCGGAGGATCTCTGATTTACCATTGAAGAGGGAGGTGACACGGACTTTTGTGCCGAAGGGGAGGGTTTTATGAGCGGCGGTGTAGGCGTCGTTGGAGAGGAGGCGGCCGCTCGCGGTGGTGCGGCCGTGATTGGTCTTGATGCTATACCAAGAAGCGAGTCCGGAGTAGGTTTTGAGAGCAGTGCTCTTGGACTTTACCACGGCAGGTTTTGTGACAGCGGGTTTCGAGACAGGTTTGGGAGCTGGTTTAGCGACGGCGGCGGGGGCTTTTTTAAGCTGGGTGACGTCCTCTTTGACGGGGGTGAGTTCACTACAAGAAACCGCGAGAAAGCTGGTGAGGAGGAGGGTCAATATACGGGAGCCGTTCATAGGGGCAGGATGCTAGCAGTTTTAGGAGGCTGATTGAAAGAGCTTTTGCCGGTATCGACATCAGCAAGATGATTTGATAACACTGATCCTAATATGAGGAAATCGCTCACTCTCTTCTCTTCGCTGATGGGGATGTCGTTGCTCTTGGCGTTTACGATTCCGGGACCGACCGAACAAAAGAAGGCGGTGGGGAGTCTTTTGCATCTTTCGCCTCAATTGAAGGCGGCCTTTGAGCCGAGTGAAGACTTTAAGCCGATTCCAAAACCGGGGTCCTTTGATTGGCTTTCTTCTCATGAAGAAGCAGGGCAAACCTACGGGCAGTTTTTGAAGAGCCGCCCCAATAAGCCGGGAGCAGGGGGGCGGAAGTTGATTTATCTCCAGCCGATCGGTGACTTTCCGGAAGGTGCTCCGCAGCTCGCGACTTTGAAGAAATACATGGAGGCCTATTTTTACCCGATGGCGGTGAAAGTCGCGGAGACGCTCAAGCTGGCAGATCTCAAGTCGGTTTCTTCCCGAGGTGATCAGGTCAATTGCACGGACCTTCTTAATGTTTTAGAGGCTCGTATCCCAAAGGACGCCTTCGTGGTTATGGGAGTCACGATGAAGGATCTTTATCCCGGTCCTGAGTGGAATTTTGTCTTTGGAATGGCCCGCCTCAAGGCGCGCTGCGGGATCTTCAGCTTTGCGCGATACGGAATTGAGGACGATAAAAAACGGGCGCTTCTTCGGGCGCTCAAAGTGATCTCACACGAGACGGGTCATGTTTTTGGGATCAAGCACTGCACCCACTTTCACTGCCTGATGAATGGCTCCAATAGTCTTTCTGAAACTGATCGTGCTCCGCTTCATTTCTGTCCGGCTTGCCTTCGTAAGATCCACTGGGGACTTCGTTTTAAGCCTGCTGAGCGTTATCAAAAGTTGGCCGATTTCTTGAAAGTTAATGATTTAGAGAAAGAGGCAGAATGGTTTCAAAAGCGGGTGGTGAAGACGAAGTGATTCGTTTTATGTGAATTCAAAATTCACGGTCAGAGGCTCGTTGACAACAGGGCGTGTCGTAGATTCTGGAGCCTTAACTGCCATGAGGTATCGTTTTCGGTAATGAATGATCTTCGAGAATCGATGGTTCGTTTTTAGTGAAACCTGCATAGAATGAGCGGAGATGAATCTTCAGATGCAGCCTGACTTTCAACTCTTTGGGACAGCGCATAATCTTGCGATGTTGACCACGCTGATCATTGCGATCGTGGTGACGAGCTATGCGCGGAGTGGGCCGGATGAGAGGTCGCTTAAGCATCTCCGCTATGCGATGGGAATTCTCCTGTTAGTTGCGGTGGCCTTGGATCCGGTGCTGACTCTGGTCCGCTATGGGGTGGGTGAACATGGGTGGTCATTGGTGAAGGATAATTCACTGCCGTTTTACCTCTGTGATGTGGTGGCGATCTTTTTGGCGATTGCTCTTTTTACGAAGAAGCAACGCTTTGCGGAGATCGGGTATTTGTGGGGATTGGCGGGGACCTTGCAGGGCTTGATCATGCCGACGCTGTGGTTTGATTGGCGGGAAATTGAGTTTTACATCTTCTTTCTCGAGCACGGCGGGGTGCCGATTGCGGCGGTCTTTTTGGTTTGGGGAATGGGGATCATTCCGGAAAAGGGGGCCTTTCTTCGCGCGGTTTGGTGGAGCCTGGGATACGTGGCGGTGGTGATGTCGATCAACTTTCTCATTGGAGAGAACTACGGTTTCTTAAACGGGAAGCCGGATGCGGAGACCTTTTTTGACTACATGGGGCCGTGGCCTTACTATTTGATCACCCTGCATGCGGTGGCATTCACGCTTTATGGGATTCTTCTCTGGATCGCTCCGAAGAAAAAAAAGTGAGCATATTCACTCAAGGTTCAGCTTGGATCTGATAAAGTCCGCGTATGAAGAAAATTTTCACGTCACTCATCTTGATTGCCAATGGCGCTCTGGCTCAGGAAGCCGCTCTAGATTTGACGGATCTCCATTCTTACGCCGATCAAACGGTGCCAGCTTACATCGCTCCGGATAATACTCCGGCAAACAACCCAATCTCTGATATCGGAGCTACCTTGGGGCGGGTTCTTTTTTACGATAAACGGCTTTCAAAAGATTCCACCGTTTCGTGTGCATCATGCCACCAGCAGGAGCATGCCTTTGGTGATACCGCGATTGCGAGCACGGGAGTCGGGGGGACGACCGGGCGACACTCGATGCGGTTGATCAATACTCGCTTTTCACGAGAGGCTAAATTTTTCTGGGATGAGCGCGCGGCTACTCTGGAAGCTCAGACAACTCAACCGATTCAGGATCATATTGAAATGGGTTTTAGTGGTGCGGATGGCGATCCAGATCTTAGTGACTTGGTCGAGCGGGTTTCAGAGATTGAGCTCTATCAGGTTCTTTTTACCGCGGTCTATGGGTCTCCTGCCGTGACTGAATCTCGGATGCAGATGGCTCTTTCGCAATTTGTGCGAAGCATTCAATCGTTCGACAGCAAATATGATGAAGGCTTCGTCGCGACTCAGAATATTAATGCAGATTTTCCGAACTTCACGGCGCAGGAAAATCTTGGGAAAAGCCTTTTCACGAGTCCTCTCAGGCCTGGAGGTGGAGTGGGATGCGCGTCTTGTCATTCCCCTCCGACTTTCGATATCGATCCCGCTTCTGGGCACAATGGGGTGATCACTTCTTTGGAGGGTGTTGAGGATCGGACCAACACTCGTTCACCTAGTTTGCGGGATGTGGTGGATGGGGAGGGAAATCCCAACGGGCCTTTCATGCACGATGGCTCGAAGGCCACGCTGCTCGATGTGGTGAATCATTATAATGCGATTCCTGCTGCTACCCAGGGATTGGATCGGCGTCTCGGTGGGGCTCAAGGTCCGCCGCTGAGCCTCAATCTTTCCGAAAATTTGAAAGAAGCTCTTGTGGCCTTCCTCGGCACTTTGTCCGGCACCTCGGTTTACACTGATGAGAAGTGGTCTAGTCCCTTCAATGCCGCCAATGAGATTTCCTTCGTTGTTCTTCCGGCAGAAGTCACTTTCGATA
The DNA here is from genome assembly GCA_937928545.1 of uncultured Verrucomicrobiales bacterium. Classification (GTDB taxonomy): domain Bacteria; phylum Verrucomicrobiota; class Verrucomicrobiia; order Verrucomicrobiales; family Akkermansiaceae; genus SW10. The sequence goes on from CALGJQ010000045.1 coordinate 11,863, forward strand.
GTGATGTCGTAGGAGGAGCACGTAATGTCACCCTCCGTGCTGCTGCGGTTCCCCGGGTCACATACCTTCTTAAGACATCGTCCGATATGGAAAACTGGGATGCTGGAGTGCCGATCGAGGCCACGGCTGAGGGGGAATTAATCCACGAAATGGTGGCGGCTCCTTCGGCAAAATTCTTCCGCTTCATCTATCCGAGCGCCGAGTAAACTTGAGAGTCAAAAAAAACGCGTGAGGCCGGAGCCGCACGCGCTTTGAAGTTAGTTTTCGAAAAGAGACGATCTACTTGGCCTCAGTGGCTTTGTCTGCGGGCGCTTCTTTTTCTTCTTCTTGAGCGGCGGCGCGCATCCCTGGCAGGCGTTTTTCGATGAAGTCTTTCACGAGGCCACTGAATTCGGATTCAGGGGCAACCGCGATGATCTCGGCGGCAGCCTTTTCGGCGGCGTCAAAGTCGCCACCCTGTAAGAAGACGTTAATTTTGGTAGAGAGAACTTGTTGTTTCGTCTCGCCTTCAAGCTTCTCTGCTTCGACGAATTCATCGACGAGTTTAATGGCTTTTGAGTTGTCGCCTGACTCGATGGCTGTCGCCAGTTTTTCGTTTAGGCCGGCCATTTTTTCTTGGAGTTCTGCTTCTGCTTTCGCTTCTGCTTCTTTCTTAGCCTGATCTGCGATGAGGCCGCTTTCATCGGTGGGGTCGTTTGCTTTGATGGTCTCGACGATGTCGCTGTAGTGCTTCAGGTGAGCGTCAGGGATGTTCTTGAGTCCGGCGTAGAGAGCTTTGGCTTTATCGACTCCTTCAGCTTTCTCGGCTTTGGTGAATGCTTCATCGCGGGCGGTCTTGCTTTTTTGGAGATCAGCGAGGTGGGCGAGGTAGTCTTCGGGAGATCCGGGATGGTGGCCAGTCTGCCCGAAAGGACGGCCTTGCGCATCGGTGAGAAGGATGGTGGGGTATCCTTGGATCCCGTAGGCTTCAGCAAGTTTCTTATTCTGAGCGCTGATCTCGGGGGTGATTTTTGATTTGTCGTTCGGGAAGTCGAGCTCGACGAGGATGTAGTTTTTCCCAGCTTCTGTTTTGAAGGAATCTTGCGAGAGGATGCGGGCCGTAAGGTCCTTACAAGGAGGGCACCAGTCAGAGCCAGTGAAGTCGAGGAGGAGGTCTTTCTTTTCTTCGGCGGCTTTTTTCTTGGCAGCTTCGAAGTCCTGCATCCAGCCTTCGCCACCGGCGTAGGAGAATGTGGCAGTGAAGAGCGAGGCGGAGGCGATGAGGAATGCTTTTTTCATAGTCGTGTCGGTGAGAGAGCGTAGCGACTTCTCTATTCCGCGCAATAGCGATTGATTTTCTTGCACTTTGTCATGGTGTTCAATTGAATGCTGGCGATGGACCCAATTGATCATGCTCGTGCAAAGTTGAAGGAAGTCTTCGGATTTGAAGATTTTTTGGACGGGCAGGAGGACGTGATTGGCGAGATCCTCTCAGGTCGTGATGGCTCGGTGGTGATGCCGACGGGTGGGGGAAAGTCGCTTTGTTATCAACTACCGGCGCTGTGTCGGGAAGGGGTGACCTTGGTGGTGAGCCCGCTGATTGCGTTGATGAAAGATCAGGTGGATGCGCTGGAAGAGCGAGGCGTGGCGGTGACTTTGATCAATTCTACCCTCAGCTGGCCGGAGCAGCGGGAGAGGTTGGAGGGGATGAAGAATGGGGCGTATCAACTCGTTTACATTGCGCCGGAGCGCTTCCGGGCGGGTTCTTTTATGGAAGCCCTGCGCGATGTGAAGATCGAGATGGTGGCGATTGATGAAGCGCATTGTTTGAGTCAATGGGGGCACGATTTTCGTCCTGACTACATGCGGCTGGGGAAGGCTTTAGAAGATTTGGGTCGTCCGCAATGTGTCGCTTTGACGGCGACTGCGACTCCGATTGTGCGGGATGATATCCGCGGGGTCCTGAAGTTGCGGGAGCCTTTTGAAACGATCAGTGGTTTCGAGCGGCCTAACTTAAGCTTCACGATTACGGCGGTGGAGAAGGTGACGCAGAAGTATGCGCGGCTTAAGAAGGTTCTCAGCGAGCACAAGACGGGGATTGTCTACTGTGCAACTCGCAAGAAGGTCGAGGAAGTGGCGGAGACAATTCACTCATGGGGTCTCAAATGCGTGGCATATCATGGCGGGATGAGCGATCAGGAGCGGGAGCGGACGCAGAATAGCTTTATCTCACGCGAGGCCGACATTGCGGTGGCTACGAATGCCTTTGGAATGGGAATCGACCGTTCGGATGTGCGCTTTGTGGTGCATTTTGAGATTCCGGGGAGTGTGGAGGCTTACTATCAGGAAGCGGGTCGTGCGGGGCGGGATGGGGAGGCCTCTTTTTGTGAGCTGCTCTTTAATTACGCTGACACGCGGACGCAGGAGTTTTTTATCGATGGGGTAAATCCCGGGGCGGGAATGATTCGGGATGTTTATCAGTATTTTTTGAATGAGGCCGATGAGAACTACGAGGTTCATCGTACTTTGGATGACATTAAAGGGGCCATTGGAGCGAAGAATGGGATGGCGATTGGGGCTGCTTTGGGGTCTCTGTTGCGGGGGCGATGGGTGGAGCGTTTTGATATTGAAGGTTCGCGAGCGAAGGGGACTCGTCTTTTGCAGCCAGAGGTCTTGGCAAAAGATCTCACGATTGATGAGGCGGCCTTGGAAGAGAAGGAAAGGCGGGATCGCGAGAAGCTGGAGAAGATGGTGCAGCTTTGCTACGCCAATACCTGCCGCCAGCAGTGGGTTTTGGAATACTTTGGCGAGGAAGATGCGCCGATTTGTGGAAGTTGTGACGTGTGTCGAGGTGAGGAGAGCAGTGAACGCCGTGCGCCGACCGATGAGGAAGACTTGGTGGTGCGGAAGTTTCTGAGCGGCGTGGCCCGGATGTCGCGCCGGACCGCGACGGGCTGGGAGGGGATCTTTGGAAGAGGTCGCATTATTCAAATGCTGGTGGGGAGCAAGTCTCAGGATATTTTGCGGACGCGACTCCATGAACTCAAAACCTATGGGCTCTTGAAGGATAGTGGAACGGCTTACTTGAATGCCTTGGCTCGAAGCTTGAATGACGGCGGGTTGATTGTGACGCAGATGGGCGAGTATCCGCTCGTCACGCTGACTGCTCGCGGAGATCAAGTGATGAGGGGGAAGACGAGCTATGCCTTGGAGTGGCCGGGGAGTGAGGGGATCTCGAAGACCTCGGATGATGGAGTGGAGTTGAAGGATATGGGCTTTGATGGTCGCCTTTATGATCGACTGAAGGATGTTCGAACCCGTCTCGCCAAGGCGGCTCAGGTGCCGGCTTATGTTGTTTTCTCCAATGAAACCTTGGAGCATTTGGCCCGACTGCGGCCAAAGACGATGGACGCGGGTTTGTTGGTGAAGGGAATTGGGGAGGCGAAGGCGGAAAAGTATTTAGAGCCTTTCTTAAAGGTCATCCGCGAGGTTGATGAGGGAGATTAGGGCTTTTGAGGGAGTGGTCGGCCAGGCGTGATTGAGGAAGATTCCGTTGAGCTCGAGCTGAGCGGCTTTGCGAATGCTTTTTTTGGCTTCGTCGTGGTCGTCGTTGAAGATTCGGGGAGGCATGGCGGCCTTGCCGAGGTGGTTTGTGAAGAGATCTCCGGCAATGAGGAGCTTTTCTTCAGCGAGGAGGAATCCGCAATGCCCGAGGGTGTGGCCGGGGAGGGCGATGACTTTGAGTCCGGCAAGTTCATCGCCGTCATCGAACCAGTGATCGACTTTGGGTGCTTTGAAGCGGAAGAAAAAGCGGCCTATTTTTTCAAGCCAGCCGCAAAGGCGAGAGAGGCCGCGATAGGGATGATGGCCTTCGAGATGTCCGCGGTCCAAGCGTGGTGCAAAGACTTGGCAGCCACTGAGTTGCTGGAGGCGGGCTAGGTTTAAACTGTGGTCGAGGTGGCCGTGAGTGAGGACGATACTGCTGAGATCGGAGAAGGTTTTACCGAGTTTAGCGAGGGCGTTTTTGATGCGGGAGATCCCTCCGATGAAGCCGCCATCGATGAGGTGAATTTCATTTTCGTCGATGATGAGATGATGTTGGACGAGGAATCCGCGAAGCTGGACGACTTTTCGCACAAATAGACTATCACCATTTTTTATGAAAAAGCAACGATGCATGCTTTCTAACCCGCAGTGTGTGTGCTTCAATTTCTCCCTGCCCCTATGAGTGAAGATACTCCACAAACTCCAGATGAAAACGGAGCTCTTGATTTATCCGGTTTAAATTTCGGCCCTGCGTGGGCTCGCGATCCATCGGAATCCAAAAGCCTTAAGAAATATAAAGACCGCGGAAGCCGCGATGATAAGCGAGGCGGCGGTGGTCGTGGCGATGATCGTCGGGGTGGGGGAGGTCCCCGACGTGATGATCGTCGTGGTGGAAGCCGTGGAGGAGGAGGCCGAGGCAGGGGTGGTCGTGGAGGATATCGTGATGATCAACGCCGTCCGCAACGTCAGGAAGTCCCGCCGCCAGAGGGCGTGAACATTCGCATTATGCCCGCCGAGGAAAGCCTCGATCTTTTGGCGAAGCGCGTGATCGATTCAGGCCAAACATTTTCGGTATTCGATCTCGCGAAGGTTCTTTTGCAAAGCCGTGATCGTTTTCGGGTGACTTTTGATTCACCGGAGAAGCCATTTTACCGTTGTCGGGAAGATCAGTCGATCTGGCTCAGTCGCGATGAGGCCCAGCGCCACATTTGGAAAGCGGACTGGCTCGGGAAGTATTATGAAGAGGTGAAGGTCGAGGGAGAGGCTCCGAAGGGAAGCTTTTCCGCAGTGGCTCGTTGTGGAATCAGTAACGAGCTTCTTGGGCCGCCAAATTACCATGGTTATCAGGAGAAATTGAACGCGCTGCATCGTGAGCGCTTTTCCAATATGTCGATCGAAGCTTATAAAGCGAAGGTCCGGACGGAGCATGGTGAAGAAGCGGTGGAAGCATGGTTGGAGAGCATGAAGACGGTTAGCAAGTGGAAGATCGCGGAGCCGAAGAGCGAAGACGCTGAAAAAACTGAGGCGAGCGAAGAGGTCGCCGCGGAGGAAAAGGAAGCGCCGGTAGAAAACGAAGCTCCAGCGGAAGAGGTGCCGAAGGAAGAGCCCAAGGAAGTTGCGGAGGAAACCCCAGCGGTTGAGGAAGTTGAAGCAAGTGAGGAAGCAGCTCCAGCTGAGTCTGAAGCGAGCGAGGAAGTGGCTGAAGAAGAGGTGGTGGCTGAAGAGCCTGCTCAAGAGGAAGCCCCGGTCGAAGAGGCTCCTTCTGCTGAGGTCGAACTTTTCGATGACGCCAGATCCGTTGAACGCCATTTTGCAGAAAACAATTTCGATAAGGCCTTCGAGGAAACGAATCGGGCTTGGGTGATGGGGGACATTCGTGGGAATCTTCTTTCTCCGGGTTTGCTGACTCTCCTCAAGAACGGAGTTGCGGAAGAGAAACGTTATCCTTCAAATCTCATGCCGCTGGTGTGTCGCCAACTTTCGGGTCGTCACGTGGCGGTCTTTAAGTGGAATAAGAAACTTAAGGTTGGGCCTTCTCGTCCTCATGCCGTTCCTGAAGATACCAAGCTCTCAGAGCGGCCTCAGGCCATGATTGAGCAAGTGACGAAGAAGTCCGGGATCACCCTGAAGGAATTTTGGGAAGAAGTGATGCCGGCCGATGTCACGGCCGAGCTCAAGCACGAGTGGCTTCAAGATTTCCAATGGCTGCTGGGGCAAGGTCACCTAATTATGCTTTCTGACACCACGGTGCATTTGGCGAAAAGTAGTGAGCCTGCGCCTCCCCAAAAGAAGTCCGCGAAGAAGAAATCTGCGGCAGAGAAGAAGGATGTGGAGGAAGCAAAAGCCGAAGCTCCTGAAGAGAAAGTTCCCGAGACTCCAAAAGTTGCGGGAGAGCCGAAGGCTTCCGAAGAGACTCAGACGGACTGATCTGCGCTGCGCATGAGGACGTCGTTAATTTCGACTTCCGGAGGTGACGTTAAGATATGAAGTGCGGTGGCGGCGATGGCCTCGGGCGTGAGCATGTCGATATTTTGGCGCGTCGCGGCAAGTTCCTCGGCGCGTCCGGCGAAGTAGGTATCGAGCAAGGGGGTATCGACGAAGCCGGGCGAGAGTGAGGAAACTCGGGTTTTGTTCCCGAGGGTTTTGAGCTCGGATCGGAGGGCTTCGCAGAGCGCTCTGACGGCAAACTTGGTGCTGGCGTAAAAGCCTCCGGTCGGAGGAACGCGGTGGCCGGACATGGAGGAGAGATTGAGAATGTGTCCGCCAGTTTCGGGGAATCGAGCGAGGGCAAGTTGGCTGCAAAGACTGAGAGCGTGAACATTGACGCGCCACATTTCTTCCCAGTGTTGTGGATTGCCATCGGCAAGCCGTGAGAGGTAGGCGAGGCCGGCGGAATTGACCAAAATATCGAGCTGCGGGACTTTTTCGAAAGCAGCTTGGATCTCACCGGGTTCCCGAAGGTCGCAGGGAAGGGGGATGACGCCAGTGGGGAGTTTTTCGACGGATCGACAGAGTCCGATCACGGTCATGCCCTCTTTAAGCAGGGCTTCTGCGATTGCTTTTCCGATTCCGGACGAGGTTCCGGTGACGAGGGCAGTTTTCATCGAGCTTTAGGCCTCGGGGTCATTGAGGGCAGCTCGCAAGACGTTGGCTGCGGACTCGGCTTTTGCGGCGGGTGGTTCAGCGACGAAACCTTCGAAATTATACTCCCGAGGAGTTTCTTTTTGAGCGGGAAGATGGGGGACAAAATCGGTGATCTCTTCCTTTGGTTGAGATTGGCGAAGAGCATTGAGAAGGGTCTTTTCCAGCCTGATGAGTCCGTTTTGGAGAGATGCGTCGGTCTGGGAGAGTTGCTGGGAAAGGGCTTCACGCCTTTGTTCTTCAGTGCCGGCAATCGCTTCGAGTTCGCCTTGTCGCTTGATGAGGCGTGATTCAGAGGTGCGGAGGCTGGAGACCTCATTTTGAAGGGCTGATTCTTCAGTTTTGAGGTCGGCAATCGTCTTGGCGTCGGCTTTTTCCTGCTGGATCGCAGCGGTTCCTAAGGCTGAAAGACGGAGGGAGAGGGTAAAGAAGGTCAGGAAAACACCTCCTAAAAAGCCAAGGAGGGCTGGAAGGACAGCGGGGTGAGATAGAAATTCGGTCATGGGATCAAGCATTGCGATCTTGCGGTTCATCGAGAAGGTGCAATTCTCTCCTCAAGCAAGCACTGCGCGAATGTGTAAGTGCACTGTCCTAAAATCAAACTCAATTAAAAACATGGCTCATACACTTCCTGAACTTGGATACTCCCACGATGCTCTCGAACCCACCATCGACAAAGCTACGATGGAAATTCACCACGGTAAGCATCACAACGCTTACGTGACGAATCTCAATGCGGCGCTCGAAAGCCACGCTGATCTTGCCGACCTCTCTCTGGTCGACCTTCAAGCGAAAATCGCCGACATTCCGGCTCTGCGTAACAATGGTGGAGGTCACTACAACCACAGCCTTTTTTGGAAAGTGATCACTCCCGGTGGTGCTTCTGCTCCTTCTGGTGATCTTGCGGCGGCCATCGATTCCGCTTTTGGATCTCTCGATGCCTTTAAAGAGGAATTCGCGAAAGCAGGTGCGACTCGCTTCGGTTCCGGCTGGGCCTGGCTCGGCGTAAAGTCCGACGGCTCACTTGGCGTTTGCTCGACTCCAAACCAAGACAACCCACTCATGGGTGAGGCTGCAGGAACTTGCGCCTGCACTCCAATTCTCGGACTCGATGTTTGGGAGCACGCTTACTACCTCAACTATCAAAACCGCCGCCCTGATTACATCGGCGCATTTTGGAATGTTGTGAACTGGGACGTGGTTGCTGAGAACTTCGCGGCTGCGAAGTAGAGCGATTCACTTAAGATTTACTCAAAGCGCGGAGCTCCTTCGGGACTTCGCGCTTTTCTTTTTCGAGAGCCATCACCATGCGTTTTGCGATCCCAGCGACGGTATTGATGCCATCGCGGCGGGGGATGATGTCGCTTTTATCTGCTTTGATGAATCTCACCACTTGGTAGTTCCAAGCGGGTTCTTTGAATTCTTTAAGGATCTGAGCATCTTTACCGCCAGCATTGTTATAAATCGCGACGGCTTCGAATTCGGATTCGATGAGTTTTACGAGGGCAGGATGTGAGAGGACTTTGGACCCAAAGACGCGGCAGCCCACTCAGCCGGGGACTTCTTGAAAGAGGAGGAAGACTGGCTTTCCTGATTTTTTGGAAGCTTCGAGCGAGGTTGCGAGGTCTCGGGACCAAGCGACGCTGCCAAGCTCGGGAGTTTGCTTTGGCTGAGCCTGGCAGCTGACAAAGATGAGGCAAAAAAAGAGGAGGAACTTCATAGCAATGGGAGTCTATGGGTGGGGGATTATTCCAAGCAAGGGGACTTTACGAATCATTAGTCTGGTGTTTAGTAGGGTTATGAAGCGTTCACTCCTCCTTCTTGTCGCCTGTTTGACCCCATCCTTTGCCGAACTCCCCCAGATGTCTGACCATAAGGATTGGTTGGGCTATTTTATCGGTTGGGAAGGGAGAGGCTTTGACTTCGGAATTGGCGCAGATGGGGAATCCCTGATTTACCCAAAAGAAAGAGGTAAGCGAGTGGGGAAAGATGTGATGGTTAAGTACATCATTGAAGAAGAAGTTAATGGGAAGTGGGTTCGTCGACAGTTTCTTAAGGAGGGCGGCTTGAGCAGTGAGCACGAGAAAGGCTTGGATCCTAAAAAACCAATTGTCTTTGTAGCAACCGTCACGGGTGACACTAAAGTTCAGTGGACGCATGTTCCATCGCGTGGATCATTTTCCATCATGCCGAAGATCTTAGAAAAGAAGACGGAGAATAAAATTCGCGTCGGCCTCGAGTTTAGCCTGCCGCAGTTATACCGCTTTGATAAGACGCCGGAAGAGCGCGAGCTCAAAAGAAAGCTGAGCAATGACTATTTACGTGGCGTCCGATTGAAAGATGGCAAGAAGGCTAAGGTCAAGTTCTCGGATTTAGACGACGATATCACGAGCGATAAGTATCTGAAAGATGGCGCGAGTGCGATCGAGATGAAGTGCGACGCAATGAAGAAGAAGACCTTGATCATTGAAAATGGAGGTGAAAAGACTGGCCGAATTGACGTCGTGACAAAGGGACCTCTTTATAAATCATTCAAGTTTATCTGGATGGCTGAGACCGAAAAAATTGGCGAGAAAGATACCTATGTCACCTTCGAGGTGAAGTAAGGTTGAGGACCTTTTGAAGGTGGATCGCGGTGAGCGCGCCCATCGACTCGCAGGCTTCGAAAGAATGTGAGCCGTAGCGTTCGACTAAGGCGTCTCGTAGGGAAACGACGTGCTCGTGAGGAGCGATCGTTGTTCGATTCATCACCGTTAGGACGGCTTTGAGCCGGTTACGTTCCACCTTCGCGCGGCGCGACATTTGGAGGTGTTCCTCGGCGCGGTATTGCAGGATGGTTTGGTTGTTAAGATGGGACCTGACGAGATCTTCGACGGGCTTGTTGTCGGGAAACATGTGGGCGCGATAGACGGGCAGTTGTCCTTCATACGATTGTTGGTCAAAGTCGATCGGGCGGACACGATATTGCACTTCTTCGAAGTCAGGGGTGATGTCGACCACATAGTTCACGGTGCGCATGTCTCCGAGGAGTTTGACAAAGCAACGCTCTCCAAATTTCACGAATTCCTTGGCGACGCGGACGTGATTGAGTTCGGGATTGGGGAGATGATCTCGAATGAAAACGTCACCCGGAACTCCGGCGATGTGCTCCTCGATGAGGGTGTTGCCGTTGACCAAATAGTTGATTCGGTTGGGTGAGAGGATGTGCTCCAGCTCTAGGCCGAAGAGCCGCGAGGCGTCGGCATTTTTCACGTAGTAGTAGTCCGAGTTACCGTTGAAGAGGTTGGTGATGCGAATTCGAAAAGGGCGAGAGTTTCCAAATTCCCCGAAGTCGATGCGCTCAACGGTGAGGTGCTCGGCTAGGCTTAAGTCTCCGCCGATTTTTAGAAGGGCATAGATCTTGGTGAGTTTGGGTCGAAGTTCCGCCATCACCTCGGGTGGATACATGACCTCTAGCCAGAGCGTTTCCTCGCCGGCGGGATTTTCGTAGGGAATCGATCCGGTGAATCTCAGCAACTCATCATAAACTAAAGGTACCTCAGAGAGTCTCCCGTAGTGCGCTAGGTAGTTGAGCAGGGAATCCGAGATGGGGTAAAAGATCTTCCGCCGTGAAATCATGGTCGGAGAGTCTTAGGCATCTTCATTGCGATCAATCCAGAAAAGAGGATCTATGCCATCTTTTAGGAATTTCTCCCAGTAGCGCTTTTCGAGAGGTTCGGATTTTTTACGTCGTTCTTCATCATTCATCGCCATGTAAGTGGACCTCCCCATCTCTCGGACCAAGTCTCGCTCGGTGAGTCGAATCATCAATTCTTCCCAGAAACTGGCATTCCGAAATTCGTCGAAGCATTGTTGAAAAAAGGCCGTTTCTTGGAATTTCTCGGTGACGCGATTCTTTTCGCGAGCGACATCGTATTCGATCATTTCTCCCAAGCCCGTATTTTTTGCGGCTTCTAGGACCTTGTGTTCGATCTCTTCAAAGCGCGCAAATCCAGCGTTCCCCGTATCGTTGGGGTTTAAATTCGCCATCTCGGTCGACAGGCTGACCATCTCCACCAAGGTGGCTAATTCTTTTTCGGTGAAGCGAAGATGCATCTTGCGCGGACCCAAGCACCGAAAAGAAGTTCACACAAGCTCGCAAATCGCTTGCGCTTTATCCCGTTTTGGGCATATCGTCCCGCCGCACGCAAGTGGTGAACGCAGGATTAGCTCAGTTGGTAGAGCGACTCGTTTACACCGAGTATGTCGGCGGTTCGAGTCCGTCATCCTGTACCACTTCGCAACCCGCTCTCTTTCAACAGGTTGGCGGGTTTCGCTTTTCTGGAGATGGTGAATGCCATCCCTGTGCCTTGTTTCGTTTTTCGTTCAAGGAGGTGTATGGAACTCCAAACACGGCTTAGGAAGTGGCTTGATTTTCTAAACGTTTACCTTAAGATAGCTTTAACCCGCTACGGGTATATCCCGTAGTCCCCGGTGTCGAGAGGCACCGGGCTTTTTTATTGCTATGGCTCGCGTTCACGCCTTTATCGATGGATTCAACCTCTATCATCGCCTCAAAGGGATCGATGGAGGGAAATGTCGCTGGCTTGATCTACGGGGTTTGGTTAGTCGGTTCCTCGAAAAAGAGGATGAGCTTCAGAGGGTTGTTTACTTCACCGCCTATTTTCGGGGGAAGCCAGAGGCCATCCCAAGGCACAAGGTTTACATCGACGCGCTGGCTTCGGTTGGAGTCGAGAAAATGCTCGGACGGTTCCAGCCTGTGAAGCGGCATTGCCGTCTCTGTAATGGCCATTACAAGAGCCACGAGGAAAAGAAAACAGATGTTCAGCTTTCGGTTCAGATTCTCCGTGGGGCTTTCCGTGGAGAGTATGACAAGCTGGTGCTTTTAACTGCGGACAGCGACCAAGTCCCAACGCTCGCAGAATTACGAGATGGCTTCCCAGCAATTCACACCAAGGTCTTGTTTCCACCCGGACAGAAGACGGATGAATTGAGTAAGCACGCCGATTCTCATCATCGTCTTCAAGAGAAGCATCTAAGGGAATGCCAACTGCCAAATCTGATCGAGAGTGAAGGAAAGATGATCGCTAGGCCAGATAGTTGGTAGCTAGGCAATCCACAGAGCATTCAACATTTTAGCCGGGTGCCTCATAATTTTGGCAAGCCATCTCCTTGAGTTCTGGAACTCATTATTTCATTGTATAGCCTTTAGGCTTCCAAAGTCCTTTCCATCTCTGCGGGCCATTTCGAGCCAGTGGCACGCCTTCCGAAGTCTGGGTGTCGCGGCTCTTTTTCCTTTCAGGCTGTCGAGCTTGGCTGGATCAACAATGAGCGTAAGGATGGCGGCGAATTTCGAGGGTGTATCTAACAGCTCGGCCTCTGCGGTGCCTCCTGCTCGGTGTGCCTCTCTACATACCACAAGGGAGAGAATCAAAAGAAGAGGGAGCAAAGGGCGCACGGCGTTGATCATCATCCGATTTTGCGGAGTAGTGAAATGCTCTTATTTCGACTTCCTCATCATGAAGTCTATGATTCCCGGCGAGAATTTAATCTTTCGGACTTTTACCATTCGAGGCCCTGATTTTTCAGGGCTTTTTCTGTTTTAGGGATGATTGGAAAGCCCCAGCTTCGTGCGGTTCGCATGCTGCGACTTGCTAAAACAAGAGAGAGTCCACGAGCAATCCATCCAAGTCGCTCAAATCAATGGACTGGATTCGCCATCAGCTCCTTCGCGCCTGTCGACCTTCGTCGATCAATTGCCAAAAGTGCTTCGACTCAGCCAAGGCCTCATCTTCTCCCAGCGGCAACTTCGAGCGAAAGAGGAAATCCGAAAAGGTCCCGCGATGCAGCACGCGGTGCACCACCACTTGCTCATCAGCGACCTCAAAGTAGAAGCGCCACTCCGCCGTGCGGAAGCGATAGAGCGTCTTTCCATCCCGCTCGATTTTTCCAAAGCGTTCGTCATCTAGGTTCTCGACATCTTTTTCAGTCACCTTGAATTCATCCAGTAACTCAAGCTGTTTCAGAGTGTCCAGCTGGGAGATCTCAGCCGCACTGATTTCGTTGAAGACGATTTGTAGCACGCCGAAAGCATAGCGAGAAAATGCTCCTCAATCAAAGCACGCAAAACAAAAGCGTGACGACTGGTCTAGTGAACAGTATATTAATCACCGTGATTTCCAAGGTCTACAGTGCCGCCCTGCGCGGAGTCGAAGCGGTCGAGGTTGAGGTCGAAGTGGCCGCCCGTGAAGCCGATGGCGCCAATGCTGGCCGTATTAATATCGTCGGCCTCCCAGACGCTGCCGTGCGTGAATCGGGCGACCGAGTCACCACCGCGATTCTCGCCTCCGCCATGAACTTTGTTTACGGAGTCCACACCGTAAACCTCGCGCCCGCTGACCTTCGCAAAGAAGGCCCCTCCTTCGATCTCCCCATCGCCCTCGCCATGATCGCCTGCGAAAAAGAAGAAGAACTCCCGCACGCCCGCGACCTCATGATCGTGGGAGAACTCGCCCTCGATGGCTCCCTTCGTCCGGTCAAAGGAGCCCTCTCCATCGCCCTCGGAGCCAAAGCCGCCGGTCGCAAGCGTCTCCTTCTCCCCGCCGAAAATGCCCGCGAAGCCGCCATGGTTTCCGGCCTCGAAGTCTACGGCCTCAAGTCCCTCCACGAAGCTTGGCAATTCATCACCGGCCAAGACGCCACTCGTCCACCTGAACCCCGCCCCAAAGTCACTCAGTCCAATAATCGCGAACACGCGGCCGACCTCGACGAAGTCAAAGGCCAACACAACGTGAAGCGCGCCCTCGAAATCGCCGCCGCCGGCGGGCACAATATTCTGATGGTCGGCCCTCCCGGCACCGGCAAGTCCATGCTCGCCAAACGCATGCCCACCATCATGCCTGACATGACCGAAGAGGAAGCGATTGAAACCACCCGTATTCACTCAGTCGCGGGCCTCCTCGATGCGCGCGAGGGTCTCGTCAACGGGCGTCCTTTTCGCGCGCCCCATCACACTATTTCCGATGTCGGCCTCCTCGGTGGCGGCACCAATCCCGGCCCGGGCGAAATCTCCCTCGCTCATAATGGCGTCCTCTTTCTCGATGAACTTCCCGAGTATCGCCGCTCCACCCTCGAGGTCCTCCGGCAACCACTCGAGGACGGAAAAGTCACCATCTCCCGCGCTGCCGGAACCTATAACTTTTCTTCAAAGTTCCTCCTCGTCTGCGCTCTCAATCCCTGCCCCTGCGGATTTTACGGAGACCCCGTTCGCCAGTGCCGTTGCAATCCGCGTCAGGTCGAATCCTACCGCGCAAAGATCTCCGGACCGCTTCTTGACCGCATTGATCTCCACGTCGAGGTCCCTCTCATTGACTACAAGCAACTCTCTTCAAACGAGCAATCCGAGTCCTCCGCCACTGTCCGAGAACGCGTCATGAGCTGTCGTTCTCTTCAAGAATCTCGCTTCGCAGACCTTCCGGAAACCCGCACAAATTCTGACATGGGCCCCAAGGTCATGCGGCAACACTGCACCGTCTCAGACGAGTGCTCGATGCTCCTCGAACAAGCAATGGAGCAACTTAACTTTTCCGCTCGCGCTCATGATCGCATCCTCAAAGTCGCCCGCACCATCGCCGATCTCGCCGGGGCCGGGGACCTTCAGCCCGAGCACGTTCTGGAAGCGATTCAATACCGCTCGCTCGACCGTAAACTGAGTTTCTCTTAGAGGCCGCGCGAAATTTACAGACCTTTTACCCAACGGATTGCCATATTAGGTGTCAATAGAGGTGATGGCATCTTCATCACCAGTCAGTCCCCTCCAGCGAATCGAGATCACGCTCTTCTATCTCGTTCTTTTTTCCGGGACTCTTCTCATCTGCTGGGAAAGCCGTCTCTACTACCTCCCCAACACCGTTCATAGCTTCTTGCTCGAGCGGATGGAGCTGACTCTCGAAGACTGGTGGCGTTACACCCTCCTCACTCATGTCACAGGAGGGCTCATCTGTCTCGTCTCTAGCCTCTCGCAATATTCCCGCCTCTTTCTCAAGCGAGCCCCTTGGCTTCATCGCAACCTTGGTCGCATCTACGCGCTCAGTATTATCATGGTCGTCTTCCCTACGGGCGTCGCTCTCTCCTTCGTTGCGAAAGGTGGTCTTTCCGGAACTCTAGGTTTCCTCGTACTTTCTTTTGGCACGCTCTTTACTCTGCTGCTCGGCCTCGTCGCCATTTACCGCAAAAACCTCCGCGCCCATCAAACGTGGATCAGCCGCTCTTTCGCGCTCGTGACGACTGCCATCACTTTCCGCTCTCTCCAGCTCGCTCTCTTTCAATTTGATATCGATTACCAAACAATCTACCAAATCGCCCTCTGGGGCAGCATCGGCATCAATGTCGTCCTCTGCGAATACTATCTCCTAAGAACAACCAAACAGAAAAAATGAACCCACCGAAAAAATACGCCCCCCTCACCGCTGCCATCCTCATCGCTGCTACCGTCCTCCCATTTAGTTTCGCTCAGGAAACTGAAGTGAAGCCATCGCGCAAGGTATTTCCGAAAGTCGCTCAGGAAGAAAGTGATCAACTTATCTTACGACTCAAGGCTCTCATTATCGCTCCGCTCAACCAGCAGCAAAAATTGAAACATGAATTTTCTCGCACGATTCCCAGAGTCTCTACTTCATACGATCTCGTAGAATCGACATCTGATGGGGCTTCTAAGCACCGCACCTTTACCGTAGTTCAAAAAGATGTTTCGAACTTTCCAAAGCAAGGTGACGCAAAACTTGAGCCAAAGTCTAAGGACCTCTTCAAGCTACGCCATCACCTTGTCTCAGATCATACTCAAGTCCATTTCAAGGGTGAATGGGTTTCCTTAGAACAGCATCCCATTCTTAAGTCTCTTACCAAGATCAAGCCAGCCACGATCACCCCTTAATTTCTTCAAAGCCAACTCAAAGCCTGCGGAAGAAATTCCGCAGGCTTTTCTATTTTCATCCTCCCGTCTCTCGGCGACTCTTAGTCATGAAACTCCCCCCAAACGGACTCATCACCGGCGAAGATGGCATCACCCGCTGCTGGTGGCCCGGCGATGACGAGCAATACATCCACTATCACGACCAAGAATGGGGCAGGGGAGTCACCGACAATTTCCGCCTTTTCGAAAAGATCTGCCTCGAGGGATTCCAAGCCGGCCTCTCCTGGCTCACCATCCTTCGCAAACGCGATAACTTTCGCGCCGCTTTCTCCAACTTCGATTTCAACAAAGTCGCAAAGTTCACCGAAGCCGACGTCGAGCGCCTCCTCCAAGACGCCGGCATTGTCCGCCATCGCGGCAAAATCCTCTCCACCATCAACAACGCCCAACGCGCTCTCGATCTCCTCACCGAGTTCGATTCCCTCCACGCCTACTTCCTCCAATTCCAACCCCCAGCCCGCAAGTCCCCCTTAACTTGGGCCAAAGCTCAAACTCTCACTAAAACCGACGAATCCACCGCCCTCAGCAAAGATCTCAAAAAGCGAGGCTGGACCTTCGTCGGCCCCACCACCGCTTACGCCTTCATGCAAGCCATGGGCCTCGTCAATGACCACCTCAAAGGCTGCCATCGCGCCTAAGCCCTCTTCCTCAACGCAGAAGGAAGGGCTGTCTCCAGACTGCCCACCCCCCAACCAAGCCTGCCCTCAACCAAAATTCCGCGCCTTCCGCATTTTCCGTGGTCCCATCCTCAACCGCGCCATTGCTCCCGCCTCCCATTTCAAAATTTTATTCCTTTCCCCGCCTTAAAAAGCTCTCAATCAGTCCCGTCGCCTCTCCCGATAGTTCACTTTTTTGAACATTCCCCTGTGACTCCTTCACTTCTAACAGAAGCGCTTTTTTTTCAGGCCCAAGAGCGGAGGAATCCCAGTCTCAATTTCTGCGCCCCAGCTCCTAAATTCGCCCTAAAGTTCAACAAATCACCCCAAAATTGGCGAAAATCCAATCTGTCGATAAATCCGCAATACCACTACATCTTGTATTGTTAATAATTTGTTCATACCACATGAGAGAAATTCGACTTGCCGAAAAAGCATCTTCGACCTTAGTCTAAAGGTCTGCTCGATTCATGTTTCGAGAAGATCAACCATTCTTTATAGCAAGTACCAGAATCCCTGTTCACCCAATGTCCAACACCACTACAATTACCCTAGGAGACCGCACTTTTGTCCTCGATAAAGACAAAGCTGACGCCGCCATCGCCGCCAAATCCGTCATCAATGGCCGCGAGACCATGTTTTTCAACATCCTCCCCCTGAAATACCAGTGGGCCTACGATCTCTACAAGACCATGAAGGGGAATCATTGGGAGCCCGAGGACATTCAAATGCAGACCGACATTCAGCAGTGGCAGGGGAGTGAAATCTCCGACGTTGAGCGCTGGATCATCAAAATGGGCATCGGCTACTTCTCCGCTGCCGAAGGCATCGTCGGAGATAACATCCTCCACGTTGTCCGTGAGTTGGTTACTGCTCCTGAGCTCAAACTCGTCCTCGGCCGTCACGCACACGAGGAAAACATCCACGCCGACTCCCTCGTCTACATGATCTCCTCACTCGGCATCAACCCGCACGAATGCGAGGCCATGTTCGAGGACATCCCCACCATCAAAGCGAAGAACAACTTCGTCGTCTCCAACTCCCGCGCCCTCCGCCGCGACGTCGACCTCACTCTCCTCGAAAACAAGCAGGCCCTCGCAAAGAACATCTTCCTCTTCGGTCAAGTCATGGAAGGCACCCAGTTCTACGGCCTCTTCGGCATGATCCTCAGCCTTTACCGCCAGAACAAGTTCCCCGGCATCGGCCAAATGTTCCGCTACACCCTGCGCGACGAATCAAATCACATCGAAGTCTTCCGCAGTCTCCTAAACTCCCTCGTCACCGAGAACCCCGACATCATGACCACCGAGTTCAAAGAAGAACTCCGTCAAACCATGGCCGAAGGCGTCCGTCTCGAGAAAGAGTTCATCAAAGATTGTCTCCCAGTCAACGCCGTCGGCCTCTCCATCGCCGAGTTTGAGCAATACATCGACTACATCTCCGATCGCCGCCTCGTCAATTGCCACCTCGAGCCCCTCCAAGGCGGCAACACCGAAAACCCCTTCCCATGGCTCTCCGAAGCCATCGATCTCAAGAAGGAGCAAAATTTCTTCGAAGGCAAAGTCACCGAATACCAAAAAGCCTCAGCCCTCGAAGATACCGGCTACACTGACGACGATCTCTAGTCGGTGCCCTAAGTTTGTCAGTGTTTCAGTTTGCCAGTGTGTCAGTCCCAACGACCGCGCCCCTCATCCTGAAAAACTCAAAAACTGACACCCTAGTAAACTGACACCCTTACATTCTTAATTTTCAACGCACTCAGCATCACATGTACCGCTCCTTATCACTCTCCGAAGACCAAGCCCTCAAAGAAACCGTCGCTAACCGCGCCGCTGCCGAAAACCCTTTCGCATGGCGTGAAACTCTCGCTACCGACCAACGCACTCCCATCCCAGAAATCACCATCACCCGTGCTGGGAATGACGAGATCTTCTCCCTTTCCGACGTCGCCGACGCCATCGGACGTTCTTTGACCAACCTCCTCATCTCCCGCAATGAGCCCGAGGACAGCATCTTCTCTGAGCAAAACCGCTCCTTCGTTTCCTCCGTCGCTCAGCGCGTCTCTAGCTCCCTCATGCAGCAGGTCCAGCGCGGCGGCCAACTCAAGCTCTCCCAAAACGACCTCTACCTCCTCATCGAAAAAGCCCTCATCGAGAACGACGCGCACGACGTCGCCAAGTCCCTCGTCTTCCAGCGCTCCCTCGATCTCAAAGGAGAAATCACCGTCACCGAAGAGCCCTCTTCCATGCCCGTTCGCCTCATCCGTCGGAATGGCAACGTCGTCCCCTGGTCCGAGACTAAGATCGAGCAAGCCGTCTCCCGTGCCTTCCTCACCGTCAAGGAAGACACCGCCGGCGCACAATCCATCGCCCAAGCCGTCACCGCCCTCGTCCGCGCCGATGACCAAGCCTTCGTCCACATCGAAGACGTCCAGGACCTCGTCCAAGAGGAACTCATGCGCCAAGGCTTCTTCAAAGTTGCCGCACACTACGTCCGCTACCGCGACGAGCGCTCCCGCCACCGCCTCGAAAACCCCGTCGAAGTCGAGGACCCCGCCCAAGAATCTTTCGTCACCGTCACCGACAAGGGCCAGTCCGAGTTCTGGGACGGTGCCGAGCTGAAAAAGCGCATCCAGTTCGCCATGATCGGCCTCGAGCTCTCCATGACCGAGGAAGACATCGAAAAGGAACTCCGCCGCTCCATCGGCGCCGAGATCTCCCGCGAGGACCTCAAGAAAACCATCATCCTCAACTCAAAGACCCTCCTCGAAAAGGACGCCGACATGTCCAAGTTCGCCGGTCGCATCCTCCTCTCCTACATCTACGAGGAGGTCCTCCCCTGGAACATCCAGACCGATGGCGTCGAGTCCCTCAAGCTCGCCCACAAGCAGAACTTCAAAGCCTACCTCAAGCACGGCGTTGAAATCAAACGCATCAGCCAAGACATCCTCGATAAATACGACATCGACCGCCTCGCCGATGCCCTCGACCCCTCCGCCGACCTCGACTTCGAGTTCCTCGGCATATCCACCCTCTACGACCGCTACCTCCAAGTCGACAAAACCGGCGACACCGACCGCCGCATGGAAACCCCCCAGTTCTTCTGGATGCGCGTCTCCATGGGCCTCTTCAAAGCCGAAAAATCCAATGCCGAGGACTGGGTCATCCGCCTCTACAACCTCTACAAAGGCCGCAAATTCTGCTCCTCCACGCCCACCCTCTTCAACTCCGGCACCCTCCACAGCCAGCTCTCCTCCTGCTACCTCTACAAGGTCGATGACTCCATCGAATCCATCATGCAGCGTGGCATCGCCGAAAACGCCTACCTCTCCAAGTGGGCCGGCGGACTCGGTGGCTCATGGACCGCCGTCCGCGGCACCGGTGGCTACATTCAGGGAACCAATGGCGAGTCCCAAGGCGTCATCCCATTCCTCAAACTTCATAACGACCAACTCATCGCCGTCAACCAAGGCGGCAAGCGTCGCGGCTCCGGCTGCGCCTACCTCGAGACCTGGCACAACGACATCGAGGACTTCCTCGAGCTCCGCGTCAACACCGGGGACGAGCGCCGTCGCACCCACGACATGAACACCGCCAACTGGGTGCCCGACCTCTTCATGAAGCGCATGGAAGCCCGCGAAAGCTGGACCCTCCTCCGCTCAAACGAATGCCCAGACCTCCACGACCTCTATGGAAAAGCCTTCGAACAACGCTACCTCGAATACGAGCAAAAGGCCGAAGAAGGCAAGATCTGGTCCCGCAAAGTCGAAGCCATCGACCTCTGGAAAAAGATGCTCAAGATGATCTTCGAAACCGGTCACCCCTGGATCACTTTCAAAGACCCCTGCAACCTCCGCAGCCCGCAAGACCACGCCGGCGTCATCCACTCCAGTAACCTCTGCACCGAGATCACCTTGAACACCAGCGACGAAGAAACCGCCGTCTGTAATCTAGGATCCGTCGTACTAGACACCCACATCAACAAAGACGGCATGCTCGACCACGACATGCTCCGCGAGACCGTCACCGTCGCCATCCGCGCGCTCGATAACGTCATCGACATCAACTTCTACCCCACAAACGCCGCCCAAACCGCCAACTCCCGCCACCGCCCCATCGGCCTCGGCGTCATGGGACTCCAGAATGCCCTCTTCAAGCGCAACCTCGAGTTCGCCTCCGCCGCCGCCGTCGACTTCAACGATGAATTCATGGAAGCCATCGCCTACTACGCCTACGGCGCCAGCAGCGAATTAGCAGGAGAGCGCGGCAGCTACGGCAGCTACAAAGGCTCCAAATGGGACCGCGGCATCCTCCCGCAAGACACCGTCGACTCCCTCGAAGACGAAAGGGGAGTCAAAGTCGACGTCCCCCGTGGCGGAAAAATGGACTGGCGTCCCGTCCGCGAAGCCATCGCCCAAAACGGCATGCGCAACTCCAACGTCCTCGCCATCGCGCCAACGGCTACCATCAGCAACATCATGGGCACCACCCCCTGCATCGAGCCGAACTACACCAACCTCTTCGTAAAGAGTAACCTCGGCGGCGACTTCACCGTCCTAAACGCCGTCTTGGTGAACGACCTCAAAAAAGAAGGCCTCTGGTCCCCAGAAATGATCGACCAGCTCAAATACTTCAACGGCGAGCTCGCCGACATCGAGGGCATCCCGGACCACCTCAAAGCCAAGCACAAAACCGTCTTCGAAGTCGGCTACGAAGCCATCATCGACGCCGCCGCGCGCCGCCAAAAGTGGATCGACCAGAGCCAGAGCGTCAACCTCTTCCTCTCAAAACCCGACCTCAAGTCCCTGTCTCACATGTACCGCCACGCCTGGCACACCGGCCTAAAAACCACCTACTACCTCCGCGCCCGCCAAGGCTCCGACATCGAAAAGTCCACCATCGGGAGTTCCTCCAAAAAAGAATACACCCCAGAGGAAGTAAAGGCCTGCTCCATCGAGGCCATGATGAATGGTGAGGAATGCGAAGCATGCCAATAGAATCCACCTGAAACCTGAACACTGAAAACTTTGACCTCAGCGAAGCGCCCCATTGAAGCCATGATAAATGGTGAAGAATGCGAAGCCTGCCAGTAACGTGGCGGCGGCTTCCAGCCGCCAAGCCAAAATAGGGAGAGCGGCGCTTCCAGCCCGCTTCCCCTCAACCAAGCCACAGCGACTCTCAGTCGCTAACTTCAATATGCTATCCGAACTCGACCTCCTCCTAGACGTCACCAACCGTCTAGAGGAAGCCGGATTCGACTACATGCTCACCGATTCCATGGCCTTGAATCATTACGCCCAACCGCGCATGACGAGGGACATCGACATCGTTTTAGCCTTCTACCTCAAAGACCTCGAAACCCTCCCTCAACTCTTCGGCGATGACTTCTACTACAGTGAAGAAGCCGCCCGCCAAGCAATCCTCAACCAGTCCTCTTTCAACGTCATCCACAACGAGAGTCTCATTAAAATCGACTTCATGATCCGCAAGCGCGAAGAGTATCGCGAAGTAGAATTCCAACGTCGCCAGCAAATCGCAATCAAGGATCATACCCTCTGGATCATACCCTCTGGATCGTTAGTAAAGAAGACCTCATCCTCTCCAAGCTCGACTGGGCCCGCCAATCTCAAAGCGAACGGCAACTCTCTGACGTCGAAAACCTCCTCGCCACCGGAGCTGATCAAGACTACCTTCAAATATGGTCTCAAAAATTGAACCTGACCGATATGCTAACACGGGTTTCTCCATAAAGGACACCCCGCAAGAACTCAACGACCACCTTTTCCATCAAATGATGAAAAAGACTGGTGCCGAGCGTCTAGAAATCGGCTGTCAAATGAACGCCACCGCCCGTCAACTCGTTTGGTCCGGTATCTCGAAGGACCTCTCCGAATCTCAACGCCGCGAAAAATTCATCGAACGATTTTACGGCCTGAAAACTTCTCACTGAAAACTGAACACTCAGCGAAACGATATGAAAGCCGGAGATCAATATCACCGCTTCGTCCGCTGGACGGATTAGGACTCCGTCTACATCGGCTACTGCCCGGATCTCTATCTCGGAGCTGTCTGCCATTCCGAGACCGAAGAAACCTGCTACGCCGACCTCTACCAGACCGTCCGTGACGAGATCGCCCACCGCCTAAAGGCGCTAGCAACCCTCCCAAAACCAACAATCCGAGTCACCCGAGACTTAGATCTCGCAAGCGCCTGAAGCCTAAACACTGAAACCCAGAAAACTTAGCGCAGCGATGATCAAGACCTTCACCCCAGCGGAAGCCCAAACTTGCTCCATCGAAGCCATGCTAAACGGCGAAGAATGCGAAGCGTGTCAATAAAGGAGCCGTGGCGCCCTCGCCACTTATCAACCTAAGCACCCCTCAACCACGAAACAGCGACCCCGGTCGCTTGTTTTTTTACCTCCAAACTCCCAACTTGCCCATCCCCCCAATAACAAGTAAGAACACCCCATGAAAAACCTCCACTACACCCTCTACCTCGAAGAATCCGACTTCGTCGCCCAATGCCTCGACTACGACATCTCCAGCTTCGGCTCCACCGAGCAAGAAGCCCTCGCAAACCTCCGCGAAGCCGTCGAACTCTACCTCGAAGACATCGACGAACCAGCCCCCGCCATCTCAAAAGTCTCAGTCGGAGAATTCGCCGTAGCCTAACCAAAACATGGCGCGCCGTCTCTCCTCCTCCGCCTTCATCAGCATTCTCACCTCCAACGGTTTCACCTTCATCTCAAAACGAGGAAGCCACGCCAAATACCGCGATGACAAAAACCACACCGTTATCGTCCCGCATCCCAGAAAAGACATCCCAATCGGAACGCTCCGCTCAATGATCCGCCAAAGCGGATTGCCCAAAGAACTTTTCGATTAAAATGCGCTACGAACTCATCATCTACTGGAGCAAAGAAGACAACGCCTTCATCGTCGAGGTTCCCGAACTCCCCGGATGCATGGCCGATGGCTCCTCCTACGAAGAAGCCCTCGCCAACGCCCAAGTCGTCGTCGCAGAGTGGCTAGAAACCGCCCGCTCCCTCAACCGCCCCATCCCCGAGCCAAAAGGCAAGCTCGCCTACGCCTAAAGGCGAAACTCCAATAAGGAGAGCGGCGCTTCCAGCCCGCTTACCCCCAACCAAGTCCCCATCCACTCCAAATCCCATGCCCACCCAGCCCTCAAATCCCATTGACAGCAGTGGGGGAGATGGCGATGGTCATGAGTATGAAAATCAAAGCCCCATCCAAAGCTCTTCAGGAGACCAACGAGAAGCTTTCCAAATTGCCGCCCAAGCAGCGTTCGGCAGCGGAGATCCGCACCCAAGTGAAGCAACACCTGGAGGAATCGAAGCGCGAAATCTTGAGAGCTGGGCACGTTCTCAACGGCAAATAGTCGAAGCCGCTAGATTTGAAAGCCTCCTCCTGATTTCAAATCGGACCAGCGAGCATAAAGTTTTTCACTGCAAAGACACCGATCGCGCCATTAAGCACACGTGGCCCGGCGTCTACGGCCAAGTCCCGTCGCCATCCAATAAGCACCTCGACCGTCGCAACGCGAGCCCATCCGAATACCTCAAGCGGATGGCTCTCCAGCTTCAAGTCTTCGGTGGCGACATCCAGTTTGAAGGCGTCTTTATCTCAGATGAACCCAGCCTCATCATCGGTCAACCCGCTGGCGAGCCCTCCCTTGTCATCAGCCAGCAATGGTATGAGAAATCCGGCATCGCTACCAATGAGCTGATTCACGACTTCCTCGTCCAAGAAGGCTTCCGCCCCGTTCCTGCTTCCTACTTCGGCTGGTATCGCCCCGAAGACCGGGTCATCATCGTCGATGCCAAACCTGACAACTTCGTCCTTACCGACTCCGGTCTCGTCCCCATCGACCTTCAAATGATCCAGTTTACCGAAGATCAACTCATCGAAGCCGACTTAAGCGGAGACCCAACCGCCCCCGTCATCTTCATTCCAAGACCATGAACTCCGTCAGAAATAGCAATTTCAGTCTCTACTCATTGACCTCATTTACGCAAACTGACAAAGTGATACTCATGAAAGCCGAAGATCAATATCATCGCTTCGTCCGCTGGTCGGATGAAGACTCCGTATACATCGGCTATTGCCCGGATCTCTACCTCGGAGCCGTCTGCCATTCCGAAACAGAAGAAACCTGCTACGCCGACCTCTGCCAGACCGTCCGTGACGAGATCGCACACCGTCTCGCGAAATCCTCACCTCTCCCCAAGTCCGAAGTTCGAGCCACCCGTGATCTCAATCTCGCAAGTGCCTGAAAACTGAACCCTGAAAACTTTCACCTTGAGCGCAGCGAGCAAAATTGAACCTGACCGATATGCTAACACGGGTTTTTCCATAAAAGACACCCCCGCAAGAGCTTAACGACCACCTCTCTTCTTCAGAGTTCAGGCCTCATACCCCAAAAGCGAGTATGCCTGCAGTGAAGATAGAGGCTTCCATCATTCAAAAAGTTCAATCGACAAGGCGAACTCTCCAGAAAGCCTTTTCCACTGTGCTCAGATCAATCATAATCTGATGGGAAGTCGCCTCTTCTGCCGCTACGATATCTTCCGTAATATCAGTCCAAGACTCTTCATTTTCTATGTCTGTCGATTGCTCGATACGGTAAGTGGAAGAGACAACAGATTCCCAAGAAATCGTGAATTCATTCGTCGCTGAGTTAGTAATACTGGTGGTGTAAAACTTTGTCACAGTCATCCCATAGGCCGCCTAAGAGTGGTCTTGAGGGTTGATTTTAATTGGTTGTTGAGCGGATTTGGTGATTTGGAATTTTCAGGTTTTGAATCAGGAGTGTGTTGTTGTGAGCATCCGCTCCTCATGCTGTCCCACAGCCCGGCGGTGCCAGACCCGGTAAATACATGGCTTCG
>CALGJQ010000046.1 GCA_937928545.1 uncultured Verrucomicrobiales bacterium
AAAAGATCCACCTCGAGATCCCACCCAGCCGCCGCGCCGCACAACTCCAGGCCATCTTCGACTCTCTCCAGAATCTCGAACCAAAAGGCGGCACTGGCCTCATCCCCGCCCTCCACCAGATCGCTGAAAAAATCCAACAACGCGCCCTCGTCATCATCCTCTCCGACCTCTTCGTCGATACCGAGGAACTCGGAGACGCCCTCCAGCACCTCCGCTTCCGAAAGCACGACGTCGCGATGTTCCACCTCCTCGACCCTCAAGAAGTCGACTTCCACTTCGAGCGCCCACACCGCTTTGTCGACCTCGAAGATGGCACCACCGTCGTTGCCGAGCCGCATCTCATCGCCGATGAATACCACGCCGCCCTTCGCGAGGTCCTCGAGAACGTCGAAAAGAAGTGCCACGACATTCACGCCGACTACCACCTCTTCCAAACCAGCGCGAACTACGAAGAAATCGTCTCCAACTTCATCACCTCTCGCCTCACTCAAAAACGCTAACCTTCACCCTTGAGCTTTTTATCACAACCGATCCTTTGGGGTCTCCTTGCTGCAGCCATCCCGGTGATCATTCACCTGCTCAATCGGCGTCGCTTCCGCACCGTCAAATGGGCCGCGACCTCATTCCTGCTCAAGGCCTCGCGCGAATCCCGTGGAAAAAAGAAGCTCAAGCACATCCTCATCCTCGCCTGCCGCGCCCTCGCCATCGCCGCCCTCATCTTCGCCGTGGCCCGCCCCCTCATTGGCGGCTTCCTCGGCTCCGGGAGTGGTTCCGTAGGAACCGTCGTTCTCGTTCTCGACCGCTCCGCCAGCATGGAAACGAAAGCAGGCAGCGGCGAACCCAGCCACCGTCAATCGGTCCTCGATAAAATTTCCGAGACCATCAAAAACATGGGCTCACCTCGCCTCGTCCTCATCGATAGCGCTAGTGGAGAGATTCAAGACGTCCCCGATCCCGAGGCTCTCACTGAACTCTCCACCACCTACGCCACCGACACCGAGGCCGACATTCCCACCCTTCTGATGAAGGCCATCGACTACCTAGAGCAGACCAATCCCGGCCAATCAGAAATCTGGCTCGCCTCCGATCTTCAGCGCAACGATTGGCGGCCCAGCGATTCCCGTTGGGGAGCGGTCCGCGCAGGCATCGACTCTCTCCCGACCAAAACTAAT
Source organism: uncultured Verrucomicrobiales bacterium (assembly GCA_937928545.1). GTDB lineage: Bacteria > Verrucomicrobiota > Verrucomicrobiia > Verrucomicrobiales > Akkermansiaceae > SW10. Next base: position 1,173 of record CALGJQ010000046.1, read on the forward strand.
CTCCGCATCCTCACCGCTGGAGAGAAAGTCGTAGAAAACTTCGCCCTAGAACTCCTCGCCTCTCGCCGGATCGAAGACGACCTCTTCCTCGATCTCAAGCTCACCCGCAGCGAGGGAAATGGCACCACCACCGTTCCCATCACTTTCTCCCTGAAAGGAGCCCGTTCCTCCGAACGAGTCACCATCAACGGACAAGAACTCCGCTTTCAAAAACGCATTCCGCTCGCCCCGACCGATGCCGAAGGACACGGCTGGGTCGGACTCCCTGCCGACAATAATCCCCGCGACAACAGCGTCTACTTTGCCTTCGGTGGCAAAGAACCCATGAAGACTTGGGTCGTCTCCGAAGATCCTGCCAGCCCCACCGACGACTATCTCCGCAAAGCTGCCGCCCCCGCAGGATTCGAGCGCTACTCTTGCGAAATCGTCGCCCCCACGCAGACCACTCAAATCGATTGGTCCGCCGCCTCTCTCATCATTTGGCAAGCCCCCATCCCCATCGGCTCTGTCGCCTCTCAACTCAATGACTTCGTCACCTCCGGCGGCTCGGTTCTCTTTTTCCCACCCAGTGGAAACTCAAGCGAAGCAATCTTTGGCACCGCTTGGGGCGACCTCCAATATCCACCCGATGGCCAATTCTTCATCAATGGCAGCTGGATCAAGGACGATGGCCCTTGGCAAAACGGACGCGACGATAGCGCCATGCCCGTTGATCAAATCCGCGCCGTCCAGCGACGCTCCATTTCAGGAGATGGCTCTTCCCTCGCTGAGTGGGATGACGGCTCACCGCTCCTCTACCGGAAACTCGAAGGCCAAGGCACCGCCATCTTCATCGGCTCTCTTCCCGATGACCGCTGGTCAAATCTCGAATTCGTCGCCCTCCACCTCGTCGCCGTCCAAAGACTCATCGAAAAAGGCTCAGACCGTCTCCACTCAGGTTACCGCGCCACTGCGGGTCTCGAAAAAGCGATGGCCCAAGGCGACGAAGTACGAGAAAGACTCGACACCTTCGAAGACGATGAACCCGCGCTCGGTGGTTACCTTGCTGGAGTCTACCGCCTCGGCGAACGCACCGTCGCCGTCAATCGACCCGTCGGAGAAAACTTGCCCGAACGCGTAGACCAAGACGCCCTGAAGCAACTTCTCGACGGCACCCCATTCACCCTCTTCGAGAATGACAACAGCAAGAGCGATCTCGTCGCCGAAGCTTGGCGCGCCTTCCTCGTAGCCGTCCTCCTCTTCCTACTCGCCGAGGCCCTCCTCTGCCTGCAGCCCAAGCCCACTGGCCCGCCCATCAAAGCCGGAACGACTGCACCCAAACCTTCTTCTGCCTCGTGAAGCATTTCAACCTCGGACCTCTGCACTTCCAGGCCAGCACTCTCACGCTCGTCTTCATCCTGCTTGTCCTCGCCGCGACCATCACGCTTGGCATCATGGCTGTCCGACGCTCCGCCCGCCCCAAACGCACAGGCAGCCTCGAAGCCCTTCGCCTCCTCTGCGTCGCCTTCGTCTGCGCCATGCTCATGGGCCCCGAATGGCGCACCGTGCAAGAATCCGACCTGCAGCCCGAAATTGCCATCATCTGGGACGAATCTCTCTCAATGAGCACCGAAGATGCTCGCAAGCCCGACTCGATCGAAGGATCCGAAACCATCCTCACCCGTCGTGAATTGGTAAATCGCCTCCTCAAAACTGAATTCTGGAAAACCTTCGAAAACAACGATCGCAATCGCGTCACCCGTTCTTCCTTTGGCGCCACTCCGGAAGATGCCGACCTCATTCAAAAATCAATGAGCGGCACGAACATCAATGAGGCTCTCACTAAGACCCTCGAAAGCGGACAAAACCTCCGTGCCGCCATTTTCATCGGCGATGGCGATTGGAACCTCGGCACCTCACCCATCGCCGCCGCGCAGCAATTCCGACTCAAAGGCGTCCCTCTCTACACCCTCGCCACTGGATCAGACAAACGCGTCCCCGACCTCGATCTCGTTGCCGTCAATGCCCCGACCTACGGTATCGAAGGCGAAAACGTGCAAATCCCCTTCACCATCGAATCCTCCCTCGGTCGCGATGTCCGCACCCAAATCCGCATCCGCAGTGATAGCGGAAAGGAACGCTATAAAGACATCACCCTCCGCGCCAATAGCACCCATTACGATTCCATGCTCTGGCGCATTGAAAAGAAAGGCGCCTCCAAGCTCAAAATCTCCATCCCTCTCGCCAATGGAGAATTGATCGAGAGCAACAACAGCCAGGAATTCGTCATGAGCGGCAAGCCGGAGTCCATCCGCGTCCTCGTCATCGAGACCCTTCCCCGCTGGGAATACCGCTTCATCCGCAATGCCCTCTCGCGTGACCCCGGAGTCACCGTCGACTGTCTCCTCCTCCACCCCGACCTCGGCAAAGGCGACGGCCCCGACTACATCCAAGAATTCCCCGAAAAGCTAGAAGACCTTCAAAAATACGATGTCGTCTTCGTCGGCGACGTCGGCATTGGTGAAAACGAACTCAGCGTCGAGCAAGCCAACCTCATCAAGGGACTCGTCGAGAGCCAAGCCAGTGGAGTCGTCTTCATCCCCGGCCCGCAAGGAAAGCAATTCACTCTCGATCAATCAGATCTCGGCGACCTCATTCCCGTCGAACTTGATCCCGAGAAACAAGAAGGCCTCGCCGAGTCTGTCGAGACTCCCATGCGCCTCACTCCCGAAGGTGAAAAATCTCTTCTCACAATGCTGGGCGACAACGAAAGCCAGAACGAGACAATTTGGCGAAGCCTCCCCGGCTTCTACTGGCAAGCCCCCGTCACTAAAGCAAAACCCGGTTCCACCATTCTCGCCGTCAATGAAGCTCGCCGAAATTCCTCAGGACGCCTTCCCATCCTCGTCACCTCCCGCGCTGGCTCCGGGAAGGTCCTCTACATGGCCATCGACTCCGCTTGGCGCTGGCGTCGAGGCGTCGAAGACCTCTACCACTACCGCTTCTGGGGCCAAGTTGCGCGCTGGATGTCTTATCAACGAAACATGGCTGCCGGAGAACGCGTCCGCCTTTTCTACACGCCCGAGCGCCCAAAACCCGGCGACTTCGTCTCCCTCGCTGCCAATGCCTTTGATGCCAATGGCGCGCCCTTATCCGAAGGAGTTCTCCAAGTCGAACTCACTGCTCCAAACGGAGAACTGAGCCAAATTGAGCTCCCGAAAAAAGACGATGCATGGGGCCGCTTTACAGGACAATTTAAAGTCTCCCAACCAGGCGAATGGAAACTCAAAGCCTTCATCCCCAGCGAACCCTCCGCCTTTGTTGAAGCCAAGATTATTTCCCAAAGCGACGCCATCGAGAAAACCGGACGTCCCGCCCGCCTCGAAGTCCTCGAAGAAATGGCCAAAGTCTCCCGCGGACGTCTTGTCACTCCCGCCAAGCTCGACGAGCTCGTCAAAGAGATCAACGCCCTCCCCGAGCCTCAACCTCTCGTCAATTCGGTCAAACTCTGGGCCAACTGGATTGCTCCCGCCATCCTCATCACTCTCCTCGCCCTCTTCTGGATCGGCCGGAAGCTCAACGGGACTTTTTAGGAGCCTCAAAGCTCTTTCAGCCCCCCTTACAATCAGCGCTCGATTTGGTGGTTGATGTCAGCTCATTCGGGCGATAATTTCAAGTCCCCCCCAATATGACTAAGCCCCTAAGCACAGAAGAAAAAGTTGTCGTTGCCTCAGTAATCAGCGCAGCCCTCGCCGGAATCCTCTTTTTTGGATTTGGATCTAAAATCTTTTCAGGTTTTTCTAACGATTCCGAATCAAACACTACCGCACTCGCTTCCGGTTCTGGCGGCGGTGAATACGAAGCTCGTATCGCTGAGCTAGAAAGTCGAATCGAGACTCTCAAGGACAATTCTTACGATGAAAAAACAATCGCAGGACTTGAGGCCGAACTGAAGAAGCAGAATCTCGAACTGGAAGACGGCTCCGGAACTTCCGAAGAGAAAGTTGCAGGTCTCAAAGCCAAGATCGCAAAGCTTTCTGGCGCATCAATTACCGATGGCGGAGACCCTTCTAAGATTAGTGAACTGACTTCGGAACTCGAACTTGCGGAAGGAAGTCGCGAAGAATTGGCCAGCCAACTCAGCGCAATGTCCACCGCTTCTAAGTCCAAAACCGATCAACTCGCCAAGCAAATTCAAAGCCTGAAGGCAGACAATCAAAGTCTCACCGCTCAGCTTGGAAAACTGAAATCCACAGCGATGGCCCCAGTCAAGACGACTCCAAATGTCGACAAAGACACCGCCGCCAAAATGAATACGCTTTTGGAAACAACCACTTCTCAAAAAGATCAAATCGCGAAGCAGAGTAAGCAAATTACCGAACTCACCGCGCAGATCAATCAGTTCAAGGCCGCTAAGAACGTCTTCGTTGAGTCAGTCGATGATCTTCCCGAGAAAGCAAAAAGCTTACTCGCTGATCTGAATACGCTCGAAGGAAAGTCAGAAGAGGAAGTCCAAGCTGCCTACGCCCAGTATCTGACCAAGCACGGGGCCACCGCCAAAAAGCGAATCAAGTTCAGATCAGGAAGCTCTTCCATCACCGGAAGTGACCGAAATGAAATCGCTCAACTCACTCAAGCCGCTGACAAAAACACATACTTCTTCATTGTCGGTTACGCCGACCAATCCGGCACCGCCCAGAGTAACAAGAAACTCTCATCAGCCCGCTCCACCAGTGTCGCGAAAGAGCTCGCAGCCAAGGCCCAAGGGTTCCAATCCGCTCAGGCGGTCTACCTTGGTCAGACCAACCGCTTCGGCGCCTCTGCCGAAAACCGCGTCGTCGAGATCTGGGAGATCAAGTAATCGCTTAGCCTGACAAGTTTCCAAAACGGCGCTTCCGAAAGAAGCGTCGTAATTTGTATACATTACTATCCTCGTTCGCTATTTCGCTGAATGAGTTTTCGAATGCGCTCAACGCAGGTCTGCTTAAATTCATCAGATCGCTCCGAAGTCAAAAACTCGAGATGACTCGCAAGATCGATGAGCGCCGCTTTAAATCTCCAATCTTCGGGCAGCTCAAAACCTTCTTCTTTCAAGCCAATCCTCAAATCATCGCTCCAATCATCTCCCAGATGTCTCAGCAAATTCCCGATGTCCATGAACGAGCATCCCGAGTGAGCAAACTCCCAATCGATCACCCCCACAATCCGGTCATCTCTCACCAGAATATTATCTGGCCTAAAATCGCCATGAACAAGATTTCGGCAATGATCGAATGATTCAAAAATCGACGAATGCTGATCAAGAAGCTCCTCCAAACTCGATAGAGTTTCTTCGCTTAAGTAACGAGCAACAGCTTCCCTAGAAAGAAGTGACCGCAGCCCCTTCTCGATAGACCCCCAACCTTCAAAAGCCATCACTTCACCTGTCGGCTTAATCTCCCCAGACCGCTCAAAGGATATTTGATTGAGCCGTCCAATCACCCTTCCCGCTTCACGCACCAACTGCTTCGATGGCGTAAAATGCTCACCTTCGACATACTCGATAAGCGATAAATTTTCACCCACCCACAGATAAGACGGAACCGGAACAATGCCCTGCAGCTTTTTCGTCATCCTCTTCTCAGCTCGAGGATTCCCCCGCTTATGAACCCTACAAACGAACTTTTCTCCCCTCGAATTCTCTACGAGATAATTACTGTTACAAGCCCCGCAAGTAAGAAGACTGAAACGAAGCTTCTCCGTCTCATCGCCGAAAAACTCCCGAAATCTTTGCGCCTCAAACTCTTCAATTGGAAATCGTCGATCCATTCTTCACTCCTCTCGCAACGCCACCGGCTTGATCAATAAATCACGGATTCCCGCTGCGGTTTCATCTAAACTCTGGCCATCACCGATCTCAATGAAATTACGGCACTGCTGAATGAGGAATTCCCGATCCATCCCACGGTTACGCCCCTTACCCACCCGATCTTCATAGGCCGCTGCCCATTCCATGAATTCCCGGTTCTCCGTGTGCATGTCTCCACCTGCATCGATCCGACTCCCAAAACGCTCGCGCTCCCTACGTTCAAGCCTACGCAATCGCTCGCCTTTGGAGGTATCCATAAAAACTCCAAAATTAATCACCGGAAGCTCAAGTCCCCAAGTCGCAATTGAGCCACTAATAATCCAATCCTCCGACCGCTCCAATTCCGCCAACAACAACTCCCTTCTCTCCTCAGGGGAACACTGCTCTAGATATGGCGGATTCGTCGGTTTGAAAAAGAAGGTATCCGAATCAACGACAGGAATCCCTAACTTTCCACCCAAAATCTTCGCTGTGGATGTGCATCCAGAACCCGGCCCTCCGCTGATTAATACACGCATTTTCAACGTCTAGGCCTGCCACCCGCTACTGGGAGCGCACCTCCGACTTGGGTTTAGGCTCCTCTTTGCCCTCAGGCTTCGACTCCACGGCAGTAGCGGGTTGTCCAGCGCCGCCTTGTTGTGCTTCTTCTTTTTTGTGCTTCCGAACGACTTTTGCAGCTTCCTCAAGCCATTCATCATGGGATTTAGTTTCAACATTTTTTCTGTCGAACAATTCGCCAACATCAGAAGTTAACGATTGAATCTGATCGAGTTCTGTCCCCATTACTGGGCTAAGGACATTGTCAGTTGCTTTGTATGTCTCAACCAGACGTCTACTTTTGTCGTAAAGTGCTACCCCAATGATTTTTCCTTTCTCGT
>CALGJQ010000047.1 GCA_937928545.1 uncultured Verrucomicrobiales bacterium
TTAATATCTGCCCGTAGGGTTTCAATGGCATCAGCACCTGGAACCATCTTCCGGTAAGCTGAACAGAAGGCATACTCCAGCGCTTCGACAACGCGTGTGCGCTCGATGGCCTTTTCCTTTTCGTAGAACTCGATGAGAGCGACAATATCGGTAGTCATTGCAAATTCGTGGGTTCCTGAGACGACAAAGAGCGGGTTAGAAAACCCACTCCTTACTGACGTCAGAAGTTGTTGAGGGACTCCGTAACGCGTCTTTTCAAAAAAAACAAGTCCTAATCAGCCAGAGAACGCCACCTTAATCCCCGGATTTCAGAGGCCGTTTGCCAAGCAGCCACGCCAAGTGGCGCACATGACTCGATCACTCCCGGACGTAGCCCCAGCTTCCGCCCGCTTGTGGCCAAATCCACCACTTGCTCCCCGTCGATGAAGACCGAAAGCTTCTCACTCTCCACTAGCACTCGGATCGCATACCATCGCTGATCCTCAAAGTTCCCATAAGTCGTCGTTTCATTCTCAGACGCGTCCATTCCATTAACCGATGAGATCCCGACCGTTCCCCCACCCCAGCCCCCGATAATTAAGGTCACACATTCATCTTTTGAGGACACTGGGAAGGTCAATCCACAGAAAAAATCAGCCCCAGCCATCTTTCGCGCCTCCAATTCCAACTCATAGGGCATTTCCGGCAAATCTCCGCTATATTGCGTCCCAGTGAGCTCCACCCCAGCATCCAGACTCAGGACGCCCTCGCTCCACTGAGCCGATCCCTCGCCCCCGAACTGGATTTCATTCCAATCCGCCGTATCCGTCGAGATCCACGCAATCTCATCAGCCTCACCTTTTTCACGATCACATGAGACAAGAGTCAACGAAAGGCCCATGACACAAAAATACTTCATCATTCCTTCTCTACGGGAGGGAGAATGAAGATCTCACTAGACATCTCACATTTCCCCTCAGTCTCCATCGTGTTCCCCTCTGATTCACGCACCGCCTTCATCTTTCCCGTTGCCTCAAATTTGAAATCAAGAAGTGCCTCCAACGACCTCACTACCGTAGCTTCACCAACATATTTAAATGTGCCCTGCTCGAGCTTCGTGTAATCCATTTCCACATCGAATTTCACTTTCAAAACCGCGCAACGATGTCCTCGTAATTCTTCCAATTTCTCAAAAGTAATCGTCGCGTCGCCCGCTTTAACTTTCGCTTTAATCATCCCCGGAATATGGGGCAAATCGACCTTCCAAGTTTCACCGATCTTTCTAGGTTGGATTCCAAATAACGACTGAGAATAATCGAAGTCCAAATTTTCAGAGAGAATGTCCAAGCGTTCTTCAAGTTCATCGGGATCTACGGCATCCATGTCACCTTTGGTAACCTTTCCGACCCACTCCCCCTGTTCACGATCAAACCGCACCGTCTTCCCATGCACTGGTGATTCATGTCGATCGCTACTCTTCGTCCCATTAAAGAACGTCCGATATTGACTCTGCTCACTCAAAAACCGGAGAACGTATTGATCCTTATCGGGTCGGGTCCCAATAATCTCGTTACTCTCGATGCTCGTAATCCTCCCCGACGTCCATGATCCATCTGCCGTGATCTTCATCTTACCATTAGAAATCTCCCGCTTACTTTTCACCTTCAGCCTCATCCCAACTGGAGCCTCCCATCCCTTCTTAGAGAGTTGATAAGATTCCGCCGGTTCTTCAGCAAACGCGACAAGTGCTAGAAACACAAAAACAAACAAAACCTTCACTCCTAAGAGTCCAATACTGAAGATGATCGCTGTCAAGTCGCATCACATAAAGGCCGAAGAGGGGTCTCCTCTTAATCCACCAACATAGGAAAACCTCTAGAAATATCAATTCCACCAATAATTATCTTTCCAACAACTTAAGATTTTTTCAACCTCACTCTTTATGAGTCAATATATTCAAACTCCTCCACAATTACCCGGCGCTCAGATGCCCGCAGCCCTTCCTCCCAAGAAAAAATCGGGATGCCTTAAACTTGGACTCATTGGAGGAGTGATCTTTTTGGCCGTCATGATTCTCGTTACGATCTTCAACAATGGTGATGACGTCGCCTCCATAAACCCTGTCGAACCCACTGTGACTTTAGCTCAAGCGGAAAAAAGCATCCTAAGCTCAAGAGAAGGTGTTGCCTACTCAAACTCCGAAGCTGGGCAAGCCCTAGCCGCTCGATTTAGCAAACTTTTCAAAGAGGCCGCCCTAGAAGGAACTGACGCCATCAAAGACAGCCATGAATTTATCACCCATTGTCAACTCAATGAAAACTCTGCCCTCTTCCTCGTTCATGTTCCAAAACTCCGGAAATTCGACAAAGAAAGCAAAGAGCGTTTTTGCGAAATTGGCTGGCTCATCGCACAAACGGTCCTTGCTGAAAATGGCACCAAAACCAATATTGAACTCGCCGTCGGTGTCAAGGGACTCGCTCTCTATCAAAACATCTACTTTGGAAAATTTGATCCAAACAATCTCCTCGAAGAATCACAAGGAGTCACCAGTAAATCAACGGACTCCTCCCTTCTAGAGGATTTCTTCAAAGGAAGCTCTAACGAACAATAAATCATGATCATTTGGGGTAGCAAGCCCATCACCGGGACACTCGGAGCTGGCAATTTCAACTGTCCTGTTTGCACACGGAATCAACAATACGACCAAAAGCGAGTTCGTCGATTTTTCACCTTGTACTTTATTCCGCTCTTTCCAACGAGCACCCTAGGACAGTATGTCGAATGTCGCTCATGTCAGGGCACCTTTGAACCAGGCATCCTTTCTTACGACCCAGCTGCTGAAACTCAAAAAACTGAAGCTCTCTTCATGACTGCGGTGAAGCAAATCATGATTCACGTCTGCCTCGCCGACGGCTCAATCGATGATGAAGAAGTTTCTCAGATCCAAAATATTTACGAGCAACTCACAGGCGCGCGAATTGGTGAATCTGATCTCCGCGAAGAAATCACAACCATCTCGCAAGACTCCAACACCCTCTACGGCCTCATTGATCATCTCAATGGCCAACTCAATGACACCGGAAAGGAAACCGCCATTCGCTCGGCCTACCTGATCGCTGCAGCCGATGGCAATGTCGATCAATCTGAACTCGAAATGATCCAAAGGATAGCCCACCGAATGAGCATCTCCCCAACTCATCTCAACGGCATTCTAGCCAGCGTCCAGCAACAGGGATAGAATCAATCAAAGATCAAATAAAAGCCCGCCTCTATCCAAGCGATGGAAGCGGGCAATTTTTTTTGAATCTTCGATGACCTCCCTACTCAGCTTCGGCCTTAGCCTTAGCCATCCGCATATCAATTTTCATATCACCTTTCATCGACATCTTAGCAACTATTCCAGGCTGAGGCTCCATATCGCCTGACATCTCCATCGTCATTTCTCCGGTGAATTTGTAGTCCGTGAGCAAAGCCAGCGAACGCACGATCCGTCCACTCCCTTCGAAGGCAACTCCAACTCCCTTTAACGGGTCTTCAGTCATTTCAGCTTTGATCGAAAATGAAGTCTTCAAGATCGCGCAAGGCTCACCTTGGAATTCCTTCACCTCAACAAGAGTCATGGTCAGCTTCCCGCCTGTCACATTGAACTCCTCCATCCCCGGCATTAAAGAAGGATCCACGTCCCAGCTTTCACCAACTTTGCGAGGCTCAGCTCCATACATCGCCAAATCATCAACGACATTGAACTCCTTCTCCAAGCTTTTCACTTTCTCATCAAACTTCTCTTGGTCCACCTCATCGATTTCCCCTTCTGCAAGCTTACCAACCCACTTCCCTTCTTTCTTCTCCAAAAGAATCGTCTTTCCTTCGGAAGGGTGAATTTCTTCTGTATCCTGCTCCTGTCCCATCATTGAGGACTTTTCGAGACTCCGATTTTTCTCAAAGCTCACTCGGATTTTATCTTCAGAAATAAAATCGTAGATAATGTCCTCTTTCGAAGAATTACTCACCGTTCCATCCATCGCCTGCCCTGCGACCTCAACCTTGACCTTCCCCTCCGCCATCGACATGTGCCGGAGCGCTTTAAACTTCTCCTTCACCGGAAGAGGATTCTCTTTCGTAGCAAGAACGTAAGTCTTCTGATCGACAGCTTCTTGTGCCAAAATCGGCGAAGCGAACAAGGAAACAGCCAATATGCTGGGAATTAACTTCATAACTCCTTTATTCCTAAAACCGCTACCTCACTTGTCAAGACAGCCCTTGAAACTTCCCACTTTCTTTTCCGTATACTAACTTTTCCCATCATGACCCGCACCCTTCTTTTCTCCTTTGCCTGTCTCCTGCCCCTTCAAGGCCAACTCGTGCCCTCTGAGCTGGATGCTAAAATCACCATCCCAGAAGGCTTAACCCTTTCTCGCTTTGCAAATCAGTCTCAGGTCCAAAACGCCACCGCCATTTGTCTCGACGCTCAAAACCGCGTCTACGTTTCCGAAACCCACCGCTGGCGCGTCCAAGTCCAAGACATCCGCCACGGCGGAAAAGGGGGCCGCTACCTACGCGATCGCGTCAATGGAGACATCTCCATCATGACCCTCGATGACCGCACCGAGTTTCATAAAACTTGGTCCGGCAAAGAACCCAACTACCTGAAATGGGAAGAGTTCACCAACGACTCCGAAGTCATCAAACTTCTCGAAGACACCGATGGCGATGGCGTCTCAGATAAAACCACCGTCTATCGCGGCGACTTCAATGATCCCCTCGCCGGCCCTTCAGGCGGTCTCATTGAAAGAGACGGCACTGTCTACTTTGCCATGATCCCCGGCATCTACGGACTCAAAGACACCGACGGCGACGGCAAAGCAGAAGAGGTCAAAACCCTCGTCAATGGCTTCGGCGTCCGCGTTAGCTTTTCCGGACACGACCTCAACGGCTTCGCTTGGGGACCCGACGGTAAACTTTACTGGTCCATCGGCGACCGCGGTTACCACGTCGAGCAAGACGGAAAAACCTTCTCCCGACCCGACGCGGGCGGCGTCTTCCGCGCGAATCCTGACGGCTCAGAATTCGAAGAATTTTACATCAACCTCCGCAACCCAAAGGAAATCGTCTTTGATGAATTCGGAAACCTCTTCACCGTCGATAATGACTACGACCACGGCGACCGCGAGCGCATCGTCTACCTCATCGAACACGGCGACTCGGGTTGGCGCATGGGACACCAAACCATCGCCTCCTTCGGCGGATCCGCCTGGACTCACATGGGCGGCAAGCCCCCCCAGAAAGAAGACCAAATCGATGCTTGGATGAACGAAGGCCTCTGGAACACCCGTCATGAACGCCAACCCGCCTACCTCAATCCACCCATTGCTTACAGCGCCAACGGCCCCTGCGGACTTGCCTATAATCCCGGCATCACTAGCCTGCCAGCCACCTTCGACCGCAACTTTTTCTTTGCCAGCTACGTCGCCGGCCCTGACCGCTGCCTCATCGAACGATTCACCCTCGACCCCGAAGGCGCAACTTTCAAACTCGGCGAGCAAACTGATTTCCTCAAAGGCATCGCCCTCACCGACCTCGATTGGGGATACGACGGGAAGCTCTACATCGCCGACTACGGCGGTGGTTGGACGAAGTCCGGTAAAGGAAACGTCTACACCCTCGCCGACACCTCAAAGCTCGCTGACCCCGCCATCACGGAAGTCAAAGAACTCTTCGCAAATGGATTCCAGGAACTTGAGTCAAAAAAACTCTACGACCTCCTCGCCCACCCTGACCAACGTGTCCGCCAGCGTGCGCAGTTCGGCTTAGCGGAACGCGGCTTAAGCTCACTCGAGTATTTCCAAAACGCCATCGCTCCAGATCAGCCTCTCATGCGTCGCCTCCATGGACTCTGGGGCATCGGCCAACTCGGCCAAACCGCTCCCTCCGCGCTCAACTCCCTCACCAGCCTCATCGGCGACCAAGAAATGGAAGTCCGCGCCAACCTCGCCCGCACCCTTTCCAATCACGGTAAACACCTCGCGCCCTTCCGTAAGGCCCTCATCGCGATGCTCGAAGATTCATCACCCCGCGTTGCTTCCCTCGCAGCGATCGCTCTCGCCAATCACGGCGACAAGTCTGCCGTCGAACCCGCGATCGCTCTTCTCGAAAAGAACAACGACAAAGACGTCGCCCTCCGGCACGCCGGCATCATGGCCCTCGCCAACTGCGCTCCCGCCGAAGCTCTCGGAAAGCTCAACTCCCACCGCTCCACCGCCGTCCGTCGCGGAGCCGTTGTCGCCCTTCGTCGTCAGGCTTCCAAATTCCTCGAATCCTACTTCGATGACCAAGACCTCCACGTCCGCCAAGAAGCAGTCCGAGCCGCCTACGAAATGGACGTTCGCGAAACTTACCCCGCTCTTTCACAACGCGCCTACCCCATCGCAAAGCGCGTCACCGCCGAGGTCAAATGGCACCCCCTCACCGCTCGTCGCGCCATTCACGCCGCTTGGACTCTGGGCCGCGAGCAAGACCTCAGCGTCCTCGCCGGAATCGTGAGCGATGCTTCCCTCGATTTCCGCGTGCGCAAGGATGCCCTCATCGCCCTCCTCGACTGGAACACCCCACCCATCGGCGACCCCGTCACCGGCTTCGCCCGCAAGCTTCCCACAAATCGCACCGCTCTCAGCTCCACGGTTCTCGATCAACTCAGCGGGCTCATCGAAGGCTCGGATGACAATTCCCTCCAGCTCCTCCCCCGCCTCCTCACCCTCGTCGAACAAGACAAGCTCAGCTTCGACCCAGCGCACCTCACGCGCTATCTTGGAGACCAAAAAATCCCGGCCGAGGCCCGCGTCAAAGCCCTCCAACAACTCGCCCCTCTTGAAAAGGATAGCCTCGCTTGGCCCGTTACTTTAGAAAAACTCTTCACCGACCCAAGCGACCAAATCCGCAGCCAAGCACGCGAACTTCTCTTCAAAATCGATCCCGAACGCGCCACCGCACAACTCGGAAATCTTCTCTCCAGCAAGAAAGCGACCTTGAAGGAAAAGCAACTCACCTTGGAAACGCTCGCCAAACTCAAAACACCCAAGGCAAAGGAAATGATCCAAGCCGCGCTCGACCAACTCATCGCACGCAAAGCAAAATCAGGCCTCGCCCTCGACATCGTCACCGCTGCCGAGAAAGCCGAAATCCCGCTCGATAAATTTCGCGCCTCGCTCCCTAAAGACGACCCCAATGCCGAGTGGAACCTCCTCTGCCGCGATGGCGGAGACATCAAGCTCGGCAAGAAAGTCATGTATGAACACGGCGCCGCCCAGTGCCAACGCTGCCACACCATGCACGGCGTCGGCGGAGACGTCGGACCAGAACTCGGAGCGATTGGAAAAAACCACGACCGCGCCTACCTCCTCCGCTCCCTCATCGACCCCGGTGCCGAAGTCGCCACGGGATACGGAATGGGAACCATCACCCTCAAAGACGGCACCAGCATTGGCGGCAATTTCCTCCCCGATGACAAAGATGGCAATGCCGTCATCAAATTTGGCGAGACCACCAGAGTGATTCCCAAAGCCGACATCGCCAGCAAGAGCAAGCCCCTCTCAGCCATGCCCCCCATGTCAGCCCTCCTTACCAAAAAGGAAACCCGCGACCTCGTCGCCTACCTCGCCTCCTGCAAAAAAGACAAGACCGACGAAGGACATAAGTAATACCCCCAAGGAGGGACACTCTCCAGAGTGTCCACCCCTGCACGCTAGCCGACCCAAGACATCTCCAACATCTCCTTCAAACGCGCAACTTCATTCGCCGAAGTCTTCGCGATAAACCCCTTGTTGTGAGCGAAGTGAACATCGTCCTCTTCGCCCACTTTCGTAAACTCCATTCGCTTGTCATCGTTAAACCGTGACATCCCATAGCCTTCCCCGCGGCGATCAGGATAAACCATTGCGACCACCTCGTCCTTTAAGCCCAAGTCCTCAACATACCTCCCCATCCCCATCGATCCCTCCTCACTCATCGGCTCCGTCCTTGGAAGAAAGAGCACCTTCTTGCCAAAGCTCATCTCCCAAATCTCAGTCGATTCAGCCAAATAGGCGAGTTGCTTCCGCATCCCTCGGACAAAAGCCAACAAGTCCTCCCCCACCATCTTCATCACCTCATAGATCGGCTCTCCCGCTTGGTGCTCAGTTGCCGAAGCAAACCTCCGCAGCAAAGTAATATCGATCGGCGAGTTCAATTTCGACATCGCCTCACGCTCCACTCCCAACCACTTCGCGGTATCATTCGGCCCACGCGTATCGATGTATTCCGCCACTTCCAACCAATCGCAGAACTTACGCGTCTCATCGTAAATCCCCAAATGCTTCAGCACCAAACTCAGCGCACAAAGCGGCTCCGCATCACGCGGAAATTGGTGGTGATCAAAGTTCATCTTCGCCTCATCCCACTCCAGCCCCACATCCACCACCGCGATTTCCACATCCGCTAAGTCTTCCTCAGTCGGCTCTCTTCGGAAAATCGGCACCCCATGCTCCGCAATCAAAAGGGCGCAGGCCAAAAAATCATCTTTATGAGCTCCGCCAGGATGAACGACTATTTGTTTAATCATGGCTTCAGCCTTAACCTCCCCCGCCGCTAGGCTCAACTACGAATGAAAATCTCCGTCATCATTCCCGCTCACAACGAAGAGGAATACCTTCCCGCCGGCCTCGCCGCCGTCGCGGAAGCCGCAAAAATTGCCCCCTGCGAGGTCGAGACCATCGTCGTTCTCAACCGCTGCACCGACCGCACCGAGGAAATCGCACGCGACTTCGGCGCCATCATCGCTCGCGAAGATGCCAAAAACCTCGCCCGCATCCGCAACGCTGGCTTCGCAGCCTCGACTGGCGACCTCATCGTCACAGTCGATGCCGATTCCCGCCTGCACCCGCACTTCCTCCGCATCGCAGTTGAGAAGCTCAAAAAGAACATCATTGGCGGCGGTGCCATGGTCTTCCCCGATCGCTGGTCGCTCGGCATCGTCTGCAGTGCCTTCATGGTCATCCCCTACCTCGCAAAATACCGCCTCTCCTTCGCCGCCTTCTGGACCACGCGCGAAGCCTTCGAGGCGATCAACGGATTCAACCCTGACTTCGTCACCATCGAGGACGTCGACTTCGCCCTCCGCCTCCGCGACTACGGAAAAACGATAGGCAAGAAGTGGGGCACCATCTGGACTGCCCCGCTCATCACCTCCTGCCGAAAGTTCGATCAATACGGCGACTGGCACCTCGTCCGCGACCCCGGCTTCCTCAAACGCGCCTTCGACGGCACCGACGAAGAAATCGCGAACGAGTATTGGTACGATCAGCGCAGCTAAGGCCCGCCCTCCTACGCATCCAACTTCAGCGCCGCTTTCTGCGCGGCCGACTTTGGCCCATCGTCCTTCGAGGTCTCGCTCGTCAGACGCATCCCGACCGGCTTGGAAACACCAAACTCTTCCATCGTGACGCCATACATGACATCAGCCCGCTCCATCGTGCGCTTTGAGTGCGTAACGATGATGAACTGGCTCTGATCGATGAAGGTATCCAGCACTTTCAAGAAGCGCCCAATGTTTGATTCATCGAGCGGAGCATCCAACTCATCAAGCACACAGAAGGGACTCGGCTTGACCATGTAGATCGAGAAGAGCAGCGCCACCGCCGTCATGGAACGCTCACCACCAGACATCAGCGAGATTGATTGCAACTTCTTACCCGGAGGTTTCGCAATCACTTCAATGCCACATTCCAGCGGGTCGCTTTCATCCTGAAGAATGAGATCCGCCGTCGCCTTGTCGCCGAAGAGCTTCTTGAACATCGACTTAAAGTTCTTACTCACGGCATGGAAAGTCTCGGCAAAGAGACGCTCAGACTCGGTGTTAATCCGGTCAATAATTTCGAGCAGTTTCTCCTTCGAGTTCACGAGATCATCGTGCTGATTCTTGGTAAAGGTGTGACGCTCTTCGAGCTCATCAAATTCCTCAATCGCATCAAGATTGACTGGGCCCATGGAATCGAGACGACGCTTCAAGTCCGCAACAATCGCTTCGACAAAGTCCCAATCAGGGTTCTTCTCGCCGGAGAGGTTTGCAATGACTTCTTCTTCAATTTCCTCATCACTTGCCACTTCGATTTCTTCATCCAGAACCTCTTCACCATCCACGCTGGCCTGAACTTCGTAGGCCTTCTTAGCACGCCCCTTTTTCTCAGTCTCTTTGCGCTCGTTAATGCAAGCGATCAGAGCATGAGCATCTGGACGGAAGAGGGAGAGATCGACCTGATGACGCTCCATCGTGGAATCGACCAAGTTCTCTAAACGAAGATCCAACTTGGTAGCGGACACCTCCTCTTTACTGATTTGATTGAGCACCTTGCTCTGACGATTGCGGATTTCGGAGAAAGCCGCCTCCGCCTCTTCAATTCCGCGCGCTAAGGTTTTACGCTGCTCATCGGAAAGATTCAGTTCTTCGCTGAGGCTCTTGACCTCCTCTTGATACTTCTCCATCTCGACATGGAGTTCCTTGTTCTCCTCTTCTCCCTTCGTGATCCGCTCTTTTGCCGAGGAAATTTCATTCTTACGACGCGTATTGAGCTCCGCGAGTTCGCGAATCCGTCGGCTCATCGGGTCCTGTTCACGAGCGGCCGAATCACGGGCTTGTTTCTCAACGGCCAAGGCAGTGCGCGCTTCATTCGCCTGCTCACGAGCCTCGTTTTCACGCTTCATCGCTTCTTCCACGCGGGTCGAAAGCTTTCGTGAATCATCTTCAAGCGCAGTGAGTCGTTCACGAGCCCGCGCCAGTTCATTTTCAAGAGCCGAGCGGCTATCAGTCGCGGTCTTTTCACGACCACCGAGTTCTTCGCGCTCCCATTCATTATTCCCGACTTTGGACTCAATGCTATCGGCTTCCCGTTTCGCGAGTTTGAGCTGACCTTGAAGAGTCGATTCCTCAACGCGATGACGCTGCAGACGATCTTTGGCCTGCTCCAGTTCTTCACGCAGTTCCTTCGTCCGTAATTCGCAATCGAGAATATTTTGCTCCGCGGCCTTCTCGGCTGTCGCCAATTTTTTCACCTCCACCACAAGCGCTTCAATCTCGTTACGACGCTTCAGAAGAGAGTTATCTTTCCCACCGCTCGAGCCGCCTCGGAGGATCCCTTCGGGTGTTAAAACTTCACCCACTTGGGTTACGAAAGTGAGATCTGGATAATCCTTACGCAGCTTTAGGGCCGCGGCCCGCTCGGGAACAATCAAAACACTCGAAAGAAGATGCTCCATCAAGCCCGTGAACTTCGCATCCACCGTGACGACATCAAGAGCCCAAGCTGAGGCTCCTTCAGGAAGGGCCTCCATCTGACTCCCCTTCGATGCCGGAAGAAGACTCTCAGGTAAGATCGCCGCCGTGCCTTTCTTTCCATCCACCAGACGCTCGATGATCGAATCCGCGAGATCTTCATCACGAACGATGATCGCTTGAAGATACTGTGAGAGAGCTGACTCCACCGCGACGGCATATTCATCAGGTGCCTTGAGTGCCGCTCCGAGAAGCCCGCTGATCCCTGGCTTAATGAGATCAGGGTCATTGAGCCCTTTGAGAACAGCCTGCGTCCCCTTCTCAAGCCCCTCCCCGCTTTCGACAAGCTGCTTCAGAACATCGAGACGAGAGCTCTTTTGCGAATGTGCGCGATTTGCTTCAGACGCTGCCTTTCGAGCGATATCTAGTGAACCTCGTACTTCTTCAAATTCCCGCTGCGTTTTCTCGCGCGCCTCCTCAAGTCCAGGGAGAGTTTTTTGATGATCTTCGAGAAGCTTAATAAACTGATCTCGCTCAGCAATTGTTTTGGTCTGCTCGGCACGGAGACGTTCAGACTCTTCCTCAAGCTGCTTCATACGCTCCTTATTGCCTTCCATCTGGCTCAAGGCGCTTTCGATCTTCGCTTGCGAACTCGCGATGATTTGCTGAGTGGCATTGGCCTCGGCACGAGCGCGACGGAGTTGATTCTCTATTTCCTCACGTTCCTTAGCTAGCTCAGAGGAAGCTTGCTGACGTTCTTGAGCTTGAGATTCTTTGTCCGCGATTCTTTTTTCCAAGTCCTGCAAGGACGCTTGGCTCTGCTGGAGAGTTTCCTGCTGCTCGGCGAGATTCGAATCGGTCGAGGCGATGTCTTTCTCATTCTGCTCCAGACGCTCGGCGAGTTCGCCTTTGCGCTCATCATTAAAGGCGATGCGATTCTGAGCCGCCGAGATGGCATTCTTTTTATCAGAGAGACGCTGACGGAGGCCTGAAAGCTGCGCATCGAGCGCTTGTGCCTTATCACGGGCATTCACCACCGCAGCCTCCTTTTGAGGAAGCTCGCCTTCGATGGCATCGCGGTTTTTAAAGAGAGAGGAAAGAGAAACGAGGAGTTCCTCGCGCTCCGCCGTAAGACGCTGCCAGAGACGATGACTCAAATGAGTATCGAGAATGGTGACGTCTTTCGCGAGAGCTTGGTAGCGACGAGCCTTTGACACCTGCCTCTTGAGGGAGTTCATCCGGCGCTCTTGCTCGGCCAACACATCAGAAACACGAAGGAGGTTTCCTTCGGTGTATTCCAACTTTCTCAGTGCCTCTTTCTTCTCCTTCTTAGACTTGGTGATTCCCGCCGCTTCCTCAAAGACCTGGCGACGATCCTCGGGCTTCGCAGAGAGAAGCATATCGATCTTCCCCTGCTCCATGATGGAGTACGATGAACGACCAATTCCGGTGTCCATAAAAAGGTCCCCGATATCGCGGAGACGACAACGCGTGTTATTGATGAGATACTCGGATTTTCCATCTGCAAAGACGCGACGCGTGATCGAGACCTCATTGTAATCCGTCTTCAGCGCTTCCTCACAATCGGCCAGCGTGAGCGTGACCTCGGCCATGCCCAACTTCTTGCGCTTCTCAGATCCGTTAAAAATAACATCCGCCATCTCACCACCCCGAAGCGCTTTCGCCGAAGTCTCACCGAGCACCCAGCGGATTGCATCGACGACATTGGACTTACCACAACCATTCGGACCCACAATGCCGGTCACCCCTTCTGCGAATTCGAAGCGAGTCTTGTCAGCGAAGGATTTGAAACCGTGGATATCGAGAGATTTAAGATACATGAGAGCTTGAGGATGAAGTTGGGATAAGGGGAAAACTCCTTTCGAGAGTTCCCAACCCTAAAACCACCCATCTCTCTCGACAAGGCTACTTGCAGAAAAACACCTTATATTGTGTTAATTCTGAAAAATAGCACTCCATGTTGTGCCTCGACGCATTTCACGTTCCCGAAACAAATTTCAAAAGTCGATGCACAGAGCAGCGGGCGTCTCGCCGCCGACCCCATCACTCCGCAACCCCAAACAGCCGGGCGGCGGGACGCCACCCCTCCGTGTCAGTCAGCAAAGCTCTAGCCTCCAAAAGAACTCGCAGCCAGACCCTTCACCCCAAGGCCCTTAATCACGAAGATTTTCCCCGCATGTTCTTCTTTCTCCGTCTTGTGGATCCCGGTCGTCACATACAGATCCTCCAAATCAGGCCCACCAAAAGCGCAAGCCGTTGTTTCGAGACAAGGCAGCTCGACCCGTTGAACTTCATAACCACTCTCAGGATCGAAGCTCGTCACACAAGCTCCGTGACAGAATGCGATCCAAAGGTGGCCTTTCTCATCAATCGCCATGCCATCGGGCGAACTCTCGATATGATTCAGCGCCACCACGCGACGACCATTTGTCAAAAGCCCCTCGGAATAGTCAAAAGCCAGAACCTCTTTCGTGGGCGTATCGATATAATAACAGGTGTTTCCGTCCGCCGTCCAAACGATGCCATTGGAATTGGTCACTGGGCCATAAGCCTTACTAACTTCCAAATCAGGCGAAAGTCGGTAAAGATCCGCATCTCCTTCTTTTTTCACCAAACTAATCGTCCCCGCGAAAAAGTGCCCATCAGGCGAGCACTTCCCGTCATTAAAACGGTTATTTTTCTTATCCGGCTCCGGATCAGCAATCGCAGTCACCTCCCCGCTTTCCTCATCGAGAAAAAAGAAACCATTGTCACCGGCCGCGACAAAGCCCCCACTTTCGCGCGGGACCACCGTCCCTACTCGCTGGCCCACGTCCCAAATTTTCTCGTCACCACTGACGGGATCAAAGGAAATGACCTTATGTGACTCGATATCGACATAAACAAGACGTCCCTCTACCCAAATTGGGCCTTCACCCCAAGTCGACCGATAATTTCCAATAGCTTCAACTGTCATTCCCTGACCAAAACTTTGTAAGGGCCATTTGTCGAGGATTTCGCAATGATTGAGCCTCGAAGGCCTAAATTATTGCCCTCATCGTTACAAACTCCGTCTCGGTCAAGGTCTTGACAATCAGGGCAATAGTTGGCACCCAAAAGGGGCTTCAGAGCATCTTAACGCTCTTCCCCCCATCTATAAACCCTCTAATATCACCTCTCCCCCTACCCAATTTATGTCACAAGGTATCTCTTCCTGGATCTGGTTCGGCCTCTACACAGCCGTTCTACTTGGCCTCGCCGGTTACGGCTGCCATCGCCTCACCATCCTCTATCTCTACTTCAAGCACGGCAAAAATCGTCCCATGCCGGACCGCGAGTTCGAAGAAATGCCCCTTGTCACCATCCAGCTTCCTGTTTTCAACGAAATGCACGTCGTCGATCGCCTTCTCGATGCCGTCGCCGCCCTGGACTACCCGCAGGATAAGATGCAGATCCAGATTCTTGACGACTCCACGGACGAGACGGTCGAGATCTCCAAAGCCGGGGCCGCTCGCCTTCGCGAAAGAGGATTTGACGCCGAGTGTATTCACCGCACCGACCGCACGGGCTTCAAAGCAGGCGCTTTGGAAAACGGAATGAAGCAGTCAAAAGGAGACTACATTCTCATCCTCGATGCCGACTTCGTTCCCAACTCGGATCTTCTTCAGGAAACCATCCACCACTTCACCAACGAAAAGATCGCTCTTGTCCAAACGCGTTGGGGCCACCTGAACCGGAACTACAACACCCTCACCCGCGTTCAGGCTCTCTTCCTCGACGGACACCTCGAACTTGAGCAAACTGCTCGCAACCGCTCCGGCCGCTTCTTCACCTTTAACGGCACCGGCGGCATCTGGCGTAAGTCAGCCATCGAAGACGCTGGCGGCTGGGAACACGACACCCTCACCGAGGACATGGACCTCAGCTACCGCGCCCAACTGAAGGGATGGAAATTCATCTTCCTCAAAGAAGTCGAAACCCCCGCCGAGCTTCCCGTCGACATGGCTGGATTCAAAAACCAACAACACCGCTGGACTAAAGGTTCCATTCAGTGCTGTAAAAAGTGTCTCCCTTCCATCTGGAAAAGTAAGTATTCCCTCGCTATCAAATTAGAAGCCACCGCGCACCTCACCGCGAACTACGCTTATCTTCTTCTCATCGCCCTCTGCTTCCTCATCTTCCCAAAAAACCAATGGGGACCAGATTTCGGACCCATGGGCAACCTCCTCGTCAACGCGCCCATCTTCTTCTTCTCCTCAATGTCCATTGTCTTTTTCTATGCAGTGGCTCAAAAATCCCTCAATCCTAAAACTTGGTTAAGAGAAATCTGCTACCTCCCTCTCCTTCTCGCACTGGGAATCGGAATGGCCGTCAATAACGCCAAAGCCGTCATCGAGGCCATGGTAGGACACGAAACCGGTTTTGTTCGCACCCCAAAATACGGCATCGAAGGCACCCAAAAGCAAGAAATCAAAAAGAGTGGATACAAGGCTCTGAAAAGCCTCACTCCAATCGTAGAACTGCTTTTCGGCCTGTTTTTCCTCTTTGTGGTCCTCGAAGCGGCATTTTCAGGAAATTGGCCTTCGGCAATCTTACTGCTTCCCTTTCCCGTCGGTTTCTTTTATACTTCTTTAAATTCAATCGGACAGATGCATTATTTGCTGCAATTTTTGCCCTTCCGTTCGAAGAAGAATTAAGACAACCTCCTTTCACATCCTATGCGTTCTTTCAGACCAATCGTTCTCGTATTCCTTTCGAGCGTCCCTTTGTTCCTTGCCAGCTGTGGTTCCGCTCCTTCTGATCGGAAAAACCAAATGGTGGTGAGTGTTCGGGACCAAAAAATGCTTCTCGTGAAAGAAGGTAAGCCTGTAAAGGCCTACTCGATTTCCACTTCCAAATTCGGACTCGGTAGCCAAAACGGCAGTAACCGCACCCCTCTCGGCAATCACGTAGTCGCCAAGAAAATCGGTGGTGGAGCGCCCAAAGGAGCCGTCTTCAAAAGCCGCAAGCGCACCGGTGCCATCGTCAAACCAAACACTCCCGGTCGCGATCCGATCGTGACTCGCATTCTTTGGTTAAGCGGTCGCGACAGTCATAACCGAAACACCTTCGGTCGCTGCGTCTACATTCACGGAACACCTGCTGAGAGTAAAATCGGAAGACCCGCCTCTTACGGTTGCATTCGCATGAAATCAAACGACGTCATCGATCTCTACCGCCGCGTTGGAGTCGGCTCTGGAGTGAAGATCATTCGCGGATCACTCGATACCACAAAGGCTGGTCGTACTTACTACGCCCGCAGAGGTGGCAAGCTTCGTGCTAATGCCACCCGGTGGTAACAGCCCACCCGCTCATAAGTGTCATCCCAATTAGATCCCTCAACTTTACGCGAGCTGCCTCCTCAGGAGCGGCTCGCTTTTTTGAAGACCCATATCGCCGAATCAAACGAGGCTCTTCACCAACTTCATCTCGACGGTCAAGACGGTCTAGCTCACGCCGAAGCTCGCTCAGCTGCTGTCGATGAACTCATCATCGCTCTCTTCAAAACCTTCTCAAAAGAAGGCGAAAAATTCTCCACCCTCGCTCTCCTTGCCAATGGAGGATACGGGCGAGGACTGATGAACCCAGGCTCGGATATTGACCTCCTCTTCCTGACTTCAGTCCCCTCTCAAAAGATCTCCAAACGCGTCGGAGAAATCATCAAAGAAATCCAGCACCTCATTTGGGACCTCGGCTTCAAATTCCTCCCCTCAACCCGCTCGATCTCGGAATCCATCGCCGAAGCCAAAGCCGAACCCCAGTCACGCACTGCCCTCTTCGATGCCCGCCTCATCGCAGGCTCCAGCGAACTCTTCGACGCTTTCAAAACCCGCTTCCGTAAAAGCTGTATCGAAAAAGACAAAGAGATCTTCTTTGAAGAACGCAGTCTCGACGTCAAAAAACGTCACGTCAAATGGTCTCACACCGTCTTCCTGCAAGAGCCTAACATCAAGGAAAGCCCCGGCACCCTCCGCGACTACCATAACCTCGACTGGATCATTGATGCGGAAGCTGGCACTCGTTCCATGACCGAACTCGTCGGTCGCCACATCCTCAGTAAACTTGCCCGTCGCGAACTCAAAGACGCCTTCAACTTCCTCCACCGCGTCCGCAATGCCCTCCACTATCACGACAAGGGCAACGACATTCTCACCCTTCGATTTCAAGGAGTCATCGCCGACGAATTCGCTTACCCTGAAAAATCCATCCTTCGTCGCATCGAATCATTCATGCGTGACTACTACACCCACGCGCGAAACGTTCACAATCACACCAAATCAGTTTTCGAAATCTTCGAACTCCAACACTCCGAACACGAAAGCCACGGACTTCGTTCTAAGCTCACCTTTGGCCTCATTAAAAAGAAGCCCAAGACCCTCGACGACTACACCATTCGCAACGGACGTCTCTTCCCCAAACGAAAAACCATTTTCGAAGAAAGCCCCGATCGACTCATTCGACTCTTCCTCTACTGTCAAAAGCACGATGTCAGCCCTTCCCCCTCCCTCCGAAAACTCATCAAAGCAAACTGGGACCTCATCGACAAAGCCTTCCGCAGCCGGGTCATTAATCGTGATGTCTTTCGCGAAATCCTAGAGAAAAAAGGTCAGGTGGCTCGCACTCTGCGCCTCATGCACCGCTCGGGTGTTCTCGGTCGATACCTCCCTGAATTCGGCGCGCTCGACTGCCTCGTCCAACACGAATTCTTTCATCGCTATACCGCTGACGAACACACCCTCCGCTGCATCGATCAACTCGACGCCCTCGTCGATGACGAAGACCCCAGCCGCTCCATCTACCGCGACCTCTTCCTCAAACACCCCGACCCATACGCCCTCTACATCGCCCTCATCTTACACGATACCGGCCGCGCCGAAAACGTCCGCGAGCACATCGATGGCTCTGCCATTCTCGCCGCCCGCCTCTGTAAACGCCACCAAATCACCGGCGGTCGTCGCTCCCTCATCATGTTCCTCGTCGATCACCACCTCACCCTGTGGCGCTTCGCGACGAAGAAAAACATCGACGACCCAGAGGTCATTCAAGAATTCGCAGACCTCATGCAGGACCGCCATCGCCTCGATGCCCTCCTCCTCTTCACCTTCGCCGATTCAAATGGCACCAACGAAGAAGCTTGGTCACCTTGGAAAGAAACCCTCATCCTCCAACTCTACCGCAACACCCGCGAATTCATCCTCGAAGGAAAAACCGCTGGCACTGAGGAAACTAACAAAGAGGTCCAAGAATCCCTTTCCGAAATCAAATCGGGCCTCAAAGAAAAATATCACGACATCTTCGACGAGCACGCCAAGCTCATGCCCAAGCGCTACTTCCGCTACCGCAGTAAGAAAAGCATCGGCAAACACGTCGTCGCCCTCTGGCAATACATCGACCGCCGCCAACGCCGCCCCAACACTCCTTTCGAATGTGCCGTCCAGTGGATCGAGCACCCCAAATTCGGCTACACCGAACTCATCATCGCCGCAAAAGACACCCCACGGCTCCTCGAAAAAATCTGCTGCACCATCGCATCGCATCAACTCAATATTCTCTCAGCTGACGTCTACACCAGGCCTGACGGCGTCGCGCTCGATCTCTTCCGCGTTTGCACCGACGACCTCAAAGTCGTCACCGGAAGCGAGAAACAAAAAGCCATCGTCGCCACTCTTTACGAGATCAACCAACAGGAAGAATACGATCCCGCCACGTATCTCAAAAAGAAAGTCAACTTCCTCAAGCCCGAAACCGAACAAGTGGTCGAATTCCCCGTTCGCGCCTGGATCAGCAACGACCTCGACCCCCACTTCACCGTCATCGAGCTTCAAGCGCTCGACCGTATTGGCCTCCTCCATGATGTTCTCAAGACGGTGAGCGATCACAATCTTATCACCGTGCACTCACGCATCTGCACCGAAAAAGGAGCCGCTCTCGACTCCATTTACGTCAGCACCGCCGAGGGCCAGAAACTCACTGACGAAGAGCAAATCACCCGCCTTGAAAAAGACCTCAGAGAACTCATCTCTTAAAATGGCTCAGGCTTCAAATCCGAGCACCCCGTCCCAAGGAGCAAAAAAGTAAATTTCCCCTTCATCTGGTCACGCGTTCTGACATCTCCTAGGCAAGTTTCATGCCATCCGATCCCTCAGACGACCACGGAGCCGAGTTCAGCAGACTCCTCGTGGCCAACCAAAAACGCATCCTCGGGTTCATCTACACCCTCATCCAAGATCGTAACGCCTCCGAGGATGTCCTCCAAGACGTCTCCGCAATCCTTTGGAAAAAATTCGATGACTTCGAACGAGGCACCGACTTCGCCGCCTGGGCTATGTGCGTCGCCCGCTTCACCGTCCTCAACTGGCGTCGCAAAAAACAAAAACTCCCCATCGCCCTAGAGGACGACACCCTCGAGTTCCTCGCCGACCAAGCCGTCGCAACCCTCTCCTCACCCGAGGACGAACGCCAAGCAGCCCTCCAGGAGTGCCTCCGCCGACTCCCCTCAAAACAACTCGACCTCATCCGCTCACGCTACATGCAAGACCACGATGTCACCGAGATCGCCAACAGCGAAAAACGCAGCGTCCGCTCCATCTATCTCCGACTTGAAAAAATCCACGCCTCCCTCCTCGACTGCATCGAGAGCAAGCGCTGGCAACACCCACTTGAACGAGGAGGCTCCCAATGAAAAACCGCATCGACCAACTCGCAGACCTCACCCGCCGCGACGCCCTCACCTCGCACGACCAGCAAGAACTCAACGCCATCCTCAAACGAGACCCCGAAGCACGCCAACGCTTCGTCGGGCACCTCCTCCTTGAGCACGACCTTCGGGAACTCAACGACCTCCCTCTTCCTAAATCATCCTCAAGCACCCGCCTCCTCATCCCCTCCCTCATCGGCATCGCAGCCGCCATCGCCATCGCCTTCACTCTCTTTTCAGGAAACAACAACACCCCAACTCAAGTCACCGAAAACCAAATAGAAGACTCCTTCCTCACCAGCGTCGCCGTCGTCCGTCGCACCTCAGACCTCGGAGACCAATCCACCACCCTCCACCCCGGACAAGTCCTCCAGCCCGGAACCATCGAACTCTCCTCCGGCCTCCTCCAACTTGATCTTCACAATGGCGTCTCCCTCGTCGTCGAAGCACCCGCCAATTTTGACATCATCTCCTCAGACCTCCTCCACCTCAACCACGGAAAAGTCCGCGCCCACGTCCCACCACCCGCACAAGGATTCCGCATCGAAACCTCTTCCTTCGACATCGTCGACCTCGGCACCGAATTCGCGGTCTCTCTTGATCCCGATGGAAAAGGCGAACTCCACGTCATCGATGGCGAAGTCGAACTCTACGAAAAATCCTCCTCCAACAAAAAACCCCAACTCCTCACCGCAGGCCGTGGCGTCGGACTCAGCCACCAAGGAAAACACTCAGACTTCCAAGCCAACCCCGCCCACTTTGCCGACTCCAAAACCCTCCTCGAAGGCAGCCAACGCCAACGCCAACGCTGGCAAAAAAACTTCACCACCCTCGCCAATGACCCCGACACCCTCGCCCTCTACGACTTCCATCCCTCCAACGGCATCCTCCCCAACCTCGCCGTCCATGCCCCACAAGACTCAGAAGGCATCATCGTAGGCTGCTCCCTAGGCCAAGGCCGCTGGCCCGATAAAAACGCCCTCACTTTCCACAACCCCTCCCACCGAGTCCGCACAAAAATCCCCGGCAGCTTCGACACCCTCACCCTCGCCACTTGGGTCAAAGTAGATTCCCTCTCACTCGTCTCACTCCCCTTCATCCAATCCCAACGAACCGAAGGCAGCCGCATCTCTTGGGACCTCCGCAAACGATCCAAAATTAACAAAAACACCGCCTTCTTCAGCGACCAAATCGGCGAAACCGAATCAAAAGAAAACACCCACAAATACCGCTCCACAAAGGCCGCCATCACCGAAGCACAACTGGGCACCTGGATGCACTTCGCCGTCACCATCGATAATCAAAACCGCGAACTCATCCACTACGTCAACGGACAAATCCTCGAACGCCTCCCCATCGCAGAACCCCGCACCCTCTCCATCGGCATCGCAGACATCGGAAACTGGCCCTCCCGCGATTGGGCAAAAGGAACCAAATGGGAAACCCGCCACCTCATCGGAAGCATGGGCGAATTCCTCATCAGCAAGCGCGCCTTCCCCCCCCGGGACATCCGTCGCCTCCACGCCGCAGGCCGCCCCGAGTAACTGACCACTCCTCACATGACCCTCCGCCTCTCCATCTTCGCCCTTCTCCTAGCCTCCCTCCACGCTCAAGAAGAGCAGCCTGACCGCGCCGCCATCATGCCCGAGAAGCACCGCGAAATTCTCGAATTCTACTGCTACGAATGTCACGACTCCGCCGATCCCGAAGGCGGCCTCAACATGGAAGAACTCCCCTTCCACATCAGCAAGGACATCCCCACCGCCGAGCACTGGCAAAAGATTCTCAACGCCATGAACTCCGGCGAAATGCCACCCAAGAAAAAAGACCAACTCACCGACCAAGAAAAAACCACCTTCCTCGATGACCTCTCAAACCAAATGGTCACCGCCCGAAAAATCCTCAGCGACAACGGAGGCCAAATTACCCTCCGCCGACTCAACCGCCGCGAATACCTCAACACCCTCGAAGACCTCCTCGGCGTCCGCCCAGACGCCTCCACCCTCCCCAGCGATGCCGGCTCCGGCTTCGATACCTCCGGCGCAGACCTCTTCTTCTCCAGCGACCAACTCGAACAATACGTCGCCGTCGCCGAAACCACCCTACGCCGCGCCCTCCACCTCAAACAACCCAAGCCCCTAAAAACCACCCGCATCGACCCCGAGACCGAAACATCAAAGCACTACCGCCACTACCTCTCCGAACTCGAAGACATCCGGAACCGCGCAGACTCCCTCATTGCCAACCCCAAACAAAACGCCAAAGACCTCGGCTTCATCGACCTCTACCAAGCCAAACGCCAAAAAACCGCCTACAACAACTACTCCCCCCAACTCGAAGAATACCTCAAACGCCCCGAAACCAAAACCGGAGCCACCCTCATCCTCACCATCAAAGGAGGAGGCTACACCCGCGTCAAAGTCGCCACCCTCGGGCCCAACCAAGGCGGCACCTACACCCTCACCACACGCGCCGCCGCCTACCACGACGCCCCCCTTCGCCTCCAATACCTCGAACTCACCTCTCGCAAAGGAACCCAGGCCCAGCACCTCGGCTGGCAAAAAATCACCAGCTCACTCGAAAACCCCCAAGAAGTCACCTTCACCTTCACCCACCCCACCGGAGAAAAACTCAGCTACTTCCTCCACCAACGCACCCACCAAGACCGCGGCGACAAAAACCTCTGGTCCGTCTACCGCGAAAAAAACGGCCTCGGCACCCCTCCCGGCGTCTGGGTCGACTGGGCCAAACTCACCGGCCCCCAGCCCAACCCCAAGCTCCAAAAACACGCCACCCAAATCCTCTTCCCAAAACCAAAAGACCTCACCCAAGACCAATACGCCCGCGCCATCCTCCACCGCTTCGCCCAACGCGCCTTCCGTGGCCAAGAACCATCCCCCGAATTCCTAGACAAACTCCTCGCCCAATACCAAACCAACATCAAAAACGGAGAACCACTCAAAGCCGCCCTCATCAAACCACTCTCCATCATCCTCTCTTCACCCAGCTTCCTCTACATGAGCGAATCCACCGGAAGCAAAAACCTCTCCCCTCACGAACTCGCCACCCGCCTCTCCTACTTCCTCTCGTCCACCGCACCCGACCAACAACTCCTCGCCCTCGCCGCCGACGGCACACTCACCCAACCCGAAGTCCTCCGCGCCCAAACCCAGCGCCTCCTCGCCCACCCCCGCGCCGAGCGATTCATCCGCGGCTTCACCTACCAATGGCTCCAAATGGAACGCCTCGAAATGTTCCAATTCGACGCCCGCAAATACGAAGAATTCGACAACGCCACCCGCCAAAGCGCCGGCCAAGAAATCTACGCCACCGTCCGCACCCTCTTCCAAGAACACCTCCCCCTCACCACCCTCCTCAAATCCGACTTCATCGTCATCAACGACGTCCTCGCCGACTTCTACCGCATCCCCGGCGTCACCGGCTCCCACTTCCGCAAAGTCACCCTCCCAGAAAACTCCCCACGCGGTGGACTCCTCGGCACCGTCGCCGTCCTCGCCATGGGGTCCGATGGCCTCCGCTCCTCACCCGTCGAGCGCGGCGCTTGGGTCCTCCGCCACCTCCTCAACAACCCACCACCACCCGCTCCCCCCAACGTCCCCCAACTCGGACGCCTCGCCGGAAAAGCCCTCTCCGCCCGCTCACTCCAAAAAGCCCACCAAGAAGCACCCCAATGCGCCCAATGCCACCAAAAGATCGACCCCATCGGCTACGCCCTCGAAAACTTCGACGCCTCCGGCAAATGGCGTGACCAAGAAACCGTCTTCCATGGCAAACGAAACACCCGCACCAAACTCTTCCCCATCGACCCCTCCGGCGAACTCTCCGACGGCACTAAATTCAAAGACTACTTCGAGCTCCGCGACGTCGTCGCCAGCCGCTCCGACGCCTTCGCCCAAGGCTTCTCCCAAGAACTCATCGCCTACGGCCTAGGCCGCCCCTTCGGCTTCACCGACCACACCCTCGCCGAAGAAATGGTCAAAAAAGCCAAGACCAAAAACTACGACCCCAACGAGTTTATTCATGCCCTTGTTCAGTCACGCAAATTTCAAACGAAGTGACCATGAGGGAGGGAAAGAGAGAGGGGGCGATTGAGAACCTGACTGAGATGAAAAAACCGATACGAAAGCACACTGACCTCAATGTTTACAATCGAGCCTTTGCTGCGGCCATGAAGCTTTTCGAACTCAGCAAATCCTTCCCTCCAGAGGAACGCTACTCGCTTACCGATCAATGCCGCCGCTCCTCGCGATCCGTCTGCGCCAACCTCGCTGAAGCATGGCGCAAGCGACGCTACCCCGCCGCCTTCATTTCTAAACTTTCTGACTCTGAAGCCGAAGCCGCCGAGACCCAAACCTGGATTCAATTTTCCGTCGAATCTAAATACCTCGAATCGGAACAAGCTCGCGAACTTTACAACGAATACGACAGCATCATCGGAATGCTCGTCACAATGATCAAACAACCTGAAAACTGGAAACTCTAAAACCGTCATGAACAACTTCCCCCACTCTCCCCCTCCCTCCTTCTCTCAGTCCCGTAGAGCCGTTCTCAAAAGCGCCTCCGCCATGATCGCTCTCCCCTTCATGGAATCATTCGGATTTGAAAAATTCGCTTCCACCAAAATCGCCGCCGCCCCCAAGCGCATGATCTTCCTCGGCATGGGCTACGGCGTCACTGCCGACCGCTGGTATCCCGACACCAAAACCGTCGGCGCCGACTACAAATTACCCACCGTCCTCTCCCCCCTCGCCAAGCATCAAAAAGACCTCACCATCATCCAAAACCTGATGCATGAGCACTCCCAAGATGGCCACAGCGGCTCCACCTTCTGGCTCACCGGAGCCAACCGCTACGCCATCGCCGGACAAAGTTTCCACAACACCGTCTCCGTCGACCAAGTCGCCGCCGAACAACTCGGAAAAGACACCCGCTTCACCTCACTCCAACTCGCCGCCAAGCAAGGCTCCTCCTCCGGAGCCGATGGCCACGGCCCCGGCTTCTCCCTCGCTTGGAACCGCCAAGGCAAACCCATCGCTGGCCTCAACACCCCCGTCGCCGCCTTCCACCGCCTCTTTTCAAACGACAACACCCCGCTCGCCGAACGCCAAAAACGTCTCCTCGAACAACGCAGCGTCCTCGACACCATCCTCAGCGATGCCCGCTCCGTGAACCGCAAACTCGGAAAAAACGACACCGAAAAACTCGACGAATACTTCCAATCCATCCGCGAAATCGAAGTCCGCCTCTCCAAGGAAGAACAATGGCTCACCATCGAAAAAAAATCGCCCAAGAACCCTCTCAAAGAACCCGGTGAATCACTCGAAGGCCTCGAAGAAATGCGCATGATGTATGACATTATGGCCGCCGCCATGGAGGTCGATGCCACCCGCGTCCTCACCTACCGCATGCCCGTCAACTCCCTCATCCAGAGCCTCGGCGCCACCATGAGCGCCCACAGCATGAGCCACTACTCCGAGGGCGAGCGCCGCAACGTCTCCGAATCCCGCGACAAAGCGAACGCCAAACTCCTCGCCGAGTTCCTCGATAAACTAAAAGCCACCAAAGAAGCCGACGGCTCCAGCCTCTTCGATAACTCCACCATCACCATGGGCACCAACCTCAGCTCCGTCCACACCCTCAAAAACTGCCCCACCCTCGTCACCGGCGGCGGCGCCGGCATCAACCACGGCCGCCACCTCGTCATGGACGACCCCAAAACTCCCCTCTGCAACCTCTGGCTCAGCCTCCTCCAAGGCACCGGCATCCAAGCCAACTCCCACGGCGACTCCACCGGAAAAATCGACCAACTCTTCACCTCCTAAACAAGAAGCTCCGAAGATGCGCCGGCAAGCTTCCAATTTCAGCCTGACTATTCGAACCTTCATTCCACCTCGCTCAAACTCCTGATGACCTTCATCACCTAAGCATTCCTCTCTTCGAAGCGGCCAATGAGCCGAACATCCAAGCACCAGCAACTACTAATGCAACGCCCTAACAAAAGCGGAATTAGCTGCTACCAACGTCCGAGTCATCTTGTTCTCTTCCGTTTTCATCATCGTCCTCCAATTCACCATCATTCAAGGTTGCTATCTCTCGGGCGTAGGCGGGATCGATAAACATCAACTTAAACTCACCCGATTGATGCGTGAACTCGAAAGGCAACGGACGAATTACCTGCCAAATGATCGGAATCGCTATCGCAGCAATCGCCAAGCCTATGGCCTGCCATTTGCTTAGCCCCAACGATACAGCCAGTATCAATACCAGAATCACGCCAACGATAAGGGAGAGATTCCGGATGATCAGCGACCTTGAGAGCTTTGAACCACAAGGTTGGTGGGCTGGGACATCGAGCTTCTTGGTGGCGCCAAAGATCCAAGGAATCACTCCATAGAACCCGACTGGGTTGCCTCGTATCCTGGTGCTTCCGTTCTCGACAGTCGTGCCGCATACAACACACTTATGCGGAAAGGTGACTTCCTTTCTCCGGACGATGACGTCAGTACTGAGTGGCATTTTTCTAAAGCGAACGTAGAGGTCAAGGCGCGCCGTTAGGCGTTGTCCTGAAGCGTCTGGTTAGTGCTTGTTTTGGTATAAGTCGTAGAGGGACTCTGGGTCTTCAGCGAGGCTCCATACTGTCGAGTCTAAGTCTTCAAAGAGTTCTTCATCAGGGTCAATTTCCTCAAGGATCTCTTGTCTAATTTCTCTTTCCTTTGGGACGGTCGAATTTGGAAACCTTGAGATTGCATCTTCGAGAAGTTTGGCTGACGCGAGTGCTTCAATTCTTTTTAGGATTTCAAGTGTCGATACTGCATCATCTCCAGCCGAATTGAAAAAATACTGGTTAAAGCCTCCATTGTTCACTTCCATGATGAAGTCTGTGATTTTCTCTTTTTCGTTCACTTCAAATGTTTCTTCTTTTGTGCAAGCAGTCAGTGCTAGCAGTAGGATTAATGCTAGGGCGCGAAATTTCATTTCACTAACGTCAAAGTCCACACATCCGCTACCGGGAGCGAGGCTTCGACTCGGGGTTAGGGTTGGATCTATCAGAAAAATTTCTGCTCATGGCGGGTAGCGGATTGTCGTGCGACGTCTTGTTCTCTCTGTTTTGGTTTAGGGCTCACCGTTGTCCCCAGGCGTCATTCCATCCGCATGAGTTTCGGTGAGACCATCATTCATCTTGTCTCGGTTTGGCGGCGTGATCAACTCTACAGAATGTCCATCCAGATCTTTCATGACAGCGCGCCGTCCCCACTCTGAATCTTTCGGAGCAGAGATGACCCTTCCGCCGACTTCCTCGAGCGAGCGAACCACGGAATCGACGTCGTCCACCGAGAACCCAATTCTGGCTGATGTTGTCGGCTGCTGCTTCGCGCCAACCGGGTAGATCTCAAAAACGAACCCAGCAACCTCTGATGAGTAATGTTCCGGCCCGGTTCCATGGCTGTGCTTCGTAAACAGCAATCCGATTGCGTTGTAGAATGTCGCAGCTCGATCAATGTCTCCTGACCGGAGGACGACTAGGTTCACAAATGGTGGTGCTGCGAACATTTCTTGAGAGAACGTCGAAGGCCTGGCACCCGCTACCGGGAGCGCCCCTCCGATTCTGGTTGAGATTTCTCGTTGCCGTCCGACTCCGACTCGGAACGGGTAGCGGGTTGTCCAGCGCCGCCTTGTTGGCGCTTCTTGATCTCGGCGAAGAACTCCGC
>CALGJQ010000048.1 GCA_937928545.1 uncultured Verrucomicrobiales bacterium
GGGGGGAGGAGAGGGCTTGACGGGTTCGGGGATGGGTTCCGGAGCGGGCTCGGGTTCCGGAACGGGTGCTGGCATGGGCTCTGGCTCTGGGATCGGTTCCGGTTCAGGTTCCGGTTCGGGCGTAGGTTCGGGTTCGGGGGGAGGAGGAGCTTGGACCGGCTCAGAGACGGGGGGTGGCGGGATGATAAAATTGAGGTCGATGAGCTCGGGCTTCTCGATCGGCTTGTCAGCAAAAGGCATGGAGAAGCTGACCCACTTCATGGCGCCGGCATAGAGCGCGGCGGTGAGGAGGGCGACGATGATCCAAACGGTGGGCTGACTACTCCGTGAGTTCATTTTTTTTGTCGTAAGCGAGGGTCATGATACCGCTCTCTCGGGCGATTTCAATGACAGGAAGGAGGGTGCCGACGGTGGCCTTTTGGTCGCTGCGGATTACGAGGGAATCGATGTCGGTGTGCTTGAT
Source organism: uncultured Verrucomicrobiales bacterium (assembly GCA_937928545.1). Lineage (GTDB taxonomy): Bacteria > Verrucomicrobiota > Verrucomicrobiia > Verrucomicrobiales > Akkermansiaceae > SW10. The sequence goes on from CALGJQ010000048.1 coordinate 464, forward strand.
GACGTCGCGGAGCTTGTTGCCGAGTTCTTCTTTGGTGGTTTCCTCGCCTTCGAGAAGAATGATATTTTCCGCAGTGATAACGAGCGAGAGGTGGGGGTCATCGGGATTGCCGGGAGCGGACTCGAGCGGTCCGGCGGGGAGCTCGACCTGGCGATCGGGTTTGATGAATTGACTGCTCACCATGAGGAAGATGAGGAGTTGAAAGACCACGTCGATGAGCGGGGTCATGTCGATCCCGGCATCAATGCGTCGTTTGCGAGTGATGAGCATGGCTCAGTTTCCAGAGTTGCCAGAGAAGAAGCGCTCGCGAAGGTGCGAGGTGAGTTCGTTGAGATCGTGGACGAGTTTATCGACTCGGGCCTCGAAGATCTTGGCCATCGACATCGCGGGAATGGCGACCAAGAGGCCAGCGACGGTGGTGAGGAGTCCGGTCCAAATGCCATCGGCGAAGTCGGCGGGCGTGACACTTTCGCCAAGTTTGGCAATTTTTGAAAAGGCAATGACCATGCCCCAAACGGTGCCGAGAAGCCCGATGAGGGGAGAGATGGCGGCGATGAGGGCGAGGATGCGGAGCCCGCGTTCGTGTTGGTGAATGACGCGCGAGGCCTCGCGTTCGGTGACATTGAGACAATGCTTCTCTCCTAGATGAGCATCCTCGGCGAAGGTGCGCCCGACGCGGGTGAGGGGATTGGCTGAGTTCTCGGAGGTCGTTCCTTTTTCGAGTTGTTCGATGACTTGCGAGAGACGGTATTTACGAAGGGTGTAAAAGATGAGCCTTTCCAAGACGATCAAAACAGTGATCACGGAAAGGATGAGAAGTGGCCACATGAAGCCGCCGCCTTTGTTGAAGAGATCTTGAATGGAGAATTCCATGAGCAATGGGCATAGGTTGGCCCCTGAATGGCGGGAGAGAAAGGCCGAATATCGCGGCCTTTAAGCAAGATGCCGAAAGGTCCCCGGTTGGCCGAAGTGCGCATCAAAAGAAGCTGCCGCCTGGATGCCATTTCGCTCAATGATCGCGAAGGAGAGGGCATCGACGTATGACCAAACTTTATCGTCCCGCTCGCGGAGCCATTTGAGGGCGAGGTTTCGGTCTTCCGGCCCAATCGCCATATTGCGCACGACCGGGTTATTGAGGAGATCGGTCATGATTTGCTTTCGTTTCAAAGTCGATCGCACGAAGTAGGCATGAGTTTCCGCAAAGATGTGATCCGTGATGACGAGTTGCTCACGCAGTCGGAAGAATTCCTGCATCATGCGGCAGGCTCGTTCATGATTCACATCCTTCTCATTACGGAAGGCGATCCAGAATGAGGTATCAACAAAGATCATCCTTCGTAGCTGCCGTAAATCGCTTGATCTGAATTCTCGGAATCCGAGCTTGGGGTCTCGAAGCTCGGGTCAGAAACCGGAGTGTCTAACAAAGGGTTGTGAGTCCAATCTGTATTCTGTGGGTTCATTTCTTGATCGATGAGTTCGCGGATTTGGAGCGCCATGGACTTGCCGGTGAGACTGGCTCTTTCGGTGAGGAATTTGCGCTGGATGGGGGAAAGGTGGATTTGGGTCCGGATGAGGTCCGCGTCTTGCAAGGCATATGTGACTGGCTCCCGATTTTGCGGGAGGCTGGGGGCGGGAGTCGGAGAATTAAAAGAGAAGTCCTCTCTAACAAATCCGTCATGTTCCTCCTCGTTCATTCATACACACTGACTCACTGGCACACAAATGCAAGAATCTTTTTACTTTTGTTCTGGTATTGAGACTCAGTCTCAATAGAAAAGCGCTGACATGAAGATCAAGCACGCCTTTTTTGGCTCTCTCTCGTTCCTCGCCACTCTTTCTGCTCAAGGGGTCACCTTAGAGGAGCTCGCCGCTCGTCTTGAGCAGCTTGAAAAGAAAGTCGAAAAATATGAGGCGCAATACGGACCTCTCCAAAATACTCCAGCTCCAGCAGCGGCGCCTGCTCCAATGAGCAACGTGATCCCAATGCCGACTCCGATTCAGCGACCAGTTCTCACACCCGCTTCTGCGGAAGATATCGATTCAGCATACCTCACTCCATCAACCGGGGGATCAGGAAGTTGGTTCGAGCGCACCTCGATCGGGGGATACGGTGAACTCCACCTTAATCAAGGGGACACCGAGCAGATCGATTTTCACCGTTTTGTTCTCTTTTTCAATCACAGCTTTAGCGATCGCATTAAGCTCTTCACAGAACTAGAGCTGGAACATTCTCTTGCGGGCGATGGAAAGCCTGGCGAAGTCGAGCTGGAGCAGGCTTATGTTGAGTTCCTGCTCGATAACGATTGGTCGATTCGCGCGGGTCAGTATCTTTTACCTCTTGGAATCCTCAACGAAGTCCATGAGCCGGAGACCTTTTATGGAGTCGAGCGAAACAATGTTGAGAAAAATATCATCCCAACCACTTGGTGGGAAGGTGGGGTTCTTGTTTCGAAGAACTACGACAGCGGCTTCGGTTTTGATCTTGGGGTTCACTCCGGTCTTGCGGTGACTACCGACCTTACTTCGAGCAGCGCCTTCCGGATTCGGAGCGGTCGTCAGAAAGTTGCGGAGGCAGATGCGAGTGACTACGCGGCAAGTTTCCGTGCTCGTTATAGTGGGGTTCCGGGGCTCTCCTTGACCGCTTTTGCGAACTATCAAAACGACATTGCGCCAGACAGTGGTGAGGACAACTCCGCGCTCCTTTTAGGAGGTTCCGCAGTCTATCAAAACGGTGGCTTTGGTCTCCGAGCGATGATTGCGCATTGGGGTATTCAAGGGCAGTCCTTCGAGGACAACGACGCCGATAGCCAATGGGGAGCCTATGTCGAGCCTTCCTACCGTTGGGCCTTTGGCGATCAGGCCGTGGGAATTTTTGGGCGTTACAGTCACTACGAATATAGTCGTGGTGCAATGAACGCTCGCGGAGGTGAATTTGACGAATACACCGTGGGTGTGAATTACTGGCCGATTTCAAATGTCGTTCTTAAAGCTGACTATACGCTCATTGAGCAAGGTGGTGGGGAAGACAATGAAACGTTTAACTTTGGAGTTGGGTATAGTTTCTAAGATGATCCGCTACTTTTTCATGATTGCACTTCTCCTGTGCGGGGGAAGCGCTTTTGCTGGTTCTAGGGTTTATCAAAAGCCTTCGGACTTTATCAAGGGGAGCTTGGGGGCGATTCCCGCGACGCAGGCGATCAATCTCAGTGCCAAGCAGCAAGGGCAGGTGCGGGCGATCTTGGGGAAGAATTATAAGACGAGGTCGGTTCGCTACTGGACGCGAAATGGGAAGACCGCCTTCATTCTCGAGGAGATTGGGAAGACCGAATACATTACGACCGGTATCGTCGTGAAGAATGGGAAGGTCGAGTCGGTCAAGGTACTCGTCTACCGCGAATCACACGGTTGGGAAGTGGCACGGACTGCCTTTACGAATCAATTCCGGGGGACTTCGCTCAAGTCGAATAGCCAGATTTCTAAAGCTCCTCGCAATATCGCAGGTGCGACTCTTTCGGTGCGAGCATTGACCAAACTCGCACGTCTGGCATTGTTTCTCGAGAGCCAAAAATGACCGAAGCCCCGCCGAAACGAAGAAGACACTTTGCTAGAAAATGGCATCGTTGGTTGGGGTTCGTTGTGGCCTTTCCGCTTCTTTGGTTGGCGATCACGGGAGTCTTGCTCAATCACGCGCAGTCCCTCGGGCTCAATGATCGCATGGTCACGAGTCCTTGGATTCTACGACACTACAATCAGCTGCCTGAAGGGAGGCCTCTCGCCTTTCGGGTTGGAGACCGGCTTGTCACCGAGTGGGGGAGTGAGTTATTTCTCGATGAAAAAGCTCTCTTGTTACAGGGAGAACTTGTGGGAGCAGTTGCTTACAAAGGGCAGTTAGTGATCGCTACTCCGGATAAGATAGGAGTCTTCGATGGCAGTGATGAAATGCTCCTCGAGCTCTATGACCTCAGTTTGCCGGCGACGCCCATTCAAGGAGTGGATGTGATTGAGGGGAGGCTTTACCTAGCTGCGGCGGATCAATTTTTCGTTTTGAGTGAAGACTTTTTCTCGGCTGAGAAAAGCACGGAAACTTTTGTGATGACCTCGCCGAAGGGGCTTCTTTCGGAAGAGGAGAAGGCTCTCTCAGCGGTGGTTCGTAGCCGCCGCGGAATGCCTTTTTCGCGAGTGATTCTCGATGCGCACTCTGGGAGTCTCTTTGGTTGGCCGGGTTGGTTAATCACAGATCTTGCGGCATTTGGTCTCGTTGTTTTGACCCTTCTTGGCTTGCGACTTTTTCCCAAACGAAAGTCATGAAGCGGCGGCGGTTTTTAGGGATCTCGGGAGCCAGTCTTGCACTGCCATCGTGTCGGAAGTCCGCAGAAGTGCAGCAGTGGAAAGGGCTCTCGATGGGGATTGCGGTTTCAGTGCAGTATTACGGTGAGGCAGATTTCGAGCCTGCGCGAAAGGTGGTTGGAGAAGCGGAGAAGGCGCTCACGCTCTGGTCGGCAGATTCGGCTTTGAGTCGCTTGAACCGCGAGGGCTTGTTGACGAATCCTCCTGCACCCTTGCTCGCGTGTTTGGAGAAAGCGCGCGAATTATTTGAAGCGAGCGAGGGGCTTTTTGATCCGACGATTCATTCCTTTCTGGAGTGGGCGAAGGGGGAGTATGAGGCTGGTCGCGAACCGCGAAAAGAGGCGATTGCGAGCCAGCTCGAACGAGTGGATTTTGATCAAGTCGAGTTCTCGAAAACCAAAATCACAATGCCACCGGGTTTCGCATTGAGTTTCAATGCCATCGCGCAGGGCTATCTCACGGATCTTTTCACCGAGAATTTTTCGTCCTCTTCCGCTCTCATTCACTTTGGAGAATATCGCGTTCTAGGAACAGCGCCTTGGCCAGTTGAAGTGAAAGGGGAAAGATACCAACTCACTCGCGCCCTTGCGGTATCAAGTGGCAGTGGTCAGCGACTGAGCGCGACCTCCGCTGCGAACCACCTCATCGATCCTAAGACTGGAAAAAGCCCGCCGCCCAAGAAAGTGGTCGCGGTAGAGGCGGATGAAGCGTGGCTTGCGGATGGCCTCTCGACCATCGTGGCCATCGGAGGCAAAGTGCCCGAGCGCTTTGCCACAGCGCTCGTTTTATAATTTGGGAAAAGGAGGGGCGGCGGCGGGACGCGCGCCGCTCCGTGACTCATTTTGACATCTTCTTGTGCCTTTTAAGATTGCCTCATCTTCAAGCAATCTGTATTTGGCTAGGCATCCTTATTTATTGCCATGGAGATGCTTCTTGAACGCCCTGTCCTCGTCCTTAACCGGCTCTGGCAACCGGTGCACACTTGCTCGGTAAAACGAGCCCTCAAACTCCTCTGCCTCGGTCACGCGCAAGTTGTCCAGACCGAGGGGGAATCACGATACCAAACTCACGACATTGGGTCCTGGGTCGAGTATTCTGGTGAAGCTCCTTCTTCCATCGCGGCCGACTTGATTCATTCAGTCAAAGTGGCCCTTTGTGCCCCAAAAATCATCGTGCTGGCGATTTATGATCGGATTCCGCGCAAGGAGGTGAAGTTCACGCGCCAAAACGTGTTTCTCCGCGACAAACACACCTGCCAATACTGCGCCAAAGTCTTCATCGAGCGTGAACTCAACCTCGACCATGTCCATCCGCGCGGGAAGGGGGGGAAGACTTGCTGGGAAAACATCGTGACCTCTTGCATTCCTTGTAACACTCGAAAAGCAAATCGTCTTCCCCGTGAAGTGGGCATGCGCCTTTTAAACGAACCGCGCGTGCCCAAATGGCGTCCTCTCTTTGGCTTGAAAGAGCAGGCGAGCGAGCAAGCTTGGCAGGAATTCATCTCACCTGACCGACAGAAGGTGAGTATCGCGCTCTAATCGCTGGTCACATTTGCGAAGGTCTGCTAGGATCAGCCCGTGAATTTGCCGATTGAAGCTGGTAACATGATCCTGTGGCTACAGGCCGTGCTTGGTTTCGTGGGTCTCTTCGTGATGGTTGAGCGCATGGTCTTTTTCCAACATGCCCACAGTAAAGTCGCTGACCTCCTTCTCGGAATCACAAATCATGTCCGCAAAAAAGCCTACGCTGAGGCGCTGCATGAAGCCTCCAGCGCTCGTGGACCCGAGGCTCGCGTGATCCACTCGGTCCTCATGCGGCATCATCTGGATCGCAGCAATCTTCGTGAAATTGCGCAAGAGGCTGGGCAGCTTGAAGTCCCGCGTATTGAGCGCTACATGCGAGTTCTCTTAGGCGTGGCGATGCTCGCACCTCTTTTGGGGATGTTTGGCTCTGTGCTTGGCTTGCTCGAAGTCTTCAACAAAGTGGGCTCGGCAGATTCCGCGGTGGCCCAAGCGGCCCTCGCGAGTGGCATGTTTAAGAGCCTCGCCTCGACTGCGGTCGGTCTCGCTCTCGCGATTCCTTCTTATCTCGTCTACCTCTATCTTTACGGAAAAGCGCAGCGCATGCTTCACCGGCTTGAGCGAGCGGGTATCGAGGCGGTTAATATCGTCTGCGATAGCCGCGAGCACGATCGCATTGTCTCTTTCCGAGATGAAGTGGAGAATCAGGCTCTCGCTCCCGCGACGGCAAAGATTGAAAACAAGGACTCCTGATTCATGAAATTGAAGATGTCAGTTCCAGAGCGTCCGGGCTGGATTTTTGTCCTTCCGGGTTTTGATTTTGTGGTGCTTCTCCTCGCGCTTGTCATGCTTGCTGGTGCGGTGGAACAAGAAAGCTATGTCGCGATTAATCTTCCTTCTTCTGAATATCGCGGAGTTCCTTTAGGAGAGGAAAGACCGGTCATCATCATGCTGAAAAGCACCTCTAAAGGCCCGACTTACTACATGAATGGAGTCAAGATCGAGGAAGAGGACTTGTCGGCGGCCATCAGTGAGGCTGTCGAGAAACGCGGGACGCGGCGGGTGGCGATCGAGGTGGATCAAGATGCCTCGATGACCGAGCGCAATGTCCTTATCAATATTCTCACGAACTTGGAACTCGGTATTCTTGATGTCTACCGTCGTAATGAGGGAACAAAGGAGGGTAATTAAGCGATGTTTTGGCGTCACCGCAAAGTTCTTCGAGATCGTGCTGCTGGTCTGGTCTTTGACTGGCGCAAGGGGCATGGATCGGCCCGTCGTTTTATCATCGCGGGTATTGTGGCGGCATCATGTTGGGGAGCGCTTTTAGCCTACGTCCAAATTCGCGAGCCCGAGGCCGGGGAGCTTGTCGATAAGCAGATTCATCTCACTCTTGTGGATCTTGATGATGATCAAAACCGTTGGCTGGCGGATTTGATTGACCGCGAAACTCTTTTCCATCGTCGCTGGGATGTCAGTGATCCCTCGATCATCGAGTCTGCCAGCGAAGCAGCTTTAGCTCTTCACTCGCCCCGCACTTATGAAGCAACCTTGCGTGAGATCACGCTGCCCACCCCTGTGGTGAGTCTCGCAAATCTCCCCGGGATGGAGCCGGAGATTTTACCAGCTCCTCAGCAGGTAGACTCCGTGATTTTTGCCAGTCCTCCCGTGAACTGGTGGGTTGACGTTCGCGCGATCGATGGACCCGAAGGGATTGAGCCTTTTTCTTTTCCTTGGCCCAAATCAATTGGCGAGAAAGGATTGAGCGAGGGGGAAATCTGGACGGTTTTACTCGCAGTCGATTGGAATGGAGAAGTCGTGATTAACGAACCCACTATTCAATCTGACAACGCACGGACCTCCGTCATTTTAGCCAAATATCGCGAGCTAGAGTTCGAAGCTCTGAGTAAAAAAGCTCCGCTTCGTTGGTGGAAGCTTGAAGCCCGAGTTGTAAATCGCCCCCTTGCCGAATGACCATTTCGCTCACTCAGCTCCTGCTTGCCGTCGTGCTTTTGCCCTTCCTCTGGGTGATCATTGACTGGATGTTTGTTTATCTGGGGGATCGTCGGACACGGCGTCGACAGCGGCGGGTGGCGAGGGAATGCCACCTTTGTGGAAAGCACTATCCAGAGGGGCGTCGCGTGAAGGTTTCGACCTGTCCTGACTGTGCTGCTCAAAATGTCCGCGGAGGCCATCGGAAACTAGGATGAAGCTAAGACACACAGGCCTTGCAATTCCAAGGAACAAGGGCTAATCAACAAGAAACCTTTCAAGGAAATTATGGAGAATCGACGCGTCGTAGTGACTGGGATTGGGGCCGTGAGTCCCTTGGGAAATGATGCCCATTCAACTTGGGAAAGTATGAAGGAGGGCCGCAGTGGCATTGGTCTCATCGAGTCGATGGATACCGCTGAGTTTCCCGTGAAGATTGCGGGAGAGGTGCGGGGCTTCGATCACGCGCAGTATTTTTCGAATCCCAAAGACGCGCGCCGCATGGATCGCTATGCGCACCTTTCCATCGCCGCTGCTCAAATGGCTCTCAATGAGTCAGGTCTCGCAGACAGTGAGATCGATCGTGACCGCGTGGGTGTCATGCTCGGAAGTGGAATCGGCGGATTAGGAACCTTAGAAACCAATCACACCGCTCTTCTGAAGCGCAGCCCGAGCCGGGTTTCTCCCTTCACCATCCCGATGATGATTTCTAACATCGCGAGTGGCGTCTTTTCGATGGAGCACGGATTTGGTGGCCCCAATATGGCTATCGTGACCGCTTGTGCGACCGCCAATCACAGCATTGGTGAAGCATGGCGCATGATCAAATTTGGTGATGCCGAAGCTTTCATCGCAGGTGGTTCTGAAGCCGCAATTCTTCCGATGGGAGTCGCGGGCTTTGGGAATATGAAAGCTCTCAGCACTCGCAATGATGACCCGACAGCCGCATCCCGTCCCTTCGATGTCGACCGCGATGGCTTCGTGATGGGAGAAGGTGCCGGCGTCCTCGTGATCGAGGAGCTGGAGCACGCCAAGAAGCGGGGCGCGACCATTCTTGCCGAGCTCACCGGATACGGTCTCAGTGCCGATGCCTACCACCTCACTTCACCGCATCCCGAGGGCCTCGGCGCCGCGCGCTGCATGGACATGGCGCTCAAGCACGCCGGTCTCAATGCGGAGGATGTGCAGTATGTCAACGCTCACGGAACCTCCACTCCGCAGGGTGACATTTGTGAGAGTAAGGCGATTAAGAAATCTTTCGGCAACTGGTCTAAGGAAGGCCTCGTGGTCAGCTCCACTAAGTCCATGACCGGTCACCTCCTCGGAGCAGCTGGTGGGGTGGAAATCCTCGCTTGTATCAATGCGATCCGTGACGGCGTCATCCCGCCCACCATCAACCTCGAGAACCAAGATCCTGAGTGCGACCTCGACTACTGCGCCAATACCGCGCGCGAGGTCGAAGTGAAAGCCGCTCTCAGTAACTCCTTCGGCTTTGGTGGCCACAATGCTTCTCTCCTCGTGGAGAAGTTCTAGTCAGTGAGTCCTGAACAACAATCGATCAAGCAACTCCTCCAGTCCGGCTGTGGGGAGTTTGTTGTTTGTGGGGGCGCGCGAAATGCTGGGCTGGTGGCCTTACTGGAAGCGGCGGAAGGCTTGCAAGTTTGGAAGCACTTTGAGGAAAGGGGAGCGGCTTTCTTCGCGCTCGGTCGGGTGAAGGATCATGCTCAACCTTGTGCGGTGGTGACCACCAGTGGCACCGCGGTGGCAGAGTGTTTGCCGGCGGTGATTGAGGCTTTTTATACCAATAAGCCGCTTATTATTCTCTCCGCAGATCGTCCGGCTGAGTTTCGAGGCTCCGGAGCGCCGCAGGTCATCGAGCAGGAAGAGATTTTTGGCAACTACGCTGCGCGGAGTATCGAGGAATGGGACGGGCATGGTCCGCTCCATCTGAATGTCCCCTGTGAGGAGAGCGAGATCTCGGCTGAGCCTTGGCACGCAGAGGTGGAAGGGTTTTTAGCGAAGCGGCTTTCGTTCGAAGTACGAAATTTACTGAAGTTTTTTGATGATGGTGTCTTTAAGGGCATCATTGCGATGGTTGGGGGCTTGGAGCCGGAGGAACGCGAGGATGTCTTCTATTTTCTCAAGGATCTCGGCATTCCCGTCGTTGCCGACATTAATAGCGGGATTCGCGAGGCTCTCGGCGATCTCCTCGTGCCAGAGCAAACTTTCAAAGGGAATCTCCCCGGTCGGGTTCTCCGTCTGGGGGAAGTCCCCGTCGGGCGGCTTTGGCGTGATTTAGAGGAGAATCCTGCGGTGGAAGTCCTCTCGGTCTGTCGCAATGGACTTCCCGGGCTCGCTCGTGAATCCACGGTGATTCATGCAGAAGTGGGCCGTGTCATTCGGGGCTTGGGAACCCCTGACGCCATCGGCGATGTGCGCGATGACTTTATCAATGCGCGACCGATCTGGTCACGTATTGATGAAAGGTTGGAAGCTCTCCCAGATAGCGAACCGGGCTTGGTCAACTTGCTTTCGGTCTATGCCACCACGGGCGAGAGTCTTTTCATCGGAAATAGCCTCCCGATTCGGGAATGGAACGACTTTGGCCAGCGCGAGACTCCTTACGCGCGCGTTTTCGCAAATCGCGGGGCGAATGGGATCGATGGCCAACTTTCCACTTGGCTCGGAGCTACTGCCGAGACACCTGACTCTTGGGGCGTCTTCGGCGACCTCACCGCGCTCTACGATCTTGCCGCACCGGCGATGCTTCCGCAGGTGGAGCAGAAAGGCCGCGTCCTCATCGTCATCAATAACGGGGGAGGGCAGATCTTCGAAAAGCTCCCGCGCCTCGCGAATCTCACCGAAGAACAACGTGCCGCCATTGTGCAGCCTCAGGAAGTGCGCCTGCAATCGTGGGCTGAGATGTGGGGGATGGACTACTTGAAAATCGAAAGCCGTGAGGGCTTTGATGATTTGGAAGCGGGAGAGAGAACTCTCTTTGTAGAGTTGATTCCCGACGCCGCGCAAAGTGATCAATTCTAGGCTGGTTACGGAGCTTGGACTTTAGTCCGAGAACAAGTCGACCAGGATACTCGGACTAAAGTCCAAGCTCCGTAAGGATTTCCAAATAAAATCCCGCCTTGCGCTTTCGCCCTCCAGAGTGAACGCTCCCCTCTGTCGGGGCTTAGTAAGACGGCCACGGGACACCAAAATATACCAATGAAATTGTTCAAATGGGGAGATCGGTCGATCTCTCAGACGATGAAGGGCTGCCTAAGCAGCGTCGCGATTGCCACTACCGCACTCACGCTCTCCAGCTGTGGAGATAAAGACAAGGATTCTGACAAGACGGCGGTTCTCCGTTTCTCGGCCATTCCTGATGAAAACACGACTGGCCAAGCCGAGCGCTTCAAGCCCGTCGCTGATTACCTTGCCAAGACTCTCGGCGTCGAAGTGGAATTCGTTCCCTCCGCGACTTACGGAGCTTCCGTCGAGAAGTTCGAAAACGGAGACATCCAGCTCGCTTGGTTCGGTGGAGTTTCCGGCGTGCAAGCCCGCCAAGCGGTCGAGGGTGCCCAAGCCCTCGCTGCCGGTAAAAAAGACCTCGCCTTCAAATCCTACTTCGTGGCCAATTCCTCGACTGGGATGACTAAGTCAAATGACTTCCCCGCCGGGATCGCAGACATGACGTTCACCTACGGGAGCTCCGGTTCCACTTCGGGTTGCATCATGCCTTCCCACTTCATCATGGAGAACACTGGGAAAACGCCTAAGGAGTTCTTCCAAAAGACCCCACTCGGTTTCTCTGGTGCTCATGATAAGACCGCTCTCCAAGTCCAAGACGGGACCTTCCAAGCCGGAGTTCTGAGCTACGGAAAATACGAAAGTATGGTGAAGGCCGGCACGATCGACCCCGCAAAATGCGTCGTCATCTGGGAGACTCCTCCCTTCGCCGACTATAACTTCACCTCCCACCCCGCGCTTGAAAAAGCCTTTGGTGAGGGATTCACCGACAAGCTTCAGAAAGCGCTCCTCGAGTGCAAGGACGCTGCCGTTCTTGAGGCTCTCGGCCGTAAGGAGTTGGTCAAAGTGACCAACGATCTCTTCGTTCCCATCGCTCAGGTGATGGAGAAGGTCTCCTTCGACTGATCGCGCCCATGAGCGCTCTCTCAGTCAGAGATGTTTCTCAGAAATTCGGCGCGACCTCGGCTTTGTCCGACGTCGCGCTTGATATTTCTGAAGGTGAACAAGTCGCCCTCATCGGAGCTTCCGGGAGTGGTAAAACGACCTTGCTCCGGCTGCTCGGATTGCAAAGTCGTCCCAGCTCCGGGAGTATCTCGGCGCTTGGCCACGACCTTGCCGAATCGAAGGGAAAGGACCTCCGCCAAATCCGTTCGCGGATTGGAATGTTACCCCAGGATCTCGGGCTCGTTCCGAATCATCGCGTCATTCAAAATGTCGTCTTAGGTCGCTCGGGATCTCGCAATCTCCTCGGCACAGTTCGCGATCTCCTCTGGCCGCGAAAGGCGGACCGGGATGAGATTTTTCAGATCCTTGAACGCATGGGCATCACGGCGAAAATGTATGACCGCACGGATTCACTTTCTGGCGGCCAGCAACAACGCGTCGCCCTCGCTCGCACCCTTTTCCAAGGGGCCGAAATCCTCCTCGCCGACGAACCGCTCAGTGCGGTGGATCCCGCCCGTGCGCGCGATGTTTTAGAACTGCTCACCGGTCTTTCGTCCGAGCAAGGAATGACCCTCGTGGTCTCGCTTCACCAAGTCGCTTTGGCCCGCGAATTCTTCCCTCGGGTCATCGGGCTGAAGGAAGGTCGCGTGGTCTTCGATGGCAAGCCCACCGATGACGAAGTCTCCAGCCTCTACGACCTGTGAAGCAAGCATGGCGCATGTGGTTTGGTCGACGTTGGCTCGTCGTCGCGCTCGGCTTTTTGCTCTTCCTCTGCGTGGCGCGGCTCGGGACAGACTTCGTCTCGCACACCGCTGGGTCCGATCCCTGGGCCTCCACCTTTCGATTTTTTAGTGGGGCCGTATCGCCTTCTTTCACTGATCAAAACCCCAGTCTTCCCGCCGATGCCGAACCCTTCTTCTCACGTCTCGGGGGTGACCTTCTTCGCACTGTTCGCTACGCCCTCATTGCGACCTCGCTCGCGATTCCGGCGGGCCTGATCCTTGGCTTTTTCGCCTCAGAACAATGGTGGCCCGCCAATCGTTCACGGGTTCTTTTTCAATTCATCCGTTGGCCCGTGCGGATCTCGCTCGCGCTCATGCGATCTATTCATGAACTGATCTGGGCCATCTTCTTTTTATCGGCTTTTGGCGATGCTCCCTTCAGTGCCTGCCTCGCGCTGGCCCTCCCTTTCACGGGGACTTTGGCAAAGGTTTTTTCCGAGTTGATCGACGAGCAAAACCGCTCCGCAAAATTGGTCGTCACGGCAGTCGGCGGGAGCGGCGCGCAGGGTTTTCTTTCGACGATCTTTCCGATGGCTCTGCCGGATTTGGTCAGTTATTCGCTCTACCGTTTCGAGTGCGGGCTACGTTCCTCTGCGGTGTTGGGATTCATCGGAGTGGAGACGATCGGCCTCTCCATCAATCGCTCCTTTGAAAACGGTTACTACGGCGAGGTCTGGACCGCGCTTTATGTCCTCATCGCAACCGTGCTTTTGATTGAGGGACTGGGCCACCTGACCCGTAAGCGAATGACGCAGGGCCGGACTCGGGAAATCACTCCGCAAGCCTCTGAAGAACAGCTTCGCAAAACTGCTCCGCGCGATTGGTTTCTCCGTTCCAGTGCCGTGGCATGGGCGGCGGTGATCGTGATGGCTTTTACGCTCGGTAAGCCCTTGGTCACTCCGATGCTTGAAGGTCAGAGATTGGAGCGGCTCTCGCGATTTTTGACAAAGCTCACGCCAGATCCAATCGCTCCCGAGAAATCGGTTTCGACTTGGAGCGAGAGAGGGGAGGCTTGGTCTGAGGGAGCGAGTGGCGTCCTGCCATGGCTGGCGGAGCGCTGGGAGAATCCCGGCAAGGAAGCGCTCACTAATACTCTCGCGATGTCGGTGGCAGCCATCATTCTCGCGGGCTTGCTGGCATTTGCCCTCGTCCCTTGGGGAGCCCGCTCTCTCGCGAATCAGAATCCTCTCGGGGTCGCGATGTCAGGTGGGCGTTTTTTAAAGGGACTCGGCTTTGTCGTGAGAGGTTTTTTTGTCCTCACCCGCGCCGTGCCGGAGTATCTTTACGCCTTCCTTTTGGTCGGGCTGATGGGACCTAGCGCATGGCCTTTGATCATCGCGCTGGCGCTTCACAATGTCGGAATTCTAGGGCGTCTCTGGACTGAGGTCGTGGAGAATCAAGGGGAGAAAATTCCACGCTCGGTGCTGCAAGTGGGTGGCAGCCGAGGGCAGGGCTATCTCGGTGCACTCGCGCCAATGTCCCTGAATCGCTTCGTTCTCTTTTTCTTTTATCGATGGGAATCCTGCGTGCGGGAAGCGACGGTTTTGGGAATGCTCGGGATTAGTTCGCTGGGATACTACATCTCGATCCAGCAGAACTTCCGCGAATACGATGACATCCTTTTCTACACTCTGCTCGGTGCGATGATGGTGATTCTAGGCGACCTCCTCAGTGATCTCGTCCGCCGAAAAATGAGGGTCGGCAGGAGAGAGTAGGGGCTTAAAATTCCTTCGGAAGAAAGCCCATGCCGGTCACTCCGGAGCCGGTGTTGTGGAAGGTGAAATTATCTTGTGAATGATTGTGAAAGGGAACGTGGGAGTGGCCGAAGTAAATGTGCTCTGCGAGTTCCAGTTCTTCCGGCGCCGCTCTTTTTAGGTATCGAAGAATTCGGGAAACAGTGGCTTTTCTACGAAAGTAGAGGTGGTGAAAGACAGCTCCTATCCCGGAGGTGTCGACGAGGCGGTAGAGTTTTTTGGAGAGTTCACCCTTGGGGCGATCAGTGCTCCATGACTCACGGTAGCGTTCAAGCTTGGCGGGGGACATTCCCCAATTGGCACAATCTCCGTGGAGGAAGAAATGTGGACCGAGGCTAAGCCAATATTCATGGAGATGAAAACGTGGGTTCAATCGCTCAATCGACTCTAGGCGATCTCTAAATACCCTTAGGCAATCGTGGTTGCCCAAGATGTAGTGGATACGGGTATTAGGAAGACTCCCGATGAGCTGGTTTAGCCAAGCCTCAGCGGTAGACAGGGTTTCGTCTTCGTCGCCGATATCGGACCAGCGGAAATCGAAGGTGTCACCATTTAGAACGAGGACCTCAGGTTCCTGGCATGACTTCAGGTAATTTTTAAGAAGCTCGTCGCCCTGTGATCTTCTGGAAAAAAGGTGGAGATCGGAAATGACAAGACTGCTCAAGAGGCTGAAATCTAACGAAGGGGGAAGCCCTGCGTCAATCTCCGTCCCGTCGCTTGCAGGGATAATCGCCTTTTCAATCCTTCTTCAAGGGCTAGCTTCACTGCAATGAACTGTTTCCTATCTCTCTTCGCAGTTCTTTGCTTCCCCGTCATGGCGGAGGACCGCCCCAATGTCCTTCTCATTCTCTCTGATGACCAATCGTGGACCGACTACTCCTTCATGGGACACAAGGTGATCGAAACTCCAGCCATCGATCAATTTGCCAAGGAATCTCTCACCTACACGCGGGGCTATGTGACTTCGCCACTGTGTCGTCCTTCCTTGGCTTCGATTTTTTCAGGACTCCATACCCCAGTGCACGGCATCACCGGGAACGATGTGAGAAATGGCCGCGATGGAAAAAAGAAGTGGGGCCGGAATGATCCAGAGGGAGCGAAAATTCATGAGCAAATTTACGCGGACTTTGAAAAGCGAGATGGCTTGGCTCGTCTGTTGGGGAAGGCAGGTTACTTGAGTTTGCAGACGGGGAAATGGTGGGAGGGGAAGCCGGTGCGTCATGGATTTACTCATGCCATGACTCATGCCGATCCGGCCAAGGGGGGAAGGCATGGCGATGCGGGTCTTAAGATTTCTCGAACGGGAATTAAGCCGATTCAGGATTTTATGGATGAAGCGGCGAAGGAGAAGAAGCCCTTCTTCATCTGGCACGCTCCCTTCCTTCCTCACACGCCACACAATCCGCCGAAGGAGCTTTTTGATAAGTATCTCGCGAAAGGGGAGAGCAAGTTTATCGCTCGCTACTACGCGATGGTCGAGTGGTTCGACCAGACTTGCGGAGAGTTGTTTGAGGAGTTGGAGAAACGTGGAGTGGCTGAGAATACCATCGTCATCTACGTGACCGATAATGGCTGGATTCAGTCTGATGACTCCAGTCGTTATGCGCCACTTTCGAAGCAAGCTCCTTATGAAATGGGGATTCGGACTCCCGTGATGATCAAGTGGCCGGGTAAAGTGACGCCGAAGATGGATGAGGAAACCTTGGTGTCATCGATTGATATTGCCCCAACGATTTTGAAGATTGCGGGCGTGGAGGTTCCGGCCGCGATGACGGGAATCGATCTCCGCGATACGGCGGCATTGAGGAAGCGTGACGTGGTTTTTGGTTACGATGGAAACCACGACATGTTTGATGTCAACGACCGGACCGCGAACATGGAGTCACGTTATATTGTGCACGGTGAGTGGAAGTTGCTGCTGCACGATGAAAAGAACTACGGCTTGCCATATGGAGGAAGACCAGCGGCGCACCCGGATAATTTGGAGGGAAAGCCAGAGCTTTATCACGTGACGGAAGATCCTCATGAGAGGAAGAATCTTGCCCAGGAGAAGCCTGAGAAAGTGGCAGAGATGACGAAGGTCTTAGATGCTTGGTGGAAGCCTGCAAATTAGGAAGCAGCCAAGGGCAACCAGAGCAGTGGCGAGTCCGATCAGGGTGCTTACGATCTTCCAAGAAAGTCCGGAGAGGAAAGCGATGACTCGTTGGTCGATGACCTTGCCTAAGCGGTCACGGACTTGAGAGAAGCGGACAGTCTCTCCATCTTCGGAGCAGGATTTTACGATGACGCGGGCGGTGGCCCATACCGCGATTCGTTGCATTTTTCGAGCGAACCAAAACATGACGCTGCTGAGGTCTGTGACTCCGTCATCCTGACCGAGGATTTCATCGGCAGCTGTGTTCATTGCTCTTTGAATTTCTGAGACCGCGAGCAAAGGGTCGGGTTCTGAAATGAGCTGTGACCGATTGATCAGTTTTTCAAAGATCTGGCTGCCGAGCTGAGATTCTCGGACCGCACGTTTGACGGTGGCGAAGATCGAGAATTGAACAGAAGCAGCGATTCCCAGTGAGCTCATCACGATAATGGTCCAAATGACGGCAAGGACGCCCTGCCAGAGTGAACTTTGCGAGGCTATCCAGAAGGTAATGGCGGCTAAGAATCCACCCCAGAATAGGTCAATGACGATGAAGGCGATGGCAAAGCTCTTAATGGCTGAGCCAAGAAATCCCGACAGGAGTTTGAGAGACTTTGCGACAGGAGCCATCTCCTTAAGGGTAGTGAGGGGAATGAATGGGGAAAGGGAAATTCTTATGGGGAACGACGGGGGCTTAGGTTGGGGGGACTCGGGCTAAAGCCCACGCTCCGTATTGATCGATGGAGTGAGTTGTGAATTTTCATCTTTAAAACATCTTAGAATCTGCTTTATTGATTTTATGGCAGAGATTGCGATCAACGACATTATTCCCATTTCGGACTTTGTTCGGAATGCGAGTGAGCATGCGGCGCGGATTCGGGAGACGAATCGGGCTGAGATTTTGACGCAGCATGGGCGGCCTAGTTTGGCGGTTCTTCCGGCGGAAGAATATGAGCGACTGATGCAGGGGAAAGATTACTTGGATAGTGTCGAGGCGGTGCGGCTCGGGCTGCAGGCGGTTGAGGAAGGTCGAGTAAGACCCGCGGATGAGGTGATTGCGGAGTGGGAGTCGCTTTGAGTTCGATGGACTATCGGGTCGTCATCACGGAACCTGCGGATCAAAATTTCCGGGATCATTTTGAGTGGATTCGAGAGCGGTCCATTCAAGGGGCGGAGAATTGGCGAGCTAAGATGATTGAGGCGGTGCTTTCGTTGGCGAAAGATCCAAGAAGAAATGCCTTGGCTCGCGAGGCATCGGCCTTTCCTGTTCCGATCCATTGTTTATTGGTCGGAAAACAACGTGGTTTGTTTCGCATTCTTTATTCGATTGAGGATGACGAAGTGAGAGTTTTAGCAATTCGTCGACCAGCTCAAGATTTTCTGAAACCAGATGATCTGGATGAAGGTTAACAACGAGTTGCTTGCGGGCGACTGGTGGAGATAATTCGGCATGGCCTATCGCGTTGCTATTGTAGGGTCCGGGACGGCCGGGCCGGCGGCGGGGATTTTTTTGGCGAGGGCGGGGCATGAGGTGACTTTGTTTGAGCGGGCCGAGGAGGAGTTGGCGGTGGGGGCTGGTTTTTTGCTGCAGCCGACGGGTTTAGCGGTGTTGCGGGACTTGGGGCTGGCCGATGAGGTTTTGGAGCTGACTCAGCGGATCAATGGACTTTATTGCGAAGGGCGGGGCGGGAAGGTCTTGTTGGATCTGAATTATGGTGAGTTGGAAGAGGGACTTTTTGGACTGGGGACTCATCGGTCCTCACTTTTGCGGATTCTCTTGGAGGCTCTGCGAGGTTCGGGTGCGGAGATTCGCTGGGGAGAAGAGATGGTGGAAATGAAGAAGGAGGATGAAGGGAGTTTTTTGATTTCATCCGAGGGCAGCAAGGAGGGACCATTTGATTTGGTTTTGCTCTGCGATGGGGCGGGTTCTGCTTTGCGGGATCAGACGGGGATTGCGACGAGGGTGGATCGTTATCCTTGGGGCGCGCTTTGGTTTATTGGGAAGCGGACGCCGGAGTTTGCAGACGATTGCTTGTGGCAGTGCGTGGGGTCGACCCGGGAGCTTTGTGGCTTTTTGCCGACGGGGACGGAGGAAGATTTGCTGAGTGTTTTTTGGAGTGTGCGGCTTGATGAGCCGCTTCCATCGCTTGAGGAGTGGAAGGCGAACTTGGTGAAGTTGGTGCCGAAGGCTGAGAGGTTTCTAGAGCAGGTGGAATCGATGGGGCAACTCCAGCGTGCGTCGTACGACGACGTGCGGATGAAGCAATGGCATGGAGATGGCTTCGCGGTCTTGGGAGATGCGGCGCATGCCTTGAGTCCGCAACTTGGACAAGGGATCAATCTGGCGCTGGTGGATGCTTCGGTTTTAGCGGAGTGCCTTTGTGAGTTGCCATTGCAAGAGGCTTTGGAGGCTTACACTTTTCGGCGGAAGAAGCATGTGGGTTTTTATCAATTCGCGACTCGCTGGACGACGCCGTTTTTCCAGTCGGATCATCTTTGGCTGGGGACACTGCGAGATTTGGTTTTTCCGGTTGGGATGAAGATTCCTTATCTGCGGAAGGAGATGGTGGCGACGATGGCGGGGCTGAAGACGGGGGCTTTTTCGAGGCTGCCTGCGGTAGGTTTGGTGGAGAGATGAACCAGGGAATACGCGGAAGGCGCGGAATTTGAGGGGGCTTAGATTCCGAAGTGGGAGCGGATTTCTGCGACGATGTCGGAAGGGGGCTTGCTGATGTCGAGGGTGAGGGCATCGGCGGGGGCTTCGAGGATTTCGAGTTGGGACTGGAGGAGGGCGGGGGGCATGTAGTGGTTTTCGCGTTGCTGGAGGCGTTTGCTGAGGAGTTCTGGTGATCCTTGGAGGTAGACGAATTCTGCGCCTTGGAGGAGGTCGCGGTAGCTGGCTTTGAGGGCGGAGCAGGCGATGATGGTGAGGGTATTTGCTTCGCGGATAATGGTGGCAAGGGTTTCGAGCCAGCCTTGGCGGTCGGCGTCGGTGAGGGGGATGCCTTGCGACATTTTGGTGACGTTTTCGGGCGGGTGGAAGTCGTCGCCGTCGAGGAAGGTTCCTCCGGTTTCGGTGGCGAGGAGTTGGCCGATGGTGCTTTTTCCGGAGCCGCTGACTCCCATGATGATTAGGGTCTTCATGCGACAATCATCCAGACGACTGAGGCGATGGCGATGCCGATGAAGGCGACGGCGGTGGAGACCATGCTCCAGGTTTTGAAGGTCTCTTTTTCGGTCATGCGGAGGTAGCGACTGACCATCCAGAATCCGCTATCGTTGACGTGGGAGAATCCGGCCGCTCCGCAGGCGATGGCGACGACGATGAGGGAGAGCTTGGCGTCGGAGAGGTCGAGGGGGCCGAGGATATCGACCATGAGGGAGGCGGCCATGACCATTGCCATGGTGGCGGAGCCTTGGGCGATGCGGGAGATGGCAGAGAAGAAGAAGGCGATGAAGATGACCGAGATGCCGAGGCCATCGACTGAGTTGGCAAGGGCTTGGCCGACGCCGGATGCTCCGAGCATGCCTTTGAAGACGCCGCCTGCTCCGGTGATGAGGATGATGATTCCGGCGGGTCCAAGGGCGCGGGTGGAGACGTCCATAAGGACATCACGTGAGGCTCCCCGTTTCGTGCCGAGGAGCCAGAGGCTGAGGCAGGTGGAGAGAAGGAGAGCGATGACGGGGTGGCCAAGGAAGGAGATGATTTGTTGCCACATGGGAGCAGCCGCCATGAGTTCGCGGATGGCGTCGGCGCGTTCGCCTTTTGCCAATCCTGAGGGAACGAAGCTGCCGATTGATTGTTCCACCAAAGATCCAGCGACAATGAGGATGATGGGAAGGAGGAGGATAGCGGCGATTATGCCGAAGGAGGGGGGATTTGATTCCTTCTCGACCTCAAGTTCGGGCGGGGCGATGTGGATGGATTTGGCGACGCGGCCTCCGTAGAAAATCCCGGCGAGGATGGCGGTGGGGAGTCCAACGAGGACGCTATAAATGATGACGGTGCCGATGGGAATGCCGAGGGTGTAGGCGACCCAAGTGGGTCCGGGAGTGGGGGGGACGAAGGAGTGGGTTACGACCATTCCGGCAAGGAGGGGCATGCCGTAGACGGTGAGGGATTTGCCGCTGCGTCGTGCGAGGGCGTAGATGATGGGGGCGAGGATGACGAGAGCGACATCGAGGAAGACGGGGATGGAAATGAGGAAGCCGGTGAAGAGCATGGCCCAGGTGGAGCGCTTTTCTCCGGTGATGCGGAGCATGCCGTTGGCGAGGCTTTGAGCGCCGCCGCAGTGCTCGATCATGGCGCCGAAAATAGCCCCGATTCCGATGATGGTGGCGATGAAGCCGAGGCTGGAGCCCATTCCATCGACGATGGTCTGGCCGATCTCAGTGATCTGCATCGTGCCCGATGCGATGCCGACGAAGATGCTGGCGATGAGGAGGGCTAGGAAAGCCTGAACGCGGAGCTTGAGGATCAGGAAAAGAATCAGCGCGATGGCTGCGACGAGAGTGCCGATGAGGCGGCCGGAGTTGGCCTGAGCGAGGACGAGATGGTCTAGAAATGAGAAGTCGATCATTCGGTGGTCATTTCAACACGGAAGAAGCGTCGGGGTAAATCACTCATTGGGGTTAAGACGCGCCAAGTTTCGCGAATGCGGCCATCGGGGAGAAGTTCGGGAGGTGATGCCGAGAAGTCTGGGGCATTAAGAAGAGACCAACTGCCGTTTGAGAGATCGGGTGAGGCCGCGAGTCGATAGCTGAGAGGGAGATCAAAGCCGGAGCGGATGAAGCTGATGACTGGGTAGTCAAAGCCGGAAACGCTAGACGCCGAGATGCCGGAAATGGTGGTGATGTTTGGGCTGAGGGGGTTGGTGCCGGAGGCGTATTCGAGGAGGTTGCTTTGGCCATCTTGATCGGGGTCGGCATGGGGGCCTGAAACGAGTGGGTCGTTTAAGGCGGTGGCATCGAATTGATGAGCAGCCCAGAGATCGTAGTCGAAGGTGAGGGGTGAGCCGTTTAAGTCTCCGCCAAAGTTGTTGGAGCATTCCCAGTTGAGTGGATCACTGTGATCGGGGTTTGAGCTGGGGTTGATGAGGACGAGGGAGAAGCCGGGGCCATCGGAGCAAGCGGGCCAGGGGGCATCGTCGCTGTAGGTGAAGGACTGGATGTTCACTGGGGCGGCACCATTCAAAGTGAGAGTGAGGGTTTCCGTGCTATTGGAGAGAGTCTGGCTGTATTCTCCCGCGATGGGGTGAGTGTTTCCGGGATAGCGGGCGTTGAAGGCGGCAAGATTGGAAACGATGATTGCGCGCTCACCTGGTTCGAGGGAAGTGATGCTCTGACCGGTGAAGAAGAAGCCAATGCCAGAAGTGAATGAGAGATTTGAGAGGTCGATGGTGTCGGTCGAGCTGGTGTTCATCAACTCGATGAACTCAAAGTCATCTTGGTCATTAAAGCCTGCCGCGAGTTCGGCCGCGGTGGGTGCGGGTGGGTGGTAGAGGAACTCGGAGATGACGAGGTTCGAGGAAGTGGGATCGGCGAGATCGACGATGAACTCGGCTTCGGTGAGGGCGCTCCAGGTTGAGCCATTTCTGGTGCGTGCTTTAAGAGTGGTGCGACCGGGATTGAAGTTGAGGGGCGAGGAGTAGGAGCTGAGTCCGCTTTGAATGCCGCCACCGAGTTCGCGCGGGTCGGAGCCATCGGTGGTGTAGTAGATGGAGCCAGTTGCGGTGCTGATACTGATCGGAGTGGAAGCGGTGATGTCGCCGCCGTGTTGGCTGAAACTGGGTGGGGCGAGAGAAGGCCAGAGTCCATTGTCGGCAAGGTCGGTGCGGTCGTTTCCGTTGGGGCTTTGTCCTTCGTTTCCGAAGAGGTAGCGGCGGCGACCTGAGGTGGAGGAGGTCCAGGTGTTAAGGAAATTAAGGTTTACGTTTTGGTTGTTTCCAAATTGGTATTTGAGGAGGGGTTCGTAGTCGGCTTCGAGCTCAAGGAAGTTTTGTGAGATGCGGGAAGTGGTTCCGGAGCGGTCATCGAGAACGCCATCATTGAAGAGGTGTTTTTGCACGCGGTCGGCAAAGATGAGTCGCCATTCGGGAGACTTCATGAGTCCTTGGAAGAGTTGGCAGAGGGGATCGGTTTTAGAAAGCAGGTCTTGAGTGAGGGTGTTGTGCGAGACGCTGTTGAAGTAATTTTGGGTTTGGTAAGAACCCTCAGCATCCCAAACATAGAGACGGTATTTTCCTTCGGGGCTGCGTTCACGTGCGCCGACCCAGTTGTTCTGTGGCCAGTCCCAAGTGGCTCCGTAGATGTTGATGAGGAAGTAGTCGGCCATGTTGACAGGGTCGAGGAAGTCGAGGGCTTCCTGCCAGTCGGCGAGGGAGAGGTCATTGTTTCCGTTGCGGTTGAGGATGGCCATCATCTCGTTCCAAGTGGTCACGTCACCGTTGGCGTAGTCGTTGACTTGGCGGACGTCCCAATCTTCTGAGCTGCCGTGATGCTTCTGCATGAAGGGCTCGCGGAGGCGTTCGCAGAGGTTGAAGAAGCCTTTGTATTCTCCGTTAATGTAGAGAGTGTTGATGACGCCGTGGCTACTTTCTTGGCCCATTTCACCGAAGAGGCGGCGGACGGCTTCGTCGACGATGAAGGGGTTTTGAATGTCGTTCTTGCCAGCGCGGACGCGGAGTTGTTGGAAGTCGTTGACGGGGTAGTCGTCGCCAAGCCAGTTGGACTCGAGCTTGTCCGCGCCGTAGTCGTCGCGGAAGTACAGGTTAAAGGAGGGCTTTTGTTCGGGGCTATTTGTCCAAGGAGAAGCGCCGGTGTTGCTGAGGATGAGGCGAGGTCGAGAGTAGCCGCTGGAGGAGAGACGGAGCCCGGCGTCTTCGCGGAATTTTAGGGAGCCATCTGGGCGGTAGAACTCGACGAAAAGAGGGCGTTCGAACTCAGGGCCACGTTGCAGGGCGAGATTGTAAGAATTTGGTCCGTTTTCCTGCCATTGGCTATTCACGTATGAGCCACCTTCGATGGTCATGACGCCGTGGTCATCGTAGAAGGTTTCATTTTCATCACCTGAAAAGAGGAGGGCTGGGGTGTTGCGGAGAGCGGTGGCTTGGCCGATGAGGTAGTTGTGAACTTTTGATTTCGAGTCGAGCATTCCGGCTTTGAAGGCTCTTGCTCGGATGACGTGAACGGTCTTGGCATCGATGGTGTTGAGGGAAAGGGAAGTGGTGTAAAGGTTGCCGGTGGTGGCGGTGGGCTCGCTGCCGTCAGTGGTGTAGCGGATCTCGGCCCCGACGGTGGTGGAGGTCAAAGTGAGGTTTTGTGAGCTGTCGTAGAATCCTCCGAGCGGGGAGAAGTCGGGAGCATCGACCCGAGCAGCGAGAGTCATGGTGCTATTGGCTGAGCCGGGAGTGGGGTGATCGTAGTATCCCCAATTCATGCCGGTGGAATCGAAGCCGTAGGATTGGTGATCGTATTGCTTGGGGTAGGCGGTGATGGCTGAGACGGTGGTGCCGGATGCGTCCGAAAGGATGAGGTCTTCCCCGTCGGTGGAGAGTTTGAAGGGGGCGTGAAGGTATTGGCCGATGTCATTGAAATCGGCTTGGTCGTCAGCGAGAACGAGGAGGTATCCACCGGCGGGAATAGTGGTGCCGCTTGGGAAGGTGAATTTAGAGGGAATGGTCGCATCATCACTGAGTTGCCATCCGGAGAGATCTGCTACGGAGGAGTCGGGATTATAGAGTTCGATCCAATCTGAGAAAGCCAGCTCGGGAGTGGCCGTGAATGCGGGGAGGGGAGATGGTTCTGCGGTCCCGACGAAGTAGGAATAGGTGGCATTTTCAGCGACAAGAGTCTGGGCGCCCGCTCCGGTGGTGCGTAGGACGAGAGAGAGGATGAGGTCAGAGCTGTTGAGGCTGTTGTTGTGAACTTGGCCGGCGAGGACATTGGTTCCGACTCTCAGTTTAGAGCGATCAAAGATGAAAGTGTCTGGGTCGTAGGTGCCTCCATTGTCGGTGCTGGCTCCGTGCGATCCGTCTGAGCGGGCATCGAAAGCGATGGGTTGGCCGGGGGTTCCGAGGTTTCCTCGGAGGAGTTCGCTACCATTGAGAAAGACCGCGCAGCCGTCGTCATAGTCGTAAGAGAGCTCGAGCTGATTGATGGTATCGAACTGGGCTTGGGTGAGATCGAACTCGTGGCGCATGTAGACGCTGGAGACTTGGTTGAAAACGAGAGTGTCCAAGTCGGTTCCGAGAGCATACGGATTGCTGGCGCTGATTTCTGCGCCAACGGGCCCTGGTCCGGTGGCCCAAGCTGAGTCATCGAAAGCGAGAGTGGCCCAAGGGAAGATGAGGGTAGAGCTGGCATCGGCGAAGGCGGGGTCAAAGACGCCACCGGAGGGCATGATCCAGCCGGGGAACCAGGTGCAGCTGTCTCCGGTAGAAAGGTAGGTCTTCGAAGAAGTGCGGAGAGTGGTCTTGAGTTTAAGATTGTTTGAGGTGATGAGGTCATTGTGGACTTCGATCGCGAGGACGTTCTCACCTGCTTGAAGGGAATTCTGAGCGCTTCCGATTGAGAAGGTGGTGCCGGTTCCATTGGCGGTGTTTGAGTTGAGGGAGACTTGGCTGGGGTAGTGAGGAGTCCCGGTTGCTCCAGCATCAGCGCGGGCGATTTCTTTTCCGTTTAGGAAGGCGATGAAGGAATCATCGTAATCGACCGTGAGTTGGAGGGTTTGAGTTGAGGCGGCCTCGCCCGAGGTCAGAGTGAAAGTCTGCCGAGTGTAGAGGGTGGGAGTTTGATTCCGGACCTGTTGTTCTACGTTGGTGGCGATGTCTCCGTATCCAAAGCCAATTGGGGTGGTGCCGCTCCGCCAGAAGGAGTCGTTGTAGTCGACTTCCCACCACTGTGTGCCACTTCCAAGTTGGGCATTTCCATTGGCATCGCGCGTGAAGACGCGGTCATTGGAAGACGCAGAAAACTCGTTGATGA
Source organism: uncultured Verrucomicrobiales bacterium (assembly GCA_937928545.1). Taxonomy (GTDB): domain Bacteria; phylum Verrucomicrobiota; class Verrucomicrobiia; order Verrucomicrobiales; family Akkermansiaceae; genus SW10. Next base: position 26,166 of record CALGJQ010000048.1, read on the forward strand.
TCACGCCTCCAGAACTGAGGGCGGAAATCGTGAGAACGCAGAGAGATCGAAGCATCTAGAAGGGAACGTCCGCGATGACAGCGTGTCAAACTGAAAGCGCGGTTTAGTTCTCCTTACGAAGGTGCTGAATTTTGTCTTTAATCGACTGGGATGCCCAAGTCTTCGACCCGGAAGAACTCGTGATTAACGAGAGCCTGAGTGGATGAATAGGTCGTGGTGCTGCCCGTAGCGACGACGATCTGAATATTGGTGAAATCAGTGGCGAGGTCTGGAGATGATTGAATGGCGTAGCTGTTTCCGGGGGTGCTTTGGAAACTCAGTGAGAACTGGTTAGGAGAAACGGCCGAAATTTCGAAAATTTCTGGAGTGCCTACTTCGGGAGCCGGAGGGGTGAGATGGAGGATTTGAATATCATCCATGTAGATGCAGTTATCGGCATCAAAACCGGTATTTGCGGCAGAGGTAATCCCTTCGAGAGCGAAGGAGATTAGGGAGATCTGTTGATAGTGATCTTCGAAGAGTTCGAGGGAGCCACCGCCTGCCTCGACTTCAAGGTCAGCGAAGTTAAAACTATAGGTCGAGTAAGTTTCTAGAATGCTGAATTCGTTGCTGAAGCCTCGATCGTTTGCAACACGTAAGCGGAGGATGAGGTCGCGCTCGCCATCGTTATCGGCAGGAGAAACGGTGCCGTCTGGAGCGGAGAGGGCGACGATCATTTTTCCGCTGGGAGTTGCCAAAAATCCGCTGGAGCGAGTTTTGAAGCTCAGCTTGTAGTCTTCGAGACTGGGTGAGGGAAGGACTGAGGGGAGGACCTCAATGGCGGAGGTTCCTGCGAATCCAAGCCAGCCGCCACCATTGAGAGGATCAGCGCCGTCCCATGGGGAAGTATCGAGACAAGTGATTTGAGCAAGTGAAGGGCCTGCTTCGCTGTCTACGGCGATATCATCGGTGCGGACTAAGTCGCCGACGTTGTTTGCTTCAGGTCCAGCGAATGCGTAGTAAGATCCTCCAAACAAGCGGGAGGTATTGTCAAAATCGAGGATAACGACTGGGTTTTCGGCAGGGGGAGCGGGTGGTGGAGTATCGGTAAGAAGGATATTATCAACGACGACGGTGTTGTCGGCATCAAACCCGAATTGGTTGGTTGCACCATTCATTTCCACAACCACTTGCATAAAGTCGACGCTAGCGAAGTGGGTTTCGAAATTAGCGAGCGAACCATCTCGAACTTCGTAGGGAGTGTTGAGGCGAAACTGGTTTTCTTTGAATGCGGCTTCGGCTTCGACCGCATTGGTATAGCGAGCGGACAAGATCACATCTGCATCGGTATCTGCATCGTCAGGTTGTAGGGTGCCATCGGGAGCCAAAAAGCGGACATCCACTAGGCCGGTTGCGGTGGTCGTGCCAGCGGTGAGTCCAGAAGCCGAGACAGAGAGGTTCAGGGTGTAGAAGGCAAGGTCGCCGGTGGTGAGAGGAGTGAGGGGAGTGGCGCTCGTTCCGATGCCAAAGCCCATGTAGGTGTATCGGTTGGGAGTCACTAGGGCCGCTTCGGTAGCTGTGGTGTCTGCGGTAAAGAGGAGCCCTGAGCTTCCGTCGATCCCAGTGCCTAATTCAATCCCTGAAGACTGAACGATCGAGCTGCCAACATCGATATTGTTGTTCGTGCCGTCTTCGCCATAGCCAGCATAGGCAAAACTATAGGCCCCTGCAGCGGGAAAGTCGTCGTAGTTGACATGCAAAATGTCTTCGGCAGAAAGACTAAGAACTGAGAGCGCTGCAAGAGCAGGAGCTAAGGAGAGTTTGGAAGAAGATGGTAAGCTCATAGAAATAAAAATACTGTTATAAAGCCCTTGGTAGACGATGCGATATTAAAATAGGACGAGAATCACTAAAGAGCGTTTTTATGATCTAGCAAACGAAAGTTTCGAACGGTGAAATTCTTCCTGCAGAAGCAAAAATCGGTGTTTCCATACGTCGCCGGGATACCCCACGGCGCTTAACGAAAAACCAAACTAGAAAATAGAAACAATGAAAATTACAATGACTCTCTTTACCGCTGCTGCACTCCTTCTCCCAATGACGGCCCAAGCCGATCACCATGCCGAAGCAAAGACCGAGGAGGCGAAGGTGGCCAAGACGATTGTCGATATTGCGGCTGGAAACGAATCTTTCTCAACGCTCGTCGCTGCGGCAAAGGCTGCCGGCCTCGTTGAAGCGCTTTCGGGCGATGGCCCCTTTACGGTATTTGCTCCGACGAACGAGGCCTTCGCAAAACTTCCTGAGGGAACCGTGGAAACTCTTTTGAAGCCAGAAAACAAAGAGAAGCTGGCGGCGATTTTGAAGTATCACGTGGTTGCCGGCAAGGTGATGGCTGCAGATGTGAAAGCCGGTGAAGTTGAAACCTTGAACGGAGCGAAGGCGACCATTTCAGTGAAGGATGGGAAGGTGATGATTGATAAGGCAAATGTTGTGAAGACTGATATTGCCGGTTCCAATGGAGTGATTCACGTCATTGATGCGGTCATTCTTCCCGCTGAATAATTTAGGCTTATCCGAAAGCTTCCAAACTTGTCTCTTTTACGAGGGGCAGGTTTTCTTGTTTCCGTGGATAGAGGTTTCATTCTTTTCCTTATGGAAGCGACAAAGCCGGCGGGTGAGTGGAACACTTTGAAGATTCTCATCACGCCTGAGAAGTGCGTGCAGTGGATGAATGGAACCAAGTATGTCGAATACGTGAAAGGTTCCGATGACTGGAACAAGTGGCGGCTTCGAAGTTCAGTAAATTCGCGAATTTCGGAAAGCCGACCAAAGGTCACCTTTGTCTTCAGGACCACGGGAACGTGTTCTCTTTCCGTAATATCAAGGCGCGGAAAATTAAGAAGTAGTAGCTCTTAGTTTTTGACCCAAGCTGGGCGCTGATTTTCGGTAATTTCGGCGTCGAGTTCCTTCATTCTGATCCCGAGCTTGGCGACAAGTTCGGGATTTTTTTCGGCGAGGTTGTTTTGCTCGGCGAGGTCTTTGCTTAAGTCGAAGAGGAAGACTTGAGGCTTTTGGGCGGTTTGATTGTTCCGCTTTCGTCCCTTTTTGATGAGGAGTTTGTAATTGCCTTGGCGGAGGCCTTCAAGGTCGCCGCGTGAGGTGTAGTAGATGAATTCATCACGCGGGCTTTTGGCGTCGCTGGTGAGGAGGGAGGAGATGTCGAGTCCATCGATTTTTTTGTCGCTTGGAAGCGGGGTTTTGGTGAGGGAGGCGATGGTGGGGAGGAGGTCGATGGTTCCGCAGAGTTTGTCACAGGTGGTGTCAGCAGGAATGCGGCCGGGAGCCCACATGATGCAGGGGACGCGTTGGCCGCCTTCGAAGGTGGTTCCTTTTCCTTCGCGGAGTGGTCCGGCGGAGCCGCCGTGGTGTTTGAACTGAAGCCAAGGGCCGTTGTCGGTGGTGTAGATGACGTAGGTGTTTTGCTCGAGCTTGAGTTCGCGGATGGTATCCATGAGGCGACCGACTTCGGTGTCGATGTGCTCGATGGTGTTGGTGTAGGCGTTCTGAGGATTAGGGTCGCGGATTTCATCGGGGACGTAGAGTGGGATGTGGGGCATGGAGTGGGGGAGGTAGAGGAAGAAAGATTCGTCTTTATTGGCCTTGATGAAGTCGATTCCTTTTTGAGTGCAGCGGCGAGTGATGGTCCGTTGGTCGACGGGGAGCTCGACGATTTTTTCGTTCTCCATGAGGGGAGTTTTCCATTTGGTGAGCGTGGATTCGGGGTTGGCCCAGAGCGCGTCCATTCCGCCGTGACCACCTTTGGGTTTTCCCTTGTTGTCGGGGTGGTTCATGTCGTTGGAGTAGGGGATGCCGAAGTAGGTATCGAAGCCGTTTTGTTGAGGGAGGGTTTCGGGGTGATGACCGAGGTGCCATTTGCCGAAGGCGGCAGTTTTATAGCCTTGGGCTTTGAGGTGATCGGCGATGGTGTGCTCGCTGGGATTGAGGCCTTTTTCAGAGGAGGGAAAAAGGACGTGTTGGTGCATGCTGACGCGCTTGGGGTAGCAGCCAGTGAGAAGAGCGGCGCGGGAGGGGGAACAGACGGGGGAGGCGACCATAAAGTTGGTGAACTTGCGGCCTTCTTTGGCAAGGCGGTCGATGTGAGGAGTTTTGATCTTAGTGGAGCCGAAGCAGCCGAGGTCTCCGTAGCCTTGGTCATCAGTGAAGATGATGATGAAGTTTGGCTTTTCGGCAGCTTTCGAAAAGAGACCGGTGACCAAAAAAAGGAAGAGGAGGATCTTGCTCATAAGGAGGTGATTTTGCCTTGTTGCCTTAGATTAGGAAGAATCAACTTTGATTGATCGAGGTTGGAATTTTTCTCAAAATCTGTTTGTTTCTCGCCGGTCGTAACGATCACACCCTTAACTACATGAAAGCGCAATTACTCACCCTAGTTGCTCCTGCCTTCGTTTCTCTTGCTGCTTCTGCGGCATTTGGCGAATCTCCGGTGAAAGCCGAGCAGGAGACCTTAATTCCGAAACGCGAAACGGGCGTTTTGGAGTTCTTAAAAAAGCACCCGGAATTTGACGGTCGCGGGACCGTGATTGCGGTCTTTGATACGGGGGTGGATCCTGCGGCGGCGGGTTTACTAACGACATCGACCGGTGAGCGTAAAATTCTCGATGTCATCGATGCGACAGGTTCGGGCGATGTCGATACCTCCCATGTGGTGGAGGCCACGGAGAAGAGAGAATTACAGGGCCTGACTGGGCGCACTTTGAAGCTCCCAAAGAAGGTTAAAAACCCATCGGGAAAATTTCATCTCGGGATTAAGCAGGCTAAAGATCTGTTTCGTCGTGGAGTGAATCGGCGGATTTCAAATCTGCGTGCTGAGGCGTGGCAGAGTGAGTTGGGCTTGATTAAGGATAAGCGCTCGCGTGAGCAGAACACGCCTGATGAAAAGGCGTTCACCGATCTTTCCTTGAAAGAAAAAGATGCTCTTGCGAGGAAGAAGTTTCTTGAGGGGCTCGAAGAAGACTACCTCGCAAGCGATCCTGGTCCGGTCTATGATTGTGTCGTTTGGTTTAATGGGAAAGATTTCCAAGTCATCGTAGATACCGATGAAGATGGGGATTTGAACGATGAGAAAGTTCTGCGGCCCTTTGGGGTGGCGGGTGAATTTGGCACCTTGAGTGACGAGGAAGCTTCGACCTTTGCGGTGCAAGTTTATGAGGAAGGAAAGCTCCTCTCGCTTGTGACGGTGGATGGATCTCATGGAAGCCATGTCGCCTCGATCGCGAGTGCGCATTTCCCGGCGGAACCTCATCGTGATGGGATCGCTCCCGGAGCGCAGATCCTCTCGGTTAAGATTGGTGACTCTCGTATGGGCGGTAGTTCTTCTGGTGTGGGCGAGATGCGCGGAGTGGCGGCCTGTGCTCAGTATGGGGTCGACGTGATGAATGCGAGCTGGGGTGGGGCAAGTCAGTATCAGGACGGGCGAGCAGGAAACGTCCAACTCTATAACATGTTGGTTGAGAAGTATGGCGTGACTGCATTCATCTCGGCTGGCAACAGTGGCCCAGGCCTCTCCACGCTGGGGAGTCCAGGAGGCGATGCCTCATCCGCGATCGGGGTAGGGGCCTATGTCTCGTCGGAGATGTCTCGAGTTCTATACAGCCAGACTACGCCGGGGCCAGATACCGCTTACAATTTTTCGGCACGGGGACCATGTAAAAATGGTGACCTTGGCGTGGATATTATGGGGCCGGGAGGTGCTCATGCTTCTCTCGCGTACGATGAACTTAGTAATTCGCAGCGCTATCATGGAACATCGATGTCTTCGCCCTCAGTGGCAGGGCTTGGAGCGCTTTTGATCAGCGCGGCAAAGCAGAGTGAGATGGAGTCTTCGCCAGCGCGGATTCGGGCGGCGCTCATGAACTCCGCGCGTTTTATGGAAGGTGTTGAAGTTTTTGCGCAAGGTGCGGGCCTAGTCCAGGCCCTGCCAGCTTGGGAGCACTTTAAAAGGAATTTCAATCAGGAAGCGTGGGATCACTTCTATACGGTTCGAACACGCAGTAATACCTTTAGCGACGGTCCGGGACTCTACCTGCGAGGAGACATCCCCGTCGGGAAGCGCGAAGTTCGCTTCGACCTTAAGCCAAAGTTTGCGGCGCGGGTGAATGCTTCTGAGAAGTTTGCCTTCGAGAATGATCTCGTTTTTTCTGCCACTGAAGCATGGGTAAAGATTCCGGGTTATGCGCGTCTTGGAAATGGCGAAATCACGATTAGACCAGTGCTTGATATTCCGAAATCGCAGGTAGGCCAGCCGCTTTATGCTGAGATTCATGGTCGTCTTGCGGGTTCACCTGAGGGTGGTCCTTTAGTCCGGATCCCGATCACGATCGTGAGGGGAGAGAAGACTGATCCCCATCTGAAACACCGGGCAAATTTCTCGCTGAAATTGAAGTCGGGACAGAGTGATCGGCGTTTCTTTCAAGTGCCTGAGAATGCCAACTTTTTGAAAGTCCGGATGCGCCGAGAAAATCCTGATTCTCTCATGCGTATTCTCATCGTGCATGCGGTCACAGTTGCCGCAGACGAAAGTTTCAATGCTTATTCTTCGGAAGAATTTGCAGTGCTTGAGCAAGGAGGTGAGAAGGAATTCACGGTCCCTGTCATTCCCGGAAAAACGACTGAGTTGGCCTTTCACCAACCCTTCTTCGCCGGGGGCGATACCTCGGTGGAGGTTGATTTGCAGTTTGTGGGAATGGCTGCGCAACAGGATGCATTGGTATTCCGTGAGAACGATGAGCACATTCCGCTTAGGGTGGTGAGCGCCAGTGATGTGAAGGTCCGTGGAGGAGGGATGATCGATCAAGCCCATTACAGCAAGTTGCCGGAGAAGACCGAATTCCTCTCGCCTGATAAACGGGACGTCTTTCCTCCTGGTCCTCGGCGTAAGAAGGAGAAGCGGCCCGCTTACTTGAAGCAGACCTTCACGCTTTCAATGGGGAAGCCGACTCAAATCCAGTTGAAGTATGCCCGGCGTTATGGAGCATTTTCCGAATTCAATGGGGGGCTTATCTTGGCGAGCCATGAGTCTGGGCAGGTCTTGTATCACGGCTCGTCTTACCGGAGTGGACCGATCTCTCTCCCGAAAGGAGTCACGACTTTTACGCGGACGCTGCGGACTCTCAGTCGCGCGGACCTAGAGCGTGAACAGGACCGCCCGCTGGCGTGGACCATGAAGTTGAAAAAGGGCGTGCCATTGCAGCTTTTTCCTTCGATGCGTGAAGTGGTGAAGGGGGCCAAGGCCGGCACTGTTCATTTACGGAAGGGCCGTTATCAGAGCCTGATGGTGGGGGCTTCCGATTTGCCTTCTCTTGCTTCCCATGAACCAAGCCCGCAGTATTTCAGTGGTAAATTATCGCTGGAGGAAGATGGCGGTAATGGTCTGCAGTTTCTTGAGATTGGCGTCGAGTGTCGCCCAGGTGAGGACTTTTCGAAAGTTGCCAATCAAGAAAAAGAGCCTGCTTCGCTGAATCAGAAAGTTGAAAAAATTGACCAGTTAGAAAAGGGCTTTCTTAAGGAGAAGATCGCTTTTGTGGATGCTCATAAGTTTTCCAAAGATGAGAAGGTGATCGCTAAGCGGGATGATTTGTTGTCGGAATTACTGACTAAGAACCCGAAAAATCCCGCAGTGCATTTGCTCCATGCGGAGATCCATGCTGCGGAGGTGGGGCTTCTGGGGGAACTGCCCAAGCCCGGAAAAAAGAAGGGTCGCAAAGCGGCGGCAAAGAAGAGGGCAGCGGTGCTCAAGGATGTCCGCGAGTCTCTCAGAAAAGCGAGGTCTCTCTGTCAACCTGCGGTAGTGGCACGATACTTCGGAGCTCCGAGTGAGGACGACGACGCGACTCTTGAGGAGCGAAAGAAGAAAGCGGGGAAGGATAAGAAAATGGCAACGAAGCGAGATCACTTGGTGAGCATTGCCTTGATTGAAGCGAAGGTGCTTCTCCGCGCTGGAAAGCTCACCCCGGTGCGCCGCGCATTGCGGGAAGCCCGCCGCTGGCAGGCTGCCTCGTCGGAAGAATACGGAGAGATCGAGTATGACCTGCTTAAAAAAGAAGGCCATCTTGGACTCGCACTTAAGATGCTCGATGAGCGGCTCGGGGAATCACCCTTCGATGAAAAGCTCCTCAATGAGAAGATCGAACTCTTTGAGAAGCTTGGCTATGATCGACGCTTCGCCGACCGAGTTCGCTTGGCTCAGCAGATCCGCAAGGCAGGGTTGAAGTGATTTGGGCCTAGGCCTTTTTCACATCCACCCACTGTCCGGTTTTCGCTGATTCCAAAACGGCATCGCAGACATACTGCGTGCCGAGGGCGTTGCGGAAGTCGGGGTAGGCTTTTTCAGCGCTGGGGTTATCGAGTGATTTCATGAACTCGACGGCGCCGTGGACGAAGGAGTGCTCGTAGCCGAGGCAGAGGCCGGGGACCCACCAGTTTCCGGTGTAGGGGTGGTCGCCATCGGAGACGTGGACGCTGGACCAGCCGCGGGTTTCGCCGGGGACGTCGTGATCGAAGTAGGCGAGACGGTTGAGGTCGTGAAGATCCCATGAGAGGGATTTGTTGTGGCCGTTGATCTCGAAAGTTTTTAGGGATTTGTGGCCGCGAGCGTAGCGGGTGGATTCGAAGATGGCAGTGGAGCCGTTTTCGAAACGAGCGAGGAAGGCGCAGGCGTCGTCGATTGTGACGGGGTGGACTTCGCCAGTTTCTTGGTGGACGCGTTCTTTGATGAAGGTCTCGGTCATGGCGGAGACGGAGACGATGTCGCCATTGATCCAGCGGGCGCAATCGATGTTGTGGGCGAGGAGGTCGCCAGTGACGCCGGAGCCAGCGGTGGCAGCATCGAGACGCCAGAGGGCAGCTCCGCCTTGAGGGAGTTCGTCTGACATGGTCCAGTCTTGGAGGAAGGCGGCGCGGTAGTGGTAGACCTTACCGAGGTCGCCGCGATCGACGATTTGCTTGGCGAGAGTGACGGCGGGGAGGAAGCGGTAGTTGTACCAAACGAGGTTGGGGAGGCCGGCGGCTTCGATGGCTTCGACCATCTTGAGGCCTTGCTCGCCATTGAGGGCGAGGGGTTTTTCGCAAAGGATCATCTTGCCATTTTCAATGGCGGCGAGGGCGATTTCGTAGTGAGAGTCGTTGGGGGTGCAGATGTCGATGGCATCGACGTCGTCGCGTTTCACGAGTTCACGCCAGTCGGTCTCGGTATCGGCGTAGCCCCACTGCTCGGCGAAGGCTTTCACCTTATCCTCGGAGCGGCCGCAGATGACCTGCTTGACGGGGACGTGATCGGTTTCGAAGAAGTGCTCAAGTTGGGAGTAGGCGTTGGAGTGGGTGCGGCCCATGAAGCCGTAGCCAACGACCCCGATGCGGACAGGTTTTTTGCTCATATGTGTGACAGATTAAAAGAGGGAGGGGTGGGGGCAAGAGTAATATGGAGAGTGGGCATTCTGCCCGCTTTGGCTTGGGGTGGTTGGGGGAAGCACCCAAGGGCATTTCACGGACTGGAAGTCCGCTCTCCATATTGCTGGTTGGTGGGCTACTTTTGGTAGAGGGCGTAGGTGCTGGGTTTCAGCTTGATGGGATTTTGCTGGATGTATTTGCGAGTCCAGTCGAAGTGCTTTTGCGAGCGGATGAGGCGGTCCCAGTAGTCGGGTTGCCAGAGGGTTCCTGATTGATTGAGGGACTTGTTGATCTTGCGGGCGGTGAAGCTTTTTAGGGATTGGATGATGTTGGGGAGGGTGTGATCTTTGAAGGGGTGGAAGAGGAGATGGACGTGATTGGGCATGACAACGAAGGTGTCGAGGTCGTAGCGGATGCCATCGAAATGGTGGAAGGCGTCGGCGACGATTTGGTGGTGGTCGGTGAGGAGGCAAGAGCCGTGGGCTTGGTCGAGGTGGGTTTCCAAGGCCATGGTGAAGCGGCGATGGTAGGTTGCGGCGGTTTCGTTATCCCAAGGTTTGGGGTGGAGTTTTAGGAAGGTTTCCTCTTTGCGCTTCCAGTCGAGGAGGATGGATTTTGGGATGGAGTCGGCGAGACGCCAAGTGACGAAGATCCAAGTTTGATCTTGTTGCCAGTGGGTGAGGTTGTGCCGAGTCTTCGAGATCTTTTGGCGATCGTCGAAGAATTGGGACATGGTTTGGGGGAATATGGAGAGTGGGCATTTTGCCCGCTTTGGTTTGGTCGGCTTGGTTGAGGGTAAGCGGGCTGGAAGCCCGCTCTCCATATTGCTAAATGGCGTCCCGGACCTTGAGCATGGTGTCGAGGATGGTGTTCCATGTTTGTTGCTCTTCGAGGAGCTCGTTAGAAAACATGCAGCCGTCCCAGCAGATGTGTTGGATCTTGCGGGCGGGGTGGTCTTTGAGCCATTCGGCCGAGCAGGCGACGATGTCGAGTTTGCCATTCGGGTCGTCGGCGGGGCAGTGGCGGCCGGTTTTGTCGTGAGCGCCGGTGCCGTGGACGGTGCCGTCGTTTTGGGCGACGTGGAAGTCAATGGTCCAAGGGCGGAGTTTGTCGACCATGGGGCGGTAGGCGGCCCAGAATTCTTCGTCGCTGTGGTCTGGTTTGACGAGGGCGTGCTCTGGGGCGTTGTGGCCGAGGAGGTAGAGGTAGGTGTGGGCGAGGTCGGATTGGAAGCCGACGGATTCGGGCATGTCGATGGCTTCTAAAAGGTCGAGGGTGTCTTTCCAAGAGTGGATGCCGCCCCAGCAGATTTCGCCTTCCATGGCGAGGCGTTCTCCATTGTCGGAGGCGATTTTTGCGGCGCGTTGGATGGTTTCGGCGGCGAGTTTGGTGTTAGCGGCGGGGTCCTTGGCCCAGTCTTCGACGGAGCCGGCGGTGTCGATGCGGATGGCGCCGTAGTCGCGGACTCCGTGGTCTTTGAAGATGTTGGCGACGCGGCAGGCTTTTTCGACGGCGAGGACGAAGTTGTCTCGGTCGGTTTGGGAGCCGAAGGCGGGGCCTCCGACGGTGCCTTCCCAGACGGGGGCGACGAGGGTGCCGACTTTGAGATTCTTTGAGGCGATGAGGTCGGCGATTTTTCTGAGCTCGTCTTCGGAGGCGTCGGGGTCGGTGTGGGGGTGGAAGAGGAAGTAGTCGACTCCGTCGTATTTCTGGCCTTGGGCTTCGGAGTTGGCGGTGAGTTCGAGCATGCGCTCGAGGGAGATGGGTGGGTGGTCGGTGCCTTCTTCTTTCCCGACGAGGCCGGGCCACATTGCGTTGTGAACTTTGAGCTTACTCATGATTTTGAAATGGTGACTGGTGAATGGTGACTGGTGAAGTTTGGAATCAGGGAATTTGCCTTAGGTGAGGATTATGAGGTTCGCCTTTAGCGAACGGGACGTGGTTCTGCTGGGACATGGGGCGTTGCCCCATTCTGGTATGAGTTTGACCTTTGGCCAAGGGGCGCTTGGTTGAACATGACCGAGGCGGATCATGCTACATGGGGGAATTACGCGAGGCCGGAGCGTTCTAGGAGGGCAGCTTGGTCTGGGTTGCGGCCCATGAATTGGCGGTAGGATTCGTCGACGGGGCGGGAGTTGCCTTTTGCGAGGATTTCGTGGCGGAAGCTCATGCCGGTTTCTTCATTAAGGATGCCTTCTTTGCGGAAGCGGGTGAAGGCGTCGGCGTCTAGGACTTCGGCCCATTTGTAAGAGTAGTATCCGGCGGCGTAGCCGACGGGACTCGAGAAGAGGTGGTTAAAGCGACGGATCATGGAGGGGCCGTCGGTGGCGAGTTTGGCTTTGTAGTCGGCGAGGATTTCGCGGTCGATTTCGTCGAGGTCGCGGCCTTGGTATTTGTCGGAGTGGACGTGGACTTCGAGATCAAGTTTACCGAGGGAAAGTTGACGCATGAAGGTGGAAGCGGACATGTAGTTCCGCGCGGCGATCATTTTGTCGAAGAGTTCATCGGGGATGGTTTCGCCGGTTTCGTGGTGCTTGGCGAAGAGGTCGAGCGAGTTGCGATCCCAGCAGAAATTTTCCATGATCTGGGAGGGGAGTTCGACGAAGTCCCAGGGGACGTTGACGCCGGCGAGGGATTTGATTTCGACGTCGGAGAGGAGGTGGTGAAGGAGGTGGCCGAATTCGTGGAAGACGGTTTCGACTTCGTTATGAGTGAGGAGAGCGGGGGTGTCGCCGGTGGGCTTTGACATGTTTCCGCAGATGAGGCCGAGGTGGGGAGTGCGCGGATTAGGAAGGCCGGTTTCGAGGTAGTTCATCCAGGCGCCGCCGCGTTTTGATTCGCGTGGGTGCCAGTCGGCGTAGAAGGAGCCAAGGTGGTCGCCGGAGGTGGTGTCGTGGATTTGGTAGAAGGTGACTTCGGGGTGCCAAGTCTCTGCTTCAGCGGGGGAGATTTGAATGCCGAAGAGTTTTGAAGTGAGGGAGAAGAGGCCATCCATCACTTGGTCGACGGGGAAGTAAGGGCGGAGGGCTTCGTCGTCGAAGGCGTAGAGTTCTTTGCGTTGCGTTTCGGTCCAGTAGGCGACTTCCCATGGCTCAAGCGGACCGGATTCGGTGCCGGTTTTTTGTGCTTTGTAGTTCTGGAGTTCGAGGGTCTCTTGGTGGAAGCGGTCGCGGATTTTGGCGTGGAGGTCGGAGGTGAAGTCGAGGGCGCCTTTTCCGTTTTTGGCCATGCGGCGTTCGAGGACCTGGTCGGCGAAATTTGAGAAGCCAAGGAGGTCTGCTTTTTCCTGACGGAGGCGAATGATGTTCCAGATGTGGTCCGAGTTGTCGTGGTCATCGCCGTATCCGATGGTGCATCCGCCTTCCCAAATTTCTTTGCGGAGGGAGTCGCTCTCGGCGTATTGCATGACGGGATACATCGAGGGGAATTGTTGAGTGAAGCGCCATTGTCCTTGTTTTCCTTTTGAGGCGGCGTCTTCGGCGGCTCCGGCTTTAGCGGAGTCGGGGAGGCCGGCGAGTTGGGACTCGTCGGTGACGTAAATTTCCCAAGCGTTGGTGGAGTCGAGGACGTTCTCGCCGTACTTTTGGGTTTCTTGGGCGAGTTCGCTGTTGATCTCGAACATGCGTTTTTTGGCATCGGGCTCGAGGTCGGCTCCGGCTCCTTTGAAGTCGTCGCAGGTTTCTTGAATGAAGCGCTTTTGAATGTCGCTGAGGGAGGCGACGGCGTCGGATTCGGCGAAGGATTTTAAGACGGCCCAGAGGTCGCCATCGAGTGAGATGGAGGAGGAGAACTCGGAGACGACGGGGAGCATCTCATTGAGTGCTTCGCGGAGGGCGTCTGAGTTGGCGACGGAGTCGAGGTGGTTAACGCGGCCCCAAGAGCGGTCGAGGTCTTCGGTGGCGTTTTCGAGAGCGCCGAAGGTGTTTTCAAAGGTGGCCGCTTCTGGAGTGACGGACTTGATCTGGTCAATGTTGGCCTTGCCGGTTTCGATGGCTTTAGTGATGTCGGCGGAGATGTGGTCGGGTGTGAGGGCGGACCATTTGATGTGAAAGTCGGGAGAAAGGAAGGGATGTGAATCGCTCATGGGGGGGATTTAGCCCATGGAGCGGGAATTGCAATGTCGCCTTACTCGTCGCTGCTTTCTTCAGTCCCTAAGCCATCGAGGAGGCCTCCGAGAATGCCGCCCCGATTGATTTCGAGGCTTTCGCGGTATTGCGTGAGTTGGTCTTCATTGAGGACAGGGCGGAGGGCTTCGACTTTTGCGTCGATCTTTCTCTGCTGGTTTTCTCTCATGCGCGCCATGATGTCACCTTGATCGGGGACCTCTCCACTGGCGACGCTTTCGGCGGTGGCTTCGCTAATCTCATCGAAGTCGATGCCGATGTCATCGACGTCGATATTGAGACCCATTCCTCCGGTGATGGCGGTGAAGATTCCATTGGTAGCGGATTCTTTGCCGGCGGATTCTTCGGCTTGTTGGTAGAGGATGTCATAGGCGGCGTCCTTTTGCTCTTGGGTCATGTCGAGGTCGCTCAGGCGAGCGAGGCTTTTGAGGGCTTTGCTTTCGATTTTGTTTGCCAATTCGCGTTCTTTGAGAGCTTCGTTTTCTGCCTTTTGTTCATCGGTGAGGATGTCGGCTAAGGCATCTTCGAGTGCTCCGTCGCCGGTGAGTTCCGCTAATTTGGAGGGGTCGAAATCACCCGACATGATGGAAGCTGGGTCGAGTTGGTTTTCCTCAAGAGCCTTGCGAAGTGCGGCCTCTTGCTCGGGGCTGAGCTTGAGTTGGGAGACGAGTTTTGAGATGCGGGCATCGAGTTGTCTCTTTTGGTTCTTCTTCATCATTTCCCCAAACTGAGACTGGTATTTCTCCATCTCGGCTTTCTGGTCTTCGGGCATTTCATCGGGGGCCTCGGCTTGGACGACACGAACTGAGGGGGTGACTTCGGGGGCTTCTTTCTCAGGTGCGGGAGGCTTGCTTCCGGGTTCCTTGCGAGTGGAGATTTTTGGTGAGTCGGTCTGAGCAATGTTTGCTTCGGGAGCTTTTGGGGTGGGTTTGGCGACCCAGCCGATGGCGAGTCCGATAGCGAGGGTGAGAAGGGGGACGATGACTGAGAGTTTCATAGAGTTGTGATTCGCAAGCGGACAGATGAAAGCGATTTGTTTTAATATAATCGCTTTCTTTTCAGAAGGAGAAATTTAGTCCTGATCCGCGGGGAAGGGATCGGCAGTGAAGCGGAGTTGGGCTTCATCCATGGGTTGCGCAGGAAGGGGGGCGGGGCGGCGTGGGACAAAGCTGATGACGCTCATGGCGATGGCGCTAGTGGCGGTGAGGAAGATGAGTCCGGAGAGAAGGATGGAGCCGCGGCGTCCGCCTTTGGAGAGGAAGATGATGCGTTCGCGCAGGGGGACGTGGCCGGCCATGGCGAGGGAGAGGGGTGGTGCGGAGGCGGATTGGGCGACGTCGCAGAGGGCGTTGGCGTAGATTTTGGGGTCCGTGCCTTTTTTGACGAGGTGGGCGTCGCAGGCATACTCGCATTGGCTGAGGAAGGTGCGGCGGAGCCACCAGACGGCGGGATTGAACCAATGGAGGACGCAGACGAAGTGTGCGAGGGTGGCCATCCAGAGGTCGCGGCGTTGAACGTGGCCGAGTTCGTGGAGGAGGGCCATTTTTAAAGTGTCGGGCGACCAGGTGGTGGAGGACTCGGGGAGGTAGATGCGGGGGCGGATGAGGCCGGAAACGACGGGTGAGGTGAGGCGGGGGTGGATGCGGAGATCGACTTTCCGAGAGATGCCGAGGTGGCTGAGGGTTTGTTGGAAGATGGGGAGGTCATTGGCGAGTCGGGATTCGCGATTCCAGCGTTGCATGGAGAGGACATCGATGAGGCCGCGGGCGCCGAAGAAGAGGAAGCCGATGGTCCAGATGGCGGGGAGGATCCAAGGGGAGGTGGCGGAAAGTTGAGGGGCGTTTTGGGAGATGGTGATGGGGGTTTTAGGGAGGAAGTTGAGGAGGGGAAGGATGAGCAGAAGGGTGAGGATGAGGACGGTGAGGCGGGGGTCGGTGGCGGGGTTTCGACGCACGAAGATCCACATCGCGAAGGCGGCGAGGAGGGAGAAGAGGAGGGAGGGAAGCATGGGGAATGAACGAATGGACGATTGGCTTGGTTGGGGGTGGTTGAGGGGCTGGGGTTGGGGGGGACTCGGACTGAAGTCCAAGCTCCGTAGGCTTTATTTGATGAGTTTGCGGATTTCGGCGATTTCTTTTTCGCTGAGTTGTTGGTCGGAGGGGTCTAGGAGGGCGGCGACGAGGTTTTCGGGTTTTCCTTTGAAGAAGGTGCCGAGGAGGCTTTTGAGGGCGGTGCGTTTGGCTTTGTTTTCGGCAATGACGGGGCTGTAGAGATAGCGTCGCCCTTCTTTGGAATGTTTCACCATGTCCTTATTTTCTAAGGTGGCGAGAAGGGCGCGGACGGCGGAGTAGGAGGGGGGATCGGCGAGTTCGTTTTGGACGTCTTGGGCGGTGGCTTCGCCGAGGCGGTAGAGGATGTCGAGGATCTGGCGCTCGCGGCGTGAGAGTTCTCCTTTTTCGAGACGATTCATGAAGGGACTTTAAGATGTGCTGGAAAAACTGCAAACTAAATGTGGGAAAATTAGCATTAAATAGGGAGGGGGGAGTAGGGTGGTGGTTGGGAGATTTAGCTGATGGCTTTTGGCTTTCTTGGTTGGGGGGGCTTTGGTTTTGGGGGGCAGTCTGGAGACAGCCC
>CALGJQ010000049.1 GCA_937928545.1 uncultured Verrucomicrobiales bacterium
TCAAAGTTTTCGGGAAAGCCGCCGGAGTAGTCGATCTTATTTGGATTTCTGGGCATCCAAAGAGCTTAAGGTGTCTATATATCGCGTACAGATTAAAGTTCGGGAACTACATCTTGTGTCTCCCTTGTGTAGGGACCCTGGAGAGACGTAGAGGAGAAAGGGCTTTTCTTCGTCTTTCTTGGCAAGCCAGTCTTCCGCGTAGTCGGTCAGCTCGTCCGTGATGTAGCCTTTTTGGGGGATCCTTTTTCCGTTGAGATTGAAACCAGAGTTGGTGGCCTGCGGGACAAAACGACCCTTCGCTTTGAGCATTTCCGGATCCGGAGCGTAAACCCCCTGCCCTTTGAAGCTGAGCCAGTGATCGAAGCCTCGTTGCTTTTCCTCACTATCGCCCATGTGCCATTTGCCGATGAAAGCAGTCTGATAACCCTCCTTTTAAAGAAGTTCGGGGAAGAAAGTCAGAGATTGATCAACTGGATTGTAATTATCAACGACCCGATGGTTGTGTGCGTAGAGCCCAGTAAGAATGGAAGCGCGACTTGGTGAGCAAAGAGAAGTCGTGACGTAGGCGTTTTTGAAATGAACTCCTTCCGCGGCGAGGCGGTCGAGGTTTGGGGTTTCGAGAAAAGGATGCCCCAGAAAGCCCATCGCATCGAAACGATGGTCGTCCGTCAAAATGACGAGGATATTAGGACGAGCCGAAAGGGCCGGAAGGGTCAGCGCGAGAAAAGCGCAAAAGAGAAACCGCAAAGTCATGGGAGGACTCTGACAAACGAGAACCAAAGGCAAAGACTCTTATGCCTCCAATTCACTCGCCTTCCTTCTCTTCTCGAGGAAGATCATCAGCAGGGTGACATCAGCAGGAGTGATTCCTGAAATCCGCGCCGCTTGGCCTAAGGTCCGAGGCCGGATCGATCCAAAGCGATGACGAGCCTCCGCCTTCAGACCATTCAGCGATTCGTAATCCATATCCTCCGGAATGAGAGCCGACTCCTGCTTCTTGAAACGATCCACCTCCTGCTGCTGGCGAGTAATGTGTCCTTCGTACTTAAAGTCAGCTTCGAGAATGGGCCAAAGTTCCACGTGGAACTTTTGACGAATCTCCTCCGGCAAATCCGCCCAACCATGCCCACCTTGGCGGAACCAATGATCGAGCTTAATCCGCTCATGGCTCGTCGCTCGGATAAAGGCTCGCGCCTCCGTCAAGTCAGCGAGCTTCGTTTGGAACTTCTCCACATGCTTCTCGCCCAGAAGCCCGAACTTCTCCGCGATCGGACTGAGGCGTTCGTCGGCATTATCCTGACGGAGAAGTAATCGATACTCCGCCCGACTGGTAAACATCCGGTAAGGCTCGGTGCAGCCCTTCGTCACCAAATCATCGATCATCACCCCGAGGTAAGCCTCATCACGACCCAAAACCAGTTCCCCCTCCCCTCGCACCTTTAGCGCGGCATTCGCTCCCGCAATGAGACCCTGACCAGCCGCTTCCTCGTATCCCGAGGTGCCATTAATTTGACCGGCGAAATAGAGACCTGAGACCTTCTTCGTTTCCAAAGTCGGCTTCAACTGGGTTGGCGGGCAATAATCATACTCGACCGCGTATCCCGGACGGATGATCTCACAATTCTCCAAACCGGGAATGGCCCGCAAAAAGTCATATTGAACCTCATAAGGAAGCGAAGTCGAAACCCCGTTCACATAATACTCCAAGGTATGCCGACCCTCTGGTTCGAGGAAAACTTGATGCCGTTCCTTCTCCGCGAAACGAACCACTTTATCTTCAATCGATGGACAATAACGCGGCCCGACTCCCTCAATCTTGCCCGAATACATCGGCGACTGATCGAGGTTATCGCGGATGACGTCATGAGTTTTAGGAGTTGTCCAAGTGATCCAACACGGCACTTGTTCCACGTGGAACTTCGGATCAGCCCAATGGTTCAAAGTGAAGATATCGTCATCCACTTTATCGATCAATTCAGGGTGGTAACTGAACAAGGACGGAGGCGTGTCCCCTCCCTGCTTCTCACACTTTGAGAAATCCAAACTCCGTCCATTCAGCCGGCAAGGCGTTCCCGTTTTAAATCGATCAATCTCAAATCCGAGCTCTTTCAACGATTCCGAAACGGTCGATGTCGCATCCCCCATCCGTCCCCCTTTTTCATTTTTCAGACCCACATGCATCAGGCCCCGCATGAAAGTCCCCGCCGAAAGAATCACGCTCTTCGCTCGCAGTTCCATCTGCAAAGAAGTCTGCACACCCTTCACTTCATCGTTCTCCACGAGAATGGTCGCGACATTTCCCTGATGAAGATCCAAGCCCGGCATTCCTTCGATGATCCGCTTGATCCGGAACTGATATGCCTTCTTATCACACTGCGCTCGCGGCGCGCGGACTGAGGGGCCCTTCCCCGCATTGAGCATCCGCCATTGGATTGCCGTAGCATCGGTATTCTGAGCCATCACCCCACCAAGAGCATCGATCTCCCGCACCATGTGTCCTTTCGCCAATCCTCCAATCGCCGGATTACAGCTCATCTGGCCAATCGTATCCAGATTCTGAGTCAGCATCGCGACCGAAGCCCCAATGCGGGCCGCAGCTAAAGCAGCTTCAACTCCGGCGTGTCCGGCTCCAATGACCAAGACATCATACTCTTTAGGATAGCGATACATGAACGAACCGGAAAACTAGCAAGATTTTGTCTAAAGACAAGAGAGGTAAGTAATCCTGTTCTTCCAGCAATCAGCACAAAAAACAACAGCGATCCATTCCGAGGAATGAACCGCTGTTGAGCACACACGCAACAACAATCTTTGTTACATAAAGTTAAACGTTTGAGATCTAAGAATCTATCCAAATATTTTCAAGAAAATGAAGGATTAGTATTTTCGCCATCGAGATCGGCTTCCCTCTTTGTACCAAATGAATCTCGGAAATTCTCGGACGCCGCCTGTCCGGCTGCTTTTCCAGCATCCGCCCCCTTCGCAAAACCCTCCCTCATATTTCCGGGAATGAGCTCCTGCAAAAACGAGCCAGCAAAAACTGAACCATAAGCAAGTCCATAAGCAACATCGTGGATCGCATCCGCTATTCCATCCGCCATGCCTGATTTAAAATCGGGAACCTTTTCACGGGCCTTTTCGGCACCATCATTTTTACCAGCCTTAATGGCATCACCAAGGCTCTCAAAAGAGCGTTTGCTGCATTCTTCGTCGCTAGGATTGTTTTCTGAATATTCGTTCATGGCTTTTTCTATGCCGCATTGAAGCACACTTTTCCGCAATCTCTCATTATAAAGCATGGGCTCTTTTGGAACACCTAAACCCAATCTCCTTCATTCTTCCCAACTACTTTTTTCGAATTCTTTCCATCCCACTCCCGTCCCATCCACCAGCACCAGTTAACCCCCCACAAAACAAGAAAATGAAAAAATTGCTTATGATTACCACGATCCTCCTGACTGGTGGCTTCGCCCTTCCTGCCGCTGCGCAATCCCACCGCGGACATTATTCCTCCCCTTCCTATGTCTTCGTCAGCGGGCATCTTTCTTGCGGAACTCCGATTTACTCAAAACGAGTTCGTCACGGACAACGCTTTTATAATCAGAGACTTAGCAGCTATGAGCTAAGAAAATATCTTGAGCAACGTCGCCGCATCGCAGCTCAACGCGAATACGAACGCCGCAACGCCCGTTTGCGATACCACTACAGTCATTCGCGGTCTAATCGTTCAAATTCTCCCTGCTACTCAAGTCGTCGTCGCTAGGGATCAAAAATTCACCCGAACCCCCAAAACCCCCGAACAAAAAACCCCCAACCCCCAAAAAAGGCCCTCTTCGTTCTGAAGAGGGCCTTCTTTTTTAAACGACAATCCAGCTCTCGCCCGCTAAACCTCCTGAAACACACTGCTCTTATGAAGTTCCTCATCGCTTTCATTTTCTCTCTCACTTTGTCATTTGCACCCGCCGCATCTCTGACGACCAATGAGGTCTTCGTAAGACTTCAATCCATCATCGAAACCGACAAAGGGTTTGAGACCTTGCTGACTGATCTCGAGGACCTTGATAACAAGGAACTCACCGCGCTCTTAAAGGAATTCGACCGCACCTGGCCGCAAATCCGAGACAAATACCTCAAGGATTATCAAAACTTTATCAAAAGCAAGTTCACGGGCTCCGCAAAAAATGACACCGCCAAGGAGATCCGAAAATATCGCTCGGAATTCATGAAAGTTTACCAGCTCGGAGACGACCCCATGAAGCCTCTCCTCAAAAAAACGAGCATGCCCGCCTTGAAGGCTCTTAAAAAACTCATCATGCCAAACATTAAGGAAGTTCTCAGCACAGCACCGACCGCTCTCATCAATCAACGAAAGATGGCCATTACCCTCGCCAAATTCCGCGATGCCATTGTCAATACCGCTGTTCTCTACGATGAAGAAGCCGCAGAGAAATCGCTCATTCATATAGAAAAGGAAGGAATCGCAGCCTACGGAGGACTTCCTCGCGATGGACTCCGCATCATGGCAGAAAACAATAAAATCGCCGAAAATGAGAAAGTTCCTGAAAATGAGCGCGAAGGGATTCGCGAAGTCAATGAATGGCGCCTCCTCCTTGGCCTTAATGCTCTCGTTCTTGACCATAAACTCTGCAATGCCAGCCGCACTCACTCCGAGGACATGGACAAAGTCGGATTTTTCGCTCACCAATCACCTGTGCCAGGAAGAAAAACTCCCTGGTCCCGTGCTGCTGAAGCGGGCACAAAAGCGAGCGGAGAAAACATTTATAAAGGATCCACTTCCCCGAATTCCGCGAACAAAGGATGGTTCTACTCGCCCGGTCATCACAAAAACATGTTCAGATCCAGTCACAAACGAATTGGCCTCGGCTGCTACGACAAACACTGGACCCAAATGTTTGGCTAGCGCTGAAGATCTTTTGGACCATCACGATCGATCAGACCTCGCGCATAAAGATCGTCCCCGATCTGCTCAATCGTAAGGTTCTTGAGCGATAGCCTCTCTTGCAAATTCGTGGCCCCCTTCCCTGCCAAACCTAGCTTTGGACCTCCACAAAGCATCGGAGCAAGGTAGATAACCCACTCATCGATAAGCTCTTTATCGGAAAACGATCCTAAAAGATCCCCTCCCGCTTCTAAAAGAACCGTGTTTACCTGATACTCTCTCGCTAAAGTACGAAGAACATCGTACTCATCAACCTTTTGAAACAGGAGGCTACGATCCCGAAATTGGTCGGTAAACAATTGATAGTTCTCTTTTTCAATTTCTTTTCGCGTCATCACCGCTCGCAGTGGTTGTTCTTTCAGAGACGAGATTTGTTCACTTCGAATAGTCAAAGCCGGATCGTCTTCCCGCAAGGTCTGTCCAGAAGTCAAAATAGCATCCACTTCACCCCGCAAAAGATGAACTTTCCTTCGCGCTTCCGCTCCCGTCAACCACTGCCCCTCTCCCGGCGGCCTCGTAATCCTTCCATCGAGCGAAATCGCAGTCTTCGCAATCACCCAAGGCCGTCCCTTTCTCTGAACCATCGCAAAGCCTCGAATCAAGTGATCACATTCCTCCTCACAAAGCCCTGACTCCACCTCGATCCCTGCCGCTTTCAAAATCTCATCCGCTCTCCCCGCATGATCAGGATTTGGATCCAATGATCCATAAACAACCCGCTTCACCCCCGCTTCGATTAAAGCACTCACACAAGCTACCGTCCGCCCTTTAGTGCTACAAGGCTCTAAAGTCACGTAGATCGTCGCTCCCCTAGCCTCTCCCTCCGTTAAACAAGATAAGGCCTCTCTCTCCGCATGCGCTTTTCCCACCTTCCGATGCCAGCCTCTCGACAATTCCACCCCATCCTTCACCAAAACCGCTCCAACCGGCGGATTTGGCGCCGTGAGGCCAATCCCCTTCCCAGCCTCCTCAAGAGCCACTCGGAGCCATTTCTCATCTTCAATTTTCTTCATCATCAACAAACTCAAACAAGCACCAATAAAGCTGTGAACAAGATCGTAACCACAGGGACAAACTTAGGAAATTCGCAAATTT
Organism: uncultured Verrucomicrobiales bacterium; assembly: GCA_937928545.1. Taxonomy (GTDB): domain Bacteria; phylum Verrucomicrobiota; class Verrucomicrobiia; order Verrucomicrobiales; family Akkermansiaceae; genus SW10. The sequence continues at coordinate 6,056 of CALGJQ010000049.1, forward strand.
GTTCCTTTTGAGAGAACTCTACCATCAGTATCTCCACCACTTATTCCACCGGTGGAACACTTACCAAGTCAACGTGGAACTGCGTTTCGGCCAACTTATTCGCACTAAGAAGAAGAAGAAGAAATTAAAAATGTACTATTCACCTCCCGTACCAATTGGGGAAAAGTATGCCAAAATGCCCTCAAAGATTTGTAATTCCATTTACGTTCAATATAGCCCCGATGATGAAAGTCTGCACCCTATTTTCTCCTGACCATTGCTTAGGCTCTCTCTTAGCCCCTAGCGGTCCCTGGTGCTCCCTACCTAGCCCTATTGGCCCAGACGCACTGCTGAAGCGAGAGAACTCGCATCAGGTCCAACAAAAGAGCCCCTCCCTCCGAATTGGTGAAGTGAAGAAAAACTCCACCCCCACCCCAATCAACAAAAGCCTCTACCAAGCTCTCAAACGAAGGCCGATCGAAAACGAAAGCCCGCCCTCTAGATCGTCTTGAAAAAGTCGATCACCAGACGAATCGCGCACTTCAAAATCTCCTCCAAAGATATAGCCCACCCCTAAGGACAACCAAAGCTGATCCCTCAGGCGATGCTCCGTATGAAGACGAATGACGTAAGAACTAAGATCGTAATCATGGGATGCGCCGTTCTCATCCACATTCCAAGTTCCCCCACTTGGTGCCCCGCGCAGCGCGAGAGTCCAACTGTCACTCACTTCCCAACTTGAAATCAAAAGTGGCCCCATCACCCCGAACCTGAAATCTTCACTTGGGGTCCACATCACCACCGGCCCCGGCACATAAAGAGAATCGCGACCAATTTCTAAACCCACAAAGGCAAGACCCGCGAAAAATTGATCATTCACCCGATAGCCCGCGCCCAGTCCTAGATCATAGAAAAAATCATCTCCGTTAACATCTTGGGCATCACTTGAAAACCGCACCCGTCCCCAAGCTCCGTATGTCCAAGAGCTGCCTGCAACCTGTCGAAAAACGACCCCGTTCAACGAGGCCTCGTGAAGTTCTTGATCTTCAAAAGGCACCCCCATTGTCATTCGATCAAAATCCAATTCCGTATATTTATAGTTTAAAAACGAAATCATTTTCCAATCACTTCCCAAATTAATAGGTCTCCCCAAAAACCCTCCAACTGCAAATTGCATCCTTTCTAACTCCATATTTGAGCGATCAAAGCCTCGCGCTTCATCCGACTCATAACGCATTCGCAGCAGATCAAATCGTGGGATTGATGACTTTCCTTCTTCATCCTCCGAAGGAGCTAAGGAAGATTGCGCAAAAACGAGTGAGCAAGTCCCAAATAAAATCAAACCTAGGACAGCACGTACTCGATCAAAAACCATACCCCACCCCTAACCGCATCTCCCCCATGAGCAAGCCTGCAGTCCTCGTCTTTACTTTCCCCACTCTCTCCATTAGACCGAAGGCACTGTGAGCGACTTCAAATCCCTTGGGATCCCAGCCGACCTGATCAAAAGCCTTGAGGAATTAGAAATCCGCAAGCCCACCCCAGTTCAGGCGCAATCCATTCCCTACCTCCTCGAAAAAGGCTTCGACTTCGTCGCTCAAGCTCAGACCGGCACCGGAAAAACCGCCGCCTTTGGCCTCCCGCTTCTCAGCAAGATCAATCCTAGCAAAAAGCACATTCAGGCCCTCATCCTTGCTCCCACAAGGGAACTCGCCAAGCAAATCGGCAAAGCCCTCTTCAAATTCACAAAATATTCCGAGCAAAAAATCTTCGCCGAAGTCCTCGCCGGTGGTGACAAGATCGACCTCCAGATTTCAAAGCTCCAACGCCCCACTCACCTCGTCATCGCCACCCCCGGTCGTCTTTACGACCTCCTCCAGCGCAAAGCCATCTCACTTGATCACGTCCAATACCTCATCCTCGACGAAGCCGACGAAATGCTCTCCATGGGCTTCAAGGACCAAATCCGCGAAGCCATCGAGCTCACCAAAGAACGCAAAGCCACCTGGCTCTTCTCCGCCACCTTCCCTCCTGTTCTCCGCGACCTTGTCAAAATCTGCATGGCGCCAGAACCCAAAACCGTCAAAATCGACACCAAAAACGTCGTCAACCGCGACATCGACCACCGCTTCGCCGTCTGCGTCAAAGAAGACAAAACCGACTTCATTGATGAATTCCTAAACCGCCAGGGCGAAAAACGCGGCCTCATCTTCACCCGCACCAAAGACGGCGCAGACATTCTCTGCAAACAACTCACCGCCCGCCGCCACTCCGTCGGCGTCCTCCAAGGCGACCTCACCCAGCTCGAGCGCGACAAAGTCATGCGAGCCTTCAAAAAAGAGCGCACCCAGTTCCTCGTCGCCACCGATGTTGCCGCCCGAGGCATCGACGTCGCAGGCCTCTCCTTCGTCATCCACCATCAGCTCCCCGAGCAGATCGACTACTACACCCACCGCAGCGGCCGCACCGCCCGAGCCGGCAAAAAAGGCATCTCCCTAGTCCTCATCGACCCCCGCGAAAAAAAGCGCCTCAACGAATTCAGCCGCACCCTAGGCATCCACTTCGGCCCCGCCTAACCCGCCCCCAAGGAAGCTACGGAGCTTGGGTGGCATGCCCCATTGGGTACTTTAGCCCGAGTCCCCCTCAACCAAGAATATGGAGAGCGGCGCTTCCAGCCCGCTTACCCCCTCAGCCCGAGTCCCCCCAACCCAAGCCCCCTCGACCAAGCTAATTGTCCATTCTGCAATCGTTCATTTGTTCATTTCCCCCCCCTCAACCCAAGCCCCAAAAAACCTCTGCTGCTCTGCGTGAGACCTCTCCCTCAACCAAGTCCCCACGGAAGGGCTGTCTCCAGACTGCCCACATCAACCAAGTCTATCTCCCCCTCAACCAAGAAAAATCGTCCATTTGTCCATTCCCCCTCTCCTCAATCAAGCCAATCGTTCATTCTGCAATCGTTCATTCGTCCATGGTCTTAAGCTCCAAAAAATCCAACGGACTCCCCAGCGCATCCCCCGGCCGATTCAGCACATGCCTATAAATCTCCGTCGTCCTCACATCCGCATGCCCCAATAACTCCTGCACCTTCCGGATATCTCTCCCCGCCTGCAAAAGATGCGTCGCAAAAGAATGCCGCAACGTATGACACGACACCTTCTTCGCAATCCCCGCCGCCAGCACCGCCTTTTTCAGCGCCTTCTGCACCCCATTCTCATTCACATGATGCCTCCGCGCCACCTGCGCCCGCGGATCGACCGATAACCTCCGCGACGCAAAGAGCCAAAACCACGCCCACTCCTTCCCCGCATTCGGCGCCTTCTTCTCAAATGCCCCCGGCAACCAAACCCCCGCCAACTCCGCTGCTCGATCCGCCTCATACAGCTCACGCCCCGCCGCCAATTCCGCCCGCAAGGCCTCCTCCACACTGCGGGGCAGGGGAGTCCTCCGATCCTTCCCGCCCTTCCCATCCCTCACCATCAACAAACCATTCTCAAAATCCACATCCTTCACCCGCAAGCGAACGCACTCCATCAATCGCAAACCCGAACCATACATCAAGCGCGCCATCAGACCCGTCGTCCCCGTCATCCGGTTCAGAATCTCCTTCGCCTCGCCTGGCGAAAGCACCACCGGAATCCGCCGACTCACCCTCGCCAGCGTAAAACCCGCAAAATCAGGACTCTCGACCCCCAAAACCTCCTTAAAGAAAAAACTCAGCGCATTCAGCGCCTGTTTCTGCGTCGCCACCACCACCCCGTCTCGCACCGCCAGATCCTCTAAAAACTCCCGACCCTCCAGCTGCGACGGGGGAGGGGACTGCCCCATCTCCCGACCCAAAAACCTCACAATCCATTGTAAATAAGTTTGTTCTGTTCGATACGCATAATTCCTCCCCCGTAAAACCCCCACCAAACGCCCCAACATCTCCACCCGCTCTTTACAAAATCCACTCTCCGTCCAGCCCGCCGCCAACTCATCCGCCGCCAACTTCGTCATCTCCACCTCAGCCCCCTCAATTTCCTTCATCGCCGCTCGCAATCCCTCCCAATCTACCTCCGACACCCACTCCTCGCCCAAAATCTCCCCATGAGACCACTCGACCGCCTGCAAAGCCTGCTGAATCTGAAAAGACGACCAAGTCGGTTTTCCGTCTAATTCCCGCATCCATCCCAAAAGTTCTTCCCGACCCGGCCGCCTTTTCCCTTCCCGCAGCCAGCGCCCCCAAGCCTCCAAGTGACGAAAAAACCAAGGCTGAGCCCTCTCTGAAACCCTCTTCCGAAAGAGCAAAGCAAGAAAATCAGCCCGAAACCGCTCCTTTCGACTTGAACCAGAACTTAGATTTTGATTATCTTCATTCATCAGGGATTTAGCAAAAAGGAAATGTCAATTTCCGGCAAGTCCAAAAAACAAAACACGGAATCCA